>NZ_PJBE01000013.1:2400000-3000000 GCF_002836205.1 Shewanella sp. Choline-02u-19
TCACCACCACCGATCCCGGCAAGGAGATCGTCCATGCTGACCATGTTAAATCGTTCCACGGCGGATTGAGCGTCTTTGAGTTTTAAGTTAGTGCGCGCCAGTTCGTTTTCAAGCATTTCACGGCCTGCAACAATGTTTTTGTCTCTATCTTGTTGCTTAAACCAATGTTGGATCTTAGAGCGTGCCCGTGACGTTTTGATATAGCCTAGATTAGGATTAAGCCAATCTCTTTTCGGATTTGGATTTTTAGAAGTAATGATTTCAATCCGCTGCCCTGTTTCAACTTGGTAAGTAAACTGGACAATACGGCCGTCAACCTTGGCGCCAATACACTTATGTCCGACATGCGAATGAATATAGTAAGCAAAATCCAGCACCGTCGAACCTAGCGGAAGATCAACAACTTCGCCACTAGGGGTAAATACATAGACACGGTCTTCAAAAACTTGGCTACGTACCTCTTCGACGAGGTTACCGCTTTCAGCGACATCTTCTTGCCACTGTAGGATTTTACGTAACCAGTTAATCTTTTCTTCATAGCCGCTTTGCTTGCCACTGCTACTTGCACTGCCCTCTTTATATTTCCAGTGGGCGGCGACACCTAATTCAGCATCTTCGTGCATCTGTTCAGTACGGATTTGAATCTCGACTGTTTTACCTTCAGGCCCCACCACAATAGTGTGGATTGACTGATAGCCATTCGGCTTAGGGTTAGCGACGTAATCGTCGAATTCACGCGGAATATGATGCCAAAGAGTATGTACAACACCCAATGCTCCATAGCAATCTTGTAGTCTGTCGGTAACAATTCTTACCGCTCGAACATCAAACAACTCATCAAATTTGAGTTGCTTGCCATTCATCTTTTTCCAGATGCTGTAGATATGTTTTGGACGGCCATACACTTTGGCTCGGATCTCGTCCTGATCTAAACGCGCTTGCAGCTGGCTCACAAAGTCGTCGATAAAGGTTTCTCTATCGAGGCGTTTACCATCAAGTTGCTTGGCGATATCTTTATAAGTTTGCGGATGCAGGTAGCGAAAAGAGATATCTTCAAGCTCCCATTTCAACTGCCCAATACCAAGACGATTTGCCAACGGTGCATACACATCAGCAATCTCTCTCGCAATAAGTACCTTTACGTCTTCGTCGGCATTCTTAATTTCCCGCAGCAAACAAATACGCTCAGCAAGCTTAATCACCACGGCACGCACATCTTCAACCATCGCCAGCAACATTTTACGAATGTTGTCTATTTGCGGCTCACCATGGCGGGTTTGATTGTTAACTTTTAGCGCACCAATGGCATTCATGGTTTCCACACTGGAGACCAAAACTTCAAGTTTTGGGCCAAAGCGCTCTTGAATGTCTTCTTGAGTGATTAAGTCTGCATCAAAAACAACAAACAAAATGGCAGCTTGCAGCGTTTCAATATCCATATTCAAAGGTGCAAGGATTTCAATCATCTCTCGAGCACGTTGCAGTACAGGAAGGTTGGCCTCTTTATTTTGGCCCACTAATAACTCAACCTGCTCTATCAACTCCAAAAGAGTTTTGGCTTCGTTGGAATCACTAATATAACGTTTTACCCACTCTTCTAGTTGAAAGTGAGGGTCGTTAAAATGTGCTTCGCGAACTGATACCATCGTCTATTATTCCTTTACGTCTCGAAGTGGATTAAACCAAAAACATCAGTCCAAACCATTAAAATTCAGACCTTCTATCTTCAGCATTGAGCGTATATTGTCAATAAACAAACGCTGACAATCGTAACTAAAGTTGTCTATTTATCCAGTTCAAATAATGCCATTGATTCTAAATGGTGTGTTTGTGGAAACATATCCACCAAGGCTATCTTTTTAAGTGCATAACCTTGCTTTAATATCACTTCGCTATCACGCGCTAAGCTTGCAGGATTACAAGAGACATAAACCAACGCCTTAGGTTTAAGCTTCTTTAGCGATAACATGCTTTCATAAGCCCCCGCTCTTGCAGGATCAATCAGCATCTTATCCACTTTGCCTAACCATGGTTCTTGTGACAAATCCGCGCTTAAATCGGCATGAAAAAAGGACACTTTATCTAAACCACTATGCTGCGCGTTAAGCGTTGCCTGAGCCACCATGGCTGGCACCCCTTCAACACCAATAACTTCAGCGCCACTTTTAGCTAATGGCAAACTAAAATTACCGATACCACAAAACAGATCAAGCACCCGCTCATCTGCTTGAGGGTTAAGCCAGTCTACCGCTTGCTTGACCATTGCTTGGTTAACCGCTGCGTTAACTTGAATGAAGTTACCCGCTGAAAACTTAAGTTCAGTATCGCTGTCACCCAAACAATAGAATGGTTGTTCACCATTGCCGCTAAGATGTTCAGTCTCGGCATTATCGTCTTGCAACACCAGATTGAGCACCTTGCTCTCACCAAATGCAGCCAAACGTTCTCTGTCTTTATCCGATAACGCCTTGGTAATACGTAATACTACAAAAATGCCGTTGTCAGCCTGGGTCAATTCTACATGCCCTAACGCTTTTTTGCCGCTGAGCTGATTTAATAAGTAAGCCAGATCAGGGATCAACCCCGATAGTGGTTTTGTCATTACAGCACAGGATTGGATCTCTACGACGTCGCTGCTACTACTGGCCCGAAACCCTAAACTAATATGTTTGGTGTTTCGATCAAACCAAGTCGCTAAGCGCGCTCTTCGACGATAGTGCCAAGGCGAATCACTCAATGTATCACAGACTTCACTTGCCTGAGTTTGAGCAAATTTAGCGACCAATTCCTGCAATGCTCGAGCTTTGTGTGCTCGTTGAGCCTCTATATCTAGATGCTGTAAATCACAACCGCCACAGCTAGCATAATGCGGGCACGCAGGCTCGACACGCTCGCTTGATGGTTTTTCAACCTTTAACAGTTTTGCTCTAGAAAACTTCTTTTTCTGCTCAGTCAACTGGACTTGAACCGTTTCGCCAGGAAGTGCACCGCTTATAAACACAATCTTCCCTTGATCATGAGCAATGCCTGCACCGAGATGATCCAGCTGGGTTACAGCCAAAGATAACTTTGAGGATAATTGTTTAGATCTATTTGGTTTTGCTTTAAAAAATTGTGCCATGTTACTCTCTAAATAGATAAAAAAAACTGGCCAACACAGGCTGTTACTGGCAGTCTATCGAATACTCTCACTATATTTATCGGTAACCCAATCGTCTCATGAATGAAGCCAACAATATGACCAAGTACAGCCTGCGTTCATGGGTTCTGGTATTGGCGTTAGCTCCAACTATTTTAGTGGGTATTTTATTGGGAAGCTATTTTACCATAAATAGATTTTATGAACTTGAAGAAACGCTCATAGATCAAGCGAGTAGTATCATCGAGCCTTTAGCCATTGCGGCAGAGGTCGGTTTAGACAGTAAAGATTTTGAAACCACAAAGCGCTTAATCACCGCCGCTCAGCTCAACAAAGCCTCTTTAGTACAGTTTATTGCTATTTTTGATGTCGACAACCGTGTCGTCGTCACCTCGCATCATTATAAAAATCATGAAGTCATGCGTTACGACAAACCGCTAAGTTCGATGCTAAGAACTGAACTTGAGCAAGTCGGTGACAGTATGATTTTACGCAGCCCGATTTTCAAAAACAGTGCAGTGCGACCTGTCGATACCTTCGATGAGAATGACAATAGGATCTCAATAGAGGCCGTTAAACTCGGCTACATATCGATATTGATCAATAAAGAGAATGCGCTGCTTGAGCAACATCGCGCCGCTGTGGCGGCGTTTATTATTGTATTGATTGGGGTGCAGCTGAATCTATTTTTTACTTTCCGACTGGTTAAAAACGTAACCCAACCCATTACTGAAATGGTACGAGTGGTAGCCAAAATTCGAGAAGGTAAACTCGACACCCGTTTAACCGGAAACCTCATTGGTGAGCTGGATCTGCTTAAACGCGGTATTAATGCCATGGCAGGCTCCTTGTCGGAATACCATGATGAAATGCAGCAAAATATTGACCAAGCCACATCTGATTTACGAGAGACACTCGAACAAATTGAGATCCAAAACGTTGAGCTTGATATGGCCAAAAAGCGGGCGCTAGAAGCCAGCCGGATTAAGTCTGAATTTTTAGCCAACATGTCCCATGAGTTACGCACCCCACTTAATGGCGTCATTGGTTTTGCAAAACAGTTATTAAAGACCCCATTACACTCCAGTCAGCAAGACTATATTCGTACCATTGAGCGCAGCGCCACGAGCCTACTCAGTATCATCAACGATATTTTGGATTTTTCTAAGCTAGAAGCCGGTAAAATGGTATTGGAAAACATGCCATTTTCTCTGCGTGAAATAGTCGAAGAAACCGTCACTATGTTGTCTAGCAGTGCACGAGAAAAACAGATTGAGTTGGTGATCGATGTTGACCCACGTATTCCAGAGGATGTTACTGGCGATGCGATGCGTTTTAGCCAAATCCTGACGAATTTAGTCGGCAACGCAATTAAGTTTACCGACAGGGGGAGTGTGCAGCTTAAGATGCAACTTGAAGAGATTGCGGACGGTAAAGCGCGTGTCCGTATTGAGATAATTGATACAGGTATCGGTATTGATGCCGAAAAACTGGCCGCATTATTCCAAGCTTTTGGCCAAGCAGATTCTTCTATCTCAAGGCGCTTTGGTGGTACCGGTCTTGGACTGGTGATCACCAAGCGTTTGGTTAATCGAATGGGTGGCCAAATAGGCTGTAATTCAGAGCTACAACAAGGCTCAACCTTCTGGTTTTCCTTACCTCTTAACTTAAGCCAATTCCCCATCAGCGATACCTTACCAATTGGTACGCTTAAGAATAAAAGCATTTTACTATTCGAACCTAATCCGTTATCACAGCATGCCATTGAACGTATGCTGCTACGCTGGGGTCTTAAAGTCACTAAGGTGACCAGCAGTAAACAGCTCGAATTTATTGTGACTCAGTCAAATCACTTGTTTGATTATGGGCTCTTTAGTTGTAAACCGCTCGCGACTGGCGGCAACGGTGTTGAGCTGCTCAAAGTGGCTAAACCTAAAATAAGTTACTTAATGCTGATAAACAATTGCGTCGAAAGTGAGGATATCTTCACTCAAATTCGCCCCTATATCGACAAGCAACTCACGATGCCTATCGGTGAGAAGCGACTGTCCAGTAGCTTGATCGATCAACAATCTACACTTGAAGCCGAAGTATTGCCAATGCCTGCAATAATGTCGGCCCCCGAGGTGAGAGAAAACTTAACCGTACTGGCAGTTGACGACAACCCTGCTAATTTAAAGCTTATGGATACATTACTAAAAGAGCTAGTGACCCAAGTGCTCATTGTCGATAATGGTGATGCCGCGGTAGAAATTGCAAGACAACGCAGTTTTGACCTTATCTTTATGGATATTCAAATGCCAGGCACTGACGGCATTAGCGCCACTAAACTAATAAGACAAAATTCAGCTAATCGCAATACGCCCATTATAGCAGTGACCGCCCACGCTATAGCTGAAGAGCGAGAGCGTATATCATCGAGTGGTATGGATGGCTACTTACCCAAACCTATCGATGAGGCAGCACTGAAGGAAGTGATCCGCAAATGGAAAAACAAACCCAAGTTCACCCACTTTGATCAGCGCACCTTAAATTGGGAACTGTGTTTGACGCAGGCAAATAACAAGCCAAACTTAGCCATTGATATGTTGAAGATGTTGTTAAAGTCACTGCCAGAGACGGTGGAGCATATCAATAGTGCACTCACGAATTTTGATCAGCAAAACATGCTTACCTGTATTCATAAATTACACGGTGCAAGCTGTTATTGTGGCGTGCCGACCACCCAACAACTTTGTCAGGAGATAGAGTCAGGGTTAAAGCGTGGTGTTACTGTAGAAGATGTAGAACCTGAAATCCTTGAGTTACTTGATGAGTTAACTAAGGTAGAATCAGCCGCTAATCAAGTGATCACCCAGCTATCAGTGGAAATAAAAGATGACAAATAAACCGGGCTTTTTTCAACGCTTAAAAGGGCTAACACTAGCACAAAAGAAACTTTTTGCTATTGCATTATGCCAGCGCATGCTACCCAATTATCAGCTTTTTTCTGAAGTGTGTGAATTTGGCAACCCGAAGGTGCTCGATACACTGCTCAACCTGCTTTGGCAGTCAATGTACGACAATAAACTGAAACTAAATTTAGAGCTACAAATGGAACGTATAGAAGAAAATACGCCAGAGCCTGCTGATTTTGACGTCTACGGCGTATATCCAGCACTAGATGCAGCGGTAGCCTTAACCTCTTTGCTAAGCGCACTAGAAAGTAAAGTTGAAGAAGATATCACTAATATCAGTAAGCTCTCGTCAGCTACGGTTGCCAACTATATTGAAGCAACCTGCGAGCAAGATTTTGATAAAGAATCAGAATTAGATGATTATATTTTTAACCATGAAGTCATGGTTGAAGAAAAAGAGATGCAAGAAGATCTTCTGCAAACCATCGAAAAGAACCCACATCTCAAAGCCGATTTCATCAAAGAGTTACGCCGAGAAATTGTCACCGTCGGCATATCAAATATTGGCGTCAGCGCAGCAGAGTAATACCGCAAAAGAGTCGCTTTATTAAAGCGACTCTTATACTCATGCCATTTGTAACATCAGGATCACGTGGGTATAGAATACGCTTAATTCAAGGTGATAGTTGTTCCCTTAACTGTCCATCGAGAACAATTGCTCCGCTTTGGACTGCATAAACTCGATAAAGAGCTTAACCTTCAAAGGTTGATGACTGCGTTGATGATACAAGATTGAAATCCGCCTTTTCTCACCAATCCATTCAGGTAATAGCGTTGTCAACTGGCCGCTCTTAAGCTGGTTTTTCACAAAAAGTGCTGGGCCATATAAAACCCCACCATGATCTACAGCGGCCTGCACTGCGCCATTTAACTCACTTAACGTCAGTTTTGCAGGTCCATCATAATAAAAGTTCTCTCCCGATGGGTGCTTTAAAGTCCAGTTAAACAAAGGCCATACTTTAATCAACGCGTGTTGTTCTAAATCGCTTGGATGGCACAAGCTAGGTGCCTTATCCATATACTGCGACGAGGCAAACAAACCATAATTAAGCACGCCAAGAGAGCTCGACACCCAAGAAGAATCTGGTTGGGTGCCACCGACAATAGCAACATCAACCCCCTCATCTATAAGATCGATTACGTTATTATTTTGTACTATATGCAGCTGTATATCTGGGAATTTTTCACAAAACTCGTTAATGGCATGGATGAAAATCATCGAAATAATTGACACCGGAGCCGCTATTCTAAGGGTACCTTCAGGCTTATCCACCGCAGCGCCTCTGATACTGTCAAACTGAGATACTATGGCCTGATATTGCTGAAACAGCGCTATGCCCTCCTCTGTTAGACGCAGCTTGCGAGTGTTCCTCATCAACAACTGCTTATCGAGCTGTGTTTCCAATTTAGTCAACTTACGGCTCACCGTTGCAATTGGCAT
This sequence comes from Shewanella sp. Choline-02u-19, assembly GCF_002836205.1. Lineage (NCBI taxonomy): Bacteria > Pseudomonadati > Pseudomonadota > Gammaproteobacteria > Alteromonadales > Shewanellaceae > Shewanella > Shewanella sp. Choline-02u-19. The sequence continues at coordinate 2,407,538 of NZ_PJBE01000013.1, forward strand.
CTCCAGCTCTTTAGCGGCTTGGGAAAAGCTCCCTGCATTAACTAAATGAACAAATTGGTAGATCAGCTGTAATTCCAAACCAAAATTACTATTCATCAATATAAACCCAAGCGTTTAAAACATAAAAAGGGGATCGGCTACGACCTAAGATTAATAGTATAACAAAACGTAAATATGATAATGTTCTAACTCAATTTTATGCGTGTTTTACGTATATTGTGGACAAGTTAATAGAGAAAATATGTCAGCTGTTATAACGCCACTACTCGCTGTATTTGGCATCATGTTGATTGGCACTTTGGTGCAAAAATCAAAACTGCTGCCTGCTGAGACCGATCAAGTTTTAAACCAATATGTGTACTATATTGCGTTTCCGGCCATTATGCTGATCACATTGGCACAAACCCCGATCAACGACATACTGCACTGGGGTTATATCGCTGGGTTTAGTGGCGCCATGCTAACCAGCTACGCGATCACCTTTCTCGTCTCGCGTTGGACCAATCCATCTCAAAACGCAGTCGCGTCTATGCGAGCGCTCAACGCCACCTTTGGCAATACTGCTTTTATCGGTATTCCCTTAATGGCGATGTTGTTTCCCAATAATCAAACGGCACTCGCCGCAGCCGCTATTGCCAGTCTATTATCGGTGTTAATTTTTGCCATCGCGCTCGTGTCATTGGAAATGATTGGCCGCAAGCAAAGCAGCTCAGCGGCAAAAATCATTAGCCTCGCCTTAATGCACAACCCTATTGTAGTGGGTAGTATGGTTGGGATAGTCCTATCCGCAATGACAATTACTTTGCCTGATAGTATCGCCCTCATCATTCGTCAACTGGGTATGACCTCGAGCCCTTGTGCACTGTTTGCCATAGGTATGGTGCTCGCTAAATCAGCTCAACACCAAACTTCAACACATATTATTAGCCTGAAACAGCTCACAGAGATTAGTGTTATCAATGCCATTAAACTGATTTTTCAGCCTCTAGTCACTTACTTGATCATGTTTAGCCTAGATGTTGATCCACAATTGATTGCTATGGGCGTCATACTCGCGGCGCTGCCGACTGCTGCCAGTGTCTACCTACTTGCACAACGGTACCAAACTCAAGTCATCACCAGTGCTCAGGGAATACTATTGGGTACCCTTGTCACCTTTATTACTTTACCGTTATTAGAAGCTTATCTATTGGGTTAACATTCGATGCTTAATTTAAAAGCCCGCCTTGCTAAACCTTGGTTCTAGCAACTTTTACTTCTGCATAGTGAGAGAGTGCACTAGATAAATTTATTACTCCGCTAATGAATACTTCCCATCTAACTGTATTTATTACCTTTTAGCTTATAGAACGCGGTAATTAGAGATGAAAAAAGTTGCCGATATCGATTAATTTTCCAACTGATAGTTTACTGTATAAAAAAACAGTATATACTGTTCATTAATACAGTGTATTGGGATAGGACATCACTATGCTTTGCCAACTCAGCATTAATAATTTTGCTATTGTGCGTTTTTTGGAACTCGATTTTAAAGCCGGCATGACCAGTATCACTGGTGAAACCGGCGCGGGTAAATCTATTGCTATAGATGCATTAGGCTTGTGCCTAGGTAATCGAGCCGACGCTAATGCCATTCGGCCTGGCGCCACCAAAGCGGAGGTAAGTGCACGCTTTTCATTATCTGATATTCCACTCGCAAAGCGCTGGTTAGAAGATAATGATCTCGAACTAGATAATGAGTGTATCTTAAGACGAACCATCAATAATGATGGCCGCTCACGCGCATATATCAATGGTAATCCAGTCCCACTTGCACAGATAAAATGCCTCGGACAACTGCTGATTGGCATTCATGGCCAACACGCTCACCATGCGATGCTAAAAAGTGAGCACCAGCTTACTTTACTCGATAGTTACGCCAACCATAAAATGCTACTCGACACTGTAGCGGCGAGTTATCAGAGATGTAAAACTGTTGAAAAACAGTTACATCAATTAGAGTTAGCGCAGCATGAAAGGCTTGCTCGTAAACAGTTACTGCAATACCAGGTTGAAGAACTCAATGAGTTTGCCATTGCTAAAGGCGAGTTTGAAACCATAGAGGCTGAACATAAAAAACTCGCCAACAGCACAGCATTAATCGAGCTATGCCGTAGCCAATTAAATATTTTGCAGGACAATGATCAAGCGAGTGTTGAGTCATTATTAAATACCTCTATAAGTCAGGGGCAAGATTTAGAAAGTTATGATGCCGAACTTGGCAGCGTTGTCGCCATGCTTAATGATGCACTTATTCAAGTACAAGAGAGTAGTAGCGAGCTTGAACGGTATTTAGAAGGTTTAGAACTCGACCCTGAATACTTTGAACAATTAGAGCTTCGGATCTCTAAAGCACTGCAACTGGCGCGCAAACACCATGTCAATGCCAGTGAATTGTTTGCTCACCATCAAGGTCTGTTGAATGAACTCAATGAGCTTGGATCGGACGGGGACAAACTTGAAGAGATCCGCAATCAACTGCAAAATAGCCAACAGGCATATTTGAATCACGCACGAAAACTAAGCCTTAGTCGTGGCCGCTACGCTAAAGAACTCGATAAAAAAGTGACTCAATCGATTCATGAGCTGAGCATGCCTAAGGGTAAATTCAGTATCGCAGTCAACTTTAATCAAGCCGTCATTAGCCCTCAAGGCTCCGATGCTATTGAGTTTCTCGTGACCACCAATCCAGGTCAACCTTTGCAGCCCATTGCTAAAGTGGCCTCAGGCGGAGAACTCTCTCGAATAGGCCTTGGCATACAAGTTATTACCGCTAAAAAAGTCGCGACTCCAACACTCATTTTTGATGAAGTAGATGTGGGGATATCAGGTCCAACGGCGGCTGTCGTCGGCCGGATGCTGCGGAGTTTAGGGGAATCGACTCAAGTATTTTGCGTGACCCACTTACCGCAAGTTGCCGGTAATGGCCATCAACATATGTTTGTTAATAAGACCAGTAAATCTGGTAAAACAGAAACATCCATGGTTGCCCTAGATAAAGACCAGCGAATTGAGGAGTTAGCTCGCTTACTGGGAGGTGACACCATTACCAGTAATACGATTGCCAATGCTAAAGAGCTGCTGTTTAGTTAAATGAACTTGCGTAAAACAACCATTAAAAAAGGAGCTAACAATAGCTCCTTTTTTAATGCCACACTCACGACCTAAATCAAGTAGTGAGCTGCGGTGTGTAAGCAAATCAAGGAAAATATCCCTGCAAGTACATCATCAATCATAATCCCAAAACCACCTTGCACTTTTGCATCCAGCCAACGAATCGGCCATGGTTTCAAAATATCAAAAAAGCGAAACAACACAAAACCGGCCAGTAACCATTGCCAACCCACTGGCGCCGCTATCATGGTGATAAGTAAACCGGCAATCTCATCCCAAACAATAGCACCGTGATCATGCACGCCCATATCTTTAGCGGCTTTATCACATATATAAAAGCCGATTAAGACGGTAAAAAGCGTCAAGCCGATATACCAAGGTAAGCTCAATGGTGCCATTAATAAGTAGAGCGGTATGGCGGCAAGCGTACCAAACGTACCTGGCGCCTTTGCGGCTAAACCTGAGCCAAATCCTAATGCCAAAAAATGAATAGGATTTTTAAGAGACAGCTTGGTTAGTGCTTTATCTTTTGAAAGTAAATTCATCAATTAAAGTGCTCAAATCCGAGGTTAATGGGCTCAAATGGCTGTTTATCTAACAACAATTTCAACTTGCCACCCGTGCAAATTTGACCAATCTTAGTAAACTTCACACCCGTCTCAGCCAATGCGATCTCTAGTGCGCCTTTTTGGGCTTCAGAGACAGTAAAGAGTAGTTCATAATCCTCACCACCCGTTAATGCATAGCTTAGCGCCATCTCAGCTGAGACATTGGCTTTGAGCTGGGGAGATAAAGGCAGCTTATCGACATTGATTGTGGCGCCAATATTCGAGGCTTTCAGTACATGTCGGATATCAGAGACTAAACCATCAGAAATATCAATGGCACTCGATGCCAGCGTGCGCAGTGCTTGCCCCGCTAATACCCTTGGAGTTGGCCGGTAATGACGATTAATAAGATAGTTTCTATCGTCTTCATTACAATCCGCTTTTCCGCGCAGTAGATCTAGCCCTAAAGCTGAATCACCTAATGTGCCGGTAGCGTAGATCCAATCTCCATTTCTTGCGCCGCTACGAGTCAGACCCGCATGCTTAGGCACTTGGCCATTAATGGTAATGGTGATTGAGCGGGGACCACGAGTAGTATCACCGCCAATAAGTGCTACGCCATAGTATTCGGCAATTTCAAACAAGCCTTCACTATAATCTGCCAACCAATTTTCGTCGACTTCTGGCAAGGTTAGCGCCAATGTCATCCATGCAGGCTCCGCCCCCATAGCAGCCAGATCGGATAAATTCACCGCTAGCGACTTATACCCCAGATCTTTTGCAGGCATATCAGCAAAGAAGTGCACGTTTTCCACTAAGGTGTCACAAGATATCACAACAGATTTATTTGCAGCGGGTTCAACAATGGCGCAATCATCACCAATGCCAAGTGCAACGTCTTTTCGAGACTGGGCACGCCCAATAAAAAAGCTTTCGATTAATTGAAATTCTTTCACAATACCAATCACAAATTAAGAAGTGGTTTGAGGAAAAAAGAGGATCTAATAGTAAGAGGATCTTAGCTATGATTTTAGTTACGTTAGATGTGTTCTGCTATTAAATGCCAGCCACGGATCATGCAACTGTTATTCTCTTTTTAGGCATACAAAAACGGCATCCGAAGATGCCGTTTTTACTATTTCGTTCTTGCGACTAGCTTATCCAGAATACCGTTAACGAACTTATGTCCATCTTCAGCGCCGAATGCTTTGGCAAGCTCGATAGCTTCGTTAATTGCTACTTTATAAGGAACATCCTTGCGGAAAGTCAGCTCATAAGTTGCTAAACGAACAATCGCCTTTTCGACAGGGTCAACTTCATTCAAAGGACGAGTCAAAAATGGAATGATTAGCTCATCCAATTGGCTTTTCTTAGTTGCTACGCCCGCTAATAACTCACGAAAGTAAGTTATATCGACACCATCAACATTTTGTTCAGTTAGAAACTCATGCTCAACATCAGCAATATTGTTGCCACTTAGCTGCCAAGAGTAAATGGCCTGAACCGCTAAACGACGTGCCTTTCGGCGCTCTGAAGGCTTCATTAAATTGTCCTAGATTACAGGTGTTCTTCAAGTGCTTGCAGCACGTTAACCATCTCTAACAGACCCAAAGCAGCTTCGCCGCCTTTGTTGCCTGCTTTAGTACCTGAACGTTCAATTGCTTGTTCAATAGTATCAGTGGTTAAAACGCCGAATGAAACAGGAATATCAAATTCAAGTGCAACTTGAGCTAGACCTTTATTACATTCGCCTGCAACAAAATCAAAATGAGGTGTACCGCCACGGATAACCGCACCAAGTGAGATTATTCCGTCAAATTTTCCGCTTGCCGCAACACGACGTGCAGCAAGTGGCAGTTCAACAGCGCCAGGCACTTTAATTACAGTGATATTATCATCTGAAACTTGGCCAAAACGCTTAAGAGTGTCTACCGCACCACTAAGTAAACTATCTACAACAAAGCTATTAAAACGTGAAACTACGATCGCAATTTTTGCGTTTTTCGATTCGATATTACCTTGAACTATGTGCATTTATCTTACCTAAAATTAGCTAATTACCCAGCATGGGGGCGGAAGAGGCGGTATGATACCACAGCCGTTAACGCTGATCCCCATGCAATTTATAAGAAAAGTGTTAAATTACCCCTTGGATGATTTTCCAACCCAAGATAGTATTTTATTCTGCTATATAATCAGTTACTTCTAAACCAAAGCCTGATAGTGAATGATAACGCTTTGGTGAGCTAAGTAACCGCATTGATGTCACGCCTACATTTGCTAGGATTTGCGAGCCAACACCCACTTGACGTGAGGTTCCTTGCCACTTAGCTGTAATAGGTGCACTGCCGTTATCTTCAGCTTCAAATGCTTTAACTTTGGCTAAAATATCACTGCTATGCTCTTGATGACCGAGCAGTACCAGTACGCCACCGTCTTCGCTAATGCGCTGCATTGCTTTTTCTAGTGGCCAACTGCGTTGCTGATCGCGCTCGGAATGTAAAAGGTCGTTAAAGGTATTTTGTAGGTGAACACGTACAAGTATGTTCTCTGTAACCGGACCTTTGACTAATACATAGTGTAATTGATTATCGATAGTGTCACGGAAAGTCAGCATATCAAACTCACCAAAACGGGTTGGTAGCTTACATTGCGCTTCACGTACAACACTGGTTTCTTTAGTGTTGCGGTATTCAATTAGGTCAGCAATAGTGCCCATCTTTAATCCGTGCTTTTCAGCAAAAATTTCAAGATCTGGACGACGCGCCATGGTGCCATCGTCCTTTAAAATTTCAACGATGACTGATGAAGCTTCAAAACCTGCTAATCTTGCTAAGTCACAGCCCGCTTCAGTATGACCGGCACGGATGAGCACGCCACCCTCTTTTGCCATCAATGGGAATATGTGGCCAGGTTGCACAATATCACTAGGCTTAGCATCTTTGGCAACTGCAGCTTTTACCGTGACGGCACGATCTTGCGCTGAAATACCCGTTGTGACACCTTCAGCCGCTTCAATAGACATTGTAAAGTTGGTTGAGAACTGGGCATTATTGTTGGTGACCATTAAAGGCAGGTTTAGCTGTTCGCAACGTTCTTTAGTCAAGGTTTGACAAATAAGACCGCGACCGAACATCGCCATAAAGTTAACCGCCTCTGGCGTCACCATGTCAGCAGCCATAATAAGGTCGCCTTCATTTTCTCTATCTTCATCATCCATCAAGATAACCATCTTGCCTAGACGAATATCTTCGATGATCTCTTCTATACTATGTAGCGACATGTTCAGACCTTTATTTTGTATTACTGCATTAAGTGAGGTTGCTAACCTTTATGCCTATCGTGGCAAAACAGTATATAAATTTATATGATTATTTTTTTGGAGCTTCTAAAGATAAATTCTATCTTTAAAATAGCCTTAAGCCAGTATTTAACGTAAAAAACCTGAGCGAGCTAACAGTTCCATAGTAACTTCGGACTTAGGTTGCTGTTTTTCATGCTCTGATGAATAGTTCATCAATCTTTCTAAGTGGCGAGCAATGAGGTCAACTTCAATATTAACGCTATCACCAGCCTTCAAATTTATTAAGGTAGTCTCACCTGCTGTATGCGGCACTATGGTCAGTCTAAATCGATGCCCTTGCACTTCATTAACCGTTAAACTCACACCATCAATAGTAATAGACCCTTTATGGGCGATATAGCGACCCAGCTCTACGGGAGGTGATAACCAAAATTCAATTGCCTGACCGCGAACTTGACGGTCATCTACACGCGCCATGCCATCTACATGACCACTGACCATATGGCCACCCAAGCGTGTTGTTGGCGTCACGGCTTTCTCTAAGTTAACCGAGGTGCCGACAGCGTAATGTGCAAACCCGGTAAGGCTGACTGTCTCGGCTGAAATGTCCGCAACATAACCATCTGCTAGCCGCTCTACAACAGTAAGGCACACACCATTGGTGGCAATGCTGTCACCGAGCTTAACGTCCGACAAATCAAGCTTAGCGCTTGCAACTGTTAATCTAATATCATCGCCACGACGTTCAACTTTTCGTAAATGACCTACAGATTCAATAATTCCGGTAAACATAAAGTTAATTACTCATTCTTAACGTCAAGCGAGTATCTTTACCCACTTTTCGTTCATCTATTACATTAATACTGGGTATTTGGGACATCGCCTCAAATGGAGGCAAAGCAAGTAAGTCTCGCCCCTGAGCACCGAGTATTTTCATTGCTTGGTATAAAATAATTTCATCCGCTAATAGCGCGCTAACAAATGCACCAGCGAGTGTTGCACCGGCCTCAACTAACACCGAGTTACAGCTTTTACCGAGAAATACCAGCAAGGCACTAAGGTCTACCCGCTTATCTTTGGCGGATAATATTTGGTGACTAACATGGGCCGGCCATGCCGACTTCACCTTATCAGGGTAGTCACAAGTGCTAATTAGTAAAATCGGGCTGTTGATACTAAACATCTTAAGGTCAGTACCTAGCCGTGCTTGGCTGTCTAATACTACACGCATCGGTTGATGTAGTTCTGCTGGCGCGATCTCATTTGATAAAGAACCCAGTTCACTATGTCGTACATTTAGACTCGGGTTATCGGCCAAAACCGTTTCAACGCCAGTAATGAGTGCACAATGTCTTGCACGTACCCGCTGCACATCTCTGCGAGCTTCTGGCCCTGTGATCCATTTAGACTCACCGTTTGATAGTGCCGTTTTACCATCAAGACTCGCCGCAAGCTTTACCGTCACCCAAGGTAACCCTTGCTCCATTCTCTTCAAAAAACCGAGGTTAACCTGTTTAGCTGCATCGGTTAATAAACCAACGTCAACCTGTATGCCTGCATCACGGAGCATGGTAATACCACGACCAGAGACTTGTGGGTTGGGGTCCGTAACGGCAATAACAACGCGGCTAACCTTGCTTTCGATCAAGGCCTTGGCACAAGGTGGAGTTCGACCATAATGGCTGCACGGTTCTAATGTGACGTACGCGGTCGCACCAATGGCATCATCACCAGCCATGTTAAGTGCGTAGACTTCGGCATGGGGGCCACCAGCACGGATATGGTAACCTTCTCCCACAATCACGCCGTCTTTAACTAATACACTACCAACGCAAGGATTTGGTCGGGTGGTATAGAGTCCTTTTTGCGCTAATTCAATAGCAAGACTCATCATTTGATTGTCTTCAGTTGACCACATAGTGAAATGAGTTCCGATTAATCAATTGGGTAATAAGAGGGTATAACTACTTCTGTAAGTTCGCGATAGCGTCGCCGAACTCCGACACGTCTTCAAACGCGCGGTAAACGGAGGCAAAGCGTATATAAGCCACTTTGTCTAAGTTGACCAATTGGTCCATCATCAAGTTACCTATCATCTCTGATTTAACTTCACGCTCACCTGTCGCTCGCAGCATCGACTTAATCTTAGTTAAGGACTGCTCGATTTGGTCCATCGATACCGGTCTTTTCTCTACCGCTCGAAGCATGCCACCACGCAGTTTATCTTCATCGAAAGGTTGACGACTACCGTCTTGTTTAACCACACGAGGCATCACCAGTTCAGCACCTTCAAATGTAGTATAGCGCTCATGGCATTGCACACACTCTCGACGACGACGTACCTGATGGCCATCTGCGACAAGTCGCGAATCAATCACTTTAGTGTCTGTTGCGCTGCAAAATGGACAATGCATCTAGCCTCCGGTCAGGTATTAAAACGACTTATATAAACGATTTAATAAAAAATCATTATCAATTACCAACAAAAATGGCCGCATAAATGCGGCCATTAAAGTTTACCTGATTTAACGCTTAAGGTTAACCGTAAACAGGGAACTTAGCGCACAATTCAAGAACCTGTGCTTTTACACGCTCGCTAACAGCAAGATCTGTAATATCATCAAGTACATCACACATCCAGTGAGTCAGCTGCACAGACTCTTCTTCACCAAAACCACGTCGAGTAATCGCAGGTGAGCCAATACGCAGACCAGATGTCACAAATGGTGAGCGCGGGTCATTAGGTACTGAGTTTTTGTTGACAGTAATGTTGGCATTACCGAGCGCTGCATCAGCTTCTTTACCGGTAATATCCTTGCTGATCAAATCAAGCAAGAACAGGTGGTTATCAGTACCGCCAGAAACAACATCATAGCCACGTTCAATAAACGTGCGAGCCATTGCTTTTGCGTTTACCACAACTTGCTCTTGGTATGTCGTGAACTCTGGCTCGAGCGCTTCTTTGAATGCAACCGCTTTAGCAGCGATAACATGCATCAAAGGACCGCCTTGACCACCAGGGAAGACGGCTGAGTTTAGCTTTTTATAAATAGCTTCATCATCGATAGCAGAAAGGATCAAACCACCACGAGGGCCCGCTAACGTCTTATGCGTTGTCGTTGTCACAACATGTGCGTGTGGAAGTGGGTTTGGATAGATACCCGCAGCAACAAGACCTGCAACGTGCGCCATATCAACAAATAGGTAAGCACCTACTTTATCGGCGATTTCGCGGAACTTGCCCCAATCAACAATGCCAGAGTATGCACTGAAACCCGCAATAATCATCTTAGGATTATGTTCAACCGCTAGACGCTCAACTTCAGCGTAATCAATCTTGCCCGTTGACTCGTCAATGCCGTACTGAACCGCATTATAGAGCTTACCAGAGAAGCTGACATGTGAGCCGTGAGTCAAATGACCACCGTGAGCAAGACTCATACCTAGAACCGTGTCACCACCTTGAAGAAGGGCCATAAATACGGCTGCGTTAGCTTGTGAACCAGAATGCGGCTGAACGTTAGCATACGTTGCACCGAACAACTCTTTAGCACGAGATATTGCGAGTTCTTCAACAATATCAACATGCTCACAGCCACCATAGTAACGCTTACCAGGGTAACCTTCGGCATACTTGTTAGTAAGCTGAGAACCTTGAGCTTCAAAAACGCGTGGGCTCGTATAGTTTTCTGAAGCAATAAGTTCGATGTGCTCTTCTTGACGGCGAGTTTCATCTTCAATCGCTGCAAACAATTGTGGATCGTAATCCGCGATATTCATGTCTTTTTTCAGCATTATTTACTCCAGCTGTAAATTCTTATAGTAGGGTTGCGCGGTATGATACAGCGCAATTGATCACAATCCCAGCATTAGAAACATGAAATTACTTGCAATTTCCCATCAGCGATATTTCAACAATAGCAAATAGACGCCGTAAACTTGCTCAACGATTGTATTACATAGAAAAAACGCCTTTAATCTATTGATTCATTACTTTGTGGTGTAAATCTAGAAAACTCTGTTCTGCAAACACTCCAGCCCTGACATCATTTAATGGCCCATAATGGCAATAACACCGATACGCGATGTCTTTCTGTTATTCATTACTCCTCCGTCCAGTATCAATATATAAAATACAATCTAGTATGCCCCTCAGTAACGGTTATTTTTGGAGATATTAGCCAATCCCCAAATGTAGAACAGTACTTTTATTTAACTAAGCTGCACCTAAGATAAAGATCAGATTTAAGTTAGGCGGCGATTCGAGTAGAATTGCTGCCATTCCCAGTCAAAGAGAAATAAAATGGCTCAGTTTGTATACAGCATGCTTAGAGTGGGCAAGATTGTTCCGCCTAAAAAGCAAATTCTAAAAGATATCTCCTTAAGCTTTTTCCCTGGTGCCAAAATTGGTGTGTTAGGGCTCAATGGTTCAGGTAAATCAACTCTGCTACGCATCATGGCCGGTCTCGATACCGAAATTGAGGGCGAAGCAAGACCGATGCAAGACCTAAAGATTGGTTACTTACCGCAAGAACCAAAACTTGATCTAAATCAGACGGTTCGTGAAGCTGTTGAAGAAGCGGTTTCCGATGCCAAAAATGCCCTCGTAAGACTCGATGAGGTTTACGCGCTTTATGCAGAGCCAGATGCTGACTTTGATGCACTCGCTAAAGAGCAAGGCCAACTCGAAGCCATCATCCAATCACAAGATGCTCATAATCTTGATGTCGTTTTAGAGCGCGCTGCTAATGCACTGCGCTTGCCTGATTGGGATGAAAAAATTGCAGTGCTATCGGGTGGTGAAAGACGCCGAGTGGCTATTTGCCGTCTGCTGCTTGAAAAACCAGACATGCTACTGCTTGATGAACCCACCAACCACTTAGATGCTGAATCAGTCGCTTGGTTAGAGCGTTTTCTGCAAGACTATGTGGGGACTGTCGTGGCAATTACCCACGATAGATATTTCCTCGACAATGCGGCGGGTTGGATTTTAGAGCTCGACCGTGGTGAAGGGATCCCATGGGAAGGTAACTACTCTTCATGGTTAGAGCAAAAGGATGCTCGTTTACAGCAAGAATCTGCAACTCAAAGCGCTCGTCAAAAGACCATCGCTAAAGAATTGGAGTGGGTGCGCCAAGGTGCTAAAGGACGTCAATCAAAAGGCAAAGCACGTATGGCTCGCTTTGAAGAGCTTAATACCAATGACTATCAAAAGCGTAACGAGACCAACGAGCTGTTTATTCCACCAGGACCACGCTTAGGTGACAAGGTGATTGAAATTAATCACCTGACAAAATCCTACGGCGACCGGGTGTTAATTGATGACTTGAGCTTTGCCGTCCCTAAAGGGGCGATTGTCGGTATTATCGGTGCCAACGGTGCAGGTAAATCAACACTGTTCAAAATGATCTCTGGCGAAGAACAGCCAGACAGCGGCAGCGTTGAAGTCGGTGAGTCGGTACAAATTGCTTCAGTAGATCAGTTCCGTGATTCGATGAATGACAAGAACACCGTCTGGCAGGAGATCTCTGGCGGCCAAGATATTATGCGAATTAACAACACTGAAATATCAAGCAGAGCCTATGTTGGCCGCTTTAATTTCCGTGGTGGCGATCAGCAAAAGATCATTGGCACCTTATCGGGTGGTGAACGTAACCGTGTGCATTTAGCCAAACTGTTACAAGCCGGTGGCAACGTGCTACTGCTCGATGAACCTACCAACGACCTCGATATTGAAACACTACGAGCACTTGAAGAAGCGCTACTCGAGTTTCCTGGTTGCGCCATGGTGATTTCGCATGACCGTTGGTTCCTTGACCGTATCGCGACGCATATTCTCGATTATCGTGATGAAGGTAAAGTGAACTTCTATGAAGGTAACTACACCGAGTATTCAACCTGGTTAAAAGAAGAAATGGGCACTGACGTTGTTGAGCCTCATCGCTTAAAATACAAACGAATGAGTAAGTAACACTTCAATTATCCACTGTTAAACAGAGACTTAGGTCTCTGTTTTTATTTCTACAATCTAAACCTACTTCGTATTTTTCTGCCACATCTCAGAGGAATACACCTCAAAACCGCAAAAAATACTAGTGACATCGGATGCTATTCAAATATGAAAGCAGGTAAAAGTTATCAACTTTTCATTGGTGTATCTTCTAACTTCTAATCCCAAAAGCAAGGCATAGAGTTTCTCGATACAAATACCGCATTTGCCTTTAGCTCACTCACTGTTCGAGTAGACTGAATAACAACAACAAAAACTCATCACAGCTTATTTTCAATTTCACAACAAAATAAGCTCAAATTATGAGATGCTAGTTTGTAAATCAGTGGAATAACAATAAGTGTAAATACCATGGATGAAAAAATTACTCAGCCACAAGACAATACGCCTCCTCAAACTGTTAGTGCACCTAAAGATATAAAACCAAAGAAATTTTTAAACAGCATTAATCATTTTCGTGGCATCGCTATCATCTTTATTGTTATGGCGCACTGCTACCGCCCTGCCGGGTGGCAGATTGAAACTTTTGCCGACAAAGCTTGGTTTAATTTAATGATGAATGGCACGGTCTTTTTTGTGTTTATTTCAGGCTTTCTGTTTCACCATGTATTTTATAACCGCTGGGATTACAAAAAATACATGAAGAGCAAAACTAAGTTTGTTTTTCTGCCCTATTTACTGCTGTCGCTACCTTGGATTGTCTGGCATCTCACCGTTGGAACCGAGCCTGCATTACATGTTCTTTATGCCGATATAACAGCGCCTGCAGAGGCTGCCAGTTGGTATGTCATCACCGGCCGTACATTAACCGCCTACTGGTATATTCCAATGGGTATGATGCTTTTTGCCCTGTCACCGTGGGTAATGTACTTAATTAAAAAACAACACGTCATGTATTGGGCTGTTGCGCTGCTTGCTATTGCCGTGATGGTGCATCGGCCAATTTCCAACCTTAATGCTATTCAATCCTTGGTTTACTTTCTCCCGGTGTATTTGCTGGGGGTGTGGGGCTCAGCACATCGCGATAAGCTGTTCCCATTTATTGATAAGTACTGGATCCCTATGTTTATTTCAGCCATTGCATTGGCATTGATTCAAGCACAATTTTTTGGTGCTGGCGTGCTTAATAAAGCGCCATTTGAAATGACGGTGCCAGACCTGATGCTACCGCAAAAACTGTTACTGACATTGGTGATCTTGGCCATTTTGAACAAGTTTGAACATATTTCAATCGCGCCACTGCAAAAGTTAGCGGAGGTGAGTTTTGCCATTTACTTTATCCACCCGTGGCTTACTACGCCTTGGTGGATGATCTACGATAGCCCAGATTTATTCGGCCTCGCAGGTAAAGGCAACATCTTCACTACGTTAATTGTCACGCTCATAGTGGTCGCCATCTCGTATATGATCGCCGTGTTAATCAAAAAATTATTAAGTAAACGCAGCCGATACCTTATTGGTTGGTAATCATTTGTACAAAATAATAAGAAGTAGAAAATGAATAAAATTTATTGCCTTGCATTACTGGGTCTGACATTGCAGGGCCCACTAGCACGCGCCGATGCAGCAACTGAGTTTGATGGCCCTTACGTGATAACCCCGATATCTGGCCAAAGCACGGCTTACTGGATCTGTGACAATAAACTCAAAACGACCTCGATAGACAAGCTGCAAGTGAATCGACCAGAGCATTGCGGGGATTTACCCGAGGCTAAGATCTCAAGCGAGATTAAGCAGCTCATGCCTGACACTTACGTAGGTATTAAAAAGGTGGTCGCGTTAAGTGATGTACACGGCCAGTATGACGTGCTGATTACTCTGCTTAAAAAGCAAAAGATTATTGATAGTGAGGGAAATTGGGCCTTCGGCGAGGGGCATATGGTGATGACGGGGGATATTTTTGACCGCGGCCATCAAGTCAATGAAGTGCTGTGGTTTATGTATCAGCTCGACCAACAAGCTAGAGATGCTGGCGGCATGGTACATCTATTAATGGGCAATCATGAACAGATGGTACTCGGCGGTGACTTGCGCTATGTACACCAGCGTTATGATATAGCCGCAACCCTCATTAATCGCCCCTATAACAAGCTCTACGGCGCAGATACTGAAATAGGTCAGTGGTTAAGAAGTAAAAACACCATTATCAAGATCAACGATGTGCTGTATATGCATGGTGGGATCAGCAGTGAATGGATCAGTCGAGAGCTAACCTTAGCCAAAGCGAATGCCCTGTATCGTGCTAATGTGGATGCGTCGAAAAAATCACTAAAGGCAGATGACTTACTCAATTTCCTTTTTTTTGGAAACGGGCCAACTTGGTATCGAGGCTACTTTTCAGAAACATTTACCGAAGCTGAACTGGATGCCATTTTGCAACACTTTAATGTTAGTCATATCGTGGTCGGACACACCTCCCAAGAACGGGTCTTAGGTCTATTTAACAACAAGGTGATTGCCGTTGATAGCAGCATAAAAGTCGGTAAATCAGGTGAACTGCTATTACTGGAAAATAACCAGCTTATACGCGGGTTATATGACGGAACACGTGAAACACTGCAGGCAAATAGCCGTAATCAATAAAAAGTCCTCTAAGCTAGATAGTAAGCAAAGCAGTATGGTGGCGGTCAATAAGTGACAGCCACCTAATTCAGTTTGGTTGGCTCTCTAAGCATTATTCATTTAGCACACTCTGTCAGTCAACACGCTTATCTGCGCTTCATTACTCAATAAACCCCACTTACAGCGCGACAAATGATACGCAAACTCAAGAGATGCTATTTAGATGTTAACTCAGCAGGTTTTTTGTACTGAGACTGTAAATAACTAAACGCTAATTTTCTCTACTTTACATTGCTTTACCCTACTGAGGCTGTTTTTTTCTTAAAATACACCCAACTTCGGCTGTCTTAAGTAATCACTCATGAAAACCTCATATTTTCTCATTCCTATCTTGCTGATACTGGCCGGTACGCTGACGTATAGCCGTTTATCTGAGGCTAAAAAACCAGTTTCAAAAGAGCGAGCTGTTCGTACTGTCCCCGTGATAACCGGGACTGTTGAGCAACATGATTTAGCACAATCCCTATCACTCGTTGGTAAACTTGATGCTGAACAGTCAGTGTTTATTGCACCACAAATCGCGGGGAAAATACGTGCGATTAATATCAGCTCAGACCAAGAGATAAACGAAGGCCAACTACTCATTCAACTTGATGATGCAAAAGCGCAAGCAGCACTAGCAGAAACCGCTTCATACCTCGCGGATGAAAAGCGCAAACTCAAAGAGTTTTCAAAACTGATTAGCCGCAATGCCATTACCCAGACTGAAATTGATGCACAAAAAGCCAATGTTGATATGGCAACAGCCAGACTCGCAGCTGCCCAAGCAGACTTGGATTATCATTATTTAATCGCCCCCTTCTCGGGAACTGCAGGTTTAGTCGACTTTAGCCAAGGAAAGATGGTGACGGCCGGAACGGAGCTCATCACCCTCGACGACCTGTCGAGTATGCGCTTAGATCTTCAAGTCCCAGAGCATTACTTAGCCTTGCTAAGTCCCGGAATGACAGTGGTCGCTACTAGCCGTGCTTGGCCAGATACCCACTTTACCGGTGAAGTCATTGCAATCGATTCTCGCGTCAACCAAGACACCTTAAATTTGCGCGTTAGGGTCCAATTCACCAATCCTAATCATCACCTAAAGCCTGGCATGATGATGTCTGCCACCCTGGTTTTTCCGACAGTCTCTGAGCCGGTTATTCCCGTGCAAGCATTGGAGTATTCCGGTACCAATCGATTTGTTTATGTCATTGGAGAAGACAATATCGCTAAGCGCACTAAAGTGACCTTGGGTGCCCGCATCGATAATGAAGTATTGATCACTAATGGCTTAACCATTGGCGATAAGGTCGTCGTACAAGGGCTGGTCAATATGCGCGATGGTTTACGTGTCGAAGATTTAACAACTCCCTCAGTGATCGCCAAAGAAGCTGAACAGCTTACAGAACAAGCTCGAGGTAGCATTTAAATGTGGTTATCAGATGTATCCGTCAAACGTCCTGTGGTGGCGATTGTTTTAAGCTTACTGCTGTGTGTATTTGGCGCAGTCTCGTTTAGTAAGCTCTCTGTGCGTGAAATGCCTGACGTTGAAAGTCCAGTCGTCACAGTGATGACCACCTATGATGGTGCCTCGGCGACCATTATGGAGAGTCAAATCACCACCGCATTAGAAGATGAACTTACCGGTATTAGCGGCGTAGACCAAATTGAGTCGGTGACCCGTAACGGCATGAGTCGGATAACAGTGACCTTCTTTTTAGGATGGAACCTAACTGAAGGGGTCAGCGATGTACGTGATGCTGTCGCCCGCGCTCAACGCCGGCTGCCAGATGAAGCAAAAGATCCTATCGTTTCAAAAGATAACGGCACCGGTGAGCCCTCGGTATACGTTAACTTGAGTTCCTCAATAATGGATAGAACTCAACTTACCGACTACGCCCAGCGCGTACTTGAAGACCGATTCAGCCTCATCAGCGGCGTGAGTAGTGTCGACATCTCTGGCGGCTTATACAAAGTCATGTACGTTCAACTCCAACCAGAACTCATGGCGGGCAGGCAAGTGACTGCCAGCGACATTATTAAGGTTCTCAATCAAGAAAACGTAGAAACCCCAGGCGGTGAAGTCAGAAATGACACCACTGTGATGGCCGTAAGAACGGCAAGGCTATATCAAAAACCTGAAGATTTTGACTACCTAGTACTGCGCAGATCGAGTGATGGCACACCGGTTTATTTAAAGGATGTAGCTAATGTCTTTATTGGTGCAGAGAACGAAAACTCGACGTTTAAAAGTGATGGCGTCGTCAATATCAGTTTAGGCGTGGTACCGCAATCCGATGCAAACCCGCTTGAAGTTGCTCAAGATGTGCATAAAGAAGTCGACCGCATTCAGCAGTTTCTTCCTGAAGGAACAAAGTTAATCGTCGACTATGACTCCACCGTGTTTATCGATCGCTCTATTGATGAAGTGTTTAATACCTTAGCGGTAACGGCTTTACTGGTGATATTGGTGCTGTACATTTTTATTGGCCAAGCACGCGCAACGCTTATTCCTGCCGTTACCGTGCCAGTGTCTTTGATCTCAGCCTTTATCGCCGCTAACACTCTGGGTTTTTCGATTAACCTATTGACCTTGATGGCGCTAATTTTATCCATTGGCTTAGTGGTCGATGACGCCATTGTGGTGGTTGAAAATATCTTCCACCATATTGAAAAAGGGGAGCCCCCTCTCCTTGCTGCTTACAAAGGCACGCGTGAGGTTGGTTTTGCGGTTGTCGCCACCACTGCTGTACTGGTGATGGTGTTTCTACCCATTTCATTTATGGAAGGCATGGTTGGCCTGCTATTTACCGAATTTTCGGTGATGTTGGCAGTATCCGTTATTTTTTCCTCGATTGTCGCATTAACTTTAACGCCTGTACTGGCCAGTAAACTGCTAAAAGCAAATGTTAAGCCGAATCGATTCAATATTTGGATAGAGTCCATGTTCGCGCGGCTAGAACGGTTCTACCGACGCATGGTTAGCAAAGCGGTGTCATTAAGATTAGCGGCACCACTGGTGATTATCGCTTGTATTTTAGGCAGTTGGTTTTTGATGAATCAAGTGCCCGCTCAGCTTTCCCCACAGGAAGATAGAGGAGTAATATTCGCCTTTATCAAGGGTGCAGAAGGTACCAGTTACAACCGTATGGCCGCCAATATGGAGATAGCCGAAAAGAAACTCATGCCGCTATTAGGCCAAGGTGTGGTCAAGTCCTTTAGCATTCAAGCTCCCGCTTTTGGTGGTCGTGCTGGTGATCAAACTGGCTTTGTGATTATTCAGCTAGAAGATTGGAACGAACGTGACATCAATGCCCAACAAGCGCTAGGCGTCATTGCCAAAGCCTTAAAAGGGATCCCCGATGTAATGGTGCGCCCAATGTTGCCTGGCTTTAGGGGCGGTTCGAGCGAACCAGTACAATTCGTTTTAGGGGGCTCAGATTACCAAGAATTATTTAAATGGGCGTCCGCGCTGGAAGAGGAAGCTCTGTACAGTCCAATCCTAGAAAGTCCTGAAATTGACTATAAAGAGACCACACCGGAACTGGTGGTCACGGTTGATCGTGAACGCGCAGCTGAACTGGGCGTTAGCGTGGCAGAAGTGTCTGAAACTCTAGAGGTCATGTTAGGTGGCCGCAGTGAAACCACCTTTGTCGAGCGTGGTGAAGAGTATGACGTCTATCTTCGTGGTGATGAAAATAGCTTTAACAACGTTGCCGATCTCAGCCAGATTTATATGCGATCCGCAAAAGGAGAGCTCATTACGTTAGACACTATCACCCATATTGAAGAGGTCGCTTCAGCGCAAAAGCTAAGCCACAATAATAAACAGAAGTCGATAACCCTTAAAGCCAACTTAGGCGAAGGTTACACTTTAGGTGAAGCGTTAGACTTTTTAGATCAAAAAGCGATTGAGATGCTGCCGAGCGATATTTCAGTGGCTTATACCGGTGAGTCAAAAGACTTCAAAGAGAACCAGAGCAGCATATTTATCGTATTTGGTTTAGCACTACTGGTCGCCTATTTAGTGCTTGCAGCGCAATTCGAAAGCTTTATCAACCCGTTAGTGGTGATGTTTACCGTGCCTATGGGCATATTCGGTGGCTTCTTAGGGTTATATTTGACGGGTCAAGGGCTGAACATTTATAGCCAAATTGGCATGATCATGCTTATCGGTATGGTGACCAAAAACGGCATTTTGATTGTTGAATTTGCCAACCAGCTTAGAGATAAAGGCTTGGAGATAGAGCAAGCAATTATTGACGCATCGGCAAGGCGTTTGCGCCCTATTCTAATGACCGCTTTTACCACACTGATTGGTGCGATACCTTTGATTATGTCAACGGGTGCAGGCTCAGAAAGTCGTATTGCCGTAGGTACAGTCGTGTTCTTCGGCATGGCATTCGCCACATTAGTCACACTACTGGTGATCCCCGCCATGTATCGATTGATCTCGGGGGCGACTAAGTCACCAGGGTATGTAGAGGCTCAGCTCGATAAAGCCATTGCTGAGCAGGAGCTAAAACTACAATAAATATCAAGGTTACATCACTTAAAAGGGCTTGCTAGCGCAAGCCCTTTTGTTGTGTCAGTCACCTGGTGCTGAATCTGCCTATCTCAAGCTAGGACAAATGGAGTAATGTTAGAAGACGCTGTAATAAATGCCTTCGCTCCATAGAACAAATTAACTTACCCATAAAGCTAAACCAAATGTTGGACAATTTAGCCCCTCTAATACACAGTTTTGTAAAACCCTACTACAATTAAAAGTATATTCAACTGGTTGAAAGTAAGTGGTCTTTAACCTCAGATAAGACGGTTAAGCTTATGATTAAGTCTAAAGTGCCCCCTCGAGTAATTGAAACTATTAATATTAATGGCAAGTATTTTGCTGACCGACGTGCTGTATCCAGCGAGCAAACGACTGACAATACTCAAGTCGAAGCCTATGAGCGTAGACGCAAAAATAGCAGTCATAGATACACCAATATCGACATTTGGGTCTAATATCAACTTACTTACTGCACTTTGTATTGCCACTGAATAACCCTATATTGGGTGCGATGGGAATAAGCTCTGCTTATGCTCAGCTGTCACTAACGTTAACTATCTGCTTTTAATCTCTCGCGACGCTTCACTCCTTTACCAGCCTAATGTATTGTCTTGATCGCTACTTTCTAAAAATGGTCATCCCGTGAAAAAAATTGCTCTGTTTGTTGATGTACAAAATATCTACTACACCTGCCGACAAGCCTACGGTCGTCAATTCAATTACCGTAAACTTTGGCAACACCTTGGCTATGAAGGCGAGATAACCAATGCCACAGCTTACGCCATTCATCGTGGCGATGACGGTCAGTTAAAATTCCAAGATGCGCTGAAACACATAGGTTTTGAGGTCAAGCTCAAGCCTTTTATACAACGCAGTGACGGTTCGGCTAAGGGTGACTGGGATGTGGGGATCACCATCGACATTATGGAAGCCGCAAGTGACGTTGATTGTGTGATTCTACTGTCAGGAGATGGCGACTTCGACCTGTTGATGCTAAAAATCTACCAAAAATATGGCGTTGAAACCCAAGTGTATGGCGTCCCAGGTTTAACGGCAAAATCCTTGATCGACTCTACAGGTCAATACCACGAAATTGATGATAGCTTGTTACTCTAAATTGCGACCTTGTTAGCTGACTAAAGTGTAGCGAACAGCCGATGTTGAATATCGCTCGCAATGCTGCTTCATCGTTACTGCAAACCTAAACCTGCAAAAAGCCTTTAACGGTTTCATTAAAGGCTATTCCGAGCAACCCCTCTTAAACTCGATAAAGCTGTTCTACATATTTAGGCGCTTGGCTTTGCCAATCAAAACGTTGCTGTTTCGCTAATCGCTCCATCGAATGCCATTTGTCACTCTGATATAGCGCCATAGCACCTTCAAAAGTAGAGACAAGCGCAGCGCTTTGTTCAAACACATTGCTTCCTTCAAATACAAATCCCGTTTCTAAATGATGCACCGTATCTTTAAGTCCACCCACGTGATTGACCAAACAAAGCTGCCCTTCTCGCATGGCTAACATTTGACTAATGCCACAAGGCTCAAAGGAGCTCGGCATCAGAAACAGTGAACCGTGTTGATAAAGCGCCGTAGACACCCCTTCATCATAACCATCAAGAAAGATAAAATTAGCATTGCGAGCAGCAACATCTGCAAACTCACGTGCGATTTGAGGATCGCCGCTGCCCAGCAATACAAACTTGCCGTCAGGCGCTAGCAACGCCATGCGCTCAAGTAAAACTTGCAACACCGTTTTGCCACGCCAGCACGCTTCAACCACCTCATCAGCAAAACGATAGCGTAAAATCATCACTTTTTGGTCGGTGAGTCGACCAACAGAGGTCATTAGAAAATCAGCTTCACTGGTTAATGCTGAATCTTGCTGCCATTGATGCAACCGAGACAGCGCAATAAAATCCTGACTGCTGACATGCTCTCTCCCCATTTGCCAACGCAGCAATGCTGATTCAGCTTGAGCTAACAATGCTTGCCAATCGTTAAGCGGGAATACACGCGGAGCAGACAGGTTGCCCCCCATGTCTGTGACTTTACTTAACGGCAGTGCGGGGTACATGCAACCATTCAAAATACCAATAAGGCTTTGCTGGTCAAGCTTTGCTTGCAAGTCAGCTTCCAGCCCTTCCCCCCCAAAAAAACCTCGATTATGTGCTGAAGGCTGTAACACCTCTGCGGCATAACTGGGGGACACCAAATGCACCTTATCGCTCAAGACAATCGCGGCTCGTAGCGGGTTAACACAATTGGGATACCTTGGGTCGGTAATCGCTGCAAACTGTTGCTCGCTTAGCCTATCCGTTAGCGTCGGCAACCAAGCCGAAAGTGAAGAGCAATCATTGCTAAGTGGTCGAATACCTTGCAGTGCCAAATTGTGAATTGTAAACACACAAGGTAGCGTTTTAAGTGAATGAAAATGGCTATCAAATGCCCGCAACAGTGCAAAAACACCACAGTGCCAATCATGTAGATGAATCACATCGGGCGCTGGCGATATCACCTGACTTGGCTCATCCGCTGCAATGGCTAACAAATCATCATTCAATGCCTTGGCGACAGATAAACTAAACAGGGCGAATTTAGTCGCATCATCTGCAAAAGGACGCGCTGCATCGCCTTGGGAATAGATCTCGCCATTAGTGTTAAACAATGGATGTGAGAACAGATAGAAATAGCGATTATCCAGACTCGGATGAGCCGCTTTATAGACAGTAACCTGCTCTTCTCGTCCAGAGAAATTAACCTTGATCTCTGCAAGCCACTGCGCATTAGCAGCACGGTCCAAAAAACCATAACTGGGCATAGCCACATCAACGGCAACGTTGACCTTTGCTAGCGCGAGTGGCAGATCCCTGATAACGTCCGCCATGCCGCCCACTTTACCGCCTTCGATAGCAGCGTTTTCAGCCGCTAACATCAATATTCTGGGCATGATCTTATGCTCAGAATATTGATGTGTTTTGTTGCCAGTGATATGGCTTGCAACATTAGCTGCTGGTTGTTCATTTGCCATCGTTTACTCGTACCCCACTGGCAGACCCAACATGTCTCGCGTAACCAGCACCACACCTTTCTCGGAAACTCTAAAACCTTTGGCGCGATCATGGTCAAGGTTATAACCAATCACACTGCCTTCTGGAATGATGCAGCCGCGATCGATAATGGCATTTTTAATCTTGCAGTTTCGAAGCACCACCACGTCAGGCAGGATCACGGAGTCTTCAACCAATGAGTATGAGCAAACCCTCACCTCATTAAACAGCACGCTGCGCCGCACCGTTGCGCCAGAGATAATGCAGCCACCCGAAATAATCGAGTCGAGTGCCATGCCACGTCTGTCGTCATCATCAAAGACAAATTTTGCTGGCGGTAGCTGCTCTTGATAGGTCCAAATAGGCCATTTAGCATCGTATAAGTTTAACGCTGGCGTGGGCGACAATAGCTCCATATTCGACAACCAGAATGAATCGAGCGTACCGACATCGCGCCAATAAGCCTCTTCATTTGGAAATGCGCTTCTAAATCGATGGGCAAAGACCTTGTGATCTTCAATAATCGACGGAATAATATCTTTACCAAAGTCGCGCTCAGAGTTCTCATTTTGCGCATCACGTTTAAGCTGCTCGAATAAAAATTCGGTGTTAAATACATAGTTGCCCATGGACGCTAAACACTTTTCAGGGTCTTCAGGTAGGTGTTTTGGTAATTCAGGCTTCTCTTCAAATCCTAAGATCCGTCCAGACTCATCGACCTCAACAACACCGAATGCACCAGCCGCTTCAGGCGTGGGCACTTCTAGGCAAGAGACGGTCATATCTGCCCCCGACTCAGCATGCGTGGCTAAAAGTCCCGCGTAGTCCATGCGGTAAACATGGTCTCCCGACAAAATCATCACGTATTTCGGTAGTTCGTGGCGAATAATATCAATGTTTTGAAACACAGCATCGGCAGTGCCTTGATACCAGTTTTCAGAGTAGCGCTGTGAGGCCGGTAAAATCTCAACCGATTCGCCCAACTCTTTCTTAAAATGACCCCAGCCCCGCATAACATGACGGATAAGCGAGTGTGACTTATATTGCGTCACCACCCCAATACGGCGGATCCCGGAGTTAACGCAGTTCGATAATGGAAAATCAATGATCCTAAACTTACCTCCAAAATACAGTGACGGCTTAGCACGCCATTCGGTGAGTTCATGTAGCCTAGAGCCCCTGCCACCCGCAAGAATAATGGCATAGGTATCGCGCGTTAAATTACTAATGTAGCGTGGATCATTGCTCATACTGGTTCACTCCTTGAACGTACGTTATTGATATTCTTTATTAACTGAATGCTCATCACGCTCTCCAAATTTCATCGCGGTATCCAGCGATAGTCATATCACTTGAGAAGCGACCACTGGCCGCGGTATTTCTAATACTCATTTGTGTCCAACTCAATTGATCTTTATAGCTATTAGCCGCCTCGACTTGCGCTAGACGGTAAGATTCAAAATCAGCCGCAGTCATCCAGGGATCATCAGGGTTTTTAATACTATTGATAATAGAGGCAAAAATGTCGGGTTCTTGCAGGTTAAAGTGACCACTTTCTAATAACTCCATCACCCCTGATAAGGCGCTAGAAGCGGTGATAAACGACTGTGGTTGATATTGATCGTCCTGTCGCAATTGCGTGACTTCACTGGCATCAAGCCCAAATAGGAAAAAGTTGTCATGGCCCACCTCCTCCAACATCTCAACGTTGGCGCCATCTAGGGTGCCGATGGTCAGCGCACCGTTCATCATAAATTTCATATTGCCAGTACCTGAAGCTTCCTTACCTGCGGTTGAGATCTGTTCAGACAGATCCGTTGCCGGACAAATTTTTTCCATTGCACTGACGTTATAATTAGGCAAAAAGGCAAATCGCAGATATGGGCTAACAACCGCATCAGAATTAACCATGTGTGCAACGTTGTTGGCCAATTTAATCAGCAGTTTAGCCATCGCATAACCTGGCGCGGCTTTGCCCCCAATAAGCACACAACGCGGCACTAAGTTGTCAGTATTACCCAGCCTAATCTGTTGATAGAGATGGATAACGTGCAAGATATTAAGCAGTTGGCGTTTATATTCATGAATACGCTTAACCTGTACGTCGAACATCATCTCCGGATCAAATTCAACATTGCACTCGGTGCGGATCAACTGTTGCAACACCACTTTATTGGCTTGCTTAACATCCGCCCACTCTTTGATAAACGCCACATCATCGGTAAAGGCGTTAAGCGCATTTAGGTGACTTAAATCAGTCACCCATTCATCCCCTAAGCGCTTACAGATCAATGCACTTAACTTAGGATTACACTGTGCAAGCCAGCGCCTTGGGGTCACACCATTGGTTCGATTGTTGAACTTTTCAGGCCAAAGCTGATAAAAATTGCTGAACAAACCAGAGGTCAGCAGCTGAGTATGTAAACCGGCAACACCGTTGATAGAGAAGCTGGCCACAATGGCTAAATACGCCATGCGTACATGCGGCTCATCGCCCTCTTCAATAATTGACATATCAGCCAGCTTTACCGGTTCGCCTGGCCACTGATGAGCGACAACCTCTAAGTAGCGCGCGTTTATCTCAAAAATGATCTCCATGATCCGCGGTAACATATGCTGCATCATTTTTACCGGCCAGCGCTCCAGCGCCTCAGGTAACAATGTATGGTTGGTATAGGCCATGGTCTGCGTTGTAACCTGCCATGCGTCATCCCATTCAAGGAAGTACTCATCAACCAGTAAACGCATCAACTCAGGTATGGCGATAGCAGGATGCGTATCATTAAGTTGCATCACATTGAACGTGGCAAAATCACTAAAGTCATTGCCATGCAGACTAACCCAAGTGTTAAGAATGTCTTGTAAGCTGGCAGACGACAGGAAATATTGCTGCCGTAGCCTTAACTCCTTGCCGTTTTCACTGGCATCATTTGGATAGAGCACCATGGTGATCTGCTCAGCCATGTTTTTGCGTGCCACAGCTTCACTGTAATCCCCTTGGTTAAACTCAGTGAGGTCGAAATCATCGGTCGCTTCCGCTTTCCACAATCTTAAGGTATTAACACGACCATTTTGATAACCCGGCACTGGCATATCGAAAGCCACAGCAAGCACATCTTGCCTATCAACCCAAGTGACATTACAGCGTCCATTAGGGTCGATATAACTGCTGGTTCGGCCAAAAAAAGGCACTTTAACATTATGTTGTGCGGCTCTGACTTCCCAAGGATTCCCCTCTCTAAGCCAGCGATCCGGACGCTCTACTTGAAAACCGTCCACCAGCTTTTGGGCAAACATGCCATATTCATAACGAATGCCATAGCCTGTCACCGCCAAGTTCATACTGGCGCAGCTATCCAAAAAGCAGGCCGCTAAGCGCCCTAAACCACCATTACCTAGCCCAGCGTCATGCTCTTGTTGCTCAACCTCTTCAAGCGTTACTGCGTAATCCTTTAATGCATCACGAGTGGTTTGCTCAATATCGAGATTAAGCAACGCATTGCCCAGCGCGCGCCCCATCAAAAACTCCAGTGACAAATAAGCCACCTGCTTACGTTGTTGCGCAACATCATCAATTCGAGTTTGTCGCCAAGGGGCTAACATCTGCTCTTTTACCGTGGTCGCCAGCGCTTGAAACAAGTCCTGTTTTTCATACTCATCACGCGTTAAACCATTATTAATATGCCGCGCCATCACCAGATGAAATGCATCGCAAGGCTCACATGGGCTATTTTCAGTCGGCTTATCATTCACCAAAGTGACCTTCGTCTTGTTGGCTTTTGTGAGTTTTGCTGTTGATTTGGCTTTAGTGGTAGTCGTCTTTACAGGTGCAGTCATGCGGTTGCTCCTTTAAGTTGGGCATAGAACAACATCACACTTCGCTCTTTGAGCTGATAGCTCTGAGTGAAAGCTGAAGGTGAAGTGTCTCTTTTTGATTCAGTGTTGGTTAAGCCCAGCTCTGGCTGAGAAAAGACCTGGTGCACAAAGGGAGCAGTCCCCTCCATGGCGACGGTACTCGACGTTATGTCATCATCGGTTTGGGTGTGTAATAAGCAGTGCCACTCGCTGTAACCTTCAATACTCGGGGCATTAAATACCAAGCTTTGATCATCAGCATTAAGCATTAACAGTAACGCCTGCTGCTCTGGCGCTATTGAATGTTCAGCGGCAACCTCACCGCAAAGTACCAAGCTTAAGCTGCGCGTGTGAGCATCGCCCCACTGCAGCTTATTCATCGGTTCGCCTTGCCGACAGAACCAACCTAGCCCACCGCCGTCTGTCGATACGTTTTGGTGAATAAAATGCTGAGGGTATAAACCACAGAAACGCTTTCTAATCGCAATCAGACGTTTTACAAAATGCAGTAAACTGCGCTGCTCGGCAGTATTTGACCAGTCACGCCAATTGGTCGAGTTATCTTGGCAATAAGCATTGTTGTTACCGTTTAAACTGTGGCCTATTTCATCTCCCGCTAGCAGCATCGGCACGCCCTGCGACAAGACTAATGTGGTGAGCATGTTTCTCACCTGGCGCTGGCGCAGTGCGTTAACAGCAGCGCTGTTACTTTCTCCCTCTTCACCATAATTATGGCTGTGATTTTCTTGATGCCCGTCGCGGCTTTGTTCACCATTAGGATCATTATGCCTTTGGCAGTAACTCACCAGATCGTGCAGACTAAAACCGTCATGACTGGTAATAAAGTTGATACTCGAACTTGCCCCTCTATCAGCATGTTCAAACAAGTCGCTCGAACCATGTAGCCTGCGAGCCAATTCAGGTAGCATGCCAAAGTCACCGCGCCAAAAGCGGCGCACGGTATCGCGATAACGATCGTTCCATTCACTCCAGCCCTGCGGATACCCCCCTAACTGATAGCCTCCAGGCCCAATGTCCCAAGGCTCGGCGATCAGTTTGACTTTATTCAGTACAGGATCTTGCGCTATCGCATCGAAAAATCCGGCGCCTTTATCAAAACCATGGCTTTCTCGACCTAGGCAACTGGCTAAATCAAACCTAAAACCATCAACACCCATAATCTCGACCCAGTAACGCAGCGAGTCCATGACCAACTGCAAGACTTTGGGGTGACTAATGTTGAGCGTATTACCACAGCCGGTATCGTTGATATAAAACCGTTTATCACTCGGGAGGAGCCCGTAATAACTCAGATTATCGATACCTTTAAAACACAAGGTAGGTCCAAGACGGTTGCCCTCGGCGGTGTGGTTATAAACCACATCTAAAATCACTTCGATACCAGCGCCATGCAGTGCACTCACCATGTTTCTGAACTGTTCAATAGGTGTTGGGGCTGTGGGAGAGTCACTTTGATATTGATGCTGAGGCACAAAAAAACTTAAGCTGTTATAGCCCCAATAGTTAGTCAGTTGTTTATCTTGTAGAAATGCTTCACTTATAAAACTGTGTACCGGCAATAGCTCAACACAGGTAACCCCTAATTCCGTTAAGTAACGCAGCACATTAGGCTCCGCCAACCCCAAATATGAGCCTCGAATTGACTCCTCTATCTCACCGCAAAGCTGGGTAAAGCCCTTAACATGTAGCTCGTAAATAATGTGGCCGTTGAGATCATTAGTAATAGGCGTTGCTGACGCGCGTAAAGGAGAGATAGCAGATAGCAAGGAGGTATCAACCACTTTGCATTTAGGCATATAAGCCGCGTTATCACACTCGTCAAAAGAGAGATCTTCTAAGGCATGATCAGCGCAATAGCCATAGTGACTTTGATGTTCAATAAATTGACCCAGCCATTGTTTGGCGTATGGGTCGAGCAGTAATTTATTGGCATTAAAGCGGTGACCAGAATGGGGTTCGTAAGGACCATCGACTCGATAACCATAAACCAACGCCTTGTCCGAACATTCAATATGCAGGTGCCACACTTGCTGGCTTTTTTGCGTCAACGGATAACGTGCAAGTTCATTCTCGCCTGCACTATCAAACACACACAGGGTTACCGCTGTGGCGTGGGCTGAGAACAGGGCAAAGTTAACGCCATGCTCATCTACCGTGGCACCGAGTGGGTAAGGCCGCCCTACTGTGGTTTGCATCACTTACGCCTTCCCTATGACTAAGCACGACAGCGGCGGAACCGTCACCAGCGCGCTATAAGGCATCCCTTGGTAAGGGCTAGCTTCTGCGCTAATAACACCTTGATTACCAACGTCACTGCCACCATAAAATGCGCTATCACTGTTAAGCTTCTCAACAACATCGCTATTGTCAGCAAGCCCAATTCTAAATCCGTAATGCACCTCTGGCGTCATATTAACGATAAACACCAGCGGGCTATTATGACTCCCCTCACTTTGATCAGTGTCATCAGCCCCATAGCGGATAAAACTGAAAATACTCGACTCAGCATTATCACAATCTAACCAGCTAAAACCGCTGGGGTCGCAATCTTTTAACCACAGTGCAGAGGATGCTTTATAGAGCTGATTTAAATCTTTGACCCAAGATTGCATCCCCGAATGAGGCGCGTACTGCAGTAAGTGCCAATCCAAACTCACATCGTGGTTCCACTCATCTCGCTGAGCAAACTCATCCCCCATAAACAACAACTTCTTGCCCGGGTGACCCCACATAAAACCGTAATAAGCCCTTAACGTGGCAAATTTCTGCCAATCATCTCCCGGTATTTTATGCAGTAATGAGCCTTTACCATGGACGACTTCATCATGGCTTAACGCTAAGATAAACTGCTCGGTATATTGGTACACAAGGCTAAAGCTAAACTCGTGATGGTGGTGCTGTCGATGGATAGGGTCGCGTTGTAAATAACCCAAGCTGTCATTCATCCAGCCCATATTCCACTTAAAGCCAAAGCCCAAATTATGTTGCGTTTTGCTATCTATCGACGCCGACTCTGCTAACGGCTGGTCGATAATATGGCTTACCCCAGGCCAAGCTGTCGACTCCTCGGCTATCATGCAAACCCCTGGAAAGCAGCTATAAACGCGTTGATTCAAATTTTGTAGAAAGCTAATAGCGGCTAGATTTTCTCGCCCGCCATTAGCATTGGGTAACCACTGCCCCGCTTCTCGGCTGTAATCTAAATACAGCATTGAAGACACGGCATCGAGCCTTAGCCCATCAAAGTGAAACTCTTCCAGCCAGTAGCAAGCGTTACTCAACAGATAACTTTGTACCTCACCGCGTTCATAGTTGTAGATCAATGTATCCCAATCAGGATGTTCACCTTGGCGCGGGTCGGCATGCTCATACAAGCTCGTGCCATCAAACTGACATAATCCATGGGGATCTTTTGGAAAGTGCGCCGGAACCCAGTCAAGCAGCACCGCAATATCTGCTTGATGACAAGCATCAATAAAGCCTTTTAAGCCATTCATATCTCCGAAACGGTAAGTCGGCGCATACAGCCCCACGGGCTGATAGCCCCAAGAACCGTCGAACGGATACTCGCTGATTGGCATTAACTGCAGATGCGTAAAGCCCATCTCAAGTAGGTAGGGGATCAGCTGCAGCGTTAGTGCTGCATAATCAAGATACTTAGCACCATCATCACCTTGCCTGCGCCAAGAGGCTAAGTGCACTTCATAGATGGACATGGGCGCTTGATGCCACACCTTTTGGCTACGCTCAGCAAGCCATTGTTCATCTTGCCAAACATGAACCTTTGCACTGCTCACCACCGAGGCATTACCCGGGGCGGGTTGCATCGCTTTGGCATATGGGTCGGCTCTTTCGATGCAAGCGCCATTGGCATCGATGATCTCAAATTTGTAGTAAGCACCAGCCGCCACATTGGGCACAAAAATCTCCCAAACACCGTTAGCAAGATGCTGGCGCATCACATTAACAGCGCCGTCCCAATGGTTGAAATCACCGATTAAAGAAACCCGTTTAGCGTTAGGTGCCCAAACACAAAACAGCACACCAGCAACGCCTTGGCATTCACGCCAATTAGCCCCTATAAATCGATAAGCTTGTTGCTGAGCTCCTGCGCCAAAAAGATAGAGGTCATCAGCAGCGAGTAAACTGTCAAATTGATAAGGGTCGACAATATCGACCTCAGATAAAGGATATTGAACTCGCAATTTGTAGAGAAATGGCTTAACTCTGCGGCCCATTTTGCCGCTAAACAGGCCTTCATCATTCTCTTTAGTTAAACTGGCCACTTTGCGAGACGTTTTAATGCAAATCACCTCAACACTCACCGCGCCACGTAAAAAACAACGCACCGTAAGTGATTTACTGTTATCACTTGCATGCATCCCTAATAGCGAAAACACATCGACAAACTCACCGTTTAGCAAGGCGACAGCGGAACCATGTTGAAATTCGGGAGCGTTGTTAGTCATAGCGGTTTAATCCATTAGATTGTGGTGACAATGTTGTCGGGCAAGGTGGAGTTTGAGCATCGGTTACACTCGCGGATGCTCGCGCCAGCCTAAGGTGTTTAAACAGCGCCTTAACACTCGTCGCAGCGGCTAAGACTTCAAGCGTAACTGGCATACGTCGCTGCCAATTGGGGTATTCAAGCCAAGTACCAGGGATATTTACCGGTTGATTGTCTTGCACTAGATCGCTCAACTGCACACTAAACAATCCGGCAGTACCCGCAGCGCAAACGGAGATCCAAGCCGGCAATAATGTTGAATAGTCGGTGGTGTTGATATCGCTATGGCTCAATGCGCCTGCATTACACAGCAGCGTGAGTAATTGCTGCTTTTCATGCTGACGATGTGACAGCGCATGTTGAAGATGACTGTCTTTATCAGTGTCAGTGTCGATAAGGCCAATCTTGTGTCTAAGATGAAGATCATCGGCTTGCCACCAAGCCAATAACGGCGGCACATCGTGATTAGCCAGCATCATCAAGCTTTGCGGTTTATAGTTTTCGGGCAAGGTAAAAGCATCATCTTGCTTACTGAAATAGAACAGATCATTTGACAGCACACCCGCATCAAAGAGTTTGCTGACTATCTCAGGCGGAATAAGCCCTAAATCTTCACCAATGACGCGGCAGCGTGCTCGCTGACTTTCAATGCACAAAATGGCCAGTAACGCATCCAGTGGATAATAAACGTAGGCGCCATTACCCTGTGCCGCAGATGCGGGCCACCACCATAGGCGCAACAGCGACATCACATGATCGA
Source organism: Shewanella sp. Choline-02u-19 (assembly GCF_002836205.1). Classification (NCBI taxonomy): domain Bacteria; kingdom Pseudomonadati; phylum Pseudomonadota; class Gammaproteobacteria; order Alteromonadales; family Shewanellaceae; genus Shewanella; species Shewanella sp. Choline-02u-19. The sequence goes on from NZ_PJBE01000013.1 coordinate 2,439,896, forward strand.
TCCGCAGCGCACCACAAGACTGCATATTGGCCCGCAACAGATAGATAAAATGTTGATAGCCACTGTGTTTAAGGGCAATAGGATCGAGCGGAGTCAGCCCCCAGTTTTGACCTTGGGGTGCAAATGGATCTGGCGGCGCGCCGATACTGGCTTGTTGGCAAAAGGGATTATTACCCGCTTGGACTTCAACACTGTTTGCCGCGGCGCCAACAGCGAGATCGCGTACTAAGCCAATCGACATTCCAAGCTGTTTAGCGTGTCCTTGGCATTGGGATAATTGCTGCTCAGCAACAAACTGTAGATAGGCAAAAAAGCGGTTATCTAGGCCTTCAAACTCGCTTAAACTTTGTGTGTCAGCCACCTGCTGATCACAGAACTGCATTAACGCCTCGCCTTTTTCGGCGATAAAAGCGTTAAAGCGTCGTGCCCGCGCACTCATAGGCTCAACATGACCTGATACAAACAACCGATATAACTGAGTAAAAATACGGTATTTGTGGCTACTGACCAAACGATAATCGAGCCAATCTGTCGCGTTAACCAGCGCCTTAGTTGCCAATAACTCGGATTCAAATTCAACATCACCCGAGTCAATTGTCCCTTTAGCCTTTTGTCGCAATAACAACTCAAATTCAGGCACCATCTCAATATTAATGTAGAGCGGGTTTAACCGGCGTCGATCAGATGGACTGTAGGGACTACAAGTTTGCGGGCTTGCAATATCAAGCGCATGCAAAGGGTTAAGTAGGATGAAACTCGCGCCCTCTTTGGCGACGACGGCAATGAGAGATAACAGATCAGCAAAATCACCAATACCCCACTGGGTATCACTGCGTAGGCTAAACAACTGAATGCTAAGGCCCCACAATCTATCGTTTAACGTTGTGCGACTAGGACTGCCTTGATAGGTCGTTGCGGGCGCAACTAACCAAGTACCAGAAACGGCCTCGCCTTTAATGGTGGAGTTTTCCAACTCAATACTTACTCGATGATAACCGAGTCCAATATAAGGAAGTTCAGCGCCGGACATTGGCTCAGTGCGCACAAGAGCAGACAGCAACAGCGCTTGAGTCATCGACAATTGGTAATGCAGGTATGCCACTGCACCCATTTGATAATTACCCACTACATTGACCAAACCGCCAATGTGACAGTGCAGCTTAGCGGCATAAAGGGAGAATTGATAAACGTCACCACTTTCAAGTTGTAGACGAATATTCAGCAAGTCATTGGTATTTTCTGGCAAATAAAGGCTGAGCAAAGGCGCATTGATACTGCAGTGCTGAAAACTCGGCAATGGTTGGGTCCATGGCAGTGCATCGAGCTCGAAGGTTTTGCTCGCAACCATATCATCGCTAAGGCGTTGTTGGTTGTCAGTAATACCAGCATCCAACATGCAGCGTAAAATCCCGATGCGATCTTGTTCTGGAGTATAGATATTCTCACCACTACAACTGACAAACTCGGCACCGACACCTTGCAAATACAGTAACTTCTCTAGCCCCATACTTGTCTTCCTTGAATTTAGTGACCCACTCTCTAGATGGAGCAGTAACCATGCCAACAACAAGTAACAGCTTAAAGACAGTTTTATTTCAATGAGGTGACAATTCTCTGCTAATGAAAATCAATAACTTAAACCAGCAATCGCTCGTTGCCTCCTCAGTTATAAAATGATAATTAGACATAGGGTGATTGGCTTTTTGCACAAAAAAAACGCAACAGTGCTTCAATAAAGAGCACTTGGGCCACATAAAGGGGGTTGAATGATGAAATTAGCAGCTGTCAACGTCATAAAATTACAGAATTAGCTACCTAGATCGAATTTTGGAGTCATTTCCACTAGTTTAAGGGCTAATTAAGAGCCAGATCACACCTTTATCGCATCAGTATTGGTACTTTAATTACCAGAAGATATAACAACTTTTAACATTAAGCGTATAGGTGAATTTTATGGCTGCTAAATTTTTTATCCCATCTGTCAATATCTTAGGCAAAGACGCGGTTACCGAAGCTATTGCAGATATCAAAGATCTTGGCTTTAAGAATGCTCTAATTGTGACAGACAAGCCTTTAGTTAATATCGGACTGGTTGCTCAAGTCACGGATAAGCTCGCAAGCAATGGTATTGCAGCGGTAGTATTCGATGGTGTACAACCAAACCCGACTATTGGTAACGTTGAAGCTGGCCTTGAGCTGCTCAAAGCAAATGATTGTGACTTTGTCATCTCTCTGGGTGGTGGTTCTCCTCATGATTGCGCTAAAGGCATCGCATTAGTGGCAACTAACGGTGGCAGCATTAAAGACTATGAAGGTCTGGATGTGTCTACTAAGCCACAACTACCACTTGTCGCGATTAACACTACAGCTGGCACAGCAAGTGAAATGACGCGTTTTTGTATCATCACTGATGAAAGTCGCCACATTAAAATGGCCATCGTCGACAAAAATACAACGCCACTTTTATCCGTTAATGATCCTGAATTGATGCTGCTCAAACCTGCTGGCTTAACAGCTGCAACAGGTATGGATGCACTCACTCACGCAATCGAAGCTTATGTTTCAATTGCTGCAAACCCAATCACGGATGCCTGTGCGATTAAAGCCATTGAGCTTATCCAAGGTAACCTTGTCGAAGCGGTTGAAAATGGTCAAAGCATTCAAGCACGTGAGCAAATGGCTTATGCACAGTTCTTAGCAGGCATGGCATTTAACAACGCGAGTTTAGGTTATGTGCATGCAATGGCGCACCAGTTAGGCGGATTCTATGACCTGCCACACGGCGTATGTAACGCATTGTTATTACCGCATGTACAAGCCTACAACGCACAAGTGGTACCTGAACGCTTAAAAGACGTTGCTAAAGCGATGGGTGTCGATGTCATTGCAATGAGCGATGAAGAGGGAGCTGCAGCTGCATTAGAAGCAATTAAAGCGCTATCTGTTGCTGTCAAAATCCCAGAAAACCTAACAAAGCTTGGTGTAAAAGCTGAAGATATTCCAACGCTAGCAGACAATGCATTGAAAGATGCCTGTGGATTCACCAACCCTAAACAAGCAACCCATGAAGAGATCTGTCAGATCTTTACTAACGCTTTATAGCGTTAGGCTTGAACTGAGTATTGGTTAAGTAAAAGGTGAAGCGGTAGCAAGCTTGTCAACACTCCCTTGGCAGAGCTTGTTATCTTTCATTGCCGTTTCAATCTACTGCTTAATTTAAAGCAGATTATAAAGCTTGAGTAAAAAATCTACTTAACTTAACGCCGAGTTCTTTATGAGATGTGCTTTGAGAAGATTTCCAGATATACAAATATCTCAAAATCAGTAAAAAAGCCTATAGATAGGCGATTTCAAGTGGTTTTCGATCGATTTTAATGATACAAATTGCTACAGTTACGATATAATTAAAGTGTTCGCTTTTTCCCTGCAAAAGTTAAAGCCAGCTTAAAAGCCCACTCCTCGGAGTGGGCTTTTTCCTTTCAGTCAATCCCTCCACTCTATGCTCCCCTTTACATTTACCAACAGCTCGTGCTATTCAATATTCCACCAAAAAATGTTAACTCATCTATGAACGCTTAAGCGAAACATCCATGCTGCGAGTCCGTTGTCGGCACTCAATAAAGTTTGATCATTTATCTATACGTTTTCAGATAAAGGAACTGAACTCATCTTAAGTTTTGATCGATGCGACAAAGACTGGCGCCTTAAAGAAATTGAGCCCGTGACCCTATAGCCTGCTCACTTTCAGCACGTTTATGGACAAAAATTAGTTAATGGTTAAGCTCTGAAATCTACGATTACCATTAGGGAAAGTGTGGCAATCGGATATGCGGTAACGCCCTCGTTAATAGACAAAATTTAGTTGGTTAAAATTGTTGAGCGAAGCGGGACGTAGCTAACTGTTTTTGTTACGTTTAAAGTGCTTGTTATGTGTTAGTTTGATTTAAACACATTTGAATTAATTGATGCTCACCAACTTTTTCAACTTGTTTAATGTAATGAAATCCAAACGTTTCGTAATATTCTTTTAGGTATTCATGGGCATGAATTTCAATGCTGTTGATGCCTAATTCCCTAGCCTTAGTTATTAATGAATCCACAAGTTTTGTTGAAATCCCCTTGCCTCTATAATTTTTTTTGATAGCGACTCTAGCCATAACTGCATTGTTATTTTCGACTAAAGCCAATCTTGCAACACCAATTGCTATACCATCAATATAAACTAACGAATGGTATGAATTAGCGTCCAACCCATCGAGATCTAAATGTAACGGTATTCCTTGCTCTTTAACAAATACTTCATTGCGGATTTCCTGTGATATTTTTATTGACTCTGCGTCATTACTTACAACAATTCTCACGTTTATCTCACTTCATATAGTAAATGATTAAGTACACATAACGCCCGCTTAAGCGTAAGGCTTATACCAGCCAGCCATTGTTAATCAATAACATAACTAGCTTTCAACCCAATATCAACGATTGACGTCTATCAAAGAAGTACTTGAACCATTTTCAACAGAGTGGCGCGAATAAATGCCGGAAAAGAAGTGAATTAACAGAGATTAGTGAGTTTTAAGGCGTGGATTGTTAACCCTGTGCATTAACAGAGAAGAGTGTTCTTGAAGTTACGGTCTTTAGGCTAGTTTACTTGCATATACTGACAACTATTTGAAAAGTGCCGTCGTCGCTTATCTAAGTGTTCACAGTAGCTACTTAGCTCTTGCAACGTCCCGACTGGGCCGTGAAACAGTTGCCCAAACTCGGTGGTGATTTTTACCCAATTTGCCGCTGGGATATTTAATCGACTCAGGATTTTTTCTGCATTCGAAGATATAGCCCCCCGTTTATCGTTACGGATAATCCTGCCTGTTTCGTCAACCAATACAAGGTAGTCTTTCAGCGAGAAAGCAATACCTTTTACCTGGTGCTCTCGCTCGTTGCCAATAAAGGCTAATAGCTTGCTCGGTTGTTGACCTTTAAGCGCTGCGGTGACTCTTAGTTTTAAACTGGTGAAGTCTGATTGCTCTGGCGTACAAGCCATCTTCGCACGGATTGGCCTATCTATTGGCAAAAAGTGCTCAACATAGGCCATACAGGCCAATACGGCTGCTTCATCTAACAAAGCTTGGGATTTGAATCGCCCTTCCCAAAAATGCCCAGTGCAATTATCTTCAAGATTGGCTTGTCTGGCTATTGGTTCATTCAAGCATCTCATGAACCATGAGATATCACTGAGTCTTGAGCGGTAAATCGCTATTTGATGCTTTAACTGAGCAACTAGGTGTTCATCAATCACTTCACCTTTAGCAAACTTTTGAGTCAATGTAGTACCGTTAAAAAGCTTATGCCATTGCTCAACAACCTCTCTATCTGACCAGTTATTCACGGTTTCTAGGTCAATATAAAGCACAACATGCAAATGATTACTCATCACGGCATAAGCCGCCACATCAATAGCAAACACCTCGGTAAGCTTCAATATTTGCGTTTCAACCCAGCCTCGACGGTGGTCATAGTTTTTACCCGTGTATTTATCATCACCACACAAAAAGGCACGCCGTACTACACGGCTACAGCAATGATAGTAAGGTGTGTCTTCGATACTAATTAGCGTTCGTCTTGGACGGGGCATACAACCTCCTTGTTAAATGCTCTTGCAAAGCTTAGTTGAAGGTCGTTCTTATTGCTATTAACTATGGGTGTCTATGTATTTTACTGTTTGTTACCCTTATTAATTAGCTTTTATGAAGCTTTAATAGCTAGACTATATGAATTCTATACTTATCGATAAACGCTTGCCTGTCTGAATCTGTTGGCTGGTTATCTTGGCTGAATGTTGAAATATCCCTAATAAAACCCTCAGAAGGTCCTGACGGTGCATTTATAACGAGTAAATGGCTATCTGTGATTGCCCTAAAACGCCTTTTTACATTAGGCCCTGCAATAACAAGATCACCTGCACTTGCAACAAACTCCTCATTTTCTACACCAAATTCAATTTCCCCTGAAATCAGATAAAATATCTCATCATCAATTTCATGGTAATGCCAAGGAGCTTCATTGCCTTTGGGAAGTTTGCTATCAAAGATAGAAACACGATCATCGGTGTCAGCACCAGAGGCAAGAATTGAAGTCATTTCACCTTGATCAAGATAGTATCTTTCAGCTTTGCCAGCTTTAACATGTTTGTATCTCATTTTGACCTCCACCTAATTTCGTCTTGTTCAGTGTAAAAATGTTAACTAGCCAGATATCGCTCAAGCTTAGGTTTAACGAGTGTTGTCATCATCAAAGAGATCAGTAGCCCTAATGGCAGAGCAATAATTAGCGCACTCCACCAAACATTCATGAGTTCTGATAACGTCGTAAATTCAATGTTATTTAGGGTAGTTACTAATGCCATAATACTTTCCATTACTAATGCCATAGCGACACCAATAATAACATTACGTTTCGATTCTGAAGCCCTGGGCAAAACAAGAACAACTATTTTACTGATAACAGCAACCATCATAAACCCTATTGGAGCCATCGTTATGGCTACTATTAATGTCGACGCTATCCATTGATAAAGGAACTGTTCGCCAAAGCCAATATTTTTATAAGTCATCACAAAGGTAAGACTGCCGATTAGCGTCAAAACTAAAGACACAGTCACTAGGATTTTTTTTGCCATATTCTTCATATTTATCGCTTCTCAATTATAGTTGACACTGTCAACCATGTACAAATTGAACTCTAACTGTTATAGTTGACACTGTCAACTTATTCTTAGAGGCCAATTTTGACTATTAAAATCCCAGATTCTTTTTTAGCGCTTACCTATACCTTCAAATCTTGTGTAAACAAGGAAATACGTGAAGTAGGCATTGATATTGCCCCGATGGAAATCCAGTCGCTTCATTGTATTAATCGTATTGATAGTTGTACCGCTGCATATATCTCAGAACAGCTAGATAGGGATAAAGGGCAAGTAGCTAGACTCGTTAGAGATATGTTAAAGAAGGATTTAATTTATAAAGTGTCTAATCCATCAGATAGCAGAAGCCAATTGATTGAATTGTCTGAATTTGGGCAAGAAGTTTTGAAGCAATTACTACATATTGAAAGTGGTATCATGAAAGTCATGCTGGATTCAATAACAGAGAACCAAGTTGATCAATTTAATGCCATAGCATTAGCGATGACTAAGAACCTGAAAAGATAACTATACAAGATACAAGGGCTTATACCAGCCAGTCATTGTTAACGCCTAATTAACAGGCAAAAAATAGTTGGTTAAAATAAGCGACGAAGGAGCAAAAATCAACTGTTTTTTGTCCTTGTTTAATTTCTTGTTAGGCAAATTTTAGTAACGGTCAGACTTCAAATCTTTTATCTTTAATTGCCATTCATTTGCATTAGCTATAAAAGGCGCCTTTACAGTTAATAATGACTCTGAATTAGGCTGGATTACCCAGCTATAGATACTGTCTGATGTTGAAGCTAACAACTCTCCGTTTTTCTTGCTTATTACCTCATAACTAATATGATTCCATTTATACTCAGTGTTATTGGTAACATTAAACGTTATTAGTTTTGCTTTAGAACCACCTACATCGATAATTTTTTCTTTGGTAAATGTAAATTTGCTTTCATAATCTAAAAAGTCTTTTTTATTAAATGAGCCAGTATTCCAAAAAATGAAAATAAATAAAGGCAGCATAAAAATAAAGCTATAGTTTTGAGGGTTTTTATACCAAACCTGATATGCCTGACAGTAAGGGCATTTTGTAGCTCCAGTTTCTATTTCTTTTATACAAGATTTACACGTGTGCATATTGCAATACTCCATTTGCATAACATTTTAATATACGGCTTGCGCGTTTTGCCAAGCCATGTTGAGAAAGCGTGCACAGGTAAAAGCCTGAAAAACTCACTAATAACAAATAATTAAACATTTACGCTTAAGATTGTATCCAATACACCTCAGGACAAAAGTGAGTCGCACACTTTGCTTTCCTGTTATCTAAACTTTTCATGAACGCACACTTACATCTTACTGAATTTATACAAGTTAGCAATCAAACCGTTATAGGTCGTATCTACACCAACTGTCAGTGTAGATACGGCCGTGACCGTCCATGACATGGACGTCATGGCCGAGCTTACAAGGATGTATTTATAGCGTGTCACTGCAGTGTCTGCACATACGGTCGTTCCTACACACCCATCTGTTCACGACATTCGGACATCCTGTCCAGCACCCGATGTAGGCGATTGATAACAATGAAGCTGTAATTTAGAGCTCAATTCCTTGTCGCCACGACTTTGTTCAAGCATAGCTTGATGAAACTAATAGATAACTAAAACGTTTTGGGGCACAAATGAGTCCCCCAATCAGCTCACCTTTAGCCAACACAGAACTCTCGTTCACCCCACGCTTAGTAAACAAAAAGGCCTGCAACAATGCAGGCCTTCATTAATTCAAGATGGACTTGAAACGGACTTAGAGACTAAGGCTTAAGCGTTTAACTCTTGACCTCTTCGTTTTTAAGTTCTTCCTCTTTAGGCTCTGCTGTACCTTTAAACTTTTCACGCATGGTTTGCATCATCACGTAAAAAACTGGCACAAGCAGTGTACCGACTATCGTCGCCGCGACCATACCACCGAACACCGAGTAACCCAGTGCTCGACGACTTCCCGCGCCTGCGCCAGTGGCAACAACTAACGGAAGCACTCCGAGTAAGAACGAAAAGGCTGTCATTAATACCGCGCGAAAACGCAGTCTAGCCGCCGTTTCACCAGCATCCAATATACTCTTGCCCTCTTCTCTTAACTGCTTGGCAAATTCGACAATCAAGATGGCGTTCTTACACGCTAAGCCTATCAACAACACTAAGCCAATTTGGGCATACAAGTTAAGTTCAGCGCCCACCAGCCAAATATTGAGGAACGCCCCCAATATGGCAATCGGCACCGCGAGCATCACCGCAAATGGAATGGTCCAACTCTCATACTGAGCCACCAAAAATAGATAGGTAAATACCAACGCCAAAGCAAAGATTAATGGCGCTAAGTTACCCGCCTTAATCTCTTGGTAAGTTTGCCCTGTCCACTCATAGCTATAACCTGTTGGTAAGCTCTGCGCCGCTGCGCGTTCCATGGCGCGAATAGCATCACCGGAACTATAACCAGGTGCTGGGAAACCGTTAATCGTGGTAGAACTAAACATGTTGTATGAGTTCATCACGTCGGGCCCCAATATCGGCGTCACCGTCACCAAGGTACTCAGTGGCACCATTTCCCCGGAAGAAGAACGCACATAAAAGCGCGCAATATCCATATCGGAATTTCGGTATTCACCCTCCGCTTGTAGTATGACCCTAAAGACCTTACCGAAACGGTTAAAGTCATTGACGTACATTGAGCCCAGCATCGTCTGCATGGTGGTAAAAATCTCATTCAGCGGTATGCCTAATGCTTTGGCCTTATCACGGTCTACATCGACAAACATTTGCGGCACATCGGCGCGGAAATTACTAAATGACATCGCAATTTCTGGCTGCTCGTTCGCTTTCATAATAAGCGCACGCATCACCGATGCCAGCTCCTGCGGACTGCGGCCTTGGGTGTCTTGCAATACAAACTCAAAACCACCGACACTGCCGACGCCCGGAATGGGCGGCAGTGAGAAAGCCATCGCCTTAACGGATGGATTCGCCGCATATTTGGCTTGCAGCTTTGCCACAATCGCGTGTTCTGCCATATCGGCAGATTCACGTTCAGACCAAGTAGACAGAGTGACAATCATCAAACCGCCGTTTGATGCCACTGAGCCCGACAAGATACTAAAGCCACTGGCATGGATCACATTTTCAACACCTGGCTCTGCCAGCGTTAACTCAACTAAATCACGCATGACGTCTTCAGTACGGTTAAGTGACGCGCCATCAGGGAGTTGAATATCGACCATAAAGGCTTTCTTATCTTCCATTGGCACAAAGCCTGATGGCAAGATTGTCGCTAAACCGCCGGTCGCCGCCAATAGCCCGATAAAGACCACCAACACCAACACCAATTTACGGGTTAGCACATGGACTAGTTTGGTGTATTTACCGGTGAAGATATTGAAGTATTTATTAAATTTGGCGTGGAACCCAGTGGTATGCTCCTTTGGAGAACGTAATACCGAGGCGCATAATGCAGGACTTAGGGTCAATGCATTAACTGACGAGATAAGCACTGCAATACAGATAGTCACAGAGAACTGTGCGTACATCTGCCCGGTGATCCCGGGCATCACGGCCGTGGGTGCAAATACCGCTAATAGCACTAACGTGGTCGCTATAATCGGCCCTGTCACCTCTTTCATCGCTTTAGAGGTGGCCTCTTTAGGTGACAAGCCCTCATCCTGCATCAAGCGGGTCACGTTCTCGACCACCACAATGGCATCGTCAACCACAATACCAATGGCTAAGATAAGCGCGAATAGCGATACCGTATTAATGCTCATGCCAGATATTAGCAAAAAGGCAAAGGTACCAATCAAAGACACTGGGATCGCAATCGCTGGGATCAATGTTGAGCGCACATCTTGTAAGAAAATAAACACCACAAAGATAACCAAGGCTACCGAGATAAACAGTGTTTGCACCACCTCATTAATCGAGCTTTCGACGAAGTCTGAGGTGTCATATAACACCTCGTACTCTAAATCTCTTGGGAAGTTAGCCGACAAAGTATCCATCTGCTCCCTAATGCCCGCCGCCACTTCTAATGCGTTAGCATCAGGTGACTGGTAAATAGAGATAATCGCTGATGGTTTATTGTTAAGCTTGCCTTGAGCATCATAAGTTTGTGACCCTAGTTCAACTCGAGCCACATCACCTACGGTGATTTTTGAGCCATCTTCATTGGCTCGAACCACAACATTAGCAAATTCGGTGGTATTTTTTAGTCGTCCTTTGGTTTGCAGCGTATATTGAAACTGCTGGTCTGGATCGACTGGTGCAGCACCAATTCGACCCGCTGCCACTTGAATATTTTGCTCTTGCAGCGCTGCAATAACGTCGGTGGCAGTAATTGAAAAGCTAGCCATTTTATCGGGATCAAGCCATATGCGCATCGCATAATCGAGCGCGCCAATAATCTGCACTTTCGATACGCCGTTCTGACGCGCTAAGGCATCTTTTACATTGAGGCCTGCATAGTTAGTAATAAACAGCGAATCAAACGTTTCGTTAGGGGAAACTAGGTTCACTACCATCAAGATATTGGGGCTTTGTTTCTCGACTTTCACCCCTTGCCTTTTCACCTCTTCAGGCAATCTTGGCATGGCTTGCTGTACCCGGTTTTGTACCTTTACCTGCGCCATGTCAGGGTCGGTACCGACCTCAAAGGTTACATTGAGTGAATAGCTACCGTCGTTGGCGCTCTTTGACTCCATATACAGCATGCCTTCCACGCCGTTAATTTCAGCTTCTAAAGGCTGGGCAATGGTGTCTTTTACAACATTGGCACTGGCACCCGAATAACTGGTCGACACACTCACTTGTGGCGGTGCGATCTCAGGAAACTCTGACACTGACAAGATAGGAATAGAGATAAGCCCCACCAACGTCAGTACGGTAGAGATCACAAAGGCAAATTTAGGCCTATTGATGAAGAATTCACTAATCATAGTTATCCCCTACTTTGTTTGGTTAGCTTCTTGGAAAGGAATAATCTCTTGCTCAACCGCATTAACTTCAATGCCTGGTCGAATTTTTTGTAGTCCATCAACAACGATACGATCGCCACCATCTAAGCCACTTAACACGCGCCATTGAATGCCGAAACGTTCACCGAGCTCGACAATACGCTTCTCAACTAGATTCTTATCATTAAGCACCATCACAAAACGGCCTTGTTGATCTTCTTGCACTGACGCTTGCGGGATTAATAACGCTTGTTCTGTAATGGGCGATTCGATAATCAAAGTGACGAACATGCCAGGTAACATAAAGTTATCGGCATTTTTAAAAGTGGCACGGATAGGTAAGGTGCCAGTGGCGGGATCAACCTTGTTACTCACAAAATCGATATAACCAGATTCTTTATGCATGGTTGCATTGGGCAACCGCAGATTAATCACAATATCTTGGATCTTTATATCGCGAGATAACGCCTTAGAAAAACTTTGTTGAGCGGTAATTAACGCACGTTCAGCAACTTGAAAGTTAACCCACATTGGCTGTAACTGGACTAAGTTTGCCATTTCAGATTGCGGACTAATGATGTCACCGGTACTCACTTTAGCGTTACTTATCCGCCCAGAGATTGGCGCGTACACTTTGGTATAGCTGAGCTGTAACTCAGCGCCACTAACGGCCGCTTCGGCTTGCACAACGCCAGCGGCGGTTGTCAGCTTACGAGAGGTCAACTCATCCATATCCTGCGCACTGATCATGCCATCGGGCAGTAAGCGACGACCACGTTCCCAGTTCATTACTGCGACATCTCTTGAGGCGATAGCTTGTTTCAGTACGGCTTTTTGCTGAGCTAACTCTGCCACATAAGTTGCAGGATCAATCTCGAACAGTAAGTCCCCCTGATTAACATCTTCACCTTCGATAAAGCTGCGTTTAAGCAGTTGTCCCTGAATTTGCGATTTAATCGTCACATCTTCAGATGCTCTTGTACGGCCAACAATTTCACTTTTAGATTGAATATCTTGCATGCTTGCGGTGCTAACAATCACGCTTGGCAACACTGCTGCCTGAGGCGCTGGCGCTTCACCACACCCACTGGCAATAATACTGATGCACCCAATGGTGAGCAGTTTTAGTTTTGAAACTGTTGAACAGGCCATTTAAGCCTCCTGAAGTGTCAGATATTTGCATTATATTTATCTTGAAATTATAAGCACATACTGCACCGCACATAAACCTTTTTACATTGAAGTATCATTGTTTTTACATAAAACAGCATAGATAACCTCATATTGCTAAATAAAACGAATCAAGCGACCAACAAAAGCACTTTATTAAATTAACTGATGCTTTGTTAAATTAACTGATGCTTTATTAGTCAAAGTAACCTATGGAATTGTTGTGAGAGGCAAAAGTGGGAGCTAGAGCAAGTTTATTGGAGTTCATGTCGTGGTAAAAAATACTCAGAGCAACTAAGTTTAACTAGGCTTAAAATTAGTAAGTGTTCTAGTTTCAATAGCAGCCCAATAGTGGTACAAATGACTTAGCTCATTTACGCTGTTTTCTATAACAGCATGACACGTAAGCTATTATTAGATTGAATAACCCAAGTTAGCAGTTAATTGTTAACCTTAGACACATACAGTACGCACAGGCCAACACCATGTGTTGAGCATAATAAGAACAGTGCCCAATATGGCATCCGTTACAGCGAACAGGTAGGTAATTTATGACAGCAATTTCTCACGTTTATAACTATACAGTCCGATGCCCACAGATAAAGGATCCCGCTCACCCAACAAGCTGGCTAAACCATATCGAGATTAACCGTTCATGTGAAATAGCACTCGACAGAATCACTAAGTGGCATGGCCACTCAGGCACTCGATTGTTCGAGCACGAGGGATGCGTCGTTAGAGAAGCAGAAGCAGAACAAGCCTACTTTTCGATTAAAAATGATCGTCTGAGAGATGACATTCATGTGCTAGCGACCTTTAAAGTCTTTATGGATAACAAAACCAAAGACACGTCAGTACAAGAGGTTATGGAACATATCATTGATGATTATAAGTCGCGCTTAAGCAAACTGTAACCATCAGTAGGCATGTTCTAATCACTAGAACATGCCGCTAATTTTCAACGACTAGAAAATCCCATTCCATCGACACTGCCAAACAGTGATATCCCTCCTCATTCACCATTGTTTATCTCGTATCAAAAGCAGCCGTAATTGACCACATTACACACTAGACCCATTGGGTAATTGCTGGCATAGTGCTTGCCATTATTAATGATTGGATCTTATTGTGAGATTATCGACCTTAGTTATTTTCCTTAGCACAATAACCACGATCAGTGCCTGTGCAGAACTAAAAGAAGCCGGCCGTCAGATCGGTGATACCACCAAAGAGGTCACCACCGACATTGGTCATGCCTCGCGGGATACCACTCGTGCTATCGGCCATGCATCCCGTGACGCTGTCAACTCAGTAAAAGATGACCTCAGTAAAAACTAAAGTGAGTTAACCAAGCTTGCGGTCAGTATTAAGCAGCATTGGCTCGCATGCCATGCGGTGCCGGTTGCCCTTGCTCATTAACGTGAACAAATACCATTTTGTCTATGCTCACGATAGGGGCATGAGTGAGCTTATTGCGCACTTGGCAACAAACCGTTATTGAACTTGAACCATAACTTAGCAACGACAAACCAAACTCAATCACATCCCCTTGCCGCGCAGATGTCATAAAGTTCACTTCAGAGATGAGCTTGGTGACATGACTTAGGCTTTTCATTTGGCAACCAGCAAAGATAGCCGCCTCTTCATCTATCCAACTTAATAGTTGACCACCAAACAGTGAATTAGCAGGATTGAGATGTTCTGGTTTAATAAATCGTCGACTATAAAATTTCATAATGGTGCCTCTTAGCTTTACTTAATAATACCCCCAAAGAGGTAGCAACAAGCGCGCCAACAATATTAATCATATTTTTCAACAGCTAAGGATTTATCACATCTATTCACAGCATGAAATGCACATTAATAGAGCCTACTTGCACCGAAGTGAATCGCCTGCAGCGCTAGCCAGTCAGTTGTTAAAGCAACAAAACTGAAACAAAATCATCGCCATATCGTCATGCTTATACTCGACAATCACATCGCCACAAAGAAACCTCCTATAAATAATATAAATTGACGGTGATGATAGTGATTAATATCAAAAAGATAGCGGCAATAGCCTCTTGCAGTCTCGTGACAATAGCAGCAAATGCAGCGGTACTTCCTAGCAACCAAACTGACAGTCAATGGTTTAAAGACAGCGCTCAATTAGTGAGTGATAAAACTCAACAGACAGCGCCAAAGAAAGCTAAAAATGTGATTTTATTTGTCGGTGATGGCATGGGTATTTCGACCTTAACAGCAGCCCGCATCTTCGAAGGACAGCAACAGGTTGATAATAAAGGCGGCGAAGAAAACCTCCTCAGCTTTGAGCACTTCCCAAAAACGGCACTGGTTAAAACTTACAACACCAACCAACAAACACCTGATTCTGCTGGCACCATGACTGCAATCGTCACCGGCGTAAAATCAAAGGCGGGTGTGTTATCAGTATCAGACAACAGCTTGCGTGCTAATTGCCTATCTTCAAAAGGCAATGAACTCATCACCTTGGTCGACCTCGCCAATGCAAAAGGCTTATCGACGGGTGTCGTCAGTACGGCTCGCATCACCCACGCCACGCCAGCAGCAGCCTACGCGGCATCGCCTGAGCGTAATTGGGAAGCAGATTCTAATCTTCCAGCAGAAGCCGTTGCCAACGAATGTAAGGATATAGCCTATCAGTTGGTGATGCGCGATGAAGCCAATGCGTTAAGCGTGGCACTTGGTGGCGGTCGTCGTAACTTCATTCCAAACGATGTCACTGATGGCGAAAATAAAACCGGTCGCCGCGACGATGGTGTTGATTTAACTCAAGCTTGGACCGACAACCTTAGCAATTCAGCTTACGTGTGGGATAAAACGGGTTTTGACGCCATTGATGTGACGACAACCGACCACCTGCTGGGTTTATTTAATTCATCGCACATGGAATATGAAGCTGACCGAGCTGATGATACCGCAGGCGAGCCATCATTGACTGAAATGACCACCAAATCGATTGAGCTACTCAACAAAAATGAAAACGGTTACCTGCTCATCGTTGAATCGGGACGTATTGATCATGCCCATCATGCGGGTAATGCTTATCGCGCAATGATGGATACCGTTGAATTGTCTAATGCGGTAAAAGCAGCCGTTGCAACAACTGATCCAGCCGAAACACTCATCATGGTCACTGCCGATCATAGCCACGTATTCACCATCGCAGGTTACCCAAAGCGCGGCAATCCAATATTAGGATTAGTCCACAATGTGGGGGGTGATCTCGCCATCGCTAAAGACGGTAAACCTTACACCACTGTCGGTTATACCAATGGTCCTGGCGCTGTTGTGGGTGTGCGTGACGATTTAAGCTCTGTCGATACCAAAGACAAAGATTTTATGCAGCAGTCATTGGTCCCGATGAATAGCGAAACTCATGCAGGCGAAGATATTACGCTACATGCAACGGGTCCAGGTTCAGACCTTGTCCAAGGTGTTATTGAGCAGAACGTAATCTTCCACATAATCAATCAAGCACAAACGCTAGGCGGTACTAAATATTAATACCTAAGCAACTGGTCATTAATAATTTTTCTTACTGACTCATTCAAATACGTCAGCAATAGTACCCAATAATTGGAGTTTAAAATGAACAAGAAATTACTCGTACTTTCGATTGCAGCAATGCTTGGTTTAGCAGCTTGTGGCAGCGATGGTGATAATGGTGCCGACGGCAACAATGGCACTGATGGCAATAATGGTGGCAACGGTAACAATGGCCAAGACTGGAGCGCTGTTAACCAGTGGTATATCGACGGCCAAGCTAGAGTCGCCAAAGCCGAGGAGCTAACCGTTAACAACCAAGCTGGCGCGGCCAAGAACATCATTCTGTTTGTTGGTGATGGTATGGGAGTATCTACCGTCACGGCAGCGCGTATTTTAGAAGGTCAGCTAAAAGGACAAACGGGTGAAGAAAACTCGCTCTCTTTTGAAACCCTCCCTTATTTAGGCTTGGCTAAAACGTATAATGTCGACGGTCAAACACCCGATTCAGCAGGCACCATGACTGCGATGATCACTGGCGTCAAAACCGATGTTGGCGTGCTTTCACAAGCGGAAGGTGTCTCACGGGGTAACTGCGCTTCAACTTCAGGCCAAAACCTGGTCACTTCACTTGAGCTAGCCGCGATGGCGGGATTATCAACGGGTGTGGTCTCTACTGCTCGCATCACCCATGCAACGCCAGCGGCAACCTATGCCCATGCACCTGAGCGTAACTGGGAAAGCGATGCTGACTTGTCAGCAGAAGCGGTCACCAATGGTTGTAAAGATATCGCATCACAGTTAATCGACTTTAATTTTGGCAGCGGACTTAACGTGGTAATGGGCGGCGGTCGTCGTGCCTTTATTCCGAGTTCGATGACAGATCCAGAAGGTAAATCAGGTAAACGTCTCGATAACCGCGACTTAACCGATGAATGGCTAAATAAATATACTAACGCTGCTTATGTTGCTGATAGAGATGGCTTCTTAGCGTTAGACCCAAGCACCACAGACCATGTGTTAGGCCTGTTTAACTCCTCGCACATGGAATATGACTATGACCGCACAACGACGGGTGCCACTGGCGAACCATCACTGGCTGAGATGACCGCAAAATCGATTGATATTTTGAAGAAAAATGACAAAGGTTTTGTGCTCATTATTGAAGCCGGACGCATTGATCATGCTCACCATGCGGGTAATGCAGCACGCGCGCTACATGACACGATAGCCATGTCAGAAGCGGTTCGCGTTGCGATGGAGAAAACGTCCGCTAAAGACACCTTACTAATTGTTACCGCCGATCATAGCCATGTGTTTACCATTGCAGGCTACCCTACTCGTGGTAACCCAATCTTGGGCTTAGTTAAAGGTAATGGCACTGACGGTCAACCTGTTATCACTAATTCAACCGATACAAATGGCTTACCGTATACCACTGTTGGCTACGCTAACGGCCTAGGTTACGCCAACTTAGCCACCGGTGGCGACGAGCGCTATGGCTACGCTGCAGCATCGGGTCGTTTTGACCTAAATTATGTTGATACCCAAAGCGCAGGCTTCCATCAAGAAGCCCTCGTACCACTGGGCAGTGAAACGCATGCAGGTGAAGATGTTGCTATATTTGCCAGCGGTCCAGGTTCACACCTTATTCAAGGCACTGTTGAGCAAAACCACATTTTTCATGTCATGAACCATGCCATCAATTTGGTTGAAAAGGCAGAAGCTGCCCAACCATAACAACAAACGGTGATTGAAAAGCCACTGGATAGTTTCAGTGGCTTATTCAAGCCTTCAGATATGGATATCAACAATCACTTTAATCAACAATCAGTATCCAATATTCAGCCCTTATCAGGAGTGATCATGCAGCACAATACATCTTCAAAGCCGTTCTCTTATACTTCAGCGCTTACTATGGCGGGCACATTAATTGCGCTCTTAATCAGCAGTACAGCGGCCCATGCAGTGCAATGCGAATCGCTAGATTCATCACACCTCAGTGCGCGATATGCAGTCTCCAATAACCAAGGAGTCACTAAAGAGATAACCTTGCTAAGAAATGACCAAGAAGTCATCTATCAGCATAGTGCGCAAAGCTTTGAGCTGTGGAATACTCGCGGGGAATATGTGCGTTATTTTCCAACCGAACGTCGCTCAGTTAGTTATCAGAATGGCGACCTTCTTTCTCTGAATATCCATTTTGACTTCAAGCAGCTCAATCACCTTATCTCCCCAAAGACGATCGCCAGTATGCAACAGCTGCCATCGAACTCAAATAAAGCGACTGACATCTGTATGACTGAGCAACAATATCAAGGGCAACAACGAAATCACCTGTTAGCTATCACATGGCTCGATAAACTCGCACTGCCAAAATCGTTTCGAGTGACCGATAAAAAAGGCAGTATTCAATATGAATTGCTAGAGATAAAAGCGCTTCCTAAGAGCGAGTTTATCGCACTGACGTCGGGCTATCGGGATATTGATTTTGCCGATGTCGGCGACAATGAGTCAGACCCTTTCATCGCGAAAATGATCCATCAAGGCTTTATTCAACACGGTAGCAGTGGATTTTATGATAGCCAAGGCAAGCAGATCCAAAACGGAGAAAGCGGCCATCAGCACTAGAGGCTGAAAATTGGTTTAGGTCACAAAAAAGCCCTTAACATTAAGGGCTTTTAAGTTTCATTAGCGTAGGGCTTAAGTACTCAAACATCTCAATCCATCAATGAATGAAGGACGATGATTTGGATCCAGCTTAACGCTTCAAAATTATTTTAAGCTCGCGGATAAAGCAATCAATATCGACACGCGATATATCAGCATGAGTCACTAAACGCAGTGTTTTACCCGCGCTAACCAGTATGCCTTTTTGCTTAAGTTGCTCGGTAACCTGATGAATATCTAACTCGCCAACAACCTTGGCAAACACCATATTGGTTTGCACCAGTGACATATCAACATCAAAACAATCAATCGTAGACAATTGCGACGCCAGATAAGCGGCATTATCATGATCGTCAGCCAATCGTTCGACTTGGTCAGTCAATGCCAACTGAGCCGCTGCCGCCAATATACCCGCTTGGCGCATCCCTCCGCCAAGCATTTTACGCCAGCGTCGAGCTTTTTTAATTAAGCGCTCATCAGCCAGTAATATTGAACCCACTGGCGCACACAACCCTTTAGATAAGCAGATAGATACGGAGTCGAAATACTGCGTAATTGCGGTCATCGGTAAGTTTTGAGCCACGGCAGCATTCGCAACGCGTGCACCATCAAGATGAATCTTAAGCCCTTTTTCAAATGCTAAAGATTGTGCATCGGCCAAATAGCCTTGTGGTACCACTTTGCCACCAATGGTATTTTCCAGACTCAATAACCGAGTTCGCGCAAAATGGACATCATCGGGCTTAATCGCAGCTTCAATGTCCGACAGTAAAATACTACCATCGGCTTGGTTGTTCAGTGGCTGCGGCTGAATGCTGCCTAAAACAGCAGCACCACCGCCTTCAAACTTATAGTTATGCGCTTGCTGGCCACAAATATACTCATCTCCGCGTTCACAATGGCCCATCAAGGCTAGTAAGTTAGCTTGAGTGCCTGATGAGGTAAATAAAGCGCCATCAAAACCAAACATTTCAGCGGCCATATCTTCAAGGTAGTTAACGCTTGGATCGTCGCCATATACATCATCTCCGACTTCAGCAACGCCAATTGCAGCGCGCATAGCGGCTGTTGGCTTCGTCACAGTGTCACTGCGAAAATCTATCATCACTTACCTCATTATCAATATTGTGTTTGAACTCAATTACTCGGGGACGGTTGTTCTTTCGAGCTTAGTTTTTGTTCTGTTCTTGGCTACAAAGAATAGAATGATTAAAGCCCCCTAATAATACTGTGACAACCCAGCTTCTACCAGCGCCAAGTTTACAGATACTTCAATAAATCAAATGAACGATACCTGCAGCGAATACAGCCAAAGCACCATAAATAGACACCGTTTATTTTACTTAATCATTAAAACTATGCCTAAACATCACCAAAAACCCAAATTTATTGGGCTATGACAAACAAACGCCAAAATAATGCATTAGATTAAGTAATGCTAAAAACAATATTTATCACTGTATTTTTTGCTGAAATACGGGCAGACTTCGCTTTCTTTTGGTTAGCTAGAATTATCTTATGTTAGAAGTAAAAGTGATCAGTGCTTTGTGGCTCATCGGCATCTTAGCTGAAGCGATGACGGGCGCCCTAGCCGCCGGTAAAAAACAGATGGACCTTTTTGGTGTGGTGATTATTGGTTGTGTCACCGCGATTGGTGGTGGCACCCTGCGTGATATGCTCCTTGGAAATTACCCCCTAGTATGGATTGAAAATGCACATTACTTGCTAGCCATCGCGGCAGCATCACTGCTCACGGTGATGATTGCACCGTTAATGCGCTACTTATCGCGATTGTTTTTGGCCATTGATGCAATTGGTCTAGCGGTATTTTCTATTGTTGGTACACAAAAAACCTTAATGCTGGGTTACAGCATTGAGATAGCGATTGTGATGGGGGTTGTGACTGGCGTTTTTGGCGGCGTTATCCGTGATATTTTATGCAATCAAGTGCCGCTTATTTTTAAGAAAGAACTATACGCATTAGTAGCTTTGCTAACATCTGCTTTATATGTGGCGATGAAGCTAAACGGTGTAGTTGAATGGATAAGCCTTTCTATCGCACTGACCTTTGGCTTTAGCTTTAGAATGCTCGCTATCCGCTATCATTGGTCAATGCCCAAGTTTGACTACCAATATCAGTCAGACAACATCCATTAATAACCACTAAGCTAGCAGTTTAAAATCATAAAAAAGGTCAGCAAATGCTGACCTTTTACTTATCCAATTAAGCTATTAGCTTGCTGGGGTCTCTTTCACATAGAGATCCATTTGTGGATAAGGAATTCCAATACCCGCCTCATCAAGAGCAATTTTAATCTGCTCTAAAATTTCAAAATGCGCAGGCCAGTAATCACTGCCTTTTACCCATGGACGAACCACAAGGTTAACTGAAGAATCAGCAAGTTCTGCTACCGCTACAGTGTAAGCGGGATCTTTAAGTACATACTGACTATTATCCAGTATTGAGGTTAATACCTTCTTTGTTTCAGCAAGATTTGCATCATAAGACACGCCAATGACCAAGTCTAAACGACGAGTTTCCATTGCCGAATAGTTGACAATAGTGCCATCCATCATTGCTGAGTTTGGTGCAATAATCACTTTATTATCAGGGCTAAGTAGCTTGGTTGAAAAAATCGTAATTTCACTGACCGTACCTGCAATACCTGCAGCTTCAACATAGTCACCCACACGACAAGGGCGGAATAACACCATCAATACGCCTGCGGCAAAATTGGACAGTGAACCTTGTAGCGCTAAACCAACCGCTAAGCCAGCGGCACCAATAACAGCCACCAGAGACGCAGTTTGCACACCAATCTGCCCTAATGTCGCCACTATGGTAAATACAAATACCAATGACCAAGCTATATTGCCAACAAACGAAGTGACAGTTTCATCGACTTTGCGCTTGTTAAGTAGTTTTGTCGTGAGTTTTTTGGCAACTCCAGCAAAAAACTTACCAATCACAAAAATAATGATTGCGAATAGAATTCTCAGACCATAAGTGACAATCAGTTCTGGTGCTTGATCCATCAGACCTTGCAAATTATCCATGTATATACTCCCTTAATTTTGAAATGTATTTTTAAAAAATAACGAAAAACTCAACTCTTCTATTTAACGCTCGACCACGACGACTTTGATTATCAGCAATGGGCTGTTGATCGCCGACGCCTTTTACATCAAAACGCTTGGCATTAAAATTAAACTCATCTATTAGCGCTCGTTTAACCCCGTTTGCCCGTGACAATGACAACGTCAGATTAAAACGCTCACTGCCGACAGAATCCGTATGACCAATCAGTAACAACCTAACCGGTACCTTGCTTAACCAGAGCGAAACACGTTCAAGCACTGGCCTTTGGCTGGATAATAGATCCGACTTAGCAAAGTCGAATTTAACAACATTAGATGACAACTGCGTGCAATGGGTCGGGTAAAAATCCCCCATCAATGTGTTAAGGCAAAGCTCAGTCGTTAATACCGTGCGAGCACAGCCGCTAGCATCTACCGCTTGACCGGTATTCGTTTCGACGCACGCATCTTTGCGATCAGGTACGCCATCTGCATCGCTATCTAACCAGTCTCGCCCAAAAGTCGGACGGGTAAATAACAAGCAAAACAGCAGACCGAATATCAACCATCGCATATCGTTAACCTAGAGTCGGAGCAAACCTTTCGCAAAGCCGCATGATTAGACAGGGGCTACCTGTTAACTATGTTAACTAACAAAAAGCAAAAAGGCAGTTAAATAATTAACTTAATCACTACATCATAGTCAGTTTTCGGTAATTACCCCAACATCACCCGTTTAACCACTGTATTTACAGAGGTTAACAAACGTCGCCATTCGCTATTTATAGGGCTGTATGTGAATTATTGAGCAGAGCAGGACTTGAAAAGACTCGTTGCAGAGGTTTTGTGCGCCTTCAATTCAAAGCACATCGCCTAGGGAGTCATTCCCTTGAAGCCAGCGCTACAACTCATTGGCTTAGTTTTATGATTGTTTAACCGCTTTTTTGGGTGAGAAATAACAGTAAAAAAATAGAAGATAAAAAGCAGTGAAAGCTAGCGGAAATAGTAAATAAAATAAGCAAACAATGGCAATACGCTGTTAGCGGCATGCCGTCGAGATAAAAGTAACACTCAAAATTTTATTAGGGCTGATCACATCATAAGATGTGCTAATAACCCGAATTACTTTTGTTGTTTAAACTTAGTAATAATACGGTCTAATTGGTTGGCAAAAGCCTGTCGCTCACTTTGTCCCATGGCTGCGGGGCCTCCGGTTTGAACCCCACTTGCCCGCATCGTATCCATAAAGTCTCGCATATTCAAAATCGATTTAATGTTTTGATCGGTATACAGCTCACCACGTGGATTCAACGCGAGTGCGCCTTTTTCAATGGCTTCAGCTGCTAGAGGAATATCGGCTGTAATGACTAAATCCCCCACTTGCAGTCGTCTAACAATTTCATCATCCGCGACATCAAAGCCAGAGGAAACAATGACCATTTTAATAAAGCGCGAAGGTGGAATTTTAACGCTATGATTCGCAATCAGTGTCGTTTCAATTTCAGCACGATCAGCAGCGCGAAAAAGCGTCTCTTTGGTGACACCTGGACAGGCGTCAGCATCAACCCAAATTTTCATAATATTCCTTCATATATCGAGCCATTATGGCGTATTAAATCGATGACTGCCGATAAGTTCCCTGCAGATAAGAACCTACAACAGTGTCTAAAAATATGGCGATTATGGATTTAAATACTGTACCGTCGCAAGCTGTTAAAGTGGCTTAGCTCACGCATAATCAGCCCCGTCACCGCTGCAACTTACATCACCGATGTTTAGCGCCGCCATATAAATTTTGGCGCAGACTATAGCAGTATCTCACTTATTTAGACAGAGACCAGCCCCGCTAAAACCTCGTCCTTAATCGAGTCAGTGAGTCGATTTAACCTATAAATTACGCTGCTACTTTGTTATGTTAATCAACAATTAAGTTTCTTTGAGAGCGCAGCAATGTTTACTCATGCCAGTTTTGATTTCTTAAACGAATTATCGGTCAACAATGAGCGAGAATGGTTTAAAGCCAACCAGTCAAGATATGAAGATCAAGTGCGAACGCCCGCACTGCAGTTTATCGAATCGATGCAGCCAGCCGTCTTAGCGCTTTCACCTAGATTAACCGCGGTACCGAAAAAGGTCGGCGGCAGTATGATGCGCCCCCAGCGTGATAGCCGCTTTAGTAAGGATAAAACACCTTATAAAACCAATGTCGGCATCCAATTTCGCCACTTTCAAGGTAAAGATGTACATGCTCCAGGTCTGTACTTACATATCGCCAACGACAGTTGCTTTTTAGGGGCGGGTATTTGGCATCCTGAATCCAAAGCACTCAATGCTATCCGTAGCTGTATCGACGAAAATCCCAATGGTTATAAAAAAGCATTAACAGCGCTATCACAAAGCGGGTTTAACATGGAAGGCAGTCAGCTAATTAGGCCGCCCAGAGGGTTTGATAAAACTCACCCTATGCTAGAAGAGCTTAAACGAAAAGACTTCATCGCCATTAAACCGATAAGTATAGAGCAAGTGTGCTCAACGCAATTTGCCGACGTTTGCGCAGCAGAGTTTGAGCAATGCCAGCAACTCATGCGCTACCTGTGCTTTGCACTGGAATTGGATTACTAACTTACCCGTTTAGTAGTTAATCAACTCCTTGTTATGCAACTGCAGCCGTTTTCACCTACAGCTTGGATAAAGGCGGTGAAGCCTGTGCACTCTGTCAACCTTGGCTGAGGCGCTTAACCGCAGACTCTGCTACAATTGCGCCACTTTTTATCTGAGCCCTTCGAGGCTTCTGCGTCAGGCACATTTACATGGTCGAATCATCTACAGCAGCTAATGCATTTCAAGCTGAAACCAGCGCTCAAAAACGCGCATTTAGCTATAGCAATACCATACATCAGCTATTTAACAGCGTGTTCCAGCAAAAAATGCCCGCTGATCGTATCGTAGGCGAATACTTCAGAGCCAATAAGAAACATGGTTCTAAAGACCGCCGAGTTATTAGAGAAAGCTTATTTGCGCTGTTCCGTTGGTGGGGCTGGCTTAAAAAAGTGCATACCAGCACAGAGCTAGACGATAGTTGGTTTGCAGCACTTGCGGTCGTCGCGGAGTTAGAAGGCCACTCTTGGAGCCAATTTAGTGAAGCTTGGCAAGGCTTTGCTAATCAGTCGGGTAAATTCAATGTCAACGCTAGCCCTCAGCCTTTGCCGACAGTGTCAGATAAGTGCCAATTTGTTCAGCAATGTTTTACTGATATCGACTTTCAAGAAAAAGACTTATTACCGCAGTGGTTTTGGGACATTACCGATATAGACGCTCAGCATGAGCTTGCGCTTATCGAAGCCATGAGTTCACGTCCACCGATTTGGGGACGGGCGCAAAAGTGCTCTGCCCTGCAACTCACCACTGAACTGAAAAATGACAACATTGACGCTAGCAGCAGTGATTTTTTTAGTGATACCGTCAACCTTGGGCATAAGAGCATTAACCTTAATGCGATAAAACCTTACCTTCAGGGCCATTTAGAGATCCAAGATCTCGGCTCACAAGTGATTGGACAAATTTGTGATCCTAAAGCCGATGACCATTGGTGGGACACCTGCAGCGGCGCTGGTGGAAAATCACTGCAGATCCGCTCTTTAATGTTCAATCAAGATGAGAACGGAACGGGTTCAATCACAGCATCAGACATTCGTAAAAAACCATTAGAAGAGCTGATGAAGCGGGCAAAACGAGCCGGGTTTAGTGGCATTTCTATTGCACCTTGGCAGGACGATTCTCTCCCCGTCTCCCAAGGCAGCTTTGATGGAGTACTTGTCGATGCACCTTGCAGTTGCACTGGCACTTGGCGCCGTAACCCAGATATGCGCTGGCTAGACGATGTAAGTGTGGTCAATGACAAGCAAGCACTGCAATTGGATATTCTTAACCGCAGTGCCAAAGCGGTAAAGTTAGAGGGACAATTAGTGTATGCCACTTGCTCACTGTCACCGGTTGAAAACGAGCAGGTTGTAAATGCATTTCTCTCTCAACACCCACATTTTGCATTGCAGCAACTGAGTCACCCGTTTACAGGGCAACCAGCAGAAATGCTCACGGTATGGCCGCAAGATGCAGATACTGATGGTATGTTCGTTGCTAAAATGTGCCGAAAAAGCTAGCTCAATACTTAAGAACTATATTGAGAAAATCTAGTGCTATATTGAGAGATAAACGCCGTGCAATGCACGGCGTTTTTGTTTCCTTTGTCTGATAATCCAAATTACTGTCGATGCTGTCATTGTGCTGTCATGTTCTGTTTTTATTATCCAGTGGTAAGCCAGCAAAGTTCAATGTGCAAAACGCACCAATAATCGGAAATGTTAGGATTAAGGCGATGAGAAATACATACGAGTTTGATCAACATGTAGAGCGGGACAATAGTTTAGAAAACCGTTTCGACAACAATTTATCTTACGAAAATGATGTCGACGATAACCTCACTGAAGACAGTAAAAGTAACCGCCAAAAGTTGCGACGAAAAGAGCAGCGCAGCCACAATAAGCGAGCGCCAATAGAAGCATTTTCTGAAGAACATTTTGTGAGTGAGAGTAGAAGGCGTTGATATTTTGTAGTTTTATAATAAAGTAAGAGGTTAACATGGTTTCAACCTCTTACTCTTTATACTGACTAAGCCTCACACATCTACATCAAGCGTACTGTTTAACCGCTGCGCATATAGTTGACGACGCTTAACGCTCTTATTGGCATACAAATTTTGATCTGCATTACGCAACCATTCATGATTATTCTGTACATTGGTATTCAAACACCGACCAACATGAAGACTTGCATCGCTAAAGCCTTTTTCACTAAAGTGAGATTCTATCTGAGCTGTTGCCAGTTCAATATCTTCGATACACTCTTTATTAATAAACAGCACGAAATCATTTACACCTATTCGGAAAATACTTTCTTGGTTATGGCTACTTGTCCGTCGACCTAATTGCGCAGCAACAAAACAAATGAGCTTATCTCCCTCTCCAAGACCCAATTTTTTATTAACCAGTGACAAGCCCTCTATCGTGACCAGTACTAAGTAACATTCAGAGATAGCCGATGACCCGATAGGTTGCTCTTGACGCATAAACTCATCAAATGCAAAACGGTTAGCGATTTTAGTTAACTCATCAATACGGGCATTTTTCCAGGCGATATCGAGCGTTTCAATATAGCGCTGTTTTTCATCCGACAACATGCGAATTTTATGTGCCAATGCTAGCGACAATAATAACGCATCGGCTGTGCCACCAATCAAAGTCGCTAACTCAGCGTTGTCAAAAAAGTCAGGCATTAACCCCATATTTCCAGGAAGAATTAATACGGCTGGTAACAACAAACAGGTGAATGCAAAGATGAAGTATCGGGCTGGGTAAAAGCCTTTTAACAAGCACACATTGCCACAGGTAATCGCTAAAGCAATCCACAGCATAATCAAAATAGACGCGATGATAGCAGTGTAAGAGATTAAATAAATACTGGTTGGCAACGCAATAATACATGCCCACATAAGGTATTTACTTAATGTCCATAATCTCGGTGACAGTTCTGGTAATTGCAAAAAATGCTTATAAAAAAGAATGTTAAATATAGGTAAACCAATAAAGAACAGATGGTGCAACGGCAAGCCATGAAACCCAAAAAGGTGTGCCGGAATATGGAATGTTAACGCCCAACCACAGAAATAAGTTAACACGTAAAATCCATAATATAAAAAGGCTTTATCTTTAATGGATGCATAAATAAGTAGATTATAAAAAGCAATTGAGACTAGAGCCCCTAAGCACAGCACAATAAACATTGCACTAAAGTCAGAGTCAAGACGATGCTGCTCGTAGGGTTGCACTTGAAGCTTGGGTTGTGAGGAGTAATAACGGCTGTTTATTCGGGTCACTAGCCAGTAGTTAGTTGCCTTTTTAAGCTCAGCTTTTCGTGCATAGTCGAACAAAAATTCGTATGGCGCATAATAACCGCTGTGGAAATACTGCTTCGAACCATCTTCGCCAATTATCCAGTAGTCAATAGATTCAATAATGGCATTTTTGACATTAACGCTCCACAAGCCTTCATCTGCTGAGATAACAAAAGCGCTTGCCATCCAATAATCACCGCCCGCCAATGAGACTTTATTCAGCTGAGGATGTGATTTTATCCAAGGTGTAATTGCCATAAAGTCTTGCGGAAAACTTTCACCTTCAGAGGCTTCAAAAAGAAAAGTATGATCAAATACAGCACTTGCATGAACACTTTCATTACTGCCAAAGAGAGACAATATCAATAAAGTGATTGTTATAATTTTTATGTGCATGGGGGATAAATTCACTTCCTAAAGCCACATCGAACAAAAATCAACGTGACAAAGTTCACGTATTCGACAATATTTTGACTTAAGTCTACATGAAACAGGCGTTTATCAACAATTTAAAGCACACTTTGTTATCCCGAGGATATACTTTAGAGGAAGGTAAAATAAAGAAAAATAGACATGCAACCAATAGCTGATGTTATAACCGCGCTATTAGCTGCATAGAACAGCATAAAAAAAGTCGCTAGAACGTTGCTCTGCCACCTAAATAAAAGCCTGATTCAAAGGTTGCATTTGGAGCATCATCATATTGAAAACGGATATCTCTATAACCCACAAATAACGCCAGTGCAGGGTTAAGTTGATATTGAACCTTACCGTCTACTTGCCAAGAACCATCAATATTGCCAAATGACAGCACTGAAGGTGAATAGTAGCCCGACCCCTGAAACGAAATATTCGAGCCTAACTGCATTGCATAACGCCCGCCAACACCAACAACATTACCATTCTGACTTTTCTTAGACCAAAGCTGACTAAACTTTGCGCCAATCTCAATATGGTGTATACCCGCATCATGAGCAATATGCATCGCACCGGATAGCATCTGTCCGCCATTTTCAGAATAAATATACTCTGCAGACGCGTTAACATCCTTATTCAGGTCAACCTGTAGGTCGGTTAAAAAGGTGTCATCATTTAAACTTACGCTAGCATCTGTTGCCAGAGCTGAAACGCTGACCAAATAGAGCGAAGCCACGCCCACTAACACTTTAATTTTCATTTGTCGTCTCAACACATAGTTGTCATTTGCGGCGAGCATACACAAAACCAAGCTAATGTTTCATCTAAACAGTGAGATCAAGTTCGCATTTCAATAAAGCGCTACCAAAAGTAAACCACCAACCAACAAAATCAACATCAACACAACCTTGGTATCAAGTGGGGCAGGAGATTATATAAAGGCTTTATTCGCTAAACGCTTGATTTCTCCCTTGATAAAAAACATCTAAATATTTTACGATATATTCCTCATTTTGGGAGTTACAGACTCGTTATAACGCCTTTATACTAATCGATGGTATTGGTCGACAAAGCCTTTAATCATCTCAATTAATGGCTTTGCTATACCTAGTTTTAAAATCTCAAAAATGTTTAAAACAACTATAATAAATATCCTGAGTGGTATGATTTGGAGCAAGCATGAAACAATTAAAATTCACCTCGATAGCAATAGCAATTACAACCGGCATCGTGCTAATGGGCTGTGGTTCTGATTCAGATTCTGATTCATCACCGAACCCAGAGTTCGGCAAATTTAGCCTTGGTGTATCCGACAATCCAGCCGATGCCAATGTGGTTAATATCGCATTTAAGCAAGTCGTGCTAAAAAACAGTGCTGGCTCAGTATCATTCGATGTTTCTGTCGGTGATGATGGCCTACAACACGTCGACTTACTGAGTGTGCAAGGGCAAGATGTGGAAACACTCGTCAGTGGTCAATCTGTCGCTGTTGGTGAGTACCAAATGTGTATCTATATGCAAAATAACCAGATATCTGATACAGACAGCTCTTATGTTCTTTCAGGTGCAAGCAAAGACACCAATGGCGACTATGTCGGTGGCGTTGTCGAAGGCTTAGTCACCAATAGTAATGGATCTTGCGGCGGCGTTGGTGCTGATGAAGAAAATACCGGTCGATTATTTTTTAATAAAGCATTCACTATTGCAGCGGGCAACAACTCATTTGTGGCTGAATTCAATTTATCACAAGGCCTCCAAGGCCCTCATGGCAATAAAGAATATTGGACCTTAAAACCAACATCGGTCCAATTGGTGAATAGTGCAGATGTTGGCGCAATAGCCGGCGAAATTAGTACTGAGACGATGAGCAACTGTGAAACCAACGCTAGCGGCTCAGAGTTTTCTCCTGCGGTATACCTTTATCCTAACAGTACAGCATTAGATAATATGGCAGACTTTAGAACGGGTGAAAATGTACTAACTCAAGTAGCCCCGATCACCTCCGCTAGAGTTAACCCTATTGAAGACAATGAAGGAAACACCTCAGGTTATAAATATGAGTTTGGCTTTGTTGTCGCCGACACATATAGCTTAGGTTACACCTGTCTTGCACAAAATGATGATCCTGAAGCATCCAATGTTCGTGATCCTCAGGATGGAACAGCGGCTTTTTTCATCGACTCTTCCGAGCAGGACGTTACTGTTGTCGTTGATGAAACAACAACACGTCACTTCCCTGAATCATTTGTACCAAGTGACTCGTAAAGTCGCTTGGATTTAACATCACGCTACGGAAAAAAAGGTATGATTTAATGCATGCCTTTTTTTCATCAAAAAAATACCATCCCATAAATTTGATATCTTCTACATCTGGTTGCTGAATATGTCACATTAAAATAAATTGTGCGCAACAATATTGCTAGCAATTATAAATAATAGTAAGGTATCAGCAGAAAAAGGAGCACATTATGTCATCTTCAATTTACGGGTTTTCAGTAACAAATATTCAAGGGCAAGAAACCTCTCTCGAGGACTACAAAGGAAAAGTGGTTTTAATTGTTAATACTGCTAGTGAATGTGGCTTTACTCCGCAGTACAAGGAGCTTGAAGAGCTTTATAAGAAGTACCAATCACAAGGCTTAGCGATCCTCGGATTCCCTTGTAACCAGTTTGGTGCTCAAGAAAAAGGTAATAGCGCAGAGATAAGTTCATTTTGCGAACTTAACTTTGGCGTCACCTTCCCTCTATTTGAAAAAATAGAGGTCAATGGGGAAAATACAGCCCCTTTATATCGTCACTTAAAAGCTGAAGCAAAAGGCCTATTTGGCTCTGAGCGGATAAAGTGGAATTTCACAAAGTTCTTGGTTAACAAGCAAGGTAAAGTTGAAAAGCGCTTTGCTTCAACAACCAAACCAATGGCTATTGAAAATGATATTTTAAAGTTACTGTAAATAAAAACATTGAATAAACAGTGCCTTAATTATTGAGTAAAAAAAATTGAAATTTATTTGTCTATTTTTTGAACTTTCACAAAACAACACCCTCTAACTTCTTGAGCATTGAATTTGTTTTCATGTTCATCATTCTCCCTGGGACTTCTAGCGCAGTCCCCTTGATCTCTAAGTAGGTCAATCAGGCAACCCATTGGGTTGCCCTTTTTTTATCCTAAATTATCAAAAACAGTCAAATTCAACGACAAAAAACAAAAAGTAAGCAAAAAGACTCTAAGCTGTGGGAACTAATTTGAAATAAACGACTCTCACTATATGAACCGATTCTCGTTAAGTGAATTTCATCAGTTGGCTTAGCTTTTAGTTTCATTGTTCATCATCATTCCCTTGGGCACTCCTGTTGAGGTTTGCCATTGGAGTTAACAGTTTCGCTAGCGCATTGACTTGTTTAACTCCTGAGAAACATATTGTATGGCAACCCATTTGGGTTGCCATTTTTTTTGCCTGTTTTTACTTGAGACTTTTTTACTTGAGACTTAATCGCGGTTCTTATCCAGCTTTACAAGGCTCAAACAATAGAATTTAAGACAAAAGAAGCACATAGACTTTATGTTCAGTTTAAGCCAAGAGAAAGAAGTGAAATAAAATGCAATAAAACGCCTTCATTTGGGAACTAATTTGAAATAAGCGACTCTCACTATATGAACCGATTCTCGTTAAGTGAATTTCATCAGTTGGCTTAGCTTTTAGTTTCATTGTTCATCATCATTCCCTTGGGCACTCCTGTTGAGGTTTGCCATTGGAGTTAACAGTTTCGCTAGCGCATTGACTTGTTTAACTCCTGAGAAACATATTGTATGGCAACCCATTTGGGTTGCCATTTTTTTTGCCTGTTTTTACTTGAGACTTTTTTACTTGAGACTTAATCGCGGTTCTTATCCAGCTTTACAAGGCTCAAACAATAGAATTTAAGACAAAAGAAGCACATAGACTTTATGTTCAGTTTAAGCCAAGAGAAAGAAGTGAAATAAAATGCAATAAAACGCCTTCATTTGGGAACTAATTTGAAATAAGCGACTCTCACTATATGAACCGATTCTCGTTAAGTGAATTTCATCAGTTGGCTTAGCTTTTAGTTTCATTGTTCATCATCATTCCCTTGGGCACTCCTGTTGAGGTTTGCCATTGGAGTTAACAGTTTCGCTAGCGCATTGACTTGTTTAACTCCTGAGAAACATATTGTATGGCAACCCATTTGGGTTGCCATTTTTTTTGCCTGTTTTTACTTGAGACTTTTTTACTTGAGACTTAATCGCGGTTCTTATCCAGCTTTACAAGGCTCAAACAATAGAATTTAAGACAAAAGAAGCACATAGACTTTATGTTCAGTTTAAGCCAAGAGAAAGAAGTGAAATAAAATGCAATAAAACGCCTTCATTTGGGAACTAATTTGAAATAAGCGACTCTCACTATATGAACCGATTCTCGTTAAGTGAATTTCATCAGTTGGCTTAGCTTTTAGTTTCATTGTTCATCATCATTCCCTTGGGCACTCCTGTTGAGGTTTGCCATTGGAGTTAACAGTTTCGCTAGCGCATTGACTTGTTTAACTCCTGAGAAACATATTGTATGGCAACCCATTTGGGTTGCCATTTTTTTTGCCTGTTTTTACTTGAGACTTTTTTACTTGAGACTTAATCGCGGTTCTTATCCAGCTTTACAAGGCTCAAACAATAGAATTTAAGACAAAAGAAGCACATAGACTTTATGTTCAGTTTAAGCCAAGAGAAAGAAGTGAAATAAAATGCAATAAAACGCCTTCATTTGGGAACTAATTTGAAATAAGCGACTCTCACTATATGAACCGATTCTCGTTAAGTGAATTTCATCAGTTGGCTTAGCTTTTAGTTTCATTGTTCATCATCATTCCCTTGGGCACTCCTGTTGAGGTTTGCCATTGGAGTTAACAGTTTCGCTAGCGCATTGACTTGTTTAACTCCTGAGAAACATATTGTATGGCAACCCATTTGGGTTGCCATTTTTTTTGCCTGTTTTTACTTGAGACTTTTTTACTTGAGACTTAATCGCGGTTCTTATCCAGCTTTACAAGGCTCAAACAATAGAATTTAAGACAAAAGAAGCACATAGACTTTATGTTCAGTTTAAGCCAAGAGAAAGAAGTGAAATAAAATGCAATAAAACGCCTTCATTTGGGAACTAATTTGAAATAAACGACTCTCACTATATGAACCGATTCTCGTTAAGTGAATTTCATCAGTTGGCTTAGCTTTTAGTTTCATTGTTCATCATCATTCCCTTGGGCACTCCTGTTGAGGTTTGCCATTGGAGTTAACAGTTTCGCTAGCGCATTGACTTGTTTAACTCCTGAGAAACATATTGTATGGCAACCCATTTGGGTTGCCATTTTTTTTCCCATTAACGAACATCTTCAAGCTGAATATCTAGCATCACAGCTATTGACGGATGATAACCATCACGTGCCAGCGCGTAGATATTTTTAATCTCAGCTGTAAATCCCGCTTTGAGTAATTCAGCATAGAGAGGCCTGACAAGTTTACCCCGACCTATTTTAACGAGGTAGTCACTTACCGCTGGCAATACCGCAGTATAGCCGTTACGAATAGCGACCTTATACCAATCACATGCGATCTCTGCGTTAGTCGAAACTGTCAATGAAAAGACGTTATCAAGATCGCTCAGTTGCGTGTGTGTAATCACCAACGGTAGGTTAGCCAAAAAGTACTGCCAATGGTGTACTAACCAGCCAAGGGTATTTAACTCTGTCGCAAGACAACCCGATGTGAATGCAGCGAGTGCAACGTTCACTTTATCTAGGCTATTTGAAGTGGGTGCGGTAAACCATTCCGGCATACCTTCGCCGTAGATCCAACCCAATAAGTCAGCTTCAGTTATTGAATCTGCATGCTCAACTAATAAGGTCTTTTTAGCATACTCAACGAAGGTTTCCGTTGTTATCGCTTCAAAAGCAAACGCTTGCACATAATCATAAAGAAATGTATCAAAAGACTCACGCCCAAGCCTTTTTTCTAAGTCGTGTACGAACATTGATGCTTTGTCATAAGTGAAGCGATTAAAAGCTTCGTTTGGATCTTGATTTTGCATATTGGCAGGCAAGGTTTGTGCCTGCAGTGCAGTAGACTCAATGGCTTCTTTTAGTCGGCCGTATTCAAGCACAACTTCAAGTTCAGCTAACTCTTTACCAAAGACTTTTTCGACGATACGGTTAGTGAAGTATGTGGTGAAGCCCTCGTTTAGCCATAAGTCACGCCAAGTCGCATTACTGACCAAGTTACCGGTCCAAGAGTGCGCTAACTCATGAGCAACAGTAGACACTAGGCTTTTATCACCAGCAATTAACGTTGGCGTCATAAAAGCGAGTCGCGGGTTCTCCATTCCACCAAATGGGAAACTGGGTGGCAAAACGAGCATGTCATAACGGCCCCAAGGATAGGGGCCAAGCAAGGACTCAGCCACTTCAACCATGCTCTCGGTGTCTTCAAATTCAGCGATTGCCGATTCGACAACCTCAGGCTCGGCATAAACTCCGGTACGTGCTCCTAATCGACCAAAAGCCAGATCACCAACGGCGATGGCAAGCAGGTGAGTCGGCATCGCTTTTTCCATGGTGAAACTAAAGCGACCATCAAGCGCAACATTGGCATCATTCATGGCACTCATTACCGCTCGCATGCCTTTAGGTGCGTTGATCACCGCATCAAAGGTAATTCTAGCCTTTGGTGTATCTTGCAGTGGGATCCAGCTACGAGCATTAATGGGTTGAGATTGACTAAAAAGAAACGGCAGTTGCTTGCCACTTGTTTGAGCGGGCGTTAACCACTGCAAGCCTTGCGCTGCTGGCGATGTAGCGTAATGTATTTTGACACTGCTGACAGACGGATCTAATTTTACGCATAAGCGTTGACCTAAGATCTCGTCTTCTTTGTCGATGGCGTATTCTAACTGTTGATCTGCCCCGGTGGTCACATTAAAGATGGTGATATCACGCAGGTCGAGCATCAATTCACGAGTGTCGTTATCTAAAAATGTAAGCTTGAGTTCCACCAGCCCAGTCAATTGTTTAGATGCAAAATCCACATCTAACATCAATGATAAGTGCTTAACACAAACTTGCTCTGTATTGGCGAATGAATGGTAGTCACGGCTATTATCCCAGGGCTCTAACACGGCATATCCTTTTTAGTCACTGAATCTTTGAGGGTATTTTAGCCATAATTCATCCATGTAGATGAGATTGACTTGAATAAGTTTAAATGGAACACTTGCGGATATTGTATGCAAATATAAAAATGAGAGAAACCCTCCATGAAAAATAAACACCTTACACTCGCTTTATTGCTCAGTCCTCTACTTATAACACCGCAGCTTGCTGCTGCCGAGTCGGCCAAGGACCTTAATACTGTACTCAGCCAAAATTATGCCTGTAGTGACACTATCATAATTCGTTCTCAAGCATTAACGTCACAACAAATTGAGTCTGCATGCTTATTACTGCAAACACAGGAAGCTAAGTTTCACCTTTTGTTCGGCACATTGAATAAGCCTGTAGCCAACGACAACAACCACAGTATGCGGGCTAATGTTTACCATTCCAGAGAAGACTATATAGCCAATGTGACCGCTCACTTTGATGTTCCTAGTGATAACGGCGGCATGTACCTAGAGGGCTTTCCTTGGGTAGATGGCAATCAAGCAGAGTTTGTTGCCTATGAGAAAAAAGGCCAAGTTTGGAACCTCGCCCATGAGTATGTGCATTATCTCGATGGTCGCTTTAACCTTTACGGCGATTTTTGCGCATCACTGCATGACTCACATAGTGCACCAGAATATTGCCCGAAACCCGCTCCTTTGTACCCTCATACTGTTTGGTGGAGCGAAGGTGTTGCAGAATACATCTCTCTTGGCGATGACAACCCAAAGGCCATCAAGGTCATAGGCGATAAAAACTTAGTCTTAAGTGATTTGTTTAATACCAGTTATGAGCGTAATGGTGGTGGTGATAGAGTGTACCGTTGGGGCTATTTAGCGGTGCGCTTTATGCTTGAAAACCATAAAGACAAGATTGATGAGATGCTGACTTTTACACGTAAAGGTGATTACCCGAGATACCAAGCATTAGTGAGCCAATGGGGAACCAGTATGGATGATGAGTTTCAAGTGTGGTTAACAGACCTAACAGTAAAAAATTAGTTACGATTACCGTTTATATCACCATCAAAAAAGGCCTCTTAATGAGGCCTTTTTAGGTCTATCTTGCTAGATTAGAGTTTAAAGGCGGATACCGGCTTTCTCTAAATCTTTAGCAATAACGCTGCGTGGAAGTGCAACATAACCGTCTTTCTCTACGATTTGCTGTCCTTGCAGTGACAGTACATAGCGGATGAACTCACGATCCATTGGCGCAAGTGCCTTGTTAGGATGCTTGTTCACATAAACATATAAGTAACGTGATAGTGGGTACTTACCGCTTGCCGCATTTTCAGGTGAAGCAGCGATGTAATTGGTGCCTTTCTTAGAAATCGCAACTGCTTTTACGCCTGCTGTTTTATAACCAATTCCAGAGTAGCCAATCGCATTGAGTGATTGAGATACCGACTGAACTACTGAAGCTGAACCGGGTTGCTCATTAACGTTAGCTTTGAAGTCGCCTTTACAAAGCGCTTTCTTTTTGAAGTAACCGTAAGTACCAGATACTGAGTTACGACCATATAATTGTACGTCACGTGTAGACCAGCTACCCGTTAGGCCAACATCACCCCAACGCTTAACATCATCACCGCCACACTTTTTAGTAGAAGAGAAGATACCGTCGATCTGCTCCATGCTCATGCCTTTGATTGGGTTATCTTTATGCACAAACACTGCTAACGCATCGATTGCAACACGAATCGCAGTTGGCTGGTAGCCGTAGTGCTTTTCGAATGCTTCAACTTCATTTGGCTTCATCTTACGGCTCATCGGGCCGAACTGAGAAGTACCTTCAGTCAATGCTGGCGGCGCAGTAGAAGAACCCGCTGCTTGAATTTGAATATTCACGTTAGGGTACAGTTGTTTAAAATCCTCAGCCCATAGCGTCATCATGTTAGCCAAAGTATCTGAACCAACAGACGATAAGTTACCAGACACACCACTTGTTTTTTCATAAGTTGGTAAAGACTGGTCGATTGCAGCCATTGATGCTGCAGAAAATACAGTCGCTGCAGTTAAGCTTACTGCGCCAACAAGTTGTTTCAATTTCATTCTTTGCTCCAGTGTTTAAATATCATGGTTTCTTAAAACGCTGTCAGTATTAACTTCTATGATGACAAGTCTATTACTGTAACGTGACACTTGGATGACAACGCGGGTATTTTTGACAAGTTAATAGCGGTAATATAAAAAAACAGGCTAAGCGCCTGTTTTTATGTCATCTAATTTTAGCTTATCGCCCTCAGTCGGCTGAAGTGAGAGCCTCAGGCACCGTAAACTCAATCAGGTTAGGCGGAATAACAAAACTAAATGTACTGCCCTTACCTAACTGGCTTGATACCATAAGCTCGCTCTGGTGATGATTCAGCGCATGCTTAGTAATCGCAAGGCCTAAACCTGTACCACCACTTTGTCTTGAGCGCGCACTATCAACCCGATAGAAGCGTTCCGTTAAGCGGCTAATATGTTGCGCTGCGATACCTTCACCACTGTCACGCACACTAAATTGTCCGCCAGTGGCAATCTTCCGCCAGCTAATATCGATAGTCCCACCAGGTTCTGTATATCGAATCGCATTGGAGATAAGGTTTGTGCAAGCACTTCGTAGCTGTACCTCATTACCATACATATCAAGCCCTGGCTCACAATAAAGACTTACCTGATACTGATCTTGTGCTAACGCGAGTGCCTCGTCATGCAGTATGTCCATCATCGATGACATGTTCACTTTAACTTCGAGGTTTACATCCCCGGCATCCTCAATTCTTGATAACGCGAGTAACTGCTCAACCATAGAACGCATACGCGTGGTTTGCTGTTGCATCTGCTCCATCGCTTTAATATTGGGAGAGTCAGGCTCCGCCATGGACTGCATCATTTCCAAATAGCCCTGCAGCACAGTTAAAGGCGTCTTTAGCTCGTGTGATACATTAGCGACAAACTCTTTACGCATCCCCTCCAGTTGACGCACCCGAGTAATATCTCGTGCAATCAGTAGTAATTGGCCAGAGCCATAGCCCATGATCCGAATCTCTAATAAGCGCCCTTCAGACAGGGGGGCCGCTAATTCTAAAGGCTCTTGGTATTCAGCATCTTTTAAGTAATTAGAAAAATCAGGATGACGGATAAGGTTATCAATTCGCTGGCCATTATCTTGCGGCCAGACAAAACCTAATAACAGCTGCGCGAGTTTATTACACCAGAGTATATTGTGCTCAGCATCGAGCACGACGGCAGCATCAGGAAGTGCTTCAGCGCCCTGCCTGAAGCGGCCGAGTAGAAATGCGAGTTGAGATACGCGTTTACGGTTTTTGCCCTGTAAGCGGTAGATACCGTTAAATACCCCTTCCCAACTACCGCTGCCGTTCGGCGGTGTTAAGCGGCGGTCATGCCACAGCCAATAGTTAAGCCGTGAAAGCTGACGGTAATTCCAAAACAGTAAACAGATACAACCGAGTAAAAGTATCCAAAAGACTTCATTAACCAGCAAACCAACCACTAAACAAAGCAGTAGATAGATCACCAATCGAGAAATTAGACGATACCCAGAATATGAATCAAACATAGACCGACCATATGGGAGAGCTGAGCATAAGATAACGGAAAAGCTATCTTATGCCTATGAGATATTGAACTAAAGTCTCGTTGAGAAACGGTAGCCAGCGCCACGAACAGTTTGAATAAGGCGATCATGCCCTGATTCAGTCACCGCTTTGCGTAAACGTCTAATATGCACATCAACCGTTCTATCTTCAACATATACGTTGGTGCCCCAAACATTATCAAGCAGCTGTTCACGGCTGTAAACACGCTCCGGGTGCGTCATAAAGAAATGTAATAAACGAAACTCTGTCGGGCCCATGTCTAATACTTGTTCACCAACGGTGACACGATGACTTACAGGGTCCAATTGTAATCCTTGCACATCGATGGGGTCTTCAAGACATGTTGGCGCGGCACGGCGTAATACCGCCTTAATACGCGCAACCAGCTCTTTAGGAGAAAAAGGTTTCGTAATAAAGTCATCGGCGCCCACTTCAAGGCCCCTCACTTTATCTTCCTCTTCACCACGAGCCGTCAACATGATAATTGGAATATGACGGGTAAATTCATCTTGACGTAATCGCTTAGCTAATTGAATACCACTGCCACCTGGGAACATCCAATCAAGTAAAACAAGATCGGGATAGGGCTCTGTTAACATATCCAGTGCTGAGTCGTAATCTTCAGCCGACGTTGTGGTAAAGCCATGTTGCTCTAACACGAAAGTTAGCATCTCGCGAATCGCTAACTCATCTTCAACTATCAGTATCCTTGCTGTCATAATCGATCTTCTGTCAGTGAATTTCTATGGGCCTATTATTGGTCAGTTTTATTACATTAATATTAAATGACATGACATTTTGCCATAATAAAGTAAATTATTGTCATAAAGCTAAACGATTTAGTTAACTTTAAGACGTAAAAAGGAGGCCGAAGCCTCCTTTTTAAAAAACCTAAGCGTGACTTAGAACTTATGTTCTAGACCAACACCAAAGTATTTGTCATCATTTTCAACTTTTTCATATGAACGATTAGTGTAAAAAGCGAATAGTTTTGTCGGTTTACCTAGTTTGTAATCACCGCCTAAAGACCATGAATCACCTTTATCTTCCATATCTTGGTACTGTGCTTTTAATACCACTGCATCGATAGTATACGCTGCACTAAAGAGGTAACCTGTTTTGCTTTCAGCGCTTACAACTGCATTTCCGTCGCTGTCATAAGTCGCTTCTTGCTGCTGATACATACCGCCTAACTTAAAGCCAGCGATTTTACCTTGCACTGTGGCACGAACAACTTCGTAACCTTTTACATCTGAATCATAAGCTACAGAGGCGTAAACCGGTGACTTTTTAAGTTTTGCATCACCGTACATCGCTGCAACACTGAAGCCATCTTGAGCATACTGTGAACTAGCACCTTCAGCAGCGTAAGTCACACCCATTTTAAAGCCACTGAAAGAAGGCGTTAGGTAAGTTGCTGTTTGTTCAATACGGTTTTCACCTTTGAACAAGTTTTTCAAATCACCTGAAAGGTCATTGAACTGGTCAACTTTACCTTGAGATACTTTAAGCATGGTGTCGTTACGACCAACAGAGAAAGCACCAAAGCTGCCTTTAAGACCAACAAATTGGTTACGTGCTTTGAAGTTTTCCTTAACGTCATCGCCTGTATCTACTTCATATTCTACGGTGTAGAAAGCTTCAAGGTCACTGCTGAGTTCGAAAGCACCTTTAACACCAAAACGAGAAGCATTAGATTGAATCGTAGTCGTGGCTTCATCATTTACATCATTAGACTGTGCTGTCACATTTAGCTTACCGTAAACTGTTAGTGGTTCTGCAGCGTGGGCAGAAGCAAGAGTTGCAGTAGCAAGAGCAGAAGCCAGTAGAGTTTTACAAAAAACGTTCATCATTTAATCCTTTCGACGTTTATGCGTCTTGGTTATTGGTTTGGACGAGCGTCATAATGAAGATAGTTTGTTGCATTTTTATTTCAGCAAACACTAAATCGAATTGAAATTGTTTGATAAATGTTAACTCGATAAGGGCGAGCCCCTAGAACAGGGGCTTTCAGGAGCAAAATGAGAAATATGACAGTTTGGTTAAATGTGACAAAGCTGTCGAATAAGAACATGCCTAGGCGGTTTACCAGAACCAGACAATGCCTTACACTGCGGCTTTAATTTTGACTGAGCATTAATCTATGTGGTTTAAAAATCTAACTGTATACCGCTTTAACAAGCCTTTCTCTGTTGACACTGAATCAATGGAAAAATCACTGGAAGACTTCACCTTCTCTCCATGCTCAAGCCAAGATGTCAGTAAGTTTGGGTTTTCTAATGCCCTCGGCAAGCATGGCGATTCTTTGGTCCATACCGCTGCAGACAGACACCTTATCTGCGCGACTAAAGAGGAGAAGCTTCTACCTGCTCAAGTAATTAAAGAAGCCTTAGAAGATAAAGTGGCTCTGCTTGAATCTGAAGATGGTCGCAAGCTTGCCAAAAAAGAGAAAGATGCGCTAAAAGATGAGATCATCATGACTCTTTTACCAAGAGCCTTTTCTCGTCGTAGCCAAATTCGCGCGCTTATATTGCCTGAAATCCAGATGGTTTTGGTCGACAGTTCAAGCGCAGCTAAATCAGAAGAGCTTATGGCTTTGCTTCGTAAGGCCATTGGCACTTTACCTATCATTCCAATTAGCTTTAAAACGCCAATTGAAACACAGTTAACAGAGTGGTTAAAAGAAGGTAAAACACCTGCCGCTTTTGAAATGCAAGATGAAGCCGAGCTAAAGAGTGATTCTGACGAGGGCGGTATTGTTCGCTTTAAGCAGCAAGATTTAACTGAAAATGAAGTATTAGCGCATATCGAAGTCGGTAAGCAAGTACATAAGCTAGCACTGCATTTTGGTCAATCAATCGCCTTTCTTCTTCAATCAGATGCTGCGATTAAGCGTCTTAAATTCTCTGAAGAGTTTAGAGCAGGCAATGATGATGTTGGTGATGAAGATCCGATGGCGCGTCTTGATGCCGATTTTGCCTTAATGAGTAGCGAGTTAATCGCCTTAGTTAATTCTGTAGTCGATTCCCTCGGTGGACTCGAAGACAGTATTTAAGTTAACGACTGATATTGCGGTAACAAAAAGGCGCCTAAGGCGCCTTTTTACTCTTTAAATATAGCTGCTATTACTCAGCAGCCTTTAATTTACCCTCTTTATCGAACGGCCAATCAATGCCCAACCAAGCTTTGAAAAATGCTTTTTGAGAACGGCTCGGTTTTTCAACACTACTTATCGCCAATTTACCGCTCTGTTGTTCACCTAGCGCAAGCTCTATCTCTTTAAGTCTGTCATTACTAAATAGAGTAACCTTTATCTTGCCATCCGCTTTAAAGTCCTTAATACGTGACTCAAACCCAGCAGCTGTGACTTTTAAGCCATTAATTGCCACAATTTCATCGCCGAGCACAATACCAGCGTTCCATGCGGGTCCATTACGCAGTACGCGTGAAAGCACTAAGCTATTAGATTCAAGTGTGACACCTACAAAAGGTTCAGACTTAGCATCGTCTCCATAACCCACCGTTAAACCAGCTTGGTCTAACATAGTGTCGAAATCTAAACTAATAGGTGAGTTAACATGCTCCTGCCACCACTTTTCGTAGCTCGTTCCCGAGACATTTTTCAAAATGGCTTTTACATCAGCAACGTTGTAGCCCGCTGGAATGCGGTGCGACTGATAGAGCTCACGATGCACGTCGCGATATGAACGCTCCAACTTGGTTTCATCGAGTAAAGAGAAATCCAGTGCCAGCGAGGTTAAATAACCTTCAGAGTATATGTTAGTACTATGGTTTACGGCATAATCTCCGCCGATACTTGCCCATTGATTGGCACTCGCACTTGCAACAGACTGCACTTCTCTACCCGGGGTTTTCTCGCTTTGTGCAACACGCTTCGCCAAATCTTCGAAGAACTCCTTCGCGGTCATTACGCCAGCACGGAGCAACAATTGGCTTTGAAAGTAACTTGTTGAGCCCTCTGCCATCCAAAGTAGCTGAGTGATCCCCTCTTCCTGATAGTCATAGGGAACTAACCCTTCAGGACGGTATGCTTTTACATTCCAAGTATGAATAAACTCGTGCGAAGCCGTCTTTATAAAACCAAGATAGTCCTTACGATCACGATAACTAAAGCGTGGACGTTGAATAATGGTCGAGTTCAAATGCTCAGTTGCACCACGAGCGCCACTAGTGGCATGCACCATATAGACGTAACGTTCGAAGGGATAATCATCCCAAATGACCTCCGCTTGGCCACTTAGTTTAGTTAAATCATCAACCATCTTGTCGATATCGTAATTACCTTCACCCCAAATGACTAACTCATATTGCTTGCCATCTGCCTTAAATTCTCGGTATTCACTGATCCCGGTTTCGATAGGAGAGTCGACTAATATGTCGTAATTAGCCGCCGTAAAGCTGTGGTTCGTTGGTCCACTATCCATACCAGAATAACTATTCCAAGCAGAAGGAACTGCTAGGCTGACATGGATAGGCTCATCCCTAAACTGCGGGCTATAAACAAAAGTGCCACTGGCATCGAGGAAAGCATGAGAAGCATCAATATGATTGACCCGTTGCCCAAGCTTATTGGCGTAGAGCTGATATGAAACCGTGACGGCTGTTGGTTTATCAAGTGCAACGGTCCACTCACCACTTGCCGTTCTGCTCCAAGGCAGTGTATCGCCAGCGGCGTCTTTTGCAGTGAAAAATCGCACCGAATCTGCAAGTGGCAGTACTTCATACTTACCGGTACGCCAAACGGGTAAATTAACGACTAAGGCTGATGACTTTGTTGCAGGAAAAACCACCTCCACTTTGGCTAAGTGGTGCTGTGGATTTGATAAATCTATTGAGTAATCAACGTCTGCAATGGCTACTGGAGAAATTAATGCGCTAAAAGTTAAGATTAGGGGAACTACTGGTTTCACTCTCGCTTCCTTCTGTTATTATTGTTTTCATTAAGTCGAAAAGTATAACATTTGACTTGATTACACCAATTAAAATAACAAAAAGATATAGCTCTTGAACTTTAGCTTAGAGCAAGGAATGACCTACCCATGCGCAGTGTGTTGACCCTTTTATTGATTATATTGTTCAGTTGTATAAGCAACTGCGCTCATGCGATAGCCAGAAATGACGTTGATACAGAGCATAAGTTTAGAGAATCTCCCAATAGTTTACGCCAATCAATCAATAATAATTTACCCACACTCCCAGATTTCACCAACAAAGAAGCGCTTAATCGTTATGCGATGAAAAATGGACTCTCGCTTGCCGATCTTAAATTTGAGCTGCAACTATTAGCAAGACTATCGTTAGATTTATCAACCAAAAATGACGACCGTTACACTGTAGCTAGAAAATTAATCGACCAATTAGAACTTGTTGCAGACAATGACTTTGATAAAAGTTATATCCTCATGCTTAACGGCCGCTATATAGGCAAAACTAAACAAGATTTCAAATCAGCTATCGCTTTTTATCAACAAGCAATCACAGTACTTTCCGCTAACCAGAGTGTGAAAGTACAAGTATTACGGTTTACCCTGCATGAAAACATTGGTGTTATGCACATGATGTTACGAGAAGACGAATCTGCACTAGCCCACCTCAAAAGCGCTCAAGCAGT
Source organism: Shewanella sp. Choline-02u-19 (assembly GCF_002836205.1). Taxonomy (NCBI): domain Bacteria; kingdom Pseudomonadati; phylum Pseudomonadota; class Gammaproteobacteria; order Alteromonadales; family Shewanellaceae; genus Shewanella; species Shewanella sp. Choline-02u-19. Next base: position 2,484,808 of record NZ_PJBE01000013.1, read on the forward strand.
TGCACTTGAGATTGCAGACCCCTACATGGTCGCTCATGCAGAATCAGTGCTGGGGAAGTATTACTATAAAAAAGGTCAGTATGGAAAATCACTTTCGCATTACTCTGAAGCGATAAAACATACCAAGGCAGATGAAAACCCAACTCAAGATGCGCATATTCAAATGCAATTAGCCCGAGTCTATCGTTCACTCAAATCTTGGGATGATGCCTTACGCTACGCCACTGCGGCCTCGGCAATATACCAACGCCTCGGTAAAGAGGTTTATGTCGCCGCCAGCATGACGGTGATAGCAATGACCTATGGTGAACAAGAGCAATGGTATAAAGCGATTGATTACTACTTAAATGCCCAACAAATTGATGCCAGACTCGGCAATTATATCGGCCAAGCGCTTACGTTACATAATCTAGGTGAAGCCTATTTTAAAATTGGAGATACCAAAACATCCATTTCTAATCTACTACGTGCAAGCGCCATTTTTAGCTCTCGTAATAGCGATCACTATTTAGTTTATAATCATCTTTTACTTGCCGAAGTGTTTAACAGTATCTCCGATTGGGAGCCTGGATTAAAGTACGCCGAATCCGCGACTCGTATAGCAGAAAAAATGAAGCTTGACGATGAGCTTATAGAAGCACTTACCTTAACTTCAGCCGCGCAACAGCACCTTGGGTTGTTTGAACAGGCATATCACAATATTAACAAGATCCTTAAATTGCGATCCAAAGACGGCAATGAGGTCAACGATGACCAGCAAGCTAAGCTATTATTTCAATTACAAAAAGCAAAGCTTAACATTAACCAAAAAGATAACGATTTACAGAGACAAGAGGGCTTGCTATCAACTAATCGTTTAATGTTGATTTTCTGTTTATTGGCACTCGCGTTAACCTCAATTATGTCTATTTATCTGTGGCGAATTAAGAACAGCTTAACAGCGAAATGCACTAAATTAGCACAGAACAGCAGCTTGGACCCATTCACTAAAACAAGCAATTACTCTGCTTTCATTCAAGATTTCACTGATTACAGCAATACATTTAAAACGCTCGCCTTAATATCATTAACAGAACAGTTAAATTCAGATCTAGCCCAAGGTTATTCATGTAATGCAAAAATGAATAAACAGCAGATAGACTCACTGTCAGGGGCTTTAAATTGCCAAGTCTATATTGTTCGACCAGGGCTTTTTCTCTTGAGCTTTGACATAAAAGTGGCCCCCGACACACTACTGAGCAACATAAAAAACGCCTTAAATGATAACTATGGTGACACTTGTTTGCACATGGGGCTGCTAAACCTGCCTTTGCTCGCCGATCCAGCACTCAAAATTTCAGCTGAGCAGCACTTCGGTACGTTACAGATGATGCTATCGGCAGCGATCACCTTAGGTAACCAACAAAATTACTATGTCACCCTAAAGCCGCTCAATTTTGCATCTTCAGGTATCTTTGAACCGCCGCTATATCTCAATATTGAAAAAAGCATTATCCGTGGCATCATCAAAATAGAGACCAACGGCATCAAGGGTGATATTGTTTGGCCAAGGTGGAAGAGCCATCAAAATGTCGATTTGGCCGCCGAGTTGAGTTAACGACACAAATGAAGCCCATGCTCGAGTGATGGTTATTCCGCTTTAGACTAACTACTGTTAAAATAAGCACTAAAGTCATAATTCGAGTATGTACGGTTGATAAAGGAAGAGCTAAATAAATGAAGGATGCCGTCGCCAGCACCTCACAGCTAAGCGTATTACAGCAAAAGCTCTATTCAGCAAGGCAAGCCCTTGATGATATGAATGAAGACCAAAATAAAAAGCTTCAGCTCCTTCTGCAGTTTATTAGCCAGCTGAGCTTAGCGTGCAAAGGCCAGAACATTGAATTGGACAACAAACTCGCTAAACTTCGGCACAAATTAAGCCGCTTTAGTCAGATTGATAACGCCATAACCGACCTAAACGACGTTGAAGGCGTATTAAAGCAACAATATAACCACGTCATGTTGCAGCTTGAAGAGAGCCGTAGCTCCTTATCTAATATCGTCAGCCAAATTCAACGCATTGAGTCTCTGCCAACAAAACTCAAGAAAGAGATCTCCTATTTCAAAAAAGAGCTCGTAAAACCATTTCATACCTATTGGGATTACATTCCAAAAGTAGAAAAAATCATCCAGTTCTACGATGAGATCCTTAACGAGCAGCTCCGTCTTGGCGAACAATTTGAAGTGTTACCAAGACATCGTCAATCAGCCCACGAGCTGGCATTGATGCTATCGGAAATAGAGTTTAGAAAAGAGCAACGAGAACAAATTTCGTCGATAAAACTGTCATTAACTGAAGATTTTGAACTCGACACCTTATTAAACGCCTATCAAGTTGTACTTAGCCTATTACTCGATAATATCGCGAAAGAAAAAACGGCATCGCAAGAGTTTTTATACATACTCAACGGTGCATTAAGTAATGTTCGCGAGGTGGTAACAGACTCCTACACGCATTCGGTAAAAAGCTTTCAAGTTGCTAAAAAACTGAATGGTGAGATCAATAATCAAGTCGATAATATTGACGAGTCGGTTGCTGAAACTAATGATATCGATCACCTAAAAACACAAGTAACAGAGCAACTATTAGCATTACGAACCGCACTCAGCCGTAAAGAAGCACTAGAGAACAGAGAGCAGATTCAATTACGACAATCTGTTGAAGCGCTGCGCCGCGAGCTAAACGAGCTAAGTAAAGAAACCGAAACCTATAAAAAGCGCTTGTTTGAACAACAAAAGCTGAATCTGCTCGACTCACTCACTCAACTGCCCAACCGTGCAGCACTTGAAGAGCGCATGGACATTGAGTATCGTAATTACAAACGCACTCAACAACCACTATGGGTCGCCGTTGCCGATATCGATCATTTCAAAACAATCAACGATAGTTTTGGCCACAGCACGGGTGATAAAACACTGCAAGTGATTGCTATGGCGCTAAAAAGTTCTTTAAGAGATACTGAATTTGTTGCCCGTTACGGCGGTGAAGAGTTCGTATTTTTACTCCCAGACATTGGTGAGAATGACATTAAGCCTTTACTTGACCGAGTAAGAGAAAAAGTAAAAAGTATTCCTTTTAAGTTTAAAAATCAGAGAATTACAGTTACAGTATCTATAGGCGCTGCACAAATTATTGAAAATGAGCTCATCAGTGAAACCTTTGAACGAGCTGACGCCGCGCTGTATAAAGCTAAACATGAAAGCAGAGATAGAGTCATTATTGATTCATAAACTGTCCTCGGCGAGAGGTATTTTTACCGCCACTTTTCTTTAAAGGACAGTTAATCTATCACTGCTAAGGAGCTGCTATGATAGTGAAAATTAGTCCCCGAGGAAGCTTAGATCAGCTTTCACAACTCGAAGTTGACAGACTCAAACAGAACGCAAAAAGTGAGCTTTACCAGCTCTACCGCAGTTGCTCGCTTGCAGTATTAGCCTCTGGCTTGCAAAGCGATAATGCGGAAAGTCTTTTCAATCAGTTCAGTGATTTTAATATTAATGTCTTAAGGCGAGAGCGCGGCATTAAGATTGAATTGACCAATCCGCCACAAGAAGCCTTTGTCGATGGCGAAATCATCTCTGGTATACAAGAGCACCTATTTTCAGTGCTACGCGACATCGTCTATATCTATGATAAATACGACAACCTAAAACACATCAATTTAACCAACGCGAGTCACATCACTAACGTGGTTTTTGACATTTTACGTAATGCTCGCACAATGCCGATGCTCGACCCCAATATTGTTGTCTGCTGGGGAGGACATAGCATCAATCCGATTGAATACCAATATACCCGTGAAGTGGGCTATGAGCTTGGATTACGTAAGTTAGATATTTGTACCGGTTGTGGCCCTGGTGCAATGGAGGGCCCGATGAAAGGCGCTGCCATTGGCCATGCAAAGCAAAGAGTAAACCACGCTCGATATATAGGTCTTACAGAGCCGAGTATTATTGCTGCTGAACCCCCAAATCAAATCGTCAACGAGTTGGTGATTCTGCCTGACATTGAAAAACGACTCGAAGCATTTGTGAGGCTGGGGCACGGGATCATTATTTTTCCTGGCGGAGCGGGTACCGCAGAAGAGCTGCTCTATTTACTGGGTATTTTGCTCAATAAACATAATCAAGAGATCCCCTTCCCACTCGTGTTAACCGGGCCAAAAGAGAGTGAAGAATATTTCTTACGCATTGATGAATTTATTGCTGCAACGCTAGGACCGGAAGCACAAAGTAAGTATCAAATTGTGATTGATGATCCATCAAAGGTTGCTCGTATTCAAAAAGAAGCGATGGAGAAGATTAAGACCTTCCGTAAGGACAACGGCGACTCCTATCAATATCAGTGGTCTTTGAAAATCGAACCTGAATTTCAACTACCTTTTGAACCAACTCATGAAATGATGAGTAATTTAGATTTACACGACCAATCGAACAAAGCAGAACTGGCGGCAAACTTGAGAAAGGCTTTTTCAGGTATTGTTGCCGGTAATGTCAAAATGGAAACGATCAAGATAATTGACCAGCGCGGTCCCTTTGAAATTAAGGGGGATCCAAAACTCATGGCGTTAATGGATAATCTACTTAACGCTTTTGTTTCACAACAACGAATGAAGTTACCGGGAAGTGCTTATATTCCCTGTTATAAAATAATGAAATGAATAAATTTTTAATTTTAGATGGCATGAACTTAGTGCGGCGGATCCACGCCGCTCAACCCAACGAATCAGATATCAACGGCCTAAAAGAGCGCGTTAATGGCGCTTGTAAAAAGCTAATAAAGTATCACCAACCATCTCACGTAGCGATAGTATGGGACGGTAATGCATTATCATGGCGCAAATCACTATACGAAGGCTATAAAAAGGGCCGTAAGCCAATGCCTGAAGCATTGTCCAACGGTCTTGCCGATATTAAAGCGTTTCTTGCGGAACATAACATTGCCTCACTTAATGCCGAGTCGGAGGCCGATGATGTTATTGCCACCTTGGCGACTAAGCTCGTCAGCATTGGCGGCGAAGCCATTATAGTGTCAACCGATAAAGGATTTTGCCAATTAAATCATCCTAATATCAAGCAGTGGGATCACTTCAATCAAACATATATGACGGTTGAAGCCATGGAACAAAAGCTAGGTGTTGAACACAAGCAATTTATTGATTATTTGGCGCTCGCCGGTGACAGTGGCAATAAAATTCCTGGAGTGCCAGGTATTGGTCCTAAGTCCGCCGTTGAATTGCTAAAGATATTTCGCTCACTGGCTAATATATATAGCTCAATCGAACAGGTTGGCACTAAACAAGCTAAAAAGCTTGAAGATGGCAAAGAAATGGCCCGACTAAGCTATAAACTAGTGCAACTTCAATTAGATATGCCTTTAAATGCAAACCTAAAGCAATTTAGGCTACCGAAAACTAATTAACTAAAACTTACAACTGTTAACAAAAAGTTACCTTATTAGCATTTACGCCCATTACTTTGCATAGTATCGTATTACGTTATTGGAATTGCCTATCAAGGAACCCGAGTACAGATGAAATCCAAAGTCCCCGTAATCATTGGATCTATTTTTGTTGCCTACATTGCCTTTGTTGCGGTCATTATGGTGTCTTATGACCCAACTCCAGATGAAATGGATTGGGAAGATAGGCAGGCTTACAATAGAGCTAAAATGACAGAAATCACTATCGGACAAAGCATCGCTGAAGTTAAAAGCATCTTTGGTAAAGCTGACTTTAGTGAAGCTAAAATCTCTAATCAGCAGAATCTACAGATCTTATTTTACCGCACTCAACATAAAGAATCAGACGGTGAAACAACCAAAGAAGAGTGCACTCCTCTGCTGTTTAAACAAGGACAGCTTGTTGCTTGGGGTGAAGAGACTTACCAGCAATATCTGACCAGCCAAATAGATAGCTTATAAGCCCGTTTTAACAGAACACTACTGAAAGAATAACATCGGCAAGTTCCTCTCGGAACTTGCCGATGTTGTAATAAGTACTTAAAAGCGAGGTTTAAAGGTAAGGTTTAACAATATTAGCCATCATGTGAATATGGTCATCATTATCATTAAGTGCTGCTATATACCTAAACTGCTCCCCTCCCGCGTCCTTAAATATGTGTTTGTTCTCTCCCGCGATCTCTTCAAGCGTTTCAAGGCAATCAGCACTAAAAGCCGGACACACTACCGCGATATCTGTAACCCCTTTAGCGGGTAAAGACGCCATAGTGGCATCAGTATATGGCGTTAGCCATTTAGCCTTACCAAATCGCGATTGGAACGTCGTAATGTACTGCTCTTCAGTCAAGCCCAGCTTTTCGACTAACAACTTACTGGTAACCATACAAAAACAGTAGTAAGGATCGCCAAGATGAAGATTACGTTCAGGCATGCCATGGTAAGACAAAACGAGCTTTTGCGGTTGACCGTTAAGCTCAAAGTCCCGAGTTATAGAAGCCGCTAACGCATCAATAAAGTCAGGGTTGTCATGATAGGTATTAATAAAGTGCAACGCAGGCAAGTAGCGCCAAGTCGTCAGCTCTTTAGCTATAGCATCAAAAGCAGATGCAGTGGTTGGTGCGGCATACTGTGGGTATAGCGGCAAGACCACCAACTTATCTACGCCGTCTTTATGCATTTGTTGTAATGTTGTCGATACCGAAGGTTGTCCATAACGCATGCAGAACTGCACCGAGACATCTTCGCCTGCTTGCTCAAAATACTGAGACAATTTTTGAGTTTGACGTTTAGTGATATCCATCAATGGTGAACCATCTTTGGTCCAAACCTGTTGGTATAAAGCGGCTGACTTAGCCGGTCTTACACGCAAAATAATTCCATGCAGAATAATCATCCAAACCAATCTTGGGATCTCCACCACTCGAGGATCAGCTAAAAACTCTGCTAAGTAACGCCTTACAGCTGAAGCCGTTGGCTCATCGGGTGTTCCTAGGTTCATTAACAACACACCCGTTTTCCCACGCTTTTTATGACCTACATCCTTAGTTAATCCTGAAAACTTTGCCAAGAGAACTCCTTAAACCTTGATAGTGAAAATGTTAATCGACGATATTACTGGCTAATATTTAGCCCTTGGAGCAGCGGTCATACCCGATTGAGTAACTATTACGTTCAAGCCAACTTATAGATCAGTATTTTGCATAAAAAAGCTGCCAATACAAACTATTGCCAGCTTAATCTTAGACAAACGTTAATGAGGTAAAAACTCAAACCCTATCAGTTAATCTAGGTTGAGTGTTACGCCATCCATTGAGCTTGAGCTGGCAGTATCCGAACTTTGCAACTTAATCATTAAGCGTAAGTCATTCGGTGAATCAGCATGATGCAGTGCATCAGCGTAGCTAATCTCACCATCACTATAGAGCTTTAACAATGCCTGATCGAAAGTCTGCATGCCTTGTTCATTCGACTTGGACATGGTTTCCTTTAATAAGTGCAGCTCATTCTTAGCAATCAAACTGGCCACTCGCGGCGTGTTAATGAGCACTTCAATCGCGGCTCGGCGGCCAGTACCATCACTCTTAGGCACGAGTTGCTGGGCAACGATTCCACGTAAATTAAGCGACAAATCGAACAACAATTGATGATGTTTGCTCTCTGGAACCAAGTGCATAATACGGTCGAGAGCTTGGTTAGCATTGTTGGCGTGCAATGTTGCCATACACAAGTGACCCGTTTCAGCAAAGGACAATGCAAATTCCATTGTTTCTTGACTACGGATCTCGCCAATCAAAATCACATCTGGCGCTTGGCGTAATGAGCTCTTAAGCGCCGCGTCAAAGGATTCAGTATCGATGCCAACTTCACGCTGAGTGATGATACTTTTGCGGTGATCGTGAACAAATTCAACCGGATCTTCAATGGTTAAGATATGCCCGCGAGCATGGGCATTTCGATAACCAACAAGCGCGGCTAGAGACGTTGATTTACCAGTACCCGTTCCACCAACCATAATGACTAAGCCACGCTTACCCATGACCAAATCTTTTAGAATTGGCGGTAACATTAAGTCATCCATGTCAGGAATTTGTGTCTCAATACGACGCATGACACAACCCGGAGCTTCTCTTTGCCAAAAGGCGCTAACACGAAAGCGGCCTAGATCTTTAACGGCGAAAGCGAAGTTACACTCGCGAGATTGATGAAACTCCACTTTTTGCACATCGGTCATTAATGACTCAACAAAATCTAATGCCTGTGCCGGACTAAATTTGTTCTCGCTCAATGAACGTAATTCACCATCAATTTTTGCACTAGGTGGAAAGCCTGCCGTAATAAACAGATCTGACGCTTTACGCTCAGTCATTGCCTTTAAAAAGGGACGCACATCCATAAGTATTTATCCGTTTAAAAATTGGTTTGCTTGTTTGAACTCTTGAGCATGGCATCTTCACGGGTGATTTGACCGCGATTAACCAAATTCTGCAAACACTGATCCAGTGTTTGCATACCATGCGCCATGCCCGTTTGAATCGCTGAGTACATTTGTGCCACTTTATCTTCGCGGATCAAGTTACGAATGGCTGGCGTCCCCATCATAATCTCATGAGCTGCCACACGGCCACCACCGACTTTTTTAATCAAAGTCTGGGAAATAACGGCTTGCAGTGATTCCGATAACATCGTTCTCACCATGCCTTTTTCTCCCTCAGGGAACACATCAACCACACGGTCAATCGTTTTAGCGGCTGAGGTGGTATGCAAAGTACCAAATACAAGGTGACCGGTTTCAGCTGCTGTCATCGCCAGTCTGATCGTTTCAAGATCTCGCATCTCACCCACTAAAATAACATCCGGATCTTCACGTAATGCACTGCGCAACGCCGCATTAAAACTGTGAGTATGACGATGCACCTCACGTTGGTTAATCAAGCATTGCTTGTTTTGATGCACAAATTCTATTGGGTCTTCAATCGTCAATATGTGGTCATGGCGATTTTCATTTACGTAATCAACCATAGCCGCCAGCGTAGTACTCTTACCAGAGCCAGTTGGACCAGTCACCAGTACCAGTCCTCGAGGGAAACTCGCTATTTGTTTGAAGATTTCAGGGGCGCCAAGTTGCTCAAGACTTAAGATATCGCTGGGGATGGTACGAAATACCGCAGCCGAACCACGAGACTGATTAAACGCATTAACACGAAAGCGTGCAAGACCTGGCACTTCAAATGAGAAATCTATCTCAAGGTGTTCTTCATAATCTTTTCGTTGCTTATCATTCATTATATCGTACACAAGACTGTGAACACCTTGATGGTCTAGAGCAGGAAGATTGATCTTCCTAACTTCACCATCAACACGGATCATAGGAGAAACCCCCGCAGAAAGGTGTAGATCTGATGCATTGTGCTTTACACTAAAGGCAAGTAATTCTGTGATTTCCATAGTTTGGGATATCCATTCAACCAAAAATATACAACATGACAACAATAACAGACAGACTAGCGCTCGCCCAGCACAGGATTAATCAGGCGGCACAAAATTCATCACGAAATCCTACAGATGTGCAGCTGTTAGCCGTGAGTAAAACCAAGCCCAATAGCCAAATAATCGAGGCCTATGCTGCAGGCCAAAGACGTTTTGGTGAAAACTACGTGCAGGAAGGGGAAGCGAAGGTCACTAGCCTAAGCACGGATTACCCCGACATAGAGTGGCACTTCATCGGCCCCTTACAATCCAATAAAACAAAAGTGGTCGCGAGTTTATTTGATTGGATGCATACCGTTGAGCGTGAAAAAATTGCGATCCGGTTAAATGAACAGCGTCCGGCAAAGATGTCTGCGTTAAATGTCTGTATTCAGGTCAATATCAGTCAAGAAGCAAATAAGTCAGGCGTTAGCGGAGCTGACGTATTTTCCCTTGCTGAACAGATCAACGCCTTACCCAATTTGAACTTACGCGGATTGATGGCGATACCGTCTGCCAATGTCGACATTATCACCGCAACATCGGAACTCGCAGCATTACAAAAACTATATGCATTATTGTCAGAGCGATACCCGAGTGTAGATACTTTGTCAGTCGGCATGAGTAACGATTTGGAATTAGCGGTAGCCCACGGCTCAACCATCGTAAGAATTGGTAGTGCTATTTTTGGTGCTCGTGATTATCCAAAAACAGATTAAAAGTCGGACACAATAAATGAATATTATTTAATGCATTAAAACTTGGTTTTGACAGGCTTAACCCAAATATTAAGTGATGTAACCTTTAAAAGGTTGCTATAGAGAATGTGTCGTCCTAACGAAAATAAAAAGAGAACTCAATGTCACAAAAGAAAGTGTGCTTTATTGGTGCTGGTAATATGGCCCGCAGTATCATTAGTGGTTTAATTAACAGTGGTTATGCCCCTGAGAGCATTACAGCTTCAAATCCAAGTCAACCAAAGCTAGATGCGCTTAACAAGGATTTCGGCATTAAGGTGACTAACGATAATGTTGGCGCCGCTGCGACGGCCGATGTCATCGTATTGGGTGTAAAGCCTCACTTAATGCAACAGGTTGGCGAGCAATTAAGTGGCCTTGATCTTTCAACTAAATTAATTATTACTATTGCTGCAGGCGTGACAGCCAAGCGTTATAGTGACTTTTTCAAGCAAGAGATCAAATTAATACGTACTATGCCTAATACCCCTACTCAGATAGGTGTAGGCTTAACAGGTTTGTTTGCTGGTGATGATATCTCCGCCGACAACAAAAGCTTGTGCGAGACGCTCATGGCAACCGGTGGCGAGGTTATTTGGGTAGACAAAGAAGATGACTTAAATCAGGTGATAGCATTAGCAGGAAGCTCACCGGCATACTTCTTTCTATTTCTAGAATCTATGGTTGCAAGCGCAGTAAAGGGGGGGATGCCGGAAGCTAGCGCAAGAGAAATGGCGCAACAAGCGGCATTAGGTGCTGCATTGATGGCCAAACAAAATCCTGACTTAAGTTTGGCGCAATTACGAGAGAATGTAACTTCAAAAGGTGGCACTACGGCGCAAGCTGTGGCAACGTTTGAAGAGGGAAATTTAAGAGCGCTAGTCGATAATGCAATGACAAATTGTATTGCGCGGGCTCAAGAGATGGCAAAACAGTATTAATTCCTTTTATTTAACGTGAAAAGTAGAGTAAACAAATGAATGCATTTAGTTTTCTAGTAAGTACAGTATTCGATTTATACCTGATGGTGGTCATTTTACGGCTCTGGTTACAATTCGCTCGTGCCGATTTTTATAACCCCTTTAGCCAGTTTATTGTTAAAGCCACTCACCCCATTGTCGGTCCTCTAAGACGCGTGATCCCATCGTTCGGCAATTTTGATAGCGCGTCATTTGTCCTGGCGATCACGGTCGTTATCTTAAAATTTGTTCTGCTAACCTTGATGGCAGGTGCAGCGCTAGACGTACCTAATATTTTACTTATCTCTTTAGTGTCGGTGTTTAAAGAAGCAGGTGTGTTGCTATTTTGGATGCTTATTTTACGAGCAATATTAAGCTGGGTAAGCCAAGGACAAAATCCAATTGAGATGGTAATGAGTCAGCTTACTGAACCTCTATTGGCCCCTATACGCCGTATGTTGCCCCAAATGGGTGGATTAGACTTGTCATTACTGGTGGTGATGATAGTGCTTAATTTCCTCAATATCTTGCTCGCCCAATATGTACCATACTGGGCCAACGTATAGTGGTAGCAATAACGATGCAGCAGGGAAACCTGCTGCTTCAGCTTTATATCCAACCCAAAGCGAGTCGTGATCAAATTGTAGGACTTCATGGTGAAGAGCTCAAAATAGCGATTACCGCACCACCTGTTGACGGAAAAGCCAACGCGCACCTAACCAAGTTCCTCTCTAAAGCATTCAAAGTGCCTAAGGGTGATATAACGATACTCAAAGGCCTGATGGGCCGACACAAACAAGTTTTAATCCACTCTCCTAGGTTGATACCACCAGCAATACAAAACCTTTTGTAACCGTATACTTATAAGAAGTTTAAGGCGTTTATCGCACTTAAGTTCTATACTAGTAACAAAGCTATCACCTAAGGAAAGCCCATATGTTCCGCTCTCTAACAGCCATTTTATTGCTAAGTTTGTGCCTCATCAGTAGCGCATTTGCTGAGCAAAAACAAAAAGTCGGCAACTACGATATTCATTACGTAGCCCTAAGTAGCACCTTTTTAACACCCAGTATTGCCAAGTCTTACGGTATTAAACGCAGTAGCTATACTGGGATCTTAAATATTTCGGTGTTAGATACGAATGTAGACGGTAACCCTGCGGTGCCTGTTGAAATTACCGGCATAGCCAATAACTTACTTGATGCACGTGTTGAATTGAAATTTAGAGAGATACGTGAAGGCGACTCTATCTACTATATTGCAGAAGTCCCTTATCGAGATGATCAAGAGATCAACTTCAACATTGCTTTAAAACATGGCTCGAAGCTCAATACACAACTTAAATTTAAGCAAAAATTTTATGTAGAGTAACGCTATACCAGTTGCATTAAATATGAGGGCGAAAATGCCCTCATTATTTCAGCGCCCTTGCATATAACTACAGCACACCACTACATTTTCTATACTTAAACGACTTCAACCTACTCACTTCAACGTTTCCTTAGAGCAAGACAAGAAGCAACATATGTCTAAATACATTCTTGATAAATACCACCACAGACCGTGGATATATCGTGAATGCAGCAGTCATTAACGGCCTAGAACGCGGTCATGTATCGACATACTGAATCCTGCCGCTTGAAGTTTTTTTGGCTATGCTATATAGCCTTCGGCAGTTTTAGTCATATCAGCATCGATAGTTTAATTTCTGGATTCTAGCGATACCTTCCGCAACAGAGTCAATCAGTGGCAATGACAAAATGGTCTTAAGGGCTGTTGATCTTTCGAGCTTAGTTTTTTGTTCGACTCTTTCCCGTAAAGAATAATGATTTTAGTACAAGGCTTGAGCCATGATGTTTAGCTGGCTAAGCGAAAAGCTCGTAACGCACGCTTGTAGTAAAAAAATAGAAGTATTGAAACGAACTCTAAGGGCCGCGCTTCTTGGCTATTTTTACGGTGTTGTAGGCTATTTGTGGAGAATGACTAAACGACATAGCCTCCGCCTTGTCAAAATAGCCAATAAACGGCGGCAAAAACAACCGTGAAAGATCTACAGCCCCTAGTATCAGCACATATATAATGCAATTAATGGCTCGGTTCGCTATTATTGCGGCCATATTTTCAGACACCTTAAAGGTCTTCCATGAATCAAATCGTCCTTGCTAGTGGCAATAAAGGTAAGCTCAAAGAATTTTCAGAACTAATGGTTGATTACGGTGTAGAGATCCTCGCCCAAAGCGAGTTTAACGTCTCAGAAGTGGCAGAAACCGGCACCACTTTTGTTGAGAATGCGATCATTAAGGCACGCCATGCTGCAGAAATAACAGGCCATGCCGCTATCGCTGATGACTCTGGTTTAGAAGTTGATTTCCTACAAGGGGCACCTGGGATCTATTCAGCGCGTTATGCGGGTGAAGGTGCGAAAGATCAGCAAAATTACACCAAGTTACTTAACGCACTAGAGAACCAGTCACTGCGCGGCGCTCGCTTTCAATGTGTATTGGTCTACATGCGTCATGCAAAAGACCCGACACCCATTATTTGCCAAGCATCATGGGAAGGCACTATCGGCTTTGCTCCGCAGGGTGAAAATGGCCATGGGTACGACCCTATTTTTATCCCCGCTGAACACCAATGTAGCGCCGCCGAGCTTAGCAGTGATGAGAAAAACCAGTTAAGCCATCGCGGTAAAGCGCTCGTTTTGCTTATTGCTGCAATGAAACAACAAGGTATCTTTAACTAATGTTAATCCTGCCACCATTAAGCCTATACATTCATATTCCTTGGTGTGTACAAAAATGCCCCTACTGTGATTTCAACTCTCATGGTCAGAATGGCGAGTTGCCACAAACTGAATATGTAGACGCGCTTATTGCCGACTTAAAACAAGATCTTCAGTATGTTCAAGGCCGACAGTTAAACACTATTTTTATTGGTGGCGGCACGCCCTCTTTGTTTGACGCGGCGCAAATACAACGCCTTCTCGTTGAAGTTGATAAACTTATTAAGTTTAAAGACAATATAGAGATCACCATGGAGGCTAACCCTGGCACCTTAGAGCATGATGATTTTATTGCCTACCGCGAAGCGGGCATCACACGTTTGTCTATCGGGGTGCAGAGTTTTTCCAGCGACAAGCTGAATTTACTCGGGCGGATCCATGATAAGACAGAAGCTGAAGTTGCTGCACAAAAAGCAAAAGTATCGGGTTACCAAAGCTTTAATTTAGATCTAATGCATGGTTTACCGAACCAGAGCTTTGATGAGGCTTTAGCCGATATTGAAACCGCTGCTGCATTGGCACCGCCACATCTATCTTGGTATCAACTGACTATAGAGCCCAATACGCTGTTTCATTCCAAGCCACCTCAACTGCCTGACGATGAAAAACTATGGCAGATTTACGAGCAAGGGCAAAAAAGGCTTGCCGAGCTTGGTTACGTTCAATATGAAATATCTGCTTATGCTAAAGAAGGCTTCCAATGCCAACATAACCTTAACTACTGGCAGTTTGGCGACTACTTAGGTATAGGCTGTGGCGCACACGGTAAAATTACTCAGCCAAGTGAAAATCAAATTTTGCGTACCGTTAAGATTAAGCACCCTAAAGGTTACCTTGCTGCAGATAATTACACCTCTGATGTCACTATCGTGGCAGAGGAAGACAGACCGCTTGAGTACTTAATGAACCGTTTAAGGTTAATGACACCTATCCCTAAAGTTGAGTTTGAACAACGTACCGGGTTAGATCGAAAAGTATTAACGGATGGAATTGAGCAAGCTTGTGCTAAAGGATTAATGACTCAAAGCAGCGACCATTGGCAGCTAACGCCCAGAGGCCATATGTTTGTGAATGACTTATTGTCACAATTCCTATAAGCCTTTGAATAAATTAGCTATAACTAAACAAAATAGCTTGATAGACACATTTTCTAACACTTAGATCAAAACATTAACTCTAGGCTTCTTTAGGATAACAATCATAATTCTAAGGAAGTCTAAAAATGCCCATAAAAACAAAAATAAGTTTTATCGCCCTGTCCCTTTCAGTTTGCTTAAGTTCCGCAGTATATGCAGCACCATCACCAATCAATTATGCAAGTCCAAGTGAACCTGTCGCTCAAAAAGCCAATAGTGAATCTGAAAAAGCCAATGCGCTGTTTGAAAGTATTTTCATGGAAAACGTATTAGCCAGCCCTATATCACAAACCTATTTAGGCATAAAAACAGATTACGATAAATGGGATGAGATGAGCGACGCAGCAACTGATGCTGACTTAGCGCGTACTAAAAAGCATTTAACCCAACTAAAAATGCTCAAAGTAGCTAAGCTTGATAGGCAGACAAAGCTTAGCTACCAGCTACTAACACAAAAGCTTGAGCAAGAGATCAAAGACGATCAATGGCGTTACCATAGCTACCCAGTTAATCAGATGTATGGTGGCCATTCACAGATAGCTTCCTTCCTCATAAACCAACATCAGATCAGCGATATAAAAGACGCTAAAGCCTACATTAGCCGCTTAAATGGCGTGTCAAAGCGTCTTGCTCAACTGCAAACCGCATTAGAAATACGTGCAGACAAAGGTATTATCGCGCCTAAATTTGTATTCCCATATGTCATTTCCGATAGCAAAAACATCGTTAAAGGTGCACCTTTCGATGAAGGCGAAGACAGTGCTTTATGGGCTGACTTTAAGCGTAAAGTCAATACGCTGTCGATTAGTTCAGCTGAACAACAACAGCTTCTCTCAGCAGCAAAAGAGGCATTAGTCGATGAGGTTAAACCGGCATACGACAAACTTATCAGTTATCTGGTTAAGCTTGAAACCAAAGCAGATACTCGCGATGGCGCTTGGAAATTACCTCGGGGTGAAGAGTATTATAACAATGCTTTAGAGCGCACAACGACGACGCATATGAGTGCCAATGACATTCATGAGTTAGGGCTTTCTGAAGTAGCTCGAATTCAGAATGAAATGCGTGACATTATGAAGAAAGTTAACTTTGAAGGTAGCTTACAAGCATTCTTTACCTTCATGCGTGACGACCAACAATTCTATTATGCCGATACCGATCAAGGCCGTCAGGCCTACTTACAAGAAGCTATTTCACTCATTGATACCATGAGTAGCCGTCTTGATGAAGTGTTTAAGGTAAAACCTAAAGCACCAATGATTGTTAAGCAGGTCGAAGCATTTAGAGAAAAATCTGCCGGTAAAGCCTTCTATAACAACCCTTCACCAGACGGAAGTCGTCCGGGCACCTACTACGCTAACCTTTATGATATGAAGGCGATGCCAAAATACCAGATGGAAGCTCTTGCTTATCATGAGGGAACACCTGGTCATCATATGCAGATAGCTATCGCTCAAGAGCTTGAGGGTGTGCCTAAGTTCCGTAAATATGGCGGCTATACTGCTTACATTGAAGGATGGGGATTATACAGTGAGTACTTCCCTAAAGAGATGGGCATGTATGCAGATCCATATTCTGATTTTGGTCGACTAGCGATGGAGCTATGGCGTGCATGTCGCCTCGTGGTTGATACAGGTATTCATGCTAAGAAGTGGTCACGTGAAGAGTCAATAAACTACTACGTGTCGAACACACCCAACGCCGAGTCTGACGCCGTTAAAATGGTCGAAAGGCATATTGTGATGCCATCACAAGCAACCGCCTATAAAGTCGGTATGCTGAAGCTACTTGAACTAAGAACCAAAGCACAAACAGCGCTAGGTGATAAATTCGATATCAGAGATTTCCATACTGTAGTACTGCAAAATGGCCCAGTGCCTCTTGATGTACTAGAAAGTGAAATCGACCTTTGGATAGAGCAGAGTAGCTAAAACAAAGCGGTTACTGTGATATGCACAGTAACCTATTTCACTTAAAAGAACGCATTAAAAAAAGCCACTTATGATAGTGGCTTTTTTATGTCATCTAGAACGATAAGCATTATCTAACGGCTTTCAAACTTTCACTTATGCGAGTCAACAGATAAAATTGCTGGCTACAGATAGCATTGAACCACTTAACAGAAAAATACCCCGGTAAAAGCCGGGGTAAACCAAAACTAGGATGATGGTTTGAAGGCTAGCATTGTTTTAGTTCTTACACTTCAGCCAGCATTGAATCAAAACTGCGTTAAGCTGATCTGTATAGCACAATAAAGAGGGGTCATTCTCAACTCTGCTATAGGACTCAAATCATTTTGAACCAACTGGCTCCAATTGTATTAAATTAAGAACAAACTGCAACCTAAACAATAAAAACCAGCATTAGTAGCCACTAAATTGGCACTGACTAAACAACGGCCAGTGCAACTTAACCATCTGATTTGAAATACTTTATATTAACTTACAACTAACAGAAATAAACATTGTTCTAAATATAAAACAATGTTTTCTATATTTACTTACGTTTTGCATACAATTCTTTATATGGGTCATCCCAATAAGGTGGGCTACCGATATGATCTTTAATGAAATCGATGAATGCGCTGACCTTTGGTGCTAAATGTTTACGTCTTGGATATACGGCTTGTAAAGGCAGATGATTGGTCAGTTGCCACTCATCAAGTAATGGCACTAACGTGCCCTGAGCAATTTCATCTTCCAATAAATAACTGGCAAGATAAACCACACCTAAGCCACTCACTGCTGCTGTTTTTAGCGCAGGTGCATTATCGACTCTAAAGTTGCCCGATACGCCTATCTCACAATAATCATCGCCTTGCTTAAACTGCCAAACACTATGCTCATGCCACTCACCTTGATAAACAAGACAGTTGTGATCGACCAGCTGTTCAGGTCGGTTTGGCATACCATGTTGCTCAATATAAGAAGGAGAGGCTGCCAATAAGAACTGACATTTCATCAGTGGTCTTGCAACCATGCCAAGAGGTAACTGCTCAGACATCGTCAGTAATAGATCTAAGCCTTCACTGACTACATCGACCTTGTGGTCAAGGAGGCTGACTTGCAGTTCAAGCTCCGGGTGTCTTGCCATAAATTCTGGTAAAGCAGGAATGATATGCATAGTACCAAAAGACTGTGAGATACCCACCTTCAAGACACCACGAGTAGCATCATTTAGGTTATGTACGCTGGCAACAGCCTGATCTGCATCTCTTAGCAGCTCTTCACCTTGCACATAGAGCAAATGACCTGCTTCAGTCAAACTTAAACTACGAGTAGTACGCTGAATAAGTTGAACGCCAAGCTTATGCTCAAGATCTGCGACCTGAGTACTCACTTTTGACTTAGATATTCCTAACTTTCGTGCCGCAGCGCTAAAACTGCCCGCTCGAGCTACATGAGTAAAAATTGCGATTGGTTCTAAAAGTTCTAACATGTAAATCGCCTTAAGGTGTTTACGAGAGTAATAGTACTTCCATCGCTAAGATAAGCCACCAAGGCCAACAATACCTTATAGAGCAATACCTTAAGAGAATATATGTACGCTAGCGTAGAGTGATGATTATTCAACCAAAAAGTGGTTTTTGTTTTTATTCTTAGAAGTATACCAAAAAAAACTTAGAACTCATCATATATGTACTTTTGTACTAGCATGTAGTGAGCATTCATACTGGCATACAGAACAATAGGATAGCGTTAGATAAGAGGATACAGAGTCAGTTTCGCTTGCTGCTATCGATTTAAGGCACGGTCAGTTAAGACGTTAGCATAGGGGAAAAACGAAAACCCCTGCACAAAGGTGGGATGCAGGGGTTGTTGCAATTTAGCTCAGCAACACAAGAACTATTTTTACCAAGGAGTTTTGGATCTAAAAATAACGATTAATGTTTACTCACGCATTTCTTTGTTTGCCGTCGCTATCAAAGAGTACTTTGCTAATTCAGGTACTTGAGTGTGTAGCTCTTTCTCTAATACCACTAAAGACTTAAATCTCTTACAGAGCTTTTCACCACGAATTTCAAGATCTTGTGCTTGCCCTTCCATTTGCAGTTCTATGTCATCGCCGATTGATTCCATTTTGGTTGAAAATGACTCCATTTTCTGCTCAAACGAACCGCCTTCACCCGACATCATTTCGCTTCCTAGCGTCATCACCATAGTGCCGATAGAGTTTTGGGCTAGCTGCTCCATCTCTTGCTCAAACTCTTCTCCAAATGCATTTTCAAGCGAAGACTCGGTTGCACCAAGGTAAAATGTGTCACCATGCTGATAGGCCACATTTTCAATGCGCTGTTGCAAACCATCCATCATTTCATCAATTTTAGCGCCAGTTGCATCACCTAACAAAGGAGTCAATGCCATACTCACCGCTGTCGAAGCCATTGCTACGGCATCATTAACAAGCTCGATAACCTCGGGAACTTGAGCAGAAACCTCATCGGCGTATTGGTTTACCAATGCTTGCTGCTGTTTGTTAAGCGGTACTTGTTCACCATTGACAAAAAGCTTATTCATTTCAATTCTGTACTGTTCTTTACCGACTTCACTTACGGTCAATTTTTTCGGCTCAACGGTAACGTCGTAATTTAACGATACTTCACATTCATTTTTAAAGTGCTTATCTGAATCTTCATTTGCATTAACTATTTGCACACTAGAGGCTGACAGTAGTACAGCGGATACACCAACAGAGGTAAGTAGTCTTTTCATTGCTTTAGTCCTTTATCGCTTTGTTAATATCATGTTATATAGAATAGATAATGCAGGTAACATGCCAAAGAACATAAGTCATTATTATAAAAGGATTAGTGGAATTAAGGGTGTGACTTTATTGATAATAGGATAGGAATAATTAGCCAATACTACGAACTATTGGCTAATTATTACATTAGCAGATGAGTTAAAACAGGAAATTAAAAAATTGAACGACCAAGCGTTTGGCAAAGTGTCTCTAGCGCGGCAGTTCCAGCAAGAGAGTTACCATTAGCATCGAGTTCCGGTGACCATACACAAACAGACATATCCCCTGGAATAACGGCAATAATACCTCCGCCGACGCCACTTTTTCCGGGCATACCAACGCGATAAGCAAACTCACCAGCGCCGTCATATAAACCCGAAGTGGCTAACAAAGCATTTAACTGCCTAGTTTGTACCGGTGTGATCAGTTGTTTTCCAGCGAGGTTTTTACCTCTGTTAGCGAGGTATAACATTGCTTTAGACAGATCAGCACAACTCATTCTCAAAGAGCAATAATGAAAATAACTCTTAAGAACGGTATTAACGTCATTATTAAAGTTACCGAACGACTTCATCAAATAAGCGATAGCAGCATTACGCGCACTGTGTTGATATTCAGAATTAGCAACGACTTTGTCGTAACCCACTCTTGGATTGTCACTGAGCTCACGTACAATTTCTAACATTCGCTGCTTTGGCGCACCTAACCGACCTTGCAACAGGTCAGCAATGACCAAGGCACCCGCATTAATAAATGGGTTTCTCGGTAGCCCTTTTTCTAACTCAACTTGCACTAGAGAATTAAAAGATTGTCCTGATGGCTCTTTACCAACACGTGACCAAATTTCAGGCTCTTCGTAATGCATTAACGCCAGTGTTAAGCTAAATACTTTTGAAATACTTTGAATTGAAAAGGGCTCGAGATAATCCCCAGCCCCTATCGTGACACCATCTCTGGTGGTCACGGCTATACCCAGTTTATTAGCATTTACCTCAGCAAGAGCAGGAATGTAATCTGCAACTTTACCCTTACCTAAAAGAGGTCGTACTTTCTTCACGACCTCCTCAAGTAATGCCAATTCAGGCATTAGCTCCACCAAATATCGTATAGCTCACCGATTTCGACATCTGCAACAGGTTGGCCTTCGAAGAAGGTTTTAACTGCAGCTCGGTCTTCATCTGTACATTTACCGATATCTTGAGTAGCAATAATACCTTCCCACTCTTTATGTCCGCCGCCATGGAACCCAAGATCTCTAGGTTCAATAATTGTCTCGATGAACTGATCAACAATTGAATCAATCTGCTCTTCAGTTACAGACTCATTGAAAGTCCAGTTTGTATCGAATCCAAACTCTTGAAACTCATCAACGCGTAACTTTTTACGTAAACGACGACTGCGATTAGCTGCCATGGTGGAACTCCTCAATGGTGATAAATAAAAACTAAATTAACGAACTATATAACGCTTAGACACGCTCAAACATAAGGTCCCAAACGCCATGACCTAAGCGATGACCACGTGCTTCGAACTTTGTTAGCGGACGATGTTCAGGACGCTCAACAACATCACCTGTCGCCGATTGGTTTTTATAACCAGGCGCACTGTTCATGACTTCTAACATGTGCTCACTGTAGTTTTCCCAATCTGTCGCCAGATGGAACACGCCACCCACTTTAAGTTTGTTGCGGATAAGCTCAGCAAAAGGTGCCTGTACTATTCTACGCTTATGATGACGTGTTTTGTGCCACGGATCAGGGAAGAATAACTGCAACCTTGCCAAACTTGCATCGGCAAGGCTGTTTTCTAACACTTCAAGCGCATCATGATGATACACGCGCAGGTTAGTCACCCCAGCTTCTGCCGCGATAGACAAACAGGCGCCAACACCCGGCTTATGTACTTCAATACCGATAAAGTTTAACTCTGGAGCCGCTTTAGCCATTTCAACTAATGAAGCGCCCATACCGAAACCGATCTCAAGCACGGTGTCAGCTTCACGACCAAAAACCTCGACTAAATCGATAGGTTCAGGCGTATAATCTAGGCCCATGGCTGGCCATTGTTGCTCCAACGCTTGTGCTTGCCCTTTTGTAAGGCGGCCTTCTCTTAATACAAAGCTTCTTACTTTGCGAAGGTATTTACCTTCTTCATTGAATTCAGCGGTTGTTACTTCGCTCATTTTCGCCCTCGCTTAAGATAGCTATTAATTTTAAAAGAAAGGCATTATCCAAAGTTAGACCTTTAGCGCAAGCCTTATTGACGCAAAATTATACCCATTATTTCAGTTTGTGCGAGTTACAGAGCTACTTTTACAAAAAATACTCGATTAACGGGTCAATCTAGCGCTATTTCACCAGGCTCCCTCACGTTGAAAGCAAAACCGGCCCCCTTATCAATGAACAACTGCAACTTGTTTAAATCGCCACTGGTAGTTACACTGCGGCGATGAAAACTACCCCACTCTTTTCAGACCGAATTATTAGTTGGTACGATGTCCATGGTCGTAAGCAACTCCCCTGGCAGCAAAGTAAAACCCCATATAAAGTATGGATATCAGAGATTATGTTGCAGCAAACCCAAGTTGCCACGGTTATTCCTTACTTTGAAAAGTTTATCGCGCGCTTCCCAAACATCGACACTTTAGCGTCAGCAGACCAAGATGAAGTGCTGCATCACTGGACTGGCTTAGGTTATTACGCCAGAGCACGTAACCTTCATAAAGCCGCCCAACAAATAGTTGAGCAACATCAAGGTATTTTCCCTGTCGATTTTGATGATGTACTGGCATTGCCAGGTATAGGTCGCTCGACAGCTGGTGCTGTTCTGTCGTTATCGCTTGGATTAAATCACCCCATCCTTGATGGCAACGTAAAACGTGTGCTTGCAAGGCATGGCAAAATCGAAGGTTGGCCTGGCAAAAAACCGGTAGAAGATAAACTTTGGCTGCTCACGCAGCAATTAACGCCAAACGTAGAGATTCAAAAGTATAATCAAGCAATGATGGATATCGGCGCAACGGTATGCACTCGCTCTAAACCCAATTGCCCAGCTTGCCCCGTTGCAATTGACTGCCAAGCTCAACTCTCGGGCCGCCAGCTGGAATATCCAGGTAAGAAGCCTAAAAAAGTCATTCCGGTAAAAGCTGCATGGCTACTGGTATTAGAGCAGCAAAATAATGTCCATTTGCAAAAACGCCCACCGAGTGGGATTTGGGGTGGACTTTGGTGTTTTGCTCAATTTTCGACTAAAGATGAACTAGACGAGCATTTGAGCAATCAAGCGTACGATATTAGTCATCGCGAGGATTTGGTTGGCTTTAGACACACCTTTAGCCATTTCCACCTCGATATTCAACCCGTTTTAGTATCAATAAACAAGATTAGCGATAACCAGATCATGGAACAAGACTCCTCTGTCTGGTATAACTTACCTCATCCACCTAAAGTTGGTTTAGCCTCAGCGACTGAGCGGATTCTAGCGAGTTTAGGTTCTGTATTAAATAAGGAGTAATCAT
The DNA here is from genome assembly GCF_002836205.1 of Shewanella sp. Choline-02u-19. Classification (NCBI taxonomy): domain Bacteria; kingdom Pseudomonadati; phylum Pseudomonadota; class Gammaproteobacteria; order Alteromonadales; family Shewanellaceae; genus Shewanella; species Shewanella sp. Choline-02u-19. The sequence goes on from NZ_PJBE01000013.1 coordinate 2,508,151, forward strand.
GGCTCGCACAGTAAATTGCGTATATTTTAAAAAAGAAGCTGAAGGCTTAGGATTTCAGCTTTACCCTGGTGATTTAGGCAAGCGTATTTTCGACAATGTGAGTAAAGAAGCTTGGACGCTTTGGCAATCAAAGCAAACCATGCTTATCAATGAAAAGAAACTCAACATGATGAATGTCGATGACCGAAAATTCCTAGAAGTGCAGATGGTTAACTTTCTGTTTGAAGGAAAAGATGTCGAGATCGAAGGCTTTGTTCCTGAAAAAGACGACGAATAGCACATATTAAAAAAGCGCCGAAAGGCGCCTTTTTTTATGGCTTACAACGTAACAATACGATTACTGACGCATACCTTCAACGACGAGGTTTAAGCTAACGTGAGAAGATGCTGGGCCTAAATCCATTTTAATGTCGTAATCTTTTAGCGCAAATTCAGTGCTACCGGTAAATCCAGCACGATATCCGCCCCAAGGGTCACTTCCCTCTCCTATTGCTTTTGCATCAATCGCTAATGGTTTGGTCACACCGTTTAAGGTGAAATTCCCCTTTAGTACAAAGTTACCATCACCTTTATCGTCAACCGAGGTAGATTCAAACGTCGCAGTAGGAAATTTTGCAGTATTTAAAAAGTCCGGACTACGTAAATGTTTATCACGTTCAGCGTGGTTTGAATCGATACTGGTTGTATTAATGGTGACATTGACCTTTGAATCCGCAATCTTGCTTTGATCAAATGAGAAGTCCCCTTCAAAAGTATTAAAACGACCTGCTACGAAGCTATAACCTAGATGGCTTACCCTAAACTCTATAGAGGCATGAGCACCTTCGGTGTCGATGACGTAATCTGCTGCTTGTGCCGTACTCACCATCATCAACGTTGTTGCCAATGCAGTTGCCAATAAACCCTTTTTCATTGTTATTTTCTCCATATAAAGATTAGTCATTTTTAATTTTGATTATTCTGAGTAGTGTTGAATCTTTATCGATAAAGTGATGTTTCAATGCACCAAGTGCATGGATCAGCACTAAACCGATTAAACTGTATGCTGCGTATTGGTGGATCACGCCGGCGATATCGGCTTGGTCTTCCATAAATACCCCAAGACTGGGTATTTCAAACCAATTAAATACCCATATACCTCGATCGTCAGCGGTAGAAATTAAGAAACCGCTAACCATAATGACAAGCAGAAGCAGGTATAAAACACCGTGCGTTATATGGCCTGCACTTCTCTCCCATCTTTTATGACTGGCTAAACTCTTTGGGTTGGGAGTGAACATTCGCCAGAATATTCTGCTAAGCGTCAGCAATAACAATATTAGCCCAACGCTTTTGTGTAGATATGGCGCCGTTTTGTACCATTCACTGTAATAAGTTAAATCAACCATCCAAAAACCAACGGCAAATAGGCCTATAACGGCTAAAGCAGAAAGCCAATGAAAAAGGATAGCGACTAGGCCGTAAGACTTTTTTGTATTTAAGAGCATTACGCCCCCTGAATTCATAAGATGAAATCATCATACATTCTATTTTAGGATATAAAATCAGCAAATATTGACCTTTACATTCTATTATTTCGAATGGTATTGCTTTTAACGGCACACATAAGCCTCACTATGCAGTGAGGTTTACGTTACTAGCGAAATAATGTGCCTTCTGCCACACCGTCAGTAATGCAGCTATTGTTCTTTTATTTAGAACTGCACACAAACTAAGCGAACAGTCACGCTAATAACAAAAAGCCCTTGCAGGATAAATCTCTGCGCTATAATATACGCGCACTCCAAACGATACAGGCTTTCAAAGCTTAGTTTGAAGTAACAAATCTAACGCATATATTTATATAGCTTAGTTGCCCGAATAGCTCAGTCGGTAGAGCAGAGGATTGAAAATCCTCGTGTCCCTGGTTCGATTCCGGGTTCGGGCACCAACATTTTATAATGAGTTTTTCTGTGTAAAGAGATAACTTATTAGCAAGATAAGCCGGCATAGCTCAGTTGGTAGAGCAACTGACTTGTAATCAGTAGGTCCCGAGTTCGACTCTTGGTGCCGGCACCATACAAACAAAAAAGCCACTCAATAGAGTGGCTTTTTTGTTTTCTAAACTTTCATTTTCTAAGCCTATCCCGTCCTCAGATAAGTTGACACTTTAGACCCCGATCCAGCAAATACCATCAATAGTAAGCATCCGCAGCTGATATTGAATATCTCGCTCCTCCACTACTCTTTTAATTAGTCGTGATATACAAGCAGAAAAAGGCTAACTGTAGTGGTCAACTAATTAGGTGGCCAAATTAACTATGCCACTACAAACTCACCTATAAACAAGCTCAAGAGCACCACTGCATTGTTTTTCTAGACTAATTAATCAGCAAAATAATAGCTTATAGTGATATTTTTGACTGTACGGCTATTTGTTAGGCAGTTATCGAAAAAAGCACTTGCGTGATTTAAAGCATCGCTATAATATACGCGCACTCCAAACGAGACAGGCTTTCAAGGCTTAGTTTGAAGTAACAAATCTAACGCATATATTTATATAGCTTAGTTGCCCGAATAGCTCAGTCGGTAGAGCAGAGGATTGAAAATCCTCGTGTCCCTGGTTCGATTCCGGGTTCGGGCACCAACATTTTATAATGAGTTGTTTAACTTATTAGCAAGATAAGCCGGCATAGCTCAGTTGGTAGAGCAACTGACTTGTAATCAGTAGGTCCCGAGTTCGACTCTTGGTGCCGGCACCATAAAAACAAAAAGGCCACTCATTAGAGTGGCTTTTTTGTATCTGGCGATTATCAGCTCAGTAACCATTATTGATGCGCTTTATAACGACTACAGACACTGCAAATTAGATTTTACTACCTCACCCCTCAATTAGCCCCAACTTCAACAGCACAACCGCCTCTCAACGCTAACATTAAACATTGCTGATATATGTATATCCAAGACAGTTGGACATTCAGTATTAAGTGGAAGTTTAATCTGCTTTAAGCAAGATCAATAACATGCCCTACACGACTGACATTCCCCCCATCCATGAAGAAAGCTTGGGTGGGTAATGATTGCAGCCTTGGAAAGGGAGCTGCATTCCTACATCCACACGCCAAGTGTTAAACTCGCGAAACGCCTCTTAAAGAAGTATTTCCAAGTCGTTTAGATATAACGGCACTTTCCTATGTTACAAAAACAAAAAAGGGAGCCAATGGCTCCCTTAAGGTTAGTGGGTTTTAACAAACATACTTACCAACTACGCATCTTATGACCCTTTAGGGCGTAGAACAAAATAAAGAGGTAGCAAGGTAAGCATACCCAATAAGCGAGCTGTGTATTCTCAGCAAAGTGAGCAACCTTACCAAATATCAAAGGTAGGATGGCTCCACCTGAAATCCCCATAATCAACAACGCTGAACCTTGCGCCGTGAACTTACCTAAGCCTTCAAGTGCTAAAGGCCAGATTGACGGCCAAACTAACGCATGAGCCAGTCCCATCATGGCTACGAAAGTAACAGTATTAGGAATAACGGGGATCCCGCTCCAGCCCCATAAAACCTCTGCAATCACAGTACTTTCTGCAGAACTCATTGTTACGCCAATAATGCATAAGATACCGGCAATCGCCGAACCTAATAACGCTTTTTCCTGACTAATGAACCTGGGGATACAAGTTACGCCAATAATGTAACCCAATACCATAAAGACCATTGTATAAGAGGTTAACGATGCGAAGTTATTCACCCCCAAACTAGCCCCATACAAACCAATCGTATCGCCAGCGATCACCTCGACCCCCACATAAGCAAAAAGAGCTAAAGCACCTAAGATAACTTGTGGGAAGTGGGTAATACTGCCTTTACTTTGATGCTCTGCAGCTTCTTCAAACTCTAATTCAGGTAATGATGAAAACTTAACTAAGCCAATGAGAAAAGTCAGTGCCACTGCCATATAAATATAGGGAGTTATCAATCTTGATGAGAGTTCGTTAATTTGCGCGGTACGTTCAACTTCGGTTAACGCCGCTAAATGATCTGCGGTAAAGTTTTCAAAACCAGACAAAACCAATGCCGTAAACAACAGCGGCACGATGACTCCTGCCCCTTTGTTAATCAAGCCCATGATACTAATACGCATCGCAGCACTTTCTTTAGGACCAATAAGCACCACATAAGGGTTAGAAGCAGTTTGCAAGATAGTTAAGCCAGTGCCTAATACAAACAATGCGCCTAAAAACAGCATAAAGTTCGCGCTCTGCGCAGCAGGAATAAACAACAACGAACCGACTGCCATGATAGCGAGGCCAATAGCCATCGCATTTTTATAACCCGTTCTTTTAAGTATCGACGACATCGGCAATGCCATCACTGTGTAGGCAATATAGAACGCAAACGTCACAAATAACGCTTGAAACTCATTTAGCTCACAAATAATTTTAAGGAATGGGATCAAAGAGCCGTTAAGCCATGTCACAAATCCGAAGATAAAAAAGAGCACACCTATAATGAACATAGGCAGAATACTGCTCTGAGGGCTGGCTTGGGCCTGAGTCGATGCTGTCATGTATTTCTACCTGCTTCTTATTGTAATTAAATTTATGATAACAGCGTGACTTGTTATCCCATCCTTCATTATATTGAATTGCCAACAACAGATTTATATCTGTTTTTAGTGTCTACCATTGGCTTTTGTTTCATTGATGTTAAAACATTGCGACCAAAAAGACAACGCTGTCATTTGTATCGTTTAACAATTTATATCCATAGAGGGACATTGCACTATCAACTATGCAACCACAACCGTTAAGCATCGTAATCACAACCCCTTAAACTTTGATGAAGATTGAGCGTTTATACATCCAATAAAGCACCAGCCATTGCACTAGTAATAACGCTATCACAGCGATAAGACTTTGAGCAGAAACGGGGAACCATTTTATCACCCCACCAAACAAGCTATCCGCGGTGTACTGCCAATTGACAATGCTTGTCGCTAAGTAGATCACAATAGCATTACAGCCAATCACGATAAAAGGAAATGCCCATCTGCTTAGCCTCATAACATCAATAACACCATAAAATAGCGCTAACAGCAGCAAGCTCCATCCAGAAGTCACCAGTACAAAACTACTGGTCCACAATGTTTTATTGACAGGAATGATGGGAGAGATCAACCAACCAATGCCTAATAACGCTAAACCTAGCGTGGTCATCACAGCGACTTTAAACCCTTCACCTTTCACATGTGATTTAACAATAAAATGACCGACAAACACGCCAAACAAGCCATTAACCACCGCCGGGATTGTCGATAAGATCCCCTCAGGATCAACGGCAGCATCTTGATAAATCACGCCAGGTAATAATAAGCTATCGATGGCCGCATTAATCGACCCTGTTGCAGTGAAGGCGCCAGAATTATCAAGGGTCAAAAAGGGGAAAAGCTGCAATAAGCTGTAACCAACCAAAATAGCGATCGTTAAGATCACTTGGGTTCTCAGGCTTGTATGCCAAACTAACAGCGCACAGAAAAACCAAGCAAAGGCAATGCGGCCCAATACACTGGCATAGCGAATATCACCAAGTGCCATTGGGAACCCCGTGCCCCAACCATGGTTATAGACCATGCCTAGCAACAACAATAAGGCTAATCGTTTAATCCCATGCTGATAAAGCGGCATACGCTCACGCATTGGCAGTTTATCTAGGCGTTTGGGCGATAGCCCAAGAGCCACACCAGATAAAAAGATAAACAGTGGGAAAATCAGGTCATAAAAAGTAAAACCATGCCAAGGGCTATGGTGCATTTGCGCGTCTAACCATTTAAAGCCACTCCATCCCGTGAGTAGCACAAGGCCTGCAAATATCGCCTCGCCGCCTAAAATCCAAAACATGTCAAAACCACGCAGTGCATCAAGAGACTTAAGCCTTACTTTTTGTTTTTTCTCGTTCGAGCAAGCCTGCGGCCGGGTGTCATTTATTATTGTCATTAGAAACACTCTTTAAGCAAGTAGATGAACTGGCTACTGCTAGCTCATCGTAGATAATAAAAAGCCCCTATAGCATGCGCTACAGAGGCTTAGAAAAAGCTAAGGCAACAAGTAGCCTTTACGAGCTTGCATAAATCAACTGACCCGCGATAAAGGTTTGCTGCACCTTAAACTGATCATTCATCACCACTATGTCTGCTCGCTTTCCTGTCGCAAGTGAGCCAAACTGCTGACTAATCCCTAAAAACTCTGCGGGATACATTGACGCCATTCTCAATGCTTCTTCTGCAGAGATATCTAACATTGAAATAGTATTTGCCACTGCACCAGCCATATCAAGGACACAGCCAGCAAGTTCGCCAGTAACGGCATTTAACCTATCACCGACACGTAATACTTGCGTGCCAAATAACTCAAAACTCACCTCGCCATCAAGCCCAACGGGTGGCATAGCATCGGTGACTAACATGACTTTTCCCCGCGGCTTGGCATTAATGGCCACTTTAGCAGCTGTAGGATGAACATGATGACCATCAACAATCAGTCCACACCAGGCATCAGTACTTTCAAGCGCCGCACCGACCATTCCAGGGTTTCGAGAACCAAAAGCAGACATCGCATTAAACAAATGAGTAAAACCAGTAGCGCCTGCATCTAATGCCGCTTTGACCGTATCATAGTCAGCATTAGAATGGCCAAGACACACTTTTACATCAGCCTTAACTAACGCTGCAATGACATCTGGAGAGACGTTTTCAGGCGCAAGTGTGACCACTTTTATGCCTAAGTCTTGACGGCTAAAAATATTAAGTTCGGCATCTGAAATACGCCTAATATGCGGCTGAGGGTGTACACCCTTTTTCGGTACCGATAGGTGTGGCCCTTCAAAGTGCACTCCAATCACACCAGCACTGCCATGCTCAATGGCATCAGCCACCGCATCCGCAGCTTGCTCCATAACACTAAAATCATCAGTAATTAAAGTGGGCAAATAAGCGGTTGTGCCAAACTTTGCGTGTGCTTGCCCAATCGCCTCAATTCCTTTCCTCGTCGGTGATGAATTAAATAATACGCCACCACCGCCATTGACTTGTACATCAATAAAACCAGGGGTAATGCTACCGTCAACCCGTGACTCTTTTGCGCCTTTTACGGTATCAAAAGCAAGAATATGTCCATCTTCAACGGTGACAGGTAGATCATGATGAAACTGCTGACCATCAAAAATACGGTCTGCGATTAATGTTTGCTTCATTTGCAACTCACTCTATGTATTGACGATACCATCAACGAAATAAAAACAGCTTATCGCGCCTATTTTTTAGCATGCTCCTGCTGGGCATAAAATGCAGCACCCCATTCTGGCGGTCTTAATGTGGGCGACATTCTAGCCGTGACGTCATCATCTAGCCATGGTGCTAGCGGCTCAGCTAGCCCACCAATCATCGAAAAACGTGGCGGTGTGATGGCAAAGAGCTTTCTCGCGAGCTCACTAATATAACTAGCACCTTCACGTACAATATCCTGAGCCACGCCATCTTTGCGCTGTGCAGACTCAAACACCATGCGCGCTAATTTGGCATAAGTACTAGAAGATTGACCTGCCAAATTCTCAACGATACCCATCGCATTATTAACATTGAAATGAGTAAATAGACGCGAGGTGAGTATGGTTTTTTCGCCGAACCCGTCCAAGTCTAATAATGCTTGTTCACTGGCTTTTTGCCCAAGCCAAGCACCACTACCTTTATCACCTAAGCCAAAACCATGGCCGCCTAAGCAAAGCTCTTTACCGCCAACATGAGCATAACCACAAGAGCCCGTTCCGGTAATGATGACTGCGCCATCGCCACCTTTGTGCGCGCCGATACAGGCAGTATGAAGATCTGTGGTGAGATACATGCAAGCAAATGGGTGTTGCCAGTCCATCACATCTTGGAAAAATCTAGAGACATTAACACCCGCTAGCCCCAGCCCCGCGATTAAACGCTTACTGTCTGTACTTTTAAGCCCTGCGTCAGCCAATGCAAGCTGAGTTGATTCTTCAATAGATTGGAATGTTTGAGCTAAACCATGCAAGGGATTTGCGCGCCCCGCAACACCGGTGCCCACAATGCTGAAATCGCCAGTATATATTGTTGCTCGACATTTACTGCCGCCACCATCAATGCCTATATACAAGGATGCTTCTTCCGCCTGGCCTATACCCATGACAAACCTCTTTATTATTTTAATATTTAGTGTTGAGCTGATCACTGCTCTTTACTAAGAAAGCCACTAAGTTAATCGTATGTTACAACACGAATGACAGCGTTGTCATTTGATTTTTCCATATTGCAATTAAAAACAATAAAAATGCAGTAGCGCCCCACCGTTACTGCATTTCAGCTTAGTAAATACTTACGTCGTTAAAGGTTTGAGGTAAATACTTTGTTACTTCACAATCAAACTACGACCTTTTCGCACACCGTCTGCAGCAATTGCTCTTACCTCAACGTCACCTTCGACCGCGACTCCGGCTTGATAGGCTTTCCATTTCTGCCCATTATCTCGATACTCAATCAATAAACCGGGATAGATTAGGTTTGCGTATAACTTGCCCTCTTTGATAACAGCGCCAACGGTGGGCACACGGTAGGCAATATTCGCCTTATCAAGCTTTATCAGTTCTTTATACCCTAAGGTATTCGCTATCGCCTGCCACTCTAACGCCTGTTGCTGACGCATTTCTGTCGTAAAGAAGCCACTTTGTTGATTGTAAACTGCACCTTGGTATTGATATGGGACTTCCCAGTTTGGTTGATGCCAAGCTTTCTCTGCCAGCATGATCACCCGGGGGAACATTAAATACTCAGCCACTTCGTCACTGCGAACCGTTTCGCTCCACAACTGGCCTTGAATACCACTGAATTTTGCAGTCTTTGATAACGGTTCGCTCAAGATTTTACCGTTTGCGTCACGCTTAACCCTGTCATCAGCTTCAAACGGCAATCCCTCAATATCGCCCCACTGCTCTGCATTGGCAGGCAAGTTCCCGCTCATAAAGCTGTGAACGCGCTGAGCATTATTATGCCTAATGCCCCAGTAGTAGCCATGCTCTTTGGGGTCGGCTTCATAGGGGAAGTCAAAGTAAAGTACTTCGGGCTGACTTAACACCACTTGCCAACCTAGATTCGCTTGTTGGTGTGCTCGCTTATGACCGCCATGGGCGACGATATCCCAAACGTTAGATTGAACATTTTTAGGCATATTTTCAGGACGAGTATGACTCATACCATCACTCCATCCTGCGGCTTTAATCCCTTTATCTGCCAACATTTGTGAAGTGCGCTCTATAAAATAGGCTCCAAGCTCACTGGTGCTTTTAACTCCTTTGTCGTTACTGGTAATAAACGCCTTACACATAGGTGATTCAAGCCACGCACCCGCAGTTTCATCAGCACCTATATGATATCGCGACAATGGAACGCCTGCAGTTTTATGCAAGTCCGCAATTTCATCAATGACTTTGTCGATAAAGTTAAACGTCGACTCCATACACACATTTAAGGTGTTATCGTCATAATATTGCACCGATGAATAAACCGTTTTGTCGTCACGGTCTGACAGTAAATATTGCTCAGCTTCTGCGGTTAAGCCAGCTTTCATCAGCTTACGATATCGCGCTTCCATTGATTTAATCGCTGCGCGTGAGTGACCAGGCATGTCCATTGATGGAATGACTTGAATTTGCCGAGCCGCTGCGTATTGCAAAATCTCAATATAATCAGCTTTAGAGTAATAACCGTTGACCTTTGTATCGCTAAAGGGCCCACTGCCCAATTGAGGCAACAAGCAGTTGTCCTCTTTTAAGTCGTGACAACGTTTGCTGCCAATATCCGTCAGTTCAGGAAGCCCATCAATCTCTAATCGCCAACCTTCATCATCAGCCATATGTAGGTGCAACTTGTTTAACTTATAAGCTGCCATTTGATCTAATAGATCGAGGATCAGTTTCTTACTGTGGAAATTTCGTGATACATCAATATGCATGCCACGAAAATCATAGCGTGGAGAGTCTTCCACCAGCATAGCGTTAACGGCCAGCGTATTGACATCAAGCAGTGATGTTAGTGAGGCTAACCCATATGAAAATCCCGCCTCATCATCGGCATAGATAGTGATCAGCTGTGGATTAATATCTAGTTGATAACTGCCAGAAACCCCTTTAATTGACAGCGGTAATAGCGTTATTGAGATACCATTTTCAGTTTCAAGCACACCCACTCGAGCCAAACGGCTAACTGCAGCGGCAATAGACTTTGGCGCTACTTCATTATAAGTTAGCTTGATCCCTTGTTTTAAAGAGACAGGTTTATCAGTACTACGAACTTCAACTTTACTCGGCGTCGGTAGAATACGGTTTTCAGCTAATTGAGGGTTCGATTCAGTCGCTATATTGTTACGATATAGAACACTCGATGTGGCCCACTCAACGGTATCGGCCGCCGTTCGCTTATAGTGTTTTACAGGGTCAGTAAAATCACTGACATAGGGACGGGTTTCCATGCCAGTTTCAGGATCTATGTGTACCTTAGTACTCTCAATTAATATTGGTTCTGAACCATTAGCAACGATATAGTAGTTCGGCATTGCGTCTGTTTCTGCCAGCTGCCAATTATCGCCTCTAAACTGAATCGTCTTTGTGTCGCCTTTGACCACACCTTTAAAGCCAATTGACGGCTCAATTTTATACAGATCACCTTTGATGTGGGAAATGGTAAATTCATCACCGACGATGGATTGAATCGGTCGCATCTGAGAAAAGTAAATGGCCCAATCTTTACTTTGAACATCGATAGGAAAAGTAAGGTCTATCTCAGCCACAAAGCACTTTCCACCACCCGCGACTTTGTCACATTGTTCATCAGCGACATTGGTTACCACGCGATAGGTCACCGCCAGAGATTGACCGATAATATCGAGTTGTTGCTGCGTCAATGCGTCAGGGGAGCTGATGCTAACATCACTAGCCACAACGGTTTCAACATCCTTTTGAGCACATGCAGTCGTTGCCAATACCAGGCTAACGGCCGCCACTATCAATCTTGTTTTCATTACTACCCTCTATTATATATTTTATAGGTGGAACGATTTCATCAAGTCTCGCAATTTCTCCCCCTGGTGAAATAACCGAACACTCGATACTGCATGTTTTTCACTATCCATTGATGCTCAACCTGACACTGCAACTAACTCACCCAAACTGCCCAATATTCCAGCTGTTACTTCAGTCTCGCAGCACTGGCGATATCTAAGTTCATATGGTTAATATTAGATACAATTATGGCCACGTTACCTAGCAAAACTTTAATCTCTTTAGAGTGAGACACCGCGTTATTAGACAAGCTTTGGCTAGATCGTATTATCGAAACCGTTTCTGTCACGCTATGCTGAACCCGCTAGATCATTTTTTGGATTTCACCCGTTGCTTGTTATGTCTGACTCGCCAAGGTTCTAGCTTCATCTATATTGCCTACCAGCGACTCTTCAACTTTACACTTTTGCTTCATCTCGGTTGCCACAACTTTAGCTTGATACTGAGATAGGTATCATTAGGCTAGCGCTATTATTAATATATAACCGAGTCAAATGGGTCTCGCTGTCCTAATAAAAAAATGGCCGAGCACTTATCAAGTACTCGGCCCACATTAGTTTCCGGGGAGAGACTATAGGAATAACAAACGCTATTTTATTTGTTAAAAAACACGAACTAGGAGACCTCATCCTATTCATGAAGACCTTACAAACAACTTGTCACACAAGCAGATGACAACGCTGTCATTGGTAAACATACACAAAGAGAAACAAGATATCTACATTTTTTTGACATCTAATGTGTGGTTTTTTAAAACAAAATCATTGATTAAAAGTAAAACTATATAAAAACAGTAACTTAATAAGTTTAAAATGATTATCTGAACACTAAAAAGCCCAATTAATAACAGTTTTGATATATCCACGTCACTTAAAAATGTGTTTATGCGGGCGTTTAATGCAACCTAGCGAAGTAATGATTGTTTCACTGATAAAATGAATACTACAGAATAAATTCCGCCCTAAAATCATAGTGTCACCAAGCAACGAAGGCATGGAACAGTCCTACTTCTTATTACCGACAGAGTATAGCCAGCGCACGAAAGCAGAACGCGGTATCTTTTCATTATTGTTGAATAGATAATTTAAAAAGGAAATAACCACTCCTAAACCAATATTTACCGGTTGTTTGGGCCTGTTCCCCGCTAAGTTAAAGCTCTTTTTCGTAATGTGGATAATTCGCTTTCGAATAAAGGTGTTGATTGATAAATAGCTACAGCGTCAATTGCTAAGCCAACACTCTTAAATTCGTTGCTTTCAGCTCTCACCTAAAGCAGTTACATTTATCATAGCACCTCAAATTGACAGCGCTGTCAAAACGCGCTACAAATACTTCACAAGCGATAAACATCTTTAGCTTATCTATTAGGTAAATAGTACTTTGAGCCCAAGTGTTATTGCATAATAAATAGAATAAAAAGCTATATAAAATAGTGAAAAGGATTAATAAACAATGAGTAAAAGTATTGCCCCATTAAACTCAGACAAACACCTTCAGATTAAGATTACCGAATCAACAGATTACCGAAGATTTGCAGATCAACACCTTATTCCAGTGGTATTCCATGAGTTTCATCATTTAGCATCAGAGTTTCCGCTAGTTTTTGTAAAAAATACTGAAACTGGGCAGTTTATTCCGGTCGCACTAATGGGGATTAAAAACGGTGTTAACTTGTATTGTCAGCAAGATAATTGGCTGCCTGTTATACGACCATTAGGTTTTAATAATGCCCCTTTGTCATTGGTAAAAACCAATGAACAAAGTGAAGATGTGATGGTTTGTATTGATGAAGATAACAAGCTGATTGTGGACAATAGTGGTCATAGACTTTTCAATGACAATAAAGAGCAATCTGAATATCTAAAATCCCGAACTCAAGCCCTTTTAGATATAGCATCATATAGCCAACAAACGGCCAATATTTGCCAGTTTTTAGCGTCGAAAGCGCTACTCACACCTAAGCAACTTAGCGTTAAATTATTAAAAAATGAGCAAGTCATTAATGTTGATGGTGTTTATATCGTTGATGAGAAACTGCTTAATAATTTAAGCGATGAAGAGTTTTTAGTTTTGAAAAACAAAGGGCTTCTATCACTCATCTATGCTCATATCATCTCTTTGCAACAGCTTCCTAGACTAATAGAAAAACAAAACCAGTACGATAAGAGTCAATAATTTTATATCGCGTCTCTGTCGCAGTGAAAGCTTAACATTCACTGCGACTCGCGGCTTAAAAGCTAAAGCTTCTGCAATCCGTATTGTTTAATTTTCTCAAGTAGTTCTCTGTGATTGGGTAGCTCTTTAACCAATTGCCTAGTCACTTCCTCTAATCTTTGGCCCTGCTTCTCGATATGAGCTAATTCATCAGGTAGCGAAATCTTGCAGTTGGGTGTTTTATTCATTCCGAACAAAACATATAAATAGTTTTCTAAATCAAAAACTTCGAACTTACTAAAGAAATCTTCACGATTGGGAGCAAAATCTTGCCATAGTGATAGACGTTTGATTAGTTCTACAGACATGGTTTTTGGATCACGATTATCGATCCAAAATTGCGAGTCGCTGCGATCGGACAAACAATAATGCAGCTTAATAAAATCAACGACGCGTTCCCATGCATACCCCATCACATGATTAAATCGGTCTCTCACTGCCGTCAACTGGGTTGCTGATGCAGGAAATCTATTCGCTAAAAAACCCGCTGCAAAATCAGTTAATAGAATAGAGGTGGCCTCTAAGGGTTCTAGAAAACCTTGTGCTAAACCAAGAGCAACGCAATTTTTTTCCCAAGAGCGCTCTCTATAGCCCACGGTCATTGGCAAGGTGCGATGTTGATATTCTGCGAGCTTGCCACCTAGATACTTATCTAGCTTTACAAGTGCCGTGGCATCATCCATGTACTTTGTCGAGTAGACAAAGCCCACGCCCCTTCTGTGACTTAAAGCTATGTCCCAGATCCATCCGGCTTGATGAGCGGTTGCAATGGTAAAAGGTGGAATAACAGAGTCAGCATCAGTGGGCACTTGAACCGCGATAGCCTTATCGACAAATAGCTGCTCTGCTTTACTGATAAACGGCACATGCAATGCTTTATCAATCAACAGAGAGGCAAAACCACTACAGTCGATATAAAAATCAAATTCGAGAGTGCCCGCGGTATCGGTCACTAGTGATTTAATTTCTCCCTCAGTACCCATAATCACATCGTTTACATTTGCACTGATATGTTTGACATTAAAATTGGCTTTTGCATTAACGCCAAGTAACTTAGCAAACTTAGCTGCGTTTAAATGATAAGCGTAACCTAAGTGCCCTTTATATTCTGCATCACTGATTGTCTTAGGGCTTTTATAGGCTTCACAGACAGCATGTTGTGGAGAAACAGCCTCTGCGTATGTTCCGGTCTTTCTTGACAACCATAAACGGGTTAAACCTTCAGTAACAGGACCTGGCATATCGAACAGATGATGATAAAAGTTATTCTCAGGATGTTTTACTTTATCCTGCCAATTAGCGAATTTTATTGATTGCTTAAACGTCACATCACAACAACGAATAAACTCCGTTTCACTAATCCCAAAACTCTGTAATGACTGGCGTATAGCAGGAACAGTGCCCTCTCCGACCCCTATGGTAGGAATATCGGGCGACTCGATAAGCGTAACTGAGAGATGTTCATTACTAAGTGCTGCTTTGCCTAAATGATTTGCAGCAAGCCAGCCTGCCGTTCCGCCGCCAACAATGGCGATTTTTTTAATATCCATAAGATGTCTCCATATTAATTAGCGGCTAAATCAAACAATAATGTCTGCAATCTGACTTTCAAATAACACAGATTATTGGGATGAATTCGCTTCTATTCATCATGCATATTCTCTAACAAAAAACCCAGCTAATGCTGGGCTTTTATTAAATGTAATTTATATTTAGAAACGTAGCGCTACACCAACCTTATAACGAGCTTCGCCTTCAAAGCTCCATGCTGGGTAACCGTTTTTAAGCTCTGGTTTAACTTCAGCAGCATCTGGTGCGACACCAAGTTGAACACTGTCTTCTTCAAGCAAGTTAACCACTTCAAACGTCACTGATAAGTAATCAGTAATATTGTAGTTAGCACTCAAATCGACGGTTCCATAATCTTGGTGTTCACGGTTGCCGTAGAAACCTGGTAGCTCACGGATCATGTATTCACTACGCCAGTTATAAGCAACTCGAGCAGAGAAGTCTTCCATCTCATAATAACCCACTAAGTTTACGGTGTGCTTAGAAGAGTCAGAGAAGACACTCACTTGATCAGGGTAATTGTCAGCCGGAGCATCA
Organism: Shewanella sp. Choline-02u-19; assembly: GCF_002836205.1. Lineage (NCBI taxonomy): Bacteria > Pseudomonadati > Pseudomonadota > Gammaproteobacteria > Alteromonadales > Shewanellaceae > Shewanella > Shewanella sp. Choline-02u-19. The sequence goes on from NZ_PJBE01000013.1 coordinate 2,523,585, forward strand.
GAATCTGCAAACGTATAGTTAGCTGAATAGCCTAAACCATTTTCAAATGAATCTTGAAGCTGAAGTTCAACACCTTGGATTTGGCCACCAGTACCGTTTTTCTTGGTTGACTTGGTCCAGCTATCTACACCAGAATCTGGGTCAACAATACCAATGCTCTGGTTAAGAATTTGGTTTGAGGTGACGAATGAACTGATATCTTTAATAAAGTAAGTTGCCGCAACAATACCGTCTGGGCTGAAGTACCACTCGACACCTAAGTCGGCTTGAGTCGCTTTAAAAGGTTCTAGTGCTATATTACCAGTGTTCACAACTTCGTTGCCCGCAGTGCCATCCGCATAACCCGCTAAAGCGGATGAGGCAAACATATCACCATAGTTAGGACGAGAAATAACCTGTGAAGCAGAGGTACGAATAATTACATCTGGTGCAACGTCAAATGCGACGTTAACACTTGGAAGTACATCGCTATAACTTGATTCCAGAGTGCTTAAACCATCGGCGTAAGAACCGTCTGATTGGAGGTTATAGTAATCAGAGGTTGCATCAGTAGAGATATAACGTAGACCAAAGTTACCGCGGATCCCGTCAGCTTCAAAATTAGCCATTAAGTATAATGCTAAGTTCTCTTCGCTAATCGTACCGTAACCTGACTTATAAACGGTGTTGTCTTTATCAAATCCAGAGATTGCCGCATTCGCATCTTTAAGCATTGCATCTAAATTTGGTTTAGGCAGTGTAAAACCGGCACCTGATGACACGGTACCTGAGTAATACTCAGATGCATCTTTTGCTGCAATATCAGCATTGACGATCCCAGGGAATGTTTCCTGCTTTACATCGTGATCAGTCCAACGCACACCCGTCTTGAATGAAGTAATAGCACCAAGGTCTACAGGAACAGTAACATCAAATTGTGCGTATGTTTCTTCATCTGAATTAGGCTGTTTCTTTAAAGACCAACCCGCTGGTGCCAATTGGCCTTTAAAGTCTTCAGCGCCAAATGATTTCTTAGCAATATCAATATTAATAACATCGCCAGTTGCATCGTATGTACCAGCATAATCTGCCGCATCACCAAGCCAGAAACCGTAGTTTGAAGTCATGTCAGTACCACCTTCAGACTTGGTGTTACCGACACGGCCTTCTAACGTATAGCTGTCAGCATCGTACTTAAAATCCAAATCATATGTGTTTGAATCCATGCTCGCTTTACGGGCCCAGGTCTGTGCCCAACCTGGATTTGCGCCTTTGCCATCTCGGCGATAAAAAGTACAGGTGCCTGATGAATTTTTTTGCTCACATGCAGCTTCTTTATCATCTGGGAACATAGTGAACAATGATGTATTAGCATTGTTTGCTTTCATATCAAGCGTCATGATACTTAAGCCAAACTCCAAATTGTCTGTTGGGCGGTATTGGAATGCACCATTGATAGCTGTACGTTCTCTATCTTGCTCAAAAGTTGTTGGAACAATGTCACCCCAACCGACGAGAGATTCGATACCATTGCGCTGATAAGATGTTTCTGACGCTGCTGCAGAGACTAAGAAACCAAAGCTCTCATTTTCATTTTTCCAGCTATATAAGCCAGAAAGTTCTGGATCTGTCTCTTCAGAAATAGTGCCGTAGTCGGCTTTAGCGCTGATGAAAATTGAATTGGAATCAAGATCTAACGGCTTACGGGTTTTAACAATTACCGTACCACCGATACCGCCTTCTGCGATATCAGCTTGAGAAGACTTGTATACTTCAATTGCACCGACCATTTCTGGTGGTAGAAGTGAATAGTTGAAACTACGGTCAATAGCTTGTTGGTCATACCAACCCGTAGAGGCAACTGAATGTCCGTTAAGCAATGTGCGTGTCAACTGGCTAGAAGCGCCACGAATTGAAACTTGCTGGCCTTGTCCAAACTGACGGTTTACAGCAACACCAGGAATACGAGCCAGTGACTCACCAACATCACCGTCTGGGAACTTACCGATATCTTCAGCAGTTACCGCATCAACAACTGAATCTGAAAATCTTTTTGCGTTAATTGACGCTTTCATTGATGCACGCATACCACGTACTTCAATTTTTTCGATATTTTCATCTGCTGCGACAGTTGCATCAGCATCAGCTGCCATGGCAGACATAGATACTGCGCTTCCGAGGAGTAGCGCAATGTTTGTAGCTAGTACATTTTTCTTAAAAGTAGATGGTCGCATCTCGTTTCCCTTCCATAACTTATTATATTTATTTTTATATCCATAACCATTCCCCAACCGGAATGACAACGCTGTCATGACTAGAGCAAACATTACACAATATTTAACAGCGACGCCACAACAAAATAACCATCGCGTCGATTATATTTATAAAAAACAACATGCGAGTAGAATGCAAAACATCATTAATCTTTAAATACAATCAGTTATACTGGGTGCGAGATTCAATTTTAGCTGTGATGTTTTTTTATATATGGGTAATAGATGCAAAAAATAGCCGCTGATGATTGCTAATTACTTCAAAAGTTCGCACTATACGGCTAAATTCGATAACAAATATTGTCGCCACACCTTCAAATGTTAGCGGTATGTTATCTACAAGATATGATTGCCATGCTCTCTTATTAACGAGAAATCAGCTTTATGAAAGTCACTATTAATGATGTCGCTAAACACGCTGGCGTATCGATAAAAACCGTCTCTCGTGTCACCAATAACGAGCCTTCGGTAAAGCAAGCAACGATAGATAAAGTTAATGAAGCCATTCAAGCATTAAATTATCAACCCAACCTTGCGGCAAGAAGCCTAGCAGGAACAAGCTCTTACGTTATTGGTTTTGTTTATGACAATCCTAACGCCTACTATATTATTGATATGCAAAATGGTATTTTGTCTGCATGTAAAGATCTTGGCTATGAGCTGTTGATCCACCCTTGTGACTCAAAGTCTGCAGATATTTGCGATGAACTAATAAAGCTGGTTAAGCACAATAGGTTATCGGGTTTAGTCCTCACTCCTCCTTTATCAGAGGATCCGGTAATATTGGCCGCACTTGATAAAATAGATGCCTGTTATGTACGCATTATTGCAGGTGAAAAGCTTGAAGATAATAATGGCCTAGCAGTGCTGGTGGATGATAAATCTGGCGCGATATCTATCACACAACATTTAATCGATCTCGGTCATAAACAGATCGCATTCTTAAGTGGTGATGAACAACATGAATCGACTAAAGAGCGTTTAGCCGGTTTTAAGCAAGCACTAAGCAACAATAATATTGCGATTAATAATAACTTCATCATTGATGGACAATATTCGTTTGAATCGGGGGTCGAAGGCGCTAAAAAACTATTAAGGCAGTCAAAAAGACCTACCGCTATCGTCGCTTGTAACGATGAAATTGCCGCAGGGGCATTGTTTGCAGCACGACTTGAGGGAGTTGATATACCAGCAGACATTTCGATTGTCGGCTTTGAGGATAGTCCTTTTTCACGTCAAACCTGGCCTAAACTGACCACAGTGCATCAGCCCAACGAAAAAATTGCACATATCGCTACTGAGTTATTAATCGCCAAGCGTCGCGCTCAAGCGTCAGATCAATCGAGAGTATTTGTGCCAGAGCCAGTGATTAGAGATTCTTCAACCTCGCCTAAAAAGTAATCGCCGTCTTTTCGCATGACTTGCTCGCTAAATCATGTGAAAGGACAGTAATATTGTTATACCGCTTCTTCGTTTTCTTCGCCTGTACGTATACGAATGACTCTTTCAACATCAGTCACAAAAATCTTACCATCACCGATTTTTCCCGTACGAGCAGTATCAACAATAACGTCAATCGCTTGATCGAGTTGTTCATCTTGAATAACCAGTTCAATTTTTACTTTAGGTAAAAAATCGACCATATACTCCGCGCCGCGATACAGCTCAGTATGACCTTTTTGACGTCCAAAGCCTTTAACCTCAGACACCGTCATTCCGTTAATTCCAATCTCAGCAAGTGACTCACGTACATCATCTAACTTAAATGGTTTAATAATAGCTTCGACCTTTTTCATCGTAAAACTCCTAACAACCTGCTGAATTAACTAATTTAGTAACTATCTAGCTTAACATGCAGCCACAAAACTCTGTAGTCTAAAGTGATTTTGTGCCGACTTTAAAAATGAATGCTGTCTTCTTATAACGGAACAATCTAAAAAATCAACCTAGGTTGAGCTAACACGATCACTATACTGCCTAAAGTTATTCAAAAGCTATCTAGTCGCAGGATGCGATATAGCTTGTTCAGGGAAGATACAACATGATTAAAAAGAAGCATGGCTTTACGTTAATCGAGCTTATGGTCACATTAGCCGTCAGTGCTACTTTAATAGCCATTGCGGTACCGTCATTTACCGCTCTATATGCTTACATTAGAGCAGATACTAATATTCGAAAGATTCAACAATCTATTCAACTTGCAAGGAACCACGCTATTACATACGGGATAAGGGTAACCGTTTGCCCAATAGAGCATCAACGCTGCTCAGCTAATTGGCATGAAAACATTAGTATATTTACCGATACAGGCCAATCTAACATTATCGATGGTAATGATAGATTAGTTTACTTACTGGGCCCGTTTAACCCACGAGACACGATCGTTTTCAACAGAGTATCAATTAAATTTCAACCCGATGGACTTGCTGCGGGTTCTAATGGCACTTTAAAATATTGCCCCGATTCCACACGAAGCTCATACGCAAAAGCCATCGTTATAAACCGTTCAGGTAGAGCCCGCTTTTCTTCACGTAATGATATCGATTGTTCGCAGTAAATGAGTCTTTTCCTTAGATGCCAAAAAATCAATAATAGCCAAAAAAATGGCGATTATATTAAGCGCTAATTTGCTAAAAATTAGTGTAAAGTTACTTATACTGAACCTGAAGATTTGACAGGAAATAGTCATGGTAACAAAGATAAAAGGATTCACACTGGTAGAGCTAATGGTTACCATCGCCATCGCGGCAATACTAATTACAATCGCAATGCCCTCATTAACCTCTATGTATGAAGCTATGCGCAGTGACAGTGAAGTTCGAAAACTGCAACAAACATTCGCTTTTGCTAGAAATCAGGCAATTAGTTACGGTTTAGATGTTACTGTTTGCCCACTGGGCACCGACTTGAATACTTGCGGCACTAAATGGATAAAGGGCATTACAGTCCTATATGATAATGCGGGCTCAAATGAATCACTCAAAGTCATTAATGAGTTTAACTCTCAAGACACGTTAACCTTTGCGTCAAACTCTATTGTTTTTAGTCCCGATGGATTAGCTTCCACGTCAGGCACCATGACTTACTGTCCCGGTGGGGCAACAAGTTCAAATTGTAAGTCATTGATACTAGCTGTATCTGGCAGAGTTAATATTCCCGACTAATCAATATTTACCGGACTGTTAATTCATCTTGTTTTTGCGCCTTTTTAGACGCAAAAGCATCGTTTATCGCGACGCACTCTTCTACATCTTGGATAAAGACTTTACGTCCTTTTTTGTCTGAATATTGTTTACTCGGCAAACTGGCCATCTTCAATTCAAACTCTTTTATCGGCCAGTTATAAAATAAAACTTTGTTACCCGCTGATGATTTAATAAAGCACTTATAGTCCATTTTTTCAGTTCTTGGCAATGTTGCCGCCCATGAAAAACTAGGCAATAGTATCGCCAGTAAGCATAAGTTAATGATCTTCATTTCCAACACTCCGCACTTGGTCCTTTAACCCCTATATCGGTCAAAGTAATTGTCTGACAAGTTGAATCTCTGCTTTTCTGTGCCCCTTCAGCAGATGCTGTAATCGTAAAACTATCACCACCCGTTGAAGCCACGCTGTAGTGTCCATTTTCCGTCACATATGAAGCAGAGAGACCCAACTTAGTTAAATCTGTGGTGTAGGCCCTATTATCTAAGTAGTACTGCTCCTGTAAATTAGAGATATTCAATACTGCCGTCACGCCGTCAGAACGGCCTGCTTTAGTCACATAATCGGTATAAGACGGATACGCTATCGCCGCTAAAATACCAATAATTGCGACAACAATCATGAGTTCTATTAGAGTAAACCCATGGATTACGTGTTGGTCTAGCTTTCTTAAATCATTCATTCTGTTACTCATTTATGTGGTAATAGATTTTATTTACGCCAAGACCAGAGCCTACATTGATCGTCCCAGAATAATCATCACCCACTTTTTCTCCTTTACCTATACCGATAATGTAGATATATGGGTCTTCACCAGATTCTGGTACGGGTATTACTATTTGTGGAGTATCAGGAACCCTCTCACCTAACTCATAGTAGGTGTTTGAGTATGTTCGAGTTCCTTTGTGCAGGTCGAATACATACAAACGCCCTTGTCCTGATGCAGTACAAACTAATTCAGAGACAGAGTTGATAGCTGGCACAAAGGAGGTAAAGTAAACTTTGCCATCAATGATCAAGGCTGCCGTTAAACTCTTCTCTCCAACTCCAGTAAAGTTATACATCCAGCCTATTTTTTTACCAAAACTAATATTATCTGATTCGGTTACTGGTGCAGCTGTTGTTACATCGTATAAGCTGGCAAGTGTTATCGCCGCTGGTGTATCAGTAGATGCAAAGCTCTTTGTCACCACATTTCGGTCTTGTAGGACAAAAAACATATCAGTTACGTCTTTGCTGGTTGGGCTTGGTCGCTTGCCACTACCGACAACAACGGCATCATAGGGAATATTTTGATAACTGGTCGAAACGGTGCCATTAGCAGTAACCTGAGCGATATTACTAAACACGGTTTGAGCAACAGCCACTTCAGCGAAGAAGCGTCTATCGTTTGTTCCCGTACCACCGAGGTTTGCAAATTTAAAAGCGGACCATTTAGTTTTATCGGTGCCAGCTAAGTCTAGTCGCCATACATTTCCGCCCACATCTGTGGCATAAATTCTATCTGTTTTACCATCATTATTACTATCTAAAATTGCGACAGAGTTGGGGAAACTATCAGAGAAACCAGATACCTCGGTTCCATTTGTCCCACTGTTACTAAACGAATGAATCAACGCTCCGCTCACTGCATTGACAATATATATCGCTTTACCTTGAGGATCTGACGGAATAACGTCTGTATCATAACGAGTGTCGTAACCACCGCCGATAATAAGTACTGGACCTTCGTGGCCTGGGATAGTTGTCACAACAGGATCAGACCAGCTCTGACCGAGTTCAGAAAAACCTGAAGTGCTGGATGTAATTGTCCACATTAAACTAGGTGAGTCAGGCTTACTCACATTCAAAGCATAGTAAGAACTTCCGCCCCTTCTCATTCCCATATAAACATAGGCTTTTTCTACTTTGCCCGTAGAATCAAGCTCAGTGTAGGCGACCGGAGATGCATCCATTCCATAAACAGTATGAGCTCCTGAGACGTTCTTCTGAAGTGTACCTACGTTTGAAAGCAGTGCTTTAGGCATAAATGCCCAAGACTCTGTAACCTCATTTGAGCCATTACTGTCATAGTCCTTAAACATATGCACTAACCCCTGATTCGTCCCTAACATAATCCGTACATCGGGACTATTTTTATCACCAAAGTTTAATGCTAGTGGTTTTGAGTGCAGCGGGTCACCCATAATATCTGCACGATAATCATTTTCTGAGCCGCCATTATCAAGATCGACATCATAGCCGTATAACCACTTTACCGTTTTAGGTACATCAACATCATCAATATTCATTAGCGGTGAAAGTGTCGAAGCGGCAACATCTTTTAACTGAGCAAACGGGCTAGCAGTGTTGGTGTAAATAGTCCGTAAGCTAACACCATTTGATGGTGTCATAGCCTTCAGCTTTTCCAAAACTCCGCCTTCAGTAACACTATTACCATCTGTTTTCCCTGAGCATGCACTCCAGAAAGTACAAGAGGTATCCTTAATATTACCTTGTTCGCCAATAGCAACGTCGCCATTTTTATCAACAAGCACCCCTTGAGAAGTCACTTTCAGCTTTTTTAAGTTGCCAGTCCAGCGTGGGCCTGTGCCAGGTAAAAACATCGCGTAATATGCAGAGTCGAACGTTTGTGTTCTATCAAAGTTATTACTGGCGATACTAGGCGAGGTAAAACTTGCATTGGTTTTCATAATCGTTAATAGCGCATCGCTGAGTGCTTTTTGCAACGACAAACCGCTGGTAGCAGCAAAATAGTCACCGCCGCCTCTTTTCGCTGTTTCAGCCAACAATGGGGCTGCGTCCTCAGCCCCTTTACTAAAGCCGATAGTAAAGGTTCTGACCGTTTGCATATGCTCAGTCTTGCTGCCATCAGCCAAGGTTTCTGGCGATATAACCAAATCATTATGATAAAGATAGCTGGCTAGGGCTGGGAGATAACTCCTGCTTGATAAGTTTTCAGAAAATGAACTGTAGTCTGGTGCAACTGTTTTGTCTTCAGCTTGCTCCTTAACACCACTTCGTCCTAATGCAATCACATCATCATTTGCATAACTATCTTGACTTGGTACACCATCGGTAATGTAGATAACGTAAGCAACATCAGGACAAACTTTAAAAGGTGATTCATAGTTGTCACCTGTCTCTATCGTTTTATCGCGAGGCGGTTTATTGCCATCATACCAATTGCTGTAGTCGTTATCTTTTTTGCCAAAATCAACTTTGTTTCCCGCAAAGTAATTGTAGGCTTCAAATAAAGTCTCGCACAATGGTGTATTGGTTTCAGCATTGGTGCCACTGATGGTATCCAGTAGATCTTTCTTTGCAGAAGGTGTCATGGTTTGTATGCCGGAGACTATACGCCCACCATCTCTATAACCCTCAGATGGATAGTTCATGTTAAAAAGTGCCAACCCAAAATCGACAGATGAAGTGGTGTTAATAACATTTTCTATCGCATCTTTAGCAATGTCTAATCTGGATTGTGGAGTGGTAGGAAGCACCCCAGCAACAGCCGCAGCGTGCCATCTAAGGTAATTGGCGGTGTATAAGGTAACAACTTCACCTTTACCCAGTTGTGTCGCACTTGAGTCTTTATTTGAGGTATAAGGAACGGGTATTTTACCATTTTTAACACCGTCAATTGGATAACCAGTTGGATGGCTATTTCCATCTTTATTTAATCCGTTAGCGGTGTCACTTTCAATAATATCTTCATAACAATCAATGGTGTCATAATTAGCGCCACTATTATCTCTAAGATCTCCCCAAGTCCCAGTCTGCCCTTTAACTAGATACTCGCCAACAAAGCCAGTGAAACGCCCATACTCTTTTAATAAAGGTTTACTTTGATTACAGCCATTGATCTCTTCTATAAAGCGACGAGAATCCGAAGGGCTCAACGGTATATCAATACCCGCATTATCAATGCCGACCCCTTTAGTAAAATAGACCATGTCATCTTGATAGGAGTGAGCAGAACTTATCGCCTCATAAGTAGTTTCAGAGTCATAGGCGCCAGGCGCATCCTCTTCTATTGTTTTCATACTTCCTGAGTTATCAAAGATAATCAAAACCTTCGCTGTATTACCGTTACCAATAGAGTAATCGGTTACATAAAGCTCAGTATCATCGCCATAAGACGCCCCTGAGAAAGTAACCATCGCGAACAACGCCGAAAAAGCGGCACGTTTGAATATCATAATGAGCTCCCAGATATACTTAATTTGTAGTTTCGTTTCTCGCCATTATATTTTGGCGACACTACTTCTTATTAAATCTTTAACACTTCTTGCTCTACACCCGCAACTACGGTCAGATTGCCGATATCATTCTTGCCGAAACTGGCGCTACTTGATATTTCAATTCTGCGGCAACTGATTAAGTTAGCCGAGCTAGCATTACCACTGCGCTGACAGCTCACATCCTGAACGGTGCCGTTATCAGGTAACGGCAACATTGATTGAGATTCCCCCATCACATTGCTGGGAGTTTCGGCAACCATATTAGCGAAGTTAGTTCCTTTATTATCATCAATGACCTTATCTAGGGCGCCATTAGCAATAATGTTTGCCTCTATTCTTTCTGAACCTGCACCAGCCATTTTCATCGACATATTTGAGTTGCTCGCCAAAGCCACACCAATAACGGTCATAATAAGGAGTATTATCAGAGACAGAAAAAGCACCATTCCATTTTGTTTTTTCATCATCAGGCCTCACTAAATCAGTACAGGGTTTTCAAGAACAATCGTTGTCGATAACACTTTTCGTCTAAAGTGATCATTTAGCGGACCAATCGTTTTATCGCCTAATGTATAAGTCGTCTCGTTAGTGTAACTATTGTCAGCTTCCGTGGATCTAACAAGAAGATGGACTCTAAGTGCAACTAACCGTTGAAAAAGCTCGTTATCCCACATCAAAGAGGTCACATCTTTGGCGGCAAGATACCTATCAGCAGTGCTGTCGCCATTACTATCAAAGCCATACATCACTCGCATATTTTCGATGCCCTCAACAAGCTGTTCATCATTGCCCATCCCCGTTGAAGATAAGCTCTTTCTGCGCAAAATAGGAACACCATCGGCATCGTCACCAATATAGTAAATATGATGTTGGTACTCCCAAATACGGCTGTTATCTAGTGTTTCAGCGGTTGCCGCCTTAAAAAAAATAGCTTGATTAGCATTGGCTTCGATATAAAAGGCATCGGTGGTGCCGGCAGCGACTGATGGTCCCAATAAACGCTTCATTTGAATCACATCTGTTTTGTCATTTACATTTGACAAGCACGCTAAGCTATCGGAACCAACGCCGTTTTCATAACCCCATAACCGTCTAAAATGCGCCGCTATATCAATGGGGAATGTGGCATTATTCAGCCCAGCTCCAATGCAGTCTCCGCTGGTACCAATAACAGCTGTTGCATCAATGGTTGTGTTGGTCCCTATAATGAAATCAGTACCGGTAATATCGCCCATGAACCCCAATTGGCTTAAATCTCGCCCCATCAAAGTCAAGGCAATACGGCCATTTTCTTGTAACTGATTAAATTGGCTGGTCGTGGTGACATTTGTTGCTGACATAAGAAACATAGAAAATAGACCTGCCGTTAAAAACAGCCCGATCACCATGGCAACCATCAACTCAACTAACGACATCCCTTTACTATTCATCATCTTCACCGCCTTACAAAATCATTGTACTTAATGCAAATACTCTGCGTCTTTTCCCTAAGGTGGACCCACAATCGGTTTCCGCTATTGACGATGCGCTCATTTCACGGATCCCTCGCCATGCGATAACGACAGAAACAACCCCAGCATTTTCGGTAATACAGGCTATAGGGGAATCTAATCCACCCACATTCTGCCCTCCTACCTGCTCAGCAGCGCCGATTAAAGATTGATCCCATTGGTACTGATCCCAAAGGAGCGTCTCTGCAGTAGTACAAATATTGATTTGGCACGACTTAACGGCAGTCTTCGCCCCAGTATAAGTATCAGCATAACTTGATAGCTGACTCCTATTCAGTTTCATTCTATTAATAATATCGTTAGCAAGGTAAGTAGCTTGGGTTTGCTGAAAAGATTCAAAACTGCCACGTTTTGCCACTAAATGAAGGTTGAAAATACCAATTAGACCAACAACTAAAATAACTAAAGAGACCATCACTTCAATTAAAGAAAGACCCTTTTGTTGGTTTTTCATTACTGTCAATTCCTTTGCTTTAGTCATATTATTGACGTTAAATTTATGTTTTTAGTGTTTTAAATCTGTAACTTAGGAAGAGTAAATCAGCATACAGGTTAATGGTAGTTTAGTCGAATGTTAGCTTTGGTCTGGTTGTTAATTTAAACGTAAAGGTCATTGATGTGTCTGAATTATAAGCATAAAAAAAGAGGCCTAAGGCCTCTTTTTAATCAGTGCGATGTTCGCTTTAGCGTAACTCGGCGGGGACAGCAAATACGGTATCTTCCAACCGGCCTTCGACTTCGGTAATAACGCTTGGCGCCATATCCGCGATAGCATCAACAACTTGCTTAACTAACACTTCTGGTGCAGATGCTCCAGCGGTTACAGCAACACGTTGAACACCATTAAACCAATTGGGGTCCACATCATCTGCATTATCAACTAAATAGGAGTTAGTCCCTTTCTTTTGCGCCAATTCACGCAAACGATTTGAGTTAGAGCTGTTTTTAGAACCTACCACAATAAACAGCTCGACCTCTGCAGCAACATTACGTACAGCATCCTGACGATTTTGCGTTGCATAACAAATATCATCTTTGCGTGGGCCTTCTATCCCAGGGTACTTCTTCTGCAAAGAAGCTATCACATCCGCAGTATCATCCACTGATAATGTTGTTTGAGTCACAAAGCACAAGTTATCAGGATTTTTGACTTCAAGCTTAGCCACATCTGCTGGAGACTCAACTAAATGAACTCCGCCCTCTGGGTTATCATATTGACCCATAGTGCCTTCGACTTCTGGGTGACCAGCGTGACCAATAAGAATACATTCAATGCCTTTACGGCTCGCACGAGTCACCTGCAAATGAACCTTGGTAACCAGTGGGCACGTCGCATCAAACACCTTAAGACCACGAGTTTTGGCTTCAGCACGAACCGCTTGCGATACGCCATGAGCGCTAAAGATAACAATGCTGTTATCCGGCACTTGATCTAACTCTTCAACAAACACGGCACCACGATCTTTAAGGTTTTGCACCACATAACGGTTATGAACAACTTCATGTCGCACATAGATAGGTGGGGAAAAAAGCTCTAATGCCCGTTCAACAATACTAATTGCACGATCAACACCAGCGCAGAAACCGCGAGGATTTGCTAAAAGAATTTTCATAATTACAGTACCTGTACCACTTCAAGTTCAAATGTTAGCACTTGACCCGCCAATGGATGATTCAAGTCGACAGTGACAGAGTCACCAACAACATCTCGTACCATGCCAGGTATTTCGCTGCCACCTGGGCCGCCAAAACTCACAATAACACCCGCTTCAAGCTTCATATCAGCAGGGAAACGGCTCTTATCCATATGGTGTACGGCATCAGGGTTAGACACGCCGAAGGTATCAGCTGGCTGCAAAGTAAAGCTATGGCTATCACCCACTGATAAATTGCTAATTTCGGCTTCAAACGCTGGGCTTAAGCTTTCATCACCAATATTAAAGCGAGCAGGTTTTCCTGCCGCCTTGGTACTTTCAGCTGTCGATCCATCTTCAAGTACTATGTTCATGTGACACAAAATTGAATGCATATCTGACACTTAGATTACCCCTTTATATCAGCTGAGTTTTTGACATCTTTACCGGAAACAAAAGAATCCAAAATGATGAGTCCGGCACCGACGCAGATGGCAGAATCAGCAATATTAAATGCTGGGAAATGACTACTGTTCCAATAGAAATCTAAGAAATCGACCACAAAACCATGTTGCAACCGATCAATTAAATTACCTAGTGCTCCGCCGATCACTAATGTGTAAGCCAGATTTAAACGCCACATTTTGCTTGGTTGCTGACGCAACCAAACAGAAAGTAACACACTAAAACCAACCGCGACGAAAGTGAACAACCAACGTTGCCAACCCCCTGCATCACTTAGAAAACTAAATGCCGCGCCGTAATTACGCACATAGGTAAAGTTAAATATCGGTAATAACTTTACCGATTCATACAGCTCAAAGCTGGACAAAACCCACTGTTTAGACAGTTGGTCAGCAAGTAACACTAACACAACTATCCAATACCAACGTAGGCCACTGTCTTTCCAAGAAGTGGGCATTACAGATCCTTTATTATGCAAACTGGCGAGTTTCGCCTTCACCTTCGATATTGGTCACACAACGCGTACAAAGCGTTGGATGTTCAACGACTTGGCCAACATCTTCTCTATGATGCCAGCAACGCTCACACTTCTCAGCTTCAGACTTTTTCAGCCCTAGCTTCAGAGTCGCAAGCTCAGTGTCAATAGCATCCGCAGGTGCTTGAGAAAGTGCCACTACATCGGTCTTAGAGGTCAATAACACGAAGCGTAATTCATCACCCAAAGTGTTAAGTACGGTAGACAATGCTTCATCAGCGTATAGCGTAATTTCAGCTTCCAACGATCCACCAATCAACTTTTCACGACGAGCGCTTTCAATCACTTTATTCACTTCAGCGCGAACTGCTAGCAATTGGTCCCAGTATTCATCGTTCAGATCGGAATCAAGCGTCACAGACGTCAGGCCTTCATACCACATTTCTGTAAATACGAATTCACTACGTTCACCTGGAAGTAGTTTCCAAATCTCATCAGCAGTGAAGCTCAAGATAGGTGCCATCCAGCGCACCATAGCCTCAGAGATAAGGTACAGTGCGGATTGACAACTGCGACGAGCATTACTGTCATCTTTAGCCGTGTACTGTCTGTCTTTAATAATATCAAGGTAGAAGCTACCTAGCTCAACAGAGCAGAACTGCATCAGCTTTTGAGTCACTGAATGGAAGTTATATTCGTCGTAAGCTTCAATCAGTTCCTGTTGTAATGCAGCGGCACGGCGGACAACCCAACGATCTAAAGCAACCATGTCTTCAACGGCGACCATATCTTTTTCTGGATTAAAGCCATTGATGTTAGCCAATAGGAAACGAGCAGTGTTACGAATACGACGATAAGCATCAGCACTGCGCTTGAGGATTTCGTCAGAAACGGTCATTTCACCGCTATAATCGGTTGCAGCTATCCATAAACGAAGTATGTCAGCGCCTAGCTTGTTGGTGACATGCTGTGGAGCAATCACGTTACCAACCGATTTAGACATCTTACGACCTTTGCCATCAACAGCAAAACCATGAGTCAGCACTTGCTTATAAGGCGCTTTGCCATTCATCGCAGTAGAGATCATTAATGATGACATGAACCAACCACGATGCTGGTCGCTACCTTCTAAATAAAGGTCAACTTCATGGCCATTAAACTCTGGACGCGCTGCTACAACAGATGAGAATGTTGAGCCTGAGTCAAACCATACGTCTAACGTATCTGTCACTTTGCGGTATTGGTCAGCTTCATCACCTAGAAGCTCAGAAGCATCTAAATCCCACCAAGCTTGAATACCTTCTTGCTCGATACGGTTAGCCACTCTTTCCATTAGTGAGACGCTATCAGGATGAAGTTCATCTGTTTCGCGGTGTACGAATAAGGCAATTGGCACCCCCCAGGTACGTTGGCGTGAGATACACCAATCTGGACGGTTCTCGACCATCTTCTCTATGCGGCTTTGGCCCCAATCAGGGATCCACTGTGTTTTCTCGATTTCACCCAAGGCTTGTTGACGCAGCCCTTTTTGATCCATTGAGATAAACCACTGCGGAGTCGCGCGGAAGATAATCGGTGTTTTATGACGCCAGCAATGTGGGTAGCTATGATTAATCGCAATATGATTAAGCAATGCGCCTTTCTCTTCCAATAACGTGACGACGCTCTTGTTCGCTTTGAAGACGTGTTGTCCTGCAAAAATCTCGGTGTCGGCTTTATAAACACCATTGTCACCCACTGGGTTAGCAACTTCTAAACCATACTTTTGGCCAACAATGAAATCGTCTTGGCCATGGCCTGGTGCAGTATGAACAATACCCGTACCTGAATCGACAGTAACGTGATCCGCTAAGATAACTGGCACATCAAAAGCATAAAATGGGTGATTAAAGCGTAATAGCTCAAGTTCAGAACCGAGTACATTCGCCAGCACTTTATGCGACTCAGCACCAAATCGTTCAACACATGACTCAACTAAGTCTTCAGCTAATACCAGTGCTTGAGTTTGGCCGTCTTTTACCATCTCAACCAAAGAGTATTCGATATTGCCAGCAACAGCCAATGCGCGGTTAGCAGGCAGAGTCCAAGGCGTTGTCGTCCAGATAACCATAGAGATGTTATGTGGATATTCAGTAACACCAAACTTAGTGAGTAAAGCGCCCTTATCGACAACTGAAAAAGCCACATCGATTGCCGGAGACATCTTGTCTTCATATTCAACTTCAGCTTCAGCCAGAGCAGAACCACAATCAGTACACCAATGCACAGGCTTGACACCTTTGTGCAAGTGTCCGCTTTCAATCACTTTTGATAGTGAGCGTACAATGTTTGCTTCAGTGCCGAAATCCATAGTTAGGTAAGGGTTTTGCCAATCAGCAAATACACCTAAACGGATAAAATCATCACGTTGGCCATCAACTTGCTTAGCCGCATATTCACGGCATTTTTGACGAAACTCTGCCGCCGTAACTTTGTGGCCAGGCTTACCGACTTTTTGCTCTACTTTGAGCTCAATAGGTAGACCATGACAATCCCATCCAGGAATGTATGGCGCATCAAAACCAGACATGGTCTTTGACTTGATAATAATATCTTTAAGAATTTTATTAACTGAGTGACCAATATGAATATCACCGTTTGCATATGGAGGACCATCATGCAAAATAAACGGCTTGCTCTCTTTACGGCTCTCACGGATCTGTTGATACAGTCCTTTCTCGGTCCAGGATTTTAACATCTCTGGCTCACGATTAGCCAAGTTACCACGCATCGGAAACTCAGTTTCCGGCAAATTCAAAGTAGATTTATAGTCGCTCATTAACCCTTTACCATTTTGTTAGCTAAGCTATTAGCCTGCATCGCTGCCAAGCAGGGCTTTCGCTCTGTTGGCATCATTTTCAATTTGTTTTTTCAGCGCATCTAGTGATCCAAATGGCTGCTCGTCTCTAATCTTTGCCACCAACTCAACTTCAACGGCTTTACCATAAAGGTCACCTTCAAAATCAAATAGATGGACTTCTAACTGACATACTTGACCATTCACTGTTGGTCTAAAACCGACGTTTGCTACGCCTTCATATATATCGCTATTGTCCCAATAAAGCTTAACCGCAAAAACACCTCGAACAGGCGAGACTTTGCGCTTTAACGCGATATTAGCCGTGGGAAAACCTATGGTTCGCCCAATCTTTTGACCATGCGCAACCTTGCCACTAAGGATAAAGGGATGTCCAAGCAAACGTCTTGCTTGTTCCATATTACCGCTAGCGAGTAGCTGCCTTACCTCTGTAGAACTGACGCGCTTGTCACCTAAAATAAAGCTTTGCGTACTCACTACTGCAAAACCGTGTTTCTCACCGGCTTTACGTAGCATGTCAAAATCACCCTGACGCTGGCGACCAAAACAAAAGTCATCGCCAACCACTAAGTACTTAATACCGAGTGCTTTAACCAATAATTGTTCAATAAAATCTTCTGCGCTAAAATCAGCAAACTTCTTATTAAAGTTCACACATAACACCCGGTCAATCGCTAACTCATCGAGCAACATTAGCTTATCGCGTAATAAGCTCAAACGAGCAGGTGCATTTTCGCATCGAAAAAACTCTTGTGGTTGCGGTTCAAATGTCATTACGACTGCAGGTAAGCCCAGGTGTTGCGCTTTTTCTACAAGCCGATTAATCACTTCCGCATGGCCACGATGAACACCATCGAAGTTGCCTATTGTTAATACGCAACCATGATGCTTAGGCAAAATATTATAAATACCGCGGATTAATTCCATTATCCTACACGACACATGAGAGTAAATGGGCGGATTATATACCAGCTAGTCTTTATAATCAGCCCTCAAACTGCAGCTTTCATCTTCCAAGGGCGAATTCCGAAGCAAACTAGGCAAATAAAGTACGAGATTGCTGCAATTACAATCAATTTAGCAAGCTCTATTCCACGTTCTGACAACGAAAAATCTAACCAAGCAGCGATGGATGGCTGCAAATAGTAAATAACCGCTAACATAATCAGTGCCGCAACCAGCGTCTTAACGGAAAACATAATCGTCGAGGTACTCAGCCGATATACATTCGCTTTATGCAACCCTCTGTATAGCAGGCAAGCATTAAGTGCCGCTGACATAGAAGTCGCAATAGCAAGACCGACATAGCCGAACGGGATGGCGAAAATGAGGTTAAACACCATATTACTTACCATGGCGATAATACCGTAACGCACTGGCGTTTTAGTATCTTGGCGAGAGTAATAACCCGGTGCCAAAATTTTAATCAACATAAAGCTCAGTAGACCACTACCGTATGCCATCAAACTGTATGATGCCATTTCAACATCATCATAGGTAAACGCACCGCGCATAAACAGCACCATCAGCATGGGTTTAGCAAGCATAATCAAGCCACACATGGCCGGTAAACCTAATAAGATAATCGCTTTAACGCCCCAATCCATTGTCTGTGAAAACCCTTCGCTCTCAGCGTTAACATGACGTTTAGATAATGCAGGCAAAATAACCGTCGCTATTGCGATACCAAACAGCCCTAATGGGAATTCAAGTAATCTATCAGAGTAATACAACCAACTGATTGAACCCGTCATTAAGAAACTAGCGATAAATGTATCGAATAACAGATTGATTTGTGACACCGACACCCCGAAAAGTGCTGGGATCATTAAAGTTCGAATCTTAGTCACCCCTGGGTGACGCCATCCCCAGCTTGGTTTAACAATCGCTTTTTCTCTGATAAGAAAAGGGATTTGAAACAAAAATTGAATCAAGCCACCAAAAAACACTCCCCATGCTAATCCTATTTCAGGCTGTTCAACATTGGGAACCAAAAACAGAGCTGCGGCAATAATGGCGATATTGAGGAACACCGGGGTGAAAGCAGAAACCGCAAAACGCCCGCGAGTATTTAGAATAGATCCCGCCAATGCGGTAAAAGTGATAAACCATAAATAGGGAAAGGTTATCTTCAACATTAACGCGGCTAGTTCAAATTTTTCTCCGCCTGGAGCATCATTCAACCAAGCAAGAAACCAACCACCACCGAACAATGCTGCCAACACGGGTGACGCTATGACGCCTACCAAGGTTACAACGCTAACTAACACACCGAGCGTACCAGCGACCTTACCCAGTAGGTCTCTTATCTCTTCATCGCTGTTTTTTTCTTGATATTCGGTTAAAACGGGGACGAATGCCTGTGCAAAAGCACCTTCAGCAAACAGACGCCTTAAAAAATTAGGAATTTTATTAGCAAAGAAAAAAACATCGGCGCTACTGCCTGCGCCCATAATATTAGCGATAACAACGTCTCTCACTAACCCTAAAACACGTGAAATTAGTGTCATAGCACTGACTATCATGCCTGACCTAAATAGCTTTCTACTCAAAACGCCCCCTGCCCCATGTGTATAGAGCTAAAAAAATTGGGCGATACCACGCACTAATTAGCGCTCCCCCTATTGTCTCGTAGCAATACCTGCTAGAATTGCGCACTATATTACACGAGTTAGGTTGAAGAAAGCCAAGCTGGTTAGATTATTTTGAGTTAATCAAACTGATTTGACTATTGTCATTGACAAAATGACATAAATAGGGCATATTCCTCGACCTCAAAAATACCAAACACAGTTTTAGGAGTTGCACCTTGGCTAATAGCAAGTCTGCAAAGAAGCGCGCACTTCAGTCTGAGAAGCGTCGCCAGCACAACGCAAGCCGTGGCTCAATGCTACGTACTTACGTAAAAAAAGTAATTGCTGCAATTAATGCAGGCGACCACGAAGCAGCTACTGCCGCTTTCGTAACAGCACAACCACTTGTTGACCGTATGGCGACTAAAGGTCTTATTCACAAGAATAAGGCTGCTCGTTATAAGTCACGCTTAAACACTAAAATTAAAGCACTTGCTGCTTAAGTTTTAGTTTTAAAGCAAAAGTAAAAACCGGCTTCGGCCGGTTTTTTTATGTCTAAAATTTGAGTTTAATGCCGGAGCCATGCTTCTAATACCAATTGCATTAAGTATTTGACCCATTCAGAGCACCTCATACTTTTCAATTCAAGGCGCATTGGTGAAAAGGGTTGATCCCTTTTAAGCCACTGCAAAGCGGAAGTGGGAAATCTGAGTCGCTTAACGAGTGCGGACAACGTTTAAAGCAAATGGCAAAGCCCTTTAAGCTTCGTTGTGAGCTTTAGATATACGACTAAATGGTCTGTTTTGTCCCATACAAAATATGCCATTGCCTTCCTTCATGGAGGTCAAGTGCAGGAGGTACGAGCCCAAGAATGGACGAAGGTAGAATAATGCAGGAGCAATTATCGAGAGTCATGCATGGAGCAATTATCGAGAGTCATGCATGGAGCAATTACCGAGGAATGCCAGAGCCGAGAATCACTATTAGCTTCAATCCCCATCTCGCTTACAGGGCTTTGAATTCACGCTGAATGGTCAAACTTTTAATGCAACGGGTATAATGGCTGGATTCACAATTTTTAGATAAAAAAATAGAGAGGCATGCCTCTCCATTTGTAACAACGATTGAAACTGTAGCGGCGAAAATGAGATTAGCACTTGCTTGTAGCCTAGTGCTATTACGCTACCGTTTGTAAGCTATCGCTATAAATATTATTAAGTAGCTTAATGATCTCTGCAACTTCTTCACTCTTTAACGAGTAATATACCGTTTGAGCTTCTTTACGCGTTTCAACCAAATTATCTTTACGTAACCACGCAAGGTGCTGCGAAAGAGCAGATTGGCTTAATCCCAATTTCTTGTTCATTTCGCCAACGCACATTTCCCCTTCGTTAAGAAGATAGCACAAGATAAATAGGCGGCGCTCATTCGCCATTGCCTTCAATAACACAACGGCATGGTCTGCTCGTTGCTGTATTAGTTCCATATTCATTACGAACTATTTCTCCTAAAACAAACCGACCGCCTAATATAGCGCTGCCCTGCAGATATAGTCGGGACATAAAGCACACTTTTTGCTAGATTGTTTTCAAAAATGGGACATGTGTAATAAAAACAAAGGAAACTCATGAAAAGCATCTATCTAAGACTCACGGCTGGGGTCTTTTTGGCCAGTTTAATTGGTTGTCAAAATAACAAAATAAATAGCCCTGACGAACACATTGTAATGCAACTTCAGCAACGAGCACTGAGCTCAGATCTTGCTTACGATTTGGTTGAATCACTGACCGTCGAAGTCGGACCGCGACTCGCCGGTAGCGAAAAAGACCTCATTGCGGTGCAGTGGGCTGAATCTAAACTTAAGACGCTTGGCTTTGATAAAGTCTATAAAGAACCAGTACAAGTACCGGTGTGGCACCGTGGCGAAGCAAAAGCATCGATTGTAGCGCCTTTCCCTCAGCCATTAGTCATCACCGCTTTGGGCGGTAGTATATCAACTCCAAAAAATGGCATTGAAGCCAATATCATCCGCTTTGATAGTTTAGCCGCACTGCAAGCCGCCTCAACTAACGATGTCGCAGGTAAGATTGTATTTATCGACCAGATCACCGAGCGCCATATTACTGGTAAGGGTTATGGTAAAAGTGTCGGCGGACGCTCAAAAGGCGCGATTGCAGCAGCAGAGAAAGGCGCTTTAGCCATTATGATCCGCTCTATTGGAACGGATCACGACCGCATGGCACATACTGGCATGATGAAATATAAAGATGGCGTTGCCAAAATTCCGGCTGCAGCAATGTCGAACCCTGATGCCGATCTTATTAATGCAATGCTTAAGCGTGATGCAAATATCACAATCAACCTGATGTTGACGGCACAAAACCAAGGTTTTGCCACTTCATACAATGTCATTGCTGAAGTCACCGGTTCTAGCAAGCCCGACGAGATAGTACTTATTGGCGCTCACTTAGATTCTTGGGACGAAGGTACTGGCGCGATTGATGATGGTGCTGGTGTGGCTATTGTCACGGCCGCGGGCAAGCTAATTCAAGACTTACCAACAAAACCTGCTCGGACCATTAGAGTCGTTTTATATGCAGCTGAAGAACTCGGTTTAGTTGGCGGCAAAGCTTATGCCAAAGCCCATAAGGCCGAGTTAGATAAGCACTACATTGCCGCCGAGTCAGACTTTGGTGCTGGTAGGATCTATCAGATCGATTATAGAGCCAGTGAAACCGCTTATACCGAGTTATTAGCCCTTACGACACCTATGACTAATAATGGTGTTGCCTTAGGCAATAACAGAGCATCAGGAGGCCCTGATGTCTCGATGTTACCTTCACAAGGGGTGCCAGTAGCCTCATTAAGGCAAGATGGGAGCGATTACTTCGACTATCATCACACTCCAAACGATACTTTAGACAAAATTGAGCCCGCTGCGCTTCAGCAAAATGTTGCCGCATATGCGCAGTTCGCGTACTTAATGGCGCAGTCAAAAATTACTTTACGCCCCATTACTGTCAAATAATCGCGATTAACCCGATAAAAAAGCAGCCATTAGGCTGCTTTTTTATCGGCTATATACTACCGCCAACTACTGCTCTTCTCGCAAGAATACCGGGGCACTTACTGTTGAATCTGCTTCACTGTAACAATAGCCAGCGCTATCAAATTTTATCAGTGCATCTAACGTATCGACTTTGTTATCTAATAGGTAACGCACCATCATACCTCTGGCTTTCTTAGCAAAAAAGCTAATAACCTTGTATTGGCCATTCTTTTTATCTTTAAAAACAGGAGTTATAAGCGTTGCAGTTAACTGTTTATGCTTAACGGCTTTAAAGTACTCATTTGACGCTAAGTTAATAATGAACTCATCATTTTGGGCGTCTGTCGTCTGGTTGAGCTCATCGGTGATGATATCTCCCCAAAACTGATACAAGTTAGTGCCTCTACTGTTACCCAAACGAGTTCCCATCTCTAATCGATAGGCTTGCATCAAATCGAGTGGTTTCAACAGGCCATAAAGACCCGATAGGATCCGCAACTGTTGCTGCGCTTTTTGAAGACTCGCCTCAGATAATGTATCGGCATCAAGCCCGGTATAAACATCACCACGAAAAGCAAATATGGCTTGCTTAGCATTCTCCGGGGTAAAATTAGGCTGCCAACTACCAAATCGAGCAACATTTAAGCCTGCTATTTTATCGCTAACCTTCATTAACGATGCAATATCGCTCGGGGTTAATTCACGGCAGACATCAATCAGCAATTCACTTTGCCTCAACAACGTCGGCATTGAATAACGTTCAGTACCCGCTGGGTTTTCGAAATCTAACGTTTTTGCAGGTGAAACCAAGATTAACATTATGATGTCCTATACAGAGATATTCTTAAACTGAGACAATCATACTGATCAAAAACAAAAAAACCACGCTTATAAAGCGTGGTTTTTTAGATTGTGTTAATTCAATTTACCGCACCGAGCGGTTAATCCTATATTAAGATTTGTTTGCAATAGGCTCATCATTAGTCCATTCACCCGTTTCAATCCCCTTTATTTCTGGGAATTGACTAGCATCAAACGTTGGAGAAACACCTGCTTTTATTTGACGTTCGTAATCTTTCACTACCGCAAAGGCAACCTTAGAAAGCAACACTATCGCAGAAATATTTACCAGCGCCATTAACCCCATTGATACATCGGCAAAGTTCCACACCAGTTGCAAAGAGGCCACTGAACCTGTCATCACCATCGCCAATACTAGGACACGGAAAACATACAGCACCTTTTTACTTTTAGTCAGGAACATAATGTTGTTTTCGGCATAGCTATAGTTAGCAATAATTGACGAGAAACAAAACAGTATAATTGCGAATGCAATGAAGTAAG
Organism: Shewanella sp. Choline-02u-19; assembly: GCF_002836205.1. NCBI lineage: Bacteria > Pseudomonadati > Pseudomonadota > Gammaproteobacteria > Alteromonadales > Shewanellaceae > Shewanella > Shewanella sp. Choline-02u-19. Next base: position 2,547,194 of record NZ_PJBE01000013.1, read on the forward strand.
CAGACCAACCACCAAGCTCGTTACTTAGTGCCAATTGCAATAGACCAATCCCCTTGTGCTCACCAGGATTGTCTAACACACCTGACAACAAAATAATCGCCGCAGAAGCAGTACAGATGACGATGGTATCGACAAATACACCGATCATTTGCACAAAACCCTGTGATGCTGGGTGATTAGGGTTTGGTGTAGCTGATGCAGCAATATTTGCCGCGCTTCCCATACCCGCTTCGTTAGAGAACAAGCCACGTGCAACACCGGCCATCATCGCGCCCATCGCGCCACCAGCAGCTTCCTCCCAACCAAAGGCACTTTTAACAATCAGTGTTAGCGCTGCTGGAACCTGCTCGATATTCAATACCAATACCGCAATTGCTACTGCTAAATAAGCAACAGCCATTACCGGCACAATCAATTCAGATGCGCGAGCGACTTTTTTCAAGCCACCGCAAATAATATATGCAGATGCCATCACAATCACTAAACCAACAATGGTTTTATCCAAACCGAATGCGTTGTTCAGCGCGTCGGTCATGGTATTAGCTTGTGCGGCATTGAAGGCAAAACCGAAAGCGATAATAAGTAGAATAGAAAACAAGGTTCCCATCCATCTCTTACCTAGGCCTTTCTCCATATAATACGCAGGTCCACCACGATACTGACCTTCATCGTCTTTTACTTTATAAACTTGTGCTAATGTTGACTCAATAAATGCAGTCGCCATACCGAGCAGCGCAATCAGCCACATCCAAAAAATCGCACCCGCACCACCAACAGTTATCGCAACGGCGACTCCCGCCATGTTACCGGTGCCTACTCTTGCAGCCATCGATGTACAAAAAACCTGAAAAGAGGAGATACCATTCACTTTTTCACGGCCTTTAATCACTAATTTGACACCGTGGCCAAATAATCTGAACTGAATAAAACCTAGACGAAAAGTAAATAGCACACCCGCTGCCACTAATACATAAATTAGTAAGCTTCCCCACAGTAGGCCATTGACAGCATTGACGGCAGATTCAACTGCATTAATTAACGGTTCAAACATAATTATTCTTTATCCCCATGACAAACATAATCAAGCGCTTTCACTCTGGATTAGGTTTGGCTTGTATTTTTCCTTCCTAAAGTATTTAAATGACAACAGATTTTCTTTTCGAATTATCCTATACGTGATTAAATTACCACCACGCCTGCCGCATTCCGCGCTGCAAAATAGCATAGCATTGGTTCAACCCTGAGTGATACAGGTCACATTTCATCATTTAGCTGACAACCGAATCACACAAAACGCCAAGCATACTCAATATAATTAACTAAATTAACATGGCAATCACATCTAACTTTACTACATTAATTAGTGCAAAAAACTTTCTATAAATACGATACAGGGCACATTTTTGTAATAAAGTTACAAATATAGTATGTCATATAGAATTTGTTTAACTTTATGATTACCAAACGGGGTTGTTTATGTCACATCAACAAGAGATCGTTTCCTTAAAGAAATTTGTTAGAGCAACAAACTTTCTAGCGACATCACAAATTTACCTAAAGCAAAACGTACTACATAAACGTGCTTTAGCGCACACAGACATAAAACCAAGATTACTTGGTCACTGGGGAACTTGCCCTGGTATTAACTTTGTCTATGCTAACGTTAATAGATTAATTGCTAAGCACAATCGTTCATTCGTTTACCTTGTTGGTCCAGGTCATGGTTTTCCTGCAGTACAAGCTAACCTGTTTATGGAAGGTTCGTTAAGCCACTTCTATCCTGAAACTATTCCTTATAATGAGGAAGGTATCACGGACATTTGTCAAAAGTTCTCTGCGGCATATGGTTATCCTTCTCACGCAAACCCAGAAGCTCCGGGACAAATTCTTGAAGGTGGCGAACTTGGCTATTCTCTGTCCGTCGCTTGGGGCGCAGTGCTTGATAATCCAGATTTGATTGCAGCTTGCCTCATTGGTGATGGTGAATCAGAAACAGGTCCTCTTGCTGCATCTTGGTATGCAAACCGTCTCGTATCACCAAAGAACAATGGTGCTGTTTTACCTATTGTTCATATTAATGGCTATAAAATTTCTGGCCCTACCCGTATGGGAAGAATGGACCATGAAGAACTAGACCTTGAGTTCCGTGGTCTTGGTTACCACCCGATTATTGTTGATGATCAGCTTGAAGAAGACGTTTACGAGCAGATGCTAGCAGCGATGGACTTGTCATATAAAATGATTAATGACATTCAAACTCGCGCAAGATCTGGCGAAGATGTTGTTAAGCCTCGCTGGCCTGTCATTTTAATGCGTACCGCTAAAGGCTGGACTGGTACTGCTGAATATGGCGGTAAAAAATTAGAAGGTAACTGTGAATCTCACCAAGTTATCGTCAACAAGTGTGCTACAGATAAGGGCCACCTTGACGCGCTTAACACTTGGTTAGGCAGCTATAAGTTCGATGAGCTATACAGCATCAACGAAAAAGGCGAACTGATTTTTGACAAAGATATTCTGTCATTAATGCCACCAAAAGCGTTAGCTTGTGGTCGTCAACACTTAAGCTACGGTGGTGAAGTGGTTCGCGCTTTAACCAATCCAGATCTTGAAAAACTCGCTTATGGCGCTGAAACACCACGTGGTCAACGCGGGCTGTCAATGTTCAAGATGGGTGAATGGATGCGTGATGCATTTAAACTCAACCGTGACCAACGTAACCTGCGTATTTTCTGTCCTGATGAGACCTATTCAAACCAACTGCAAGCAGTGTTTGAAGAAACTGATCGTGCATGGCAGTGGCCTATCGAAAGCTGGGACGAAGATATGTCTCGCGACGGTCGTGTCATTGAGTTGCTATCTGAAAACTTACTCTTCGGCATGCTCCACGGTTATACGGTAACGGGTCGTCACGCCATGTTCCCAACCTATGAAGCGTTCTCGCAAGTTATTTCATCAATGGCTGACCAATATTGTAAGTACGTTTATGCAAGCCAAGGTGTACATTTCCGTAAACCAGTGCCGGCATGTAACGTAGTATTGTCTTCGCTGCTAGAGCGTCAAGATCATAATGGCTACTCGCATCAGAACCCATCTTTCTTGGGCGCAATGTTAGAGAAGCATCCTAAGATCATCTCTGCTTACTTACCAGCTGACGGTAACAGTACTTTGGTTTACACCGAACGTGCTTATGCCGATCGTGACAAGCTCAACATCATCGTTGCTGGTAAGAAAGATCTACCACAATGGTTAACACTAGATGAAGCTCGCAGTCAGGCTAAAGACGGTGTCATGGTGTGGGACTTTGCTTCAGACGAGAACCCAGATGTGGTGCTTGTTGGTTGTGGTGATTACGTTACTCAAGAAGCAATGGCTTCACTGGTACTGATCCGCGAACTATTACCTCGTGTACGCATCCGTTTCGTCAGCGTTACCGAGCTAACCAGCAGCGGTTTGGGTAGCTTAAAATTCCAAAGCAAGCCATGGTTAATGGACGAAGTGTTCACTGCTGATAAAGGTGTTGTCTTTAACTACCACGGATACCCGAATACCATTAAGAAACTTGTATTCGATTACAAAGGTAGTGACCGCTTTAGAATTAAAGGCTATGAAGAGGAAGGTTCAACGACGACTCCATTTGATATGGGTGTTCGTAATGGTACATCGCGTTACCACCTCGTTATCGACATGGCGTACAAACTGTTCCAGCAAAGCGTTATTGACGAAAGCCAACATATCGCTATAACCACAGATATGCTGCAACGTCTGGTTGACCACAGAAACTATATCAAGGCTAACGGTGTAGACCCTATAAGCATTGAAAACTGGGTGTGGACACGATAAGACCTTAATCAGGTTAGTGTATTTAGACTAAATAAAAGGGTGCTTTCCAACGAAAGCACCCTTTTTTCTTTTAACTTAAGTATTTATATTAACAATAAAGTGGAAAATGTCACATTTGCGGTTGATAATAGTGATAGCTAGCTATAAAACCAAAGGATCTCCGTAATAAGTGCTAGCACTGCTTAAGTAATGAGTAGACGGAGAGTTTTATAATTAAAACATAAGGATTTCCGAATGATGAACAAAACTTTACAAGCAGTTCTACTCACCTCAATGCTACCTTTTGCCGCTAACGCCGCAGACGCCGCAGACGGCATGAGCCCATGGTATGTCGGTGGCGGTGTCGGTATTAACAACTACGAGCCTAATTGCGATCAAAAAACCATGAAAACCTGTGGTAAAGATGATCCGTATGCCTGGGATGTTTTTGCAGGTTTTCTTTTTAATGATTACTTCGGTGTCGAGTTGGGTTACCGCGATCTCGGCCGTGCTGAATGGGTCGACTATTCAGACAAACTCAATGATGTTGGTGCTAAAGGAATGAATTTAGGTCTCGTAGCATTCTGGCCTTTCGCCAATCGCTGGAGTTTATCAGCGGAAGCAGGTGCCCTAAACTACCTTATGTCTAACAATAAGAACTACGGTAGCGAGTATTATAGTGACAGCGGCGTCGCCCCATACGTTGGCGCGGGTATTGGTTATAACATTACTGATAATTTAAAAGTCCAAGCTAAATATCGTCGTTATGAAAACCTTGACGAAGATAAGTGGAAAACACTGGAGATGGAAAGTAACTACTGGGGACTTGAACTCAGTTATCGCTTTGGTAGCAAAACAAAACCTATCGCTCCTGTAGCTGCCGTTATCATTGCCGACTCAGATAATGACGGTGTAAATGACGATATGGATCAGTGCCCCGATACACCATCGACTCATAAGGTTGATGCTAACGGATGTACAATCTACCAAGAAGCTGAAGACAAATTCGAAATTGAAGCTAAATTCGATAATAATTCAGCGACCGTAAAAGAAGCATCTTACGGGGATATTAAAGATTTAGCCGAGTATATGAGTAAGCATCCAAATGCCGAGGTTACCATTGCAGGTCATGCCTCGAATATGGGGAAGGCTGACTACAATATGGACTTGTCTGAACGCCGCGCCATTGCCGTCGCTGATGTGTTGATCAACGAGTATGGTGTTGCCCCCGGTAAAGTGTCATCTAAAGGTTATGGCATTACTCGACCTTTAATTGAAGGCAGCTCTGTAGAAGCCAATCAAGCTAACCGCCGTATTGACGCGCATGTTACAGGTACCGAAAAGGTTCCTGTATTGAAATAAGTCGATATCATTATGTAGCTATTTACGTCAGTTATTGAGTAAATTGCCAAATTTTGCTCACAACGGTTACTGTTGTGAGCATTTTTTTGTTCAAATACCAGCGACCGTCACTATAGCCGCCTACTAATGTTTAAGGCGATGACTTAATATTTATGCCAATTACTCACGTCTAAAGCTAATGTTTAATAAAACAGCAAGAATTAGACGCTAGAATTAGTAGCTATATTACCAAAAAATGCGCATTTACTGATTTTTTACAACTTTTCTGTAATTTTTTTTCATATTTAGTTGGAATGATCATAAAAATGGCTTTTAATACCTGCTAATTAACCATCAAACTTATGCTGCTCATTGAGAAGGATGTAATTCACATGGCCAACACTTTAGAACAACTTAAACCCATCACAACCATAGTTGCGGATACTGGTGATATTGAAGCCATAAAACGTTACCAGCCAGAAGACGCCACTACAAACCCATCTTTAATCCTAAAAGCATCGCAAATTCCTGAATATAGTAGCCTAATTGAAAATGCTATTGCTTGGGCAAAAAGCCAAAGCAATGATGTTGCGCAACAGATTGAAGATGCCGGTGACAAGCTAGCCGTCAATATCGGTCTAGAGATCCTAAAAATTGTTCCGGGCCGTATTTCAACAGAAGTTGACGCTCGTCTCTCTTTTGACAAAACTGCCTCAATCGCAAAAGCCCATAAACTCATCAAACTTTATCAAGAAGCAGGTATTGATAAATCACGTATTTTGATTAAGTTAGCTTCTACATGGGAAGGTATTTGCGCAGCGAAAGAACTCGAACAAGAAGGCATCAACTGTAATCTAACGCTACTTTTTTGCTTTGCTCAAGCGCGTGCATGTGCTGAAGCGGGTGTTTATCTCATTTCGCCCTTTGTTGGCCGCATTCTAGATTGGTACAAAAAAGATACTGGTCTTGAGTATTCAGCAAGTGAAGATCCGGGTGTTGTTTCTGTCACTAACATTTACAACTACTACAAACGTCATGGTTTTAATACCGTCGTTATGGGTGCAAGCTTCCGTAACACTGGTGAAATCATTGAACTAGCAGGCTGTGATAGATTAACCATTGGCCCTGCATTATTAGAAGAGTTATCTAATAGCAATACACCGATTGTTCAAAAACTACTTCCAGCAACAGAAATGGTTGCAGCAGAGCCAGCAATGTCTGAAGCACAATTCCGCTGGGCGTTTAATGAAGAACCTATGGCTGTAGAGAAGCTAGCTGAAGGGATCCGTAACTTTGCAATTGACCAAGGTAAACTCGAAGTCATGCTAAAAGCAGAACTAACGTCTTAATGAAGTAGGACTACTAAAATGACCGAACTGACTCAGCTTGCTAGTTGGCAAGCGCTAGCAAAACACAGTACAACAGTGCCGCATATGCGAGAGCTGTTCCAGCAACAACCACAGCGATTTGACGATATGTCGACCAAGGCATGTGGACTGCTTTTAGATTACTCTAAAAATAGAGCTTCAACAGAAACTCTGTCACTGCTGTTTGCATTGGCAAAAGAATCTAAGCTTGAAGAAAAAATCAAAGCAATGTTTGCTGGCAACATCATTAATAATACCGAGCAACGAGCGGTGCTTCATACCGCATTGCGAGCGCCAAAAGATAAGGTTATTCATGTTGACGGTGTCAATATTGTGGCTGAAGTTCAGCAAACCTTAGACAAAATGGAACGCTTTGTTCGCTCGGTAACGACTGGTGAATGGAAAGGCTACACCGGCAAGACTATTACTGATGTTGTGAGTATTGGAATTGGTGGGTCATTTTTAGGTCCTAAGATAATCTCTCAAGCCCTGCGTCCTTATTGGACAGGTCAGTTAAATTGTCATTTTGTTGCAAATGTTGATGGCACCTCAATTACTGAAAAGCTTAAGGGACTAGATCCTCAGACAACGCTGTTTGTTATGTCATCTAAGTCTTTTAGCACTCAAGAGACGTTGACCAACACCCTTAGTGCAAAAGAATGGTTTTTGACCCAAGGAGCAACGCAAGCGGATGTTGCTAAACACTTTGTTGCTGTTAGCTCTAATGTTGCTAAAGCCACTGAGTTTGGTATCGATGCAAGTAATATCTTCCCGATGTGGGATTGGGTTGGCGGACGTTACTCACTTTGGTCGGCGATTGGATTACCTATCGCGCTATTAGTCGGAATGGACCACTTCCGTGAGTTATTAGCCGGTGCACATGAAATGGACAATCATTTTATGCAAACACCGTTAGAGAACAATATGCCCGTCATTATGGGGCTATTCTCCTTATGGTACGGCAACTTCTTTAATGCTCAATCTCATGTTGTGCTCACCTATGATCACTATTTGCGAGGGTTACCCGCTTACTTCCAGCAGCTTGATATGGAGAGTAACGGTAAGTCAGTCACGCTCAACGGTACTGACGTGGACTACAGCACTGGACCTGTAATTTGGGGCGGTGAAGGGACTAATGGACAACATGCTTACCACCAGCTTTTACATCAAGGTACCGCACTTATCCCTGCCGATTTCATTATGCCACTTAACAGTCATAATCCACTCGGTGAGCATCATGTGCAACTTGCCTCTAACTGTTTTGGGCAAACCCAAGCATTAATGCAAGGTAGAACCTTTGATGAAGCATTAGCTGAACTTAGCAGTAGTTCACTATCAGACAGTGACAAGCAACTTATTGCTCAGCATAAAGTGATGCCAGGTAATAAGCCAAGCAATACCTTGTTAATGGATAAGCTAACACCTTCGACATTAGGCGCCCTTATTGCGTTATATGAGCACAGAACCTTTGTTCAGGGTGCGATATGGCAGATTAACTCTTTTGATCAATGGGGAGTTGAACTAGGTAAGCAATTGGGGAACGATGTTCTCGACAGGCTAACCGCCAATACCGACGCCACCGATTTAGATACATCGAGCAATGCGTTAATTAATATATTCAAACAGCACAAAATATAAGCAAACAGTACACGATTACCATTCCTTTATAAAAGCCAGTTTCGACTGGCTTTTTTAGTTTTCACAGCTAGCTACACCAAAAAACATGATTTTGATTCATGTTTATCAGCCATATATCATTTCAATCAACATTAAAACTTCACCTCCAGTTAACATAAATGAAACATTTATGTTGCACTATGCTTGAAAAATATGCTATTTATTTGAAGACAAAATAAACTATAGGAGGTTGCCATGAATAGACTTGATTATGGTAGTGCGCTAGATAGTATCGTTGAGAAGCCTACAAGCCGCTCAAAAAGCTCCAATAAAAAGCGTAAGTGGCGCGAAATTGAAGCGCTAAAAGAAAAATATCGTTTGCTTAAAGAGCTGCAAGATATGGACAACGGCTTTGACGGTGAATTAGACAGCCTCCTAATGTAAACAAGTAAACTAAAAAGAGCGCATATAGCGCTCTTTTTGATCCTAGCAACATCGTTAATCGGCTATTTCAATATACTCTTTTAGTTCCTCAAACAGCACATTGTCACTTTCACTAAATAACGGATCATCAATCAGCCTTGCATCACACATCTTCACCACCGTTTTCCAGTCCTCCTCAGTAATCACATCAGACCATTTTGGAAATACCGTCGACTCCTCAAACTCCATATGCGACAGCTGCAGTTCAACGTAACCTTCTAAGTCGCTGACGAGCTGCTCTTTAGACACCACCACATCACTCAGAATTAAATTGAGTGTCGCCATTAAAGATGCCGACGAATCAACCAACTTTCTATGCTCTGCAGTTAATGTTTCATTAATATGGGCTCTGCCTAACTTGTTCCAATAAAACTCTGAGATCACCTCCTCTAATGGGTGATGGCTGTGCTCAGCATAGCTTTGCATATATTCAACAATATCGCGGACTAAGTTATAGTTAATCCCCTCACCTGCCGCTAGCTTAATGTGTTTTGTCTTTAAAATCTTAAGCAAAATACCAATATGCTTGTGATCGTGCATCAGTCTGGCTAGCATAGTTTTCTCCACCCAAATTCGCCCCACTAGATACAATATTAGTAAACAGTACGAATAACGGCCAACTATAACAAAAAGAGAATGTGTATCATCGTGACAGAGATCAACAAAATCAGACTAATTTACAACCACTTATTTACCCAATATAGAGACTAGTACCGTTGAAACTAATGTTGTCAGGCCGTCAGCTGAATTAATCAACAAAAATACAGGAAGAAACAATGCAACCGAACTACTTTATAGGCGCACATGTTAGTGCCTCTGGCGGCATAGCAAATGCTCCCACAAATGCTGCCGCTATCGGCGCTAACGCTTTTGCGTTATTTACTAAAAATCAGCGCCGCTGGGCAAGTAAGGCGCTAGATGAAAAGCAAATAACGCTATTTAAAGAAAACTGTCACAAAGCTAACATTTCAATGGATGCTATTTTACCCCATGACAGCTATCTGATTAACTTAGGGCACCCAGATGATGAGCTACTCACTAAATCACGTGAAGCTTTTTATGATGAAATCGCCAGATGTGAACAAATAGGTTTAACCCTGCTTAATTTTCACCCCGGTAGCCACCTAAGACAAATTGACACCGATAAATGCCTCACGCGAATAAGCGAGTCGATAAACTTAGCACTGACGCGTTCAAGTACCGTGACTGCGGTGATCGAAAATACTGCAGGCCAAGGCTCAAACCTGGGTCATAGTTTTGAGCAACTCGCTCAGATAATTGACGGCGTTGAAGACAAGTCACGCGTCGGAGTTTGTATCGACACCTGCCATATGTTTGCTGCAGGGTATGATATTCGCAGTCAGATAAGCTGTAAGGCCGTTTTCGATGAATTTGATAAAATTGTTGGTAATCAATATCTCAAAGCCATGCATTTAAACGACAGTAAAACAGGACTTAACAGCCGCGTTGATCGTCATGAATCTCTGGGTAAGGGGGAAATAGGGGCAGAAGCGTTTGCGACGCTAATGACACTTGACGCTGTTAAGGGTATTCCGCTCATTCTAGAAACAACCAATGCTGAGCTGTGGCCTGAAGAGATTAATTGGCTACGCAGTTTAACTAAAGCACCATGAATACGAGGCTAATACAGATGATTACATTAGGCATTTATAGATAACCGCGACCACTTTAGTTGGCTCGCCTAAGTCGATTTGTAACCAAACGATGTGTGTTCCTTCGAGCTCTTCACCCTGCTTTATAGCACTTAGTTTGGCATCTTCGAGCGCATTTTCTCCGTGTCCTATGCCTCTAACCATTGCAAAGCTATCGCAGTGGGTGACTTCAAAATCGTATGCTTCATTTATCCTGTGGTACAGCTGAAATTCTTCACTGGCACAACCACTTAACAAACTGAGTAACAATATACTGACGACAAAACGTAACACAGATACGACACCTTTTATAAAAACTGCGCCGCACAATATAAAATATCTTGAGTAAACAATGGGATCTAAGTCACGCTAAAGTAGATCTAACTAATACATTCCGCCCCATTTGTTAACAGCCACAACGAAGCTCAATGACATTGCAGCAGCAACCTCACTCCAAAGTCGATAAAAAAGCACATAAGCCACACTTTCACCACAAAAAAAGAGAAGCTATAACAGCTGCTCTTTTTAATGGTGAGTCGTTATAATTCCGGCTATTTTACTAAGATACTAAATAAGTGCCGCTTTAATGCGTCAAAGTCTGCTGGTAAATGGGCTGACAAAATAGTTTTAGGTACCACATTCGCAAGTGCGGGCGGCAGCGGCAACTCAATGTCCAAGATCTGCTCAACCACTTCGTTAAATTTTGCTGGGTGGGCAGTCCCTAAGAAGATACCTTTTTCACCTGTCACCATCGTTTGCTTTAAAGCAAACGCCGCAATACCGGCATGTGGCTCAGAGAGATAACCCACTGCATGAAGCCCTTTAACTGAATCGGCGGTATCCGCCTCTGACACGCCAATACCTTTAATATCGGCTAATGACCAGTTCATCGCCTTAACAATGGCTTCAACTCGAGGCCAGTTGCTTGGTTCAGCAACATCCATCGCGTTCGACATAGTCGCAACGGTCAGCTGTGGGGACCATTCCCCCTTGTCGAGATAACGTGGTACGGTATCATTGCTATTGGTTGCAGCAATAAAGCGCTTAATCGGCAATCCCATCGCTTTAGCAAATAGACCCGCTGTTAGATTACCAAAGTTACCGCTTGGCACTGCGATAACAGGATCTGAGTTATTCGTTTTCTTAAACTGCGCGACGGCTTCAAAGTAGTAACAAATCTGCGCCAATAAGCGGCTGATGTTAATTGAGTTAGCAGAGTTTAGATGTAAGCCATCACGAATATCGCTGTCTTCAAATGATTGTTTCACTAAGGTTTGGCATGCATCAAAATCAGCACTGACAGCCACAGTGTGAATATTGTCACCTAGCGTCGTAAACATCTTTTCCTGCAGTACACTGATCTTACCTTTAGGATAGAGCACGACGACGTTGATATTATCCAGCCCGTAAAATGCATCCGCGACCGCAGCGCCAGTATCGCCAGAAGTCGCGGTTAAAATATTGATTTTTTCGTCTTTTGCCAACGCATTTAAGCACTGCGCCATAAAGCGTGCGCCAAAATCTTTAAAGGCCAACGTCGGACCATGGAATAACTCTAAGCTATACAAATCCTTGTCTGCTTGTACCAGCGGCAGCTCAAAATTAAAGGCTCGCTCAACTAAACGGTCAACGGTATCCTGGCCCAACTCTTCAGCTAGCCAAGCGCCGATGACCTTCTTACTGCGCTCCACAAACGGCAGTGCCAGTAAGCCATCAATATCATCTAATGTAGGAATATTTTTTGGAAAGAAAAGCCCACGGTCTTTTCCAAGTCCAAGTTTAACCGCTTGGGTAAAGCTTACCACCTGGGATGGGTGCTTCAGATTATATAATTCCATGATGACGTCCTTTGATTCTCAATGCTGTATTGATAGTTTTTATTACACGTTATTTGCTTCACATTTGTTCTTTATAAATTAGGCTCGACGAGCCCCTAAATCATCAATTTGGCAAATATGTGAAAAGCCTAATGCTTGATCAATATAATTTTCATCTAACCACTGCTTAGCAACTCTTGCTGTTTCTATATCATCAGTAATAGTGAACAAGGTAGGCCCACTGCCAGATATCCCCGTTGTTAGCATACCTATCTCCGCAAGGGCAGACTTAGCTTGTTGGTAATGAGGGATCTCTGCTGCGCGATAAGGCTCAGCAAGCACATCTTTGAGTACCGAGATAGCCAATGCGTCGTCTTGCTTATAGCAAGCGTGCACAAAAGCACTGAGGTAACGGCCAAAATCAATTGTGGTTTGCTTTGAATACTGCTCTGGCATCAACTGGCGCATTCGTGCCGTCGATAACGAGATCCCAGGATAGGCTACCACCCAATACCACTGTTTAAACGTGGGTATCGGCTCACAAATAACCTGCGGCGTATCAAGCATTAATTGCATACCGCCAAGAAAGCATGGCGCGACATTGTCGTAATGTACCGAACCACTAATTTTGCCTTCAAAATCTCCCATTAGCCGAAGCACTTCCTGCTCAGAAAAAGGATTATCAAAATATTCATTGAGTGCTACTAGCGCTGCCACAACGGAACTGGCACTAGAGCCTAAACCACTGCCAACGGGTAAGTTCTTCTCTAGCGTGAGCTTAAGCCCGACATCTTTGCCTAAATGCTCAAGGAAAAACGTTGCACACTGATAAACAATATTCTCGCTCTGATTAGCGGGTAGCTTGTTGGCCCAATGCCCTATTACGCTCAATGTTAGTCCTTGCTCAGCCGATTCAACCGTCACTCTATCGCCAAGTAAACTACCATCTATTGGGGCTAATGCCCCACCGAGCAAGTCAAAACCGACACCCACATTGCCCATTGAAGCGGGCGCATAAATGGTTACGCTCATATTCCAACCTCACGAGTCCAATTAAGGGTTCTTAAAATATCGGCGAACGCTCCTGCTGCAGTCACATCGGTTCCTGCGCCATACCCCCTAAGCACGAATGGTATTGGCTGATAGTAGCGACTATAAAATGCTAATGCGTTCTCTCCGCCTTTAACACTGTATAGCGGATCATTTGCATCCACCTCTGCAATCTTAACTTTACAGCCTTGGTCATCAATTTGCCCGACGTAACGCAGTACTTTGCCTTCAGCCTTAGCCGTTTCAACACGCTGTGCTATTGCTTTATCTGCTGAGGGCAAATTTGCCATAAACGCTTCTACGTCACCCGATGCATCAAATGACTCAGGCAACACTGACTCAACATTGATATCCGACAGCTCTAGTTCCATACCGACTTCTCGGGCCAAAATAAGCACTTTACGAGCAACATCCATACCGCTTAAGTCCTCACGAGGATCCGGCTCTGTGAAACACTTTTCTCTTGCAATACTGGTGGCTTGAGACAGAGTCATCCCCTCATCTAACATGCCAAAAATGTACGAAAGACTGCCAGATAATACACCGTTAAAACGCAGCAGTTTATCACCCGCGAATAACAACTTTTTAAGGTTATCAATAACAGGTAATCCCGCTCCAACAGTGGTTTCATACAAGAACTGACGACGCTGTTTTAGCGCTGTTTGACGCAATGCCTTGTAGTAATCCATATCACGAGTATTGGCCTTTTTATTTGGCGTTACCACGTGTAAGCCAGAATTCATCACTGCTAAATACTGATCAGACACAAATTCACTCGAAGTACAGTCAACGAGCACAGGGTTTAGTAACTGCTGCTCTTTAGCCCATACCAGCATCTCATCGATACTCGCGGCTTGCTTTGACTCTGCTAACAGCTTTTGCCAGCTCGATAAATCGATACCTTGAGCATCGAGTAACATCTGCTTTGAATTCGCAATACCGCAAACCCGTACGGCGATATGCTGCTCTTTAAGCATTTGGCGTTGCTGTTTTATCTGTTCAAGTAGCCCCGCGCCAACATTGCCGCAGCCCACAAGGAAAACATCAAGATAGTGCTGAACATCAAAGAAAGATTGATGGCATGCCGAAATAGCATGTTTGGTTTTTCGCTGCTCAATAACGGCAGAGATTGAACGCTCTGAAGAGCCCTGGGCAATGGCGACAATATTAACGGTTGCTTGTGCAAGGGCTTGGAAAAACTTTGCCGCAACCCCTTTATGGGTGCGCATGCCATCACCAATCAGTGACACTATCGCCAACTGATGGCGCATCTCTATCGGCTCTAACAGGTCGCTTTTAAGTTCGAGCTCAAACTCTTGCTCTAGCGCATATTTGGCTTTAGCTGCGTCTTCAGTGGAGACACAGAAACTAATACTGTATTCAGACGAGCTTTGCGTAATCAGTGAAACGGAAACTCCCGAGCGTGATATCGCGCCTAATGTACGACTGGCCATGCCCACCATGCCTTTCATTCCAGGCCCCGAAACATCAAACATCGTTTGATCATCAAGGTTGGAGATCGCTTTAACATTCAGCCCTGTTTCATCAGGTGCGTTGGATACTAGCGTCCCGACAGCTTTAGGGTTGAGCGTATTACGGATATAACAAGGAATATGGTATTGCGCGATAGGAGCCACAGTCTTTGGGTGCAGCACCTTTGCACCAAAGTAAGAAACTTCCATAGCCTCTTGATAACTCATTTGAGGTAGCAGTTTAGCGTCAGCAACCACACGTGGGTCGGTATTATAAACGCCATCAACATCAGTCCAGATCTCGCAGCAACTCGCTTGTAAGCAAGCTGAGAGCACCGCCGCAGAATAGTCGGAGCCATTGCGCCCTAATGTAACAATTTTTCCTTCACTGTCTCCTGCGGTAAAACCAGGCATCACCCAAACATGAGCATCTGTTAAGTTTAATGCGTTAAAGCGTAACTTACTCGCTTCAATATCAACGGCTGACTCTAAACGTGGGCCATAACCCACCAACAATGATTCAGGGTCCAATATTGCCGATGGGTAATCAGCAGCTTTCATCACCTCAACCATCAATGCAGAAGACAATTTTTCGCCCCCCACTAACACCGCTGCTTCGACACTCTCAGGGCACTCATTAAGCAAACTCATTCCGGCCAGCTTATCGCCCCAAAACTTCATTTGCTGCAGCAAACGTTCACTGAGTCTTTTATTTTGT
Organism: Shewanella sp. Choline-02u-19; assembly: GCF_002836205.1. Lineage (NCBI taxonomy): Bacteria > Pseudomonadati > Pseudomonadota > Gammaproteobacteria > Alteromonadales > Shewanellaceae > Shewanella > Shewanella sp. Choline-02u-19. The sequence continues at coordinate 2,562,533 of NZ_PJBE01000013.1, forward strand.
TCATCTGTTAGTGTGTTAGCAGCGTCACCGTACAAAGCATTAAACACTTGCTCTACTTTGGCTAACACGGCTTTATAGTCACCGCCATTAACAGCAACCTCAACCATTTCAATTAAGCCATTGGTGACCGTTGCGGGTGCGGACAGCACAACAGCTGTACTTTCTGTCTTTGCCGACTGGATAACAATATCTGCCGCTGCTCTAAATCGCTGCCAATTTGCAAGCGAGGTACCACCAAATTTCATTACTTTCATCGAAAACTCCTTGTACCGCGCCACTAAAGAAACAAAAAAGCCCGCTCCTTTGTGGGGAGCGGGCTTGATATTTAACTTATATCAGATTGTGCTTAGCCCGCCCCCACGATGGTAATCGTGGTGGTTGTAATAATCGTGGTGATCATTAAAACGTGGCTAAACATATAAATTAGGTTTCATCCAATTGGATTAATTTGTGTGCTAACAGAATTGCTTTTTAACCAAGATGTGTCAACCCCTAAATTGGGTTTATTGTCATTAATAACCATCATCTTAAATAATCAGCCAAAAAGCGGTATAAATCATGGTTTAGGAGAAGACCTCTCTGTAAATGCGACTACCACCAAAGGTTACTCTTACGTAAACATATATAGAATTAACAACTAACCAATTGTTAATAAACAATTAATTGTTAAGCCCCATCTCTTACTATGATGATAAAGTGACCAACAATAGATTGGCTAGCCAGTATACCCCAACGGCTAATTTTACAATTTACACCTGAGTTTAGGCTTTTAAACTTGGCTATAACGACAAACCAAATAAAAAAGCACTGCTTATGATGTTTAGCTATAAGCAAAACCAAGTCAGCTTTGTTGAATTTATCTCAGCTCAAATAAAGATGTGGTGTAGGTAACATAAGTGAATCCAACCTGTCGCAAATTGACAAAAAGCAAGCTAGAATGCGCGCAAATTACCGATTGGAGCCAATATGAAAATCACCGAAAAATGTGCTGTAAGCATCCATTACCGATTATCAGATGCAAAAGGTCAGCTTGTTGAAAGCTCTTTTGAAGGCAAGCCGATGCTGTATTTGCACGGCGCAGAAAATATGATCCCAGGCCTTGAAGCAGCTCTTGAAGGTAAAGAGCAAGGTAACGTTCTTGACGTCACCGTTGATGCTGAGCAAGCTTATGGCGCATATCATGATGGCTTGTGCCAAGAAGTGCCAATAGCATCTTTTGGCGATATCGAAGATATCGTTCCTGGTATGCGATTTATTGCTGAAACTGAAATGGGACAACGTCCTGTTCAAGTGACTGAAGTGAAAGATGACGTTGTTATTGTTGACGGTAATCACCCACTAGCCGGTCAAACACTGAGCTTTAATGTTGAAGTGCTTGAAGTTCGTGCAGCAACCGAAGAAGAGATTGCCCACGGTCATATCCATGCAGGCGGAAGCTGTGGCGGTGGCGAACATTCACATGAAGGTGGATGCTGTGGTGGTGGCGATCATGAGCACAGTCATGAAGGCGGATGCTGCAGTGACGATGAAACGAAAGAAGTAAAAGAAGGTTGCGATGGCAACGGTGGCTGTGGTTGTAAGCACTAAGCTCATCTAACTCTTTTGACTGAAATAAAGCGCGTTTCATTTACTAAAATGAAACGCGTTTTTTTATGCGCTAAATCAGCCTATCGATATATGGCGTTTAAAAATATGATATGAAAGGCTTCCGAGCCTGCTATCGATATCAACATGTCCCATCATTGTGCTTCATTAACGTATATACCAACAAAACACAAAAGTCGTTCCCGTATTCAGGATAATCCTTTGCAGCCGGGGCGATTGTGAGTGGATAGGTTATGGTAAACGCAAGATACATGAATCCTACGGCATATAGACGCTATAACGTTAACAACTTTACCTGCTCTCTTTGCTCTACTGACATATGCTTTAGATAATTTGAGCAGCGCGTTATTGTCGCGATACTAATTTGATACTCTTGTGCAATTTGTCGTTGGCTCATCTCTTTACGTAATAAAGTTTGAAAAACCTTTAATCGGCCTGCCACTGCACTGCGTTCCTCCTCCGTTAGCAGTAATTCAAATAACGTCACTAAAGCGCTATGATCGTTTTGAGCCATCACTTTATCTAAAACTAAATCCCACTCTGCTCGCATTTTAGCCTCAATGGTGTACTAGTGCATCATTACAGTCAGTCTATCAGGAAACCATTTCCAGTCACGTACTTTAGATACGAGCAAACAGCACTGTTAAATCAATTGATTTGTAACTAAGCGTAATTTTGGCCAAAAACGAATGGAGTCCACTAGCCAAAAGTAGGTACAATAGCGTGAATTTAGTCGCATAACATAATAAAAACGTGAGAATAACCATGAAAAAATCATTAAAGATGAGTCTAATCGCACTAGCTGCGACTGCTACTATCGCAACCAGCGTGCAAGCTAATAATTTTGAAGACGCTGACGATGCTATTCACTATCGTCAATCTGCTTTTGGGATGATTGCCTATAACTTTGGTGACATGGGCGCAATGCTAAAGGGCAAGAAAGATTACGATGCTAGCGTATTCGCGACGCGAGCAACCAATGTTGCTGCACTCTCTATGCTACCTCTTGAAGGTTTCATTGCTGGTTCAGACAAAGGTGATACTGAAGCCCTAGCAAAAGTCTGGAGCGACAAAGCAGATTTTGATGCCAAGATGAAGACTTTCCAAGAAAATGCAGCAGTGCTCGCTTTAGTCGCACAGAAAGGCGATAAGCAGGAAATAAAGAAAGCCTTTATGAATACAGGGAAAAGCTGTAAAGGTTGTCATGACGTTTACAAAAAAGATTAGTTAATAATGAGCCAGCGCTAATAGCCGCTGGCTCTTTTATTCTACATCAAGCTTTCGTCCATCAGTGACGTTTACAGCATCTGGATAATTGGTAGCATCAAATAGTTAACCACTAGCGCGCCAATGACTATTACGATAGCAAATGCCTTGAGCACAGAAGCAAACGCTAATGTCTGCTCTTGCTCTCCTGGTAAACGCTTATAGCCACTAAACATCGCTGCAAGGATCTTGTCACCTTTCAACATATGCACCCCAACAGCCAACACATGAATAGCAGCCAAGACTAATATCAAATCAAAATTCTTCTTATGTAACCACGTCAGCCATAAACTAGTATCACCACTCACAGTTGAGTACAAAGGACCCTCTGTAAATATTTCATCCGTCGCAAACAATCCAGTGAATAACTGAAGACACATTAGAGATATTAGCGCCACAACCATATAGCCTCCGATGGGGTTATGCCCTATTGAAGCTGATATGCCATGCTGCTTAGTTTTCTTCAAATAGTTAAAGACTGTTTTAGGAGAGTGTACAAAATGGCTAAACTTAGCGGTATCACTACCGATAAATCCCCAGAGTAATCGCATTCCAAGCAAGATCATTAAGCAGTAAGCCAGAAGTTGATGCCACTCCATTTCTCCCGATTCCGCCGTCCACCATAAACCGCCAAGCAAACACAACATTCCCCAATGAAAGAGTCGTGTTGGAATGTCCCATATTTTTACTTTGACAATGTTTTGCGCCATGAATGATAACTCTCACTAATTAATTGGTCTTTTGTGAGCATTATATATTGGGAATGTGGATAGAGCTATGGGGTTATTAACGCTAAGATTTTTACAAAAGGGCCTATTCAGTCGCCCCTTATCCATTCAAATATGAACTTGTTTTTTGGTATTTTCAAGGAAATATTAGCAGTTATTGACTATATTTATCTAAGTGATCAAATAAAAAGCGAACAGATTCAGAGACCCTACAAAACGTGATTCAGATCACAACTTTCATTAGCCAGATTGTTAGTCTGAATTCAAGGAAACAACAAAAGGTTCGAAATATGATAAAGATTACTAGCAAGCACTTTGAAGTTACTGAATCTATCCGCGAACGTATTGAGGCAAGACTAGAGAAATTAGCACGACATGATGTGCAGCTTATTAATCCACACGTCATCATAATACAGGAGAAACAAGGTTTTAAGATTGAAGCTACCGTCGGCATTCCAAATGCCAAGTTATTTGCCCAGGCGAAACATGAAGACCTATACGCAGCAATCACTGCAATGGGACAAAAGCTGGAGAAACAGCTCAATCGCCTAACACATAAACCAGAAAGCCAACGTCACGCCACACTTAAAAGAGAAGATGATGCGATCGATGACGGCTTTGACTACAGCCATGAGGAGGAATACGCAGCTTGATATTATTATTAATTTTTGTCCAAAAGCGCACCTCGAGTGCGCTTTTTATTACAAAATTTTCAAATTGACTAAGTTTTGATTGACAGAAAACCGACTCCGCTTTAGTTTAATTCTATGAAAAAAATCCAGACTGCCTTTTTTACTTTCTTTTTTATGCCCCCCACCCTCGGAGGCGGAATTTCGGTGTAAAAACGAAAGTAAAAATTCCAAAGCCTCCCACATGGGAGGCTTTTTTAATTCTAAGCGCGCTAAATAAGATGTAGAGGCCCAAATGAGCAAACCACAACCTTTAAACCACACTCGAGAGCAAATCACGACTCTCGACAATGACCTTTTGGCTTTATTGGCAAAACGCCGAGAGTTAAGTTTAGATGTTGCTCGCAGTAAAGAAGTGGATGTAAGGCCTATACGTGATACCACCCGTGAAAAAGAACTGCTCGCACGCCTCGTTAAACAAGGCAGAGAACAGGGGTTAGATGCACACTATGTGATTTCGTTATATCAAAGCATTATTGAAGACTCTGTACTTAACCAACAAGCCTACCTCCATGGCCGTGCGAACCCTGAAACACAGCAACAGCAGTATTGTGTCGCCTACCTTGGCGCCCGGGGCTCTTATTCATACCTAGCCGCCAGCCGTTATTGCGACAGACGCCAGGTCGAAATGCAAGACTTGGGTTGCCAAAGCTTTGATGAGATTGTTCAAGCTGTTGAATCAGGCCATGCTGATTATGGTTTCTTACCGATTGAAAACACCTCATCAGGCTCAATCAACGAAGTTTATGATGTACTGCAACATACAAGCCTCGCGATTGTCGGTGAAACCACAATCGAAGTGGGTCACTGTTTATTGGCTAATAGCGGCAGTAATATCAATGATATTAAAACGGTTTATGCTCACCCACAACCGATCAGCCAGTGCAGTCGATATCTAAGCCAACATGGTGACTTCAAGTTAGAGTATTGCTCAAGCAGTGCCGAAGCGATGCAGATGGTGTGCAACGCAGAGAGTAATAGTGTTGCGGCGATTGGCAGCAGTGAAGGCGGCGCGTTATACCAACTCGAAGCTATCGATACCGGTTTAGCCAATCAAAAAATTAACCAAAGCCGTTTTATTGTGGTCGCACGAAAAGCAGTTGATGTGCCCGAACAGCTACCCGCAAAATGCACACTCATTATGGCCACAGGGCAAAAGCCTGGTGCCTTGGTTGAAGCGCTACTCGTTTTAAAAGCCAGAAATCTGAATATGAGTAAGCTTGAATCTCGCCCTATCCCAGGTACTCCTTGGGAGGAGATGTTCTACCTTGATATCGACGCCAATCTTTCTAGTGAACCTATGCAAGCTGCATTGAAAGAGTTAGAAAGAACCACAAGATTTATCAAAGTGCTAGGTTGCTATCCATGCGAAACGGTCAATCCAACGCAGTTAAGCAATAGCCAGTTGATGATTGAACCAATCACCTCTAAATCAATCACGACACCAAGCTCTGCAAGCAGTAAACAGAAGCGTTACAGTAAAGCTTATAAAACAACGGCGACCGAAATAATCTGCGGTCAACTTAGCATCGGCAATGATCAGTCCGGTGCGATTGCTCAACTGCAATTGCCGTTTGAAATCAGCCAATTTGAGCAGCGTGCTAAAGCACTCAAAGAATCTGGCTTTCAAGCCGTTGTGATCCAGGGATTGAGCCAGCAAAGTGATTTGCTAACCTCACTCAACAAGTTCAAACATACATTGGATCAGTTTGGGCTGGTGTGTATCTTAATGGTTGAACATGAAACTGACTTAGCCATTGCTGCACAGCTGGGTGATGTGATTATGTTGTCAGGTACACAAATGTACAACCAAGCCATATTAACTCAACTGGGTTCACTGTTACTGCCTGTGATATTGGAGCGTAACACCATGGCAAGTGTCGATGACTTCCTTAATGCTGCAGAAGTGGTATTAAGTCAAGGGAATCAGCAGCTGGTATTGTGTGAGTCGGGTGTCAGCACACTAAACAATTCAGGTAAGCCGTCTCTCGATTTAGCCGCCTTGGTTGAGCTAAAAAATGCCAGTCACTTACCAGTGTTAGTCAACCCTTGCTATGCAGTTGATACGCTACAATTACCCAGTTTTACCAAAGCCATTAAGCAATTGGGTGGTGATGGTATCGTCGTTAATATTGCCAATATAGAACAAGTTGGTACGAGTAAAGAGCAACAAACATTGCTTAATGACCTCCTTAACAACTTATATCGATAATCTATAGCGATTAGCCTAATAGAGCGGCCGCCAGCAACAATTGGCGGTCGTTATCAAACTCTATATTAAACGCTATTTTAATTAATCAGCCCCCTTCTCAGCCTCTTCAGCATTACACTTATCAATTAAGCTCGGGATTGTCGTTCCCTGTACCAAGATAGAAAAAACCACTACCGCGTAAGTCATTACCATTAATAAGTCTCGTAAATCGATAGCGTTTCCATCGGCTAACATTATCCCTGTCGGTAAGCTCATCGCCATCGCTAAGGCTAGACCGCCCCGCAGCCCTCCCCAAATAAGAACTCGCTCCGCATAAGAGTTGTAGCGCTTAAAATGACGAAAGCCAAAATAGGGTAAGTAGATACTGACTGCACGCCCTAATAATACGATAGGTACTGAGAGCAACATAAACCACCAAAGTTCGGCGTCAAAATTGATCAGCAGCAATAACAGACCCAACAGTAAGAATAATAGCGAGTTGAAGAAAGATTCAATCAGCCCCCAAAAGCTCCCTAACGTTGCACATTCGGACTCTTTTAGTAATTTAGGTATGCTGATATTGCCCGCGATGATCCCAGCCGTTACCATCGCTAGAGGCCCTGAGACACCAATCATATCCGCAACCACATACCCTGCAGTAGGGATCAGCAGTGTCATCAATAAATACTGCGTGCGATCTTCCGCAAAGCTCAACATTAAATGTAATCCGCCCGCCAGCAAAGTCCCATACAGTACCCCACCAACCGCTTCCTGCAAAAACAGTCCTGTAATACCCGCCATCGTTAAGGGTTCAGTAGAAAAGGCAACTTGTGAAATAGCAACAAAGATAACCAAACCTATACCATCATTAAATAATGACTCACCTTCAACTTGGGTAGCAATATCTTCTGGAGCGCCGAGTTGCTTAATAATGGCTAATACCGCGATTGGATCTGTTGGAGAAATAAGCGCGCCAAATAACAAGCAATAACTCAATGCAAGGGGTAAACCTAATAAGCCTGCGACTATGTACAGCACGCCGCCAATGACCACTGTCGATATTAAGGTACCAATAAATGCCAGAATGAATATTTCCCATTTCTGCTGTTTGAGCACATTCAATTTAATTTGTAAGGCGCCTGCAAAAAGTAAAAAGCCTAACATTCCGTTTAACAGTAATGCTTTAAAGTCCAACTGTTCAAGATCTGTCACTAAACTCGAATAAACAGAGACTCCAAAAATCTTACCTGCGGCCAATATTAGGAGGCTAAGAAGCAGCGCAAGTGCTGTAATAGTGATGGTATCTTGCCAGCGGTGTAAGCGTGAAGAGATCAGCGATACCACTAATGACAATGCAGATAAAAGGCAAAGGATTTCGTAACTAGTCACGGCAGTACTCGTCAATGTAAGCGGAAAAATGGTTCAAGAGGGGACTAAATACAACGACCTTCGATTAAACTTAGCCAGCCTTTAAAAATACGACCACTAAACCAAACCGCACCAGCGACATAAAGTGTGGCACTTAACCAAGGTTGATTGCTTAAGTAGCCGACTAACATAAACAGCAGCATGCAGATAATCGACCAACGTTGCCATCTAAGATGTGACACAAGGACTGAACTTAGGGTGTTTTGACGCTGATTTAAGTTAATAAACAAACTCAATGCAGCTGGGAGTAACAGAATAGGAAAGCAGGCCATAAGCCCATACAGCATATGAGCAAGGCTTTTATCTTCTAGAGGTAAAGCTTCAGAATGCGTTGTTGATGTCATAGCCACTCCGCCAAGAAAGAAAAGACAGGCGCAAATTCCATCACGTCCTGTCATTAACCTTACTTTCTCATGGTGAGTTACGCAACTTTCACGCTGATTTATTTCAAATTTATTAACAAAAAATATAGCCTCTAAAGCTACAGCTCTAATGTCACATTTGACTTCAACTTCGTTGAACAAGCCAGAACATAACCTTGTGCTATTTCATCTGACGTCAATGACATTTGGCTAGAAGATTCAGTTTCACCTTCTACGACCTTACATTTACAAGCACCGCAAACACCAGAGCGACAAGCCGCAATGATAGGCAGTCCCTCAGCTTCAACGCCATCAAGTATTGTTTGTCCGCTGGTAAGTGAGCGTGTTCTATCGCCAACTCGTAGCATAAAGCCACTCGCATCGTCGCTCGAGGTGCTCTCTTTTGCTGCTGCTAGCTCGCCTAAGTCGCCTTTGAATGAACCAAAGCTTTCTTGATGAAATTGCGCCATATTAAAATTAAGTGATTCAAGCAAGGCTTTTACCGCCGCCATGTATTGCTCTGGTCCACAAACAAACACGGTTCTAGATTGAAAATCTGGCACTAAGCGTTGCAAGTTATCGGCTGATAATCGTCCGGCCAGCGCGTCAACATGGGCACAAGGCTCAGCGTCAACATTTTCTAAAATATAGTTGAGCTTAAATTGACGACTGCGCTCGGCAATCTGCTCAAGTGAATCTTTAAAAATAAGGTCTTGAGTTGATTTTGCGCTGTGTAAAAAACAAACATCAGGGCTAATTTGAGTATCGGCTAACCATCGAGACATCGAGTACATCGGCGTAATGCCGCAGCCTGCGCTTAAAAACAGGTAGTTTTCAGCTTCGATATCAATAAGATTAAATGCGCCATCAGGCCCAAGTGCACGCACAACATGGCCAATGTCTAAATTATTAGCCAAGTAATTGGACACTTTGCCGCCATCGATCTGCTTGATCGTCAGCACCACAGAAAATGGACGTGAAGGTGATGAGCTTATCGTATAGCTACGACCAATTTTCTCGCCATCAATCTCTAATAATAATGTTAAAAATTGTCCTGGTTTAAAGTGGAACTTTACCGGCTTGATACCTTGAAAGCGAAAACTAACGACATCGTGAGTCTCGTTCCACTTTTCAACACACACTAACTGATGCTCGCCTGCTTGCCACTGCTTAGCTTCAAACTGCTCTGTCGCCGGCACATTTATATTATTAGCCATATAACTCTAACCTAGATGTTAAAAATATTTCTGACATAAAAATGGCCACATATGAGTGGCCATTATTACTTACTCATCACCAACTAAACAGGCGTTTAAGCTACGTTTAGAATGCGATTAAGATCCGCTTCAACTGTTGTCGTTGTACGCAGTCCAAACTTCTCTTCTAATACATTAGCCAAGTTTGCGGTTAGGAACGCTGGCGCTGTAGGGCCAGTCAAAATGTCCTTTACACCCAGTGAAAGTAGAGTAAGCAGCACTACAATCGCTTTTTGCTCAAACCAAGACAGTACTAGCGTCAATGGCAATTCATTGATATCGCATTCAAATGCTTCAGACAACGCAATCGCAAGTTGGATAGCCGAGTAAGCATCGTTACACTGGCCAACGTCCAATAGACGTGGGATACCGTTGATGTCACCAAACTCAAGTTTGTTGAACTTATACTTACCACAACCTAGCGTCAGGATGACTGAATCAGCCGGCGCTTGAGTCGCGATATCAGTAAAGTATCCACGCTCTTCTTTGTCGCCGTCACAACCGCCGACTAAGAAGAAATGCTTAATAGCACCACTCTTAACATTCTCAATCACTGTAGGCGCTGCAGCCATAAGTGCGTTACGAGCGAAACCTATAGTGATTAGATGGGGGATCTCATCATAGGCGAAGCCTTCTAAAGACTCAGCTTTAGCAATAACAGCACTAAAATCGTCACCAACAATATGACTAACACCAGGCCAACCCACAATGCTACGGGTGAAGATTCGGTCTGAATAATCGCCCACATTAGGATCGATTATGCAGTTAGACGTCATTACGACAGCACCAGGGAAGTTTGAAAATTCTTTTTGCTGGTTCTGCCATGCACTGCCGTAGTTACCGACAAGGTGTGGGAATTTCTTAAGTTCTGGGTAAGCAAGTGCAGGCAACATTTCACCGTGTGTGAATACGTTAATGCCTTTACCTTCAGTTTGTTGCAAGATAAGCTCTAGATCTTTCATGTCATGACCCGACACTAAGATAGCCTTACCTTTTATAGATTTGGTGTTCACTTGAGTTGGCTCTGGATGACCAAATGAGTGAGTTTCGCCTTCATCTAACATCGCCATTACGCGATAGTTAAGTTGACCAATCTGCATTGCAGTGTCAAACAGCTTGTCACCATCAACAGAATCTTCACCTAGGAATGCCATAATCTCGTGGAACTCACCAGCAACTTCATCGTTGGTTTGGTCAAGTACTCGAGCATGCTCCATATATGCAGCAGCGCCTTTAAGGCCATATAAACAAAGTAAACGTAGTCCCATGATGTCTTCATGAACTTCGTCTTTTCCACGGTTAGGCGCAGCTTGTGAAGCTTGAGATAGCATCTCTGGCTTAGTAGCACCTAATACTAGCTGCATCGTTGCCGTTGGCGCTTTAGCTTCAATATTCAGTTCAGCACATTTAGTTTCATAAGCTGTTTGTAAACGGCTACGGAAAGCGTTTGCTTGCGTGGTGTATCCAATAATACGGTCATCATCGAAGTTAACGTTAGTTAGCGTTGCAAAAAACGCCTTAGGTACAAACGTATCGATTTCGTGATCGATAACACCGACTTCACGAGCACGTACAGCATATGCTGACACGCCTTGAAGAATGTAGATTAGAAGATCTTGTAGATCAGATGTATCTGACGACTTGCCACACATACCTTGAGTGTAACTACAGCCATTGCCCGCAGGCGTTCTAATTGTTTGCTCACATTGAATACAAAACACGACGTTTACTCCTAATACCTAATACATGCATTTAGATTGCATCTTTTGAAATTAGTGTACGCCGATTAAGAAATTGCAAAAGTACTTTCTATGGTTAATGGTTAAAACTATGAATGAGATCACCTTAAGCTGTCGCTAATTTTAACTAATTGGTCAAAATGTGCAGGATATTGATACGGACTAAAAATCGCACTGATAATGCTATTTATTCTCATTGGCTTTTGGGGTGGTTTTGACCATAAAAAAGGAGCCTAAGCTCCTTTAATATTGATATGACATCCGCTCAAATCACCCTAATCGGTTTTCATATCATTGACCGATTGCAACATCGCTCTACTTTCTCTTTGGAACTGTGGTGCAAAATCACCAAACCACTGCGCCACTTGTTCGAACTGTTTAACAAACGCTTCTCGGTTACCTGACTTTAATACCGACAAGGCTTGAGAGTAGTTTTCGAGGTAATCGCTAATCGCCACCAAACTGTCCTCTTGAGCAAAAATAATATCTGCATATAATTCAGGACTCTGGGCAAATAAACGCCCTACCATAGCCAGCTCTAGACGGTATATTGGTGAGCTAAACTGCAGCAGAGATTCAATATCAGCCTCCTCTTTATAGAGGTTAAGCCCGTAAACAAAAGAGGAGAAGTGTCGCATTGCCTGCACGAGTTGCATCGCTTTATCATGCTTCTCTGGTTCGGCTTCAACGATACGCGCACCCCAGATCTCAATCTGCTCGATCAACCATTGGTATTGAGATTGGTCACGGCCATGACACACCACGACCACCTGCTTTGCTAAACTGCCCACATCAGGCCCAAACATCGGGTGCAAGCCTAAAACAGGGCCTGAGTGCGCTGCTAACATGGCTTCAACAGGTGCGGTTTTAATCGAGGTTAAGTCAGCAAGAATACAGTGGCTTGGTAATTGCGTTAGTTTGCTGGCAATCAACTCACAAGTGATGTTAATCGGCACAGTCACAATAACCAGCCCTGCTCCGTCAAAAATCGTCTGACTATTAACCCAATCATCTTTATCTAAAGATTTAACTTCATATCCTGACAGGGTCAGCATTTGCGAAAATAAGCCGCCCAGCTTGCCTTCACCGCCAACAATCACCACATGGCCGAGATCAGGATTAACCTGCTTAAATCCAACGTCCTTCTCGTTAAGATAAGACTCGCGCATTAGACGCCTTAAAATATCTTCAATTAACTGTGGCTCTACATTTATCGCTTTTGCTTCGCCGCGACGCTTTGCCAGCATTGACGCTTCACGTTGAGGAGCATAAATCGGGAGGCCAGCACCGTGCTTAACAGCACCCACTTGTGCCACTAGATCTAACCGTTTTCTCAGCAGGTGGAGTAATTGTTGGTCAACGCCATCAATTAAGTCTCGCAGGTTTTCAAGCTCTGCAGTGGTCTTCTCGTTCATCACTCTCTCTTCCATCAGCCGTTCGCAACGTTCAGCATATCAAACCTTGTTGGTAATACTGAAGCTAAGTCTGCAGCGCCAGTGCGTAATAATGCTTCTGTTGATTGCCAATCGATACAAGCATCTGTCACCGAGACACCATAAGCTAATTCGTTTAACGGTAAGTTGCTGCTTTGCTTACCCGCATTAAGGTGACTCTCTAGCATCACCCCAATAATAGACTGGTTACCATTAACGATTTGGCGGAACACATCTTCACACACAGGAACTTGCTTGTTGTGATCTTTTGATGAATTACCATGACTGCAATCCACAATTAGGCGCGCGTTCAATTTAGCGGCATGCAGTTGCTTCTCACACTCAGCGACGCTATCCGCATCGTAATTTGGCGCTTTACCCCCGCGTAAAATCACATGACCGTCTGGATTGCCAGCCGTTTGCAGTAAGGCAACTTGACCTTTTTGGTTAATCCCCATAAAACGATGGCTACTCGCAGCAGATTCAAGCGCATTGATTGCTACTCCAAGTTTTCCGTCAGTACCATTTTTAAAGCCGACAGGCATAGAGAGTCCTGATGCCATCTCGCGGTGAGTCTGCGATTCAGTGGTACGAGCTCCAATCGCTGACCAAGTGATCAGTTCCGACATGTACTGTGGACTAATGGGATCAAGCGCTTCAGTGGCGACAGGAAGTCCAAGCTCAGCCAGCCAAATCATCAATTCGCGTGCCTTACGTAATCCTTTATCAACGTTAAACGACTCATTCATATCAGGGTCGTTAATCATGCCTTTCCAGCCCACGGTAGTACGCGGCTTTTCGAAGTAAACGCGCATCAACACATAGAATTGGTCGCCTAACGCATCATGTAGCTTTTTCAGCTTAAGTGCGTACTCTTTGGCAGCATCGATATCGTGAATAGAGCAAGGTCCGGAGATCACCAAGACTCGATTATCTCGCTTATGCACGATGTCAGATACCGTTTTACGGGCCTTAAGGACATATTGGCTAGCATGAGCAGACAAGGGGAGATCGCGCTTTAACTCCTCTGGAGTCACCAACACTTTCTCTGAACTAATATGGATATTATTTATCGTATCTTGCTGCATGCTTATCACCTGATTTAAGTGTTAACTGGCTAATAATTTGCGGCATTGTCGCCTCAATTAACAGTTAATCTTACTAAATTATACGTAATTGCGTAATGCTACACCATTACACCTTGAGAGCACTATGCCTGTCCGTCTGATTAAGATCAAGTAGCAAGTGCAGTAAATGAATAATTTTGTGCTTACAGCCGGTTTTACTAAGCTCAATTAATTAAACAGATTAGCTGAGGAATCTAGGTGCAAGTATATGAAGAGAGATTTTTGCGAGTAGGAGATGAAGTGTAATAGGTAAACTAAAGTGACTTTTTACTGAATCGCAGCTCACAAAAAACCGCCATATAGGCGGTCTCTCGTGCGAACACTGCATCTTTTTTATAACTAGGGACTAAATTACTTAGTTCCGAGCTTCTCACGGATACGTGCAGACTTACCTGAACGTTCACGTAGATAGTAAAGCTTAGCACGACGAACACGGCCGCGACGCTTAACTTCGATGCTAGAGATGATTGGGCTGTGAGTCTGGAACGCACGCTCAACACCTTCACCATTAGAGATTTTACGTACTGTGAATGCAGAGTGAACGCCGCGATTACGCTTAGCGATTACAACGCCTTCGAACGCCTGTAGACGCTCTTTACCGCCTTCTACAACACGTACTTTAACAACTACTGTATCACCGGCACCAAATTCTGGTACGTCGGTTTTCATTTGCTCTTCGTTGAGCATTTTGATGATGTTATTCATTAAATAAACTCCATTCTAGTAATAACTGCGCTTCGACTAATCATCTTGTTTGATGCTGTCTACAAATTCAGCTAAAAGCTGCTTTTGTTCGCCAGTCAGAGCTAGATTTTCAAGTAATTCTGGTCGTCTTAACAAAGTTCTACTGAGACTTTGTTGCAGACGCCAGCGTCTAATATGTTCGTGGTTTCCACTTAACAATACGGCTGGAACATCCAGACCATCCATACTTTCAGGACGCGTATAGTGGGGACAATCCAGTAAACCGTCAGAGAAGGAATCCTGCTCTGCCGAAGCCTTTTTTCCTAGCACGCCAGGAACCAGCCTTGATACTGAATCAATCAAAGTCATCGCTGGTATTTCACCGCCCGAAAGCACGTAATCTCCAATCGACCACTCTTCATCCACTTCAGTTTGAATAATGCGTTCATCGACACCTTCGTATCGTCCACACACTAAAATCAAACTGGATGACTTTGCTAACTCTTCAACGCCTTGCTGTGTAAGCTTACGGCCTTGAGGAGAAAGGTAGATCACCTTTGCCTCTTTTCCAGCTGCAGCTTTTGCTGCATGGATGGCATCGCGTAGAGGTTGCACCATCATTAACATGCCAGGGCCACCACCGTATGGGCGGTCATCCACTGTATTATGTTTATCATGGGTGAAATCACGAGGATTCCACGTTTGCATCTCTAGCAAACCCTTGCTAACTGCACGACCCGTTACGCCAAAGTCTGTTACGGCACGAAACATCTCCGGAAACAGGGTTACTACCCCTAACCACATCTGCTGTACCTCGACTTAAAAGTCCGGATCCCAATCCACTAAAATCTGTTTTGCCGTCAAATCCACCTTTAGGATGAACTGTTCGGTAACAAAGGGAACCATTCGTTCCGCTTTGCCAAAGCCATCTTTCGCGTTAGCCTTAACAAGAAGTACGTCATTTGATCCTGTTTCCACGATCTCCTGCACTTTACCCATGTTATAGCCTTTGGTATTAACCACTTCACATCCGATAAGATCTCGCCAGTAGAATTCATCTTCTGGCAAAACGTTCATCTGTTCAGCGGGTACGGCAATCTCACAATTTGTAAGTGCCTGAGCCTGATCCCGTGTTTCTACGCCTTCAAGACAAGCGACAACCGCTTTACCTTGCATGCGCCACTGGAGGACTTTAACCTCGCGCCATTCACCTTGCTCTTTTAACAACCAAGGAGAATAATCAAAAATACCTTCAACAGAATCGGTATAGGTAGTGATCTTCAACCAACCTTTAATGCCATGACTTGAACCTAATTTACCAAGTACGACGGGTTCTTGTTTACTGCTCATCAATCTATACCTTAACGCTATTAAGCAGCTGCTTTACGAGCGTCTTTGATCAATTTTGCTACACGATCAGATGTAGCAGCACCGTTAGCAACCCAATGCTCAACACGGTCAAGATCTAAGCGTAAAGCTTCTTCTTGGCCACGAGCTAATGGGTTAAAAAAGCCAACACGCTCAATGAAACGACCGTCACGGGCGTTACGGCTGTCAGCAACAACGATGTTATAAAATGGACGCTTTTTTGCGCCGCCACGAGCTAAACGAATGGTAACCATGCGTTTTGTATCCTCTAATGATTTGCTTTTTATCAAGCAAAAATAAAAACTGAAACTCCGTGTTCGCGGAGAGCCCCAGATAGAAAGCTGGCAGATATTACCTGACTGACCAGCGAATGCAACCGTAATCGACGTTTATTACGCCAAAAACGATTCACAGGCTAGAATGAAAACTCACCCTAGCCTGTAAAATTAGATACGGAACAATTAATAATAGACTAGCGTCCAGGCATTTTCATGCCCGGTGGTAACATACCGCTCATACCGCGCATCATCTTTTTCATGCCGCCTTTAGCCGACATTTTCTTCATCATTTTCTGCATTTGCGTAAACTGTTTAAGCAAACGGTTTACGTCTTGAATTTGTGTACCAGAACCCATCGCAATGCGGCGTTTACGTGAACCCTTAATAATATCAGGGCGCTGACGCTCACCTTTCGTCATTGAATTAATAATGGCTTCCATTTGGCCGGTCATTTTACCGTCTTGAACTTGAGCAAGCGCTTCTGGTGGTAACTGACCCACGCCAGGAAGCTTCTCAATCATGTTCATCATGCCGCCCATGTTCTTCATTTGCAGCAGCTGTTCGCGGAAATCTTCTAGATCGAAGTTACCGCCTTTCTTTACTTTTGCCGCAAGCTTCATCGCCTTGTCTTGGTCGACACCGCGCTCAACTTCTTCTATAAGCGACAATACATCGCCCATACCAAGAATACGTGAAGCAATTCTGTCAGGATGGAAAGCTTCTAGTGCGTCGGTTTTCTCACCCACACCCAAGAACTTAATTGGCTTACCGGTAATATGGCGAATCGACAGTGCAGCACCGCCTCGTGCATCACCATCAACCTTGGTCAATACGACACCCGTAAGAGGCAATGCTTCGTTAAAGGCTTTGGCCGTAGTTGCCGCATCTTGACCTGTCATGGCATCAACCACAAACAAGGTTTCGACTGGATTAACGGTAGCGTGAAGCTCTTTAATCTCATCCATCATGGCTTCATCAACATGCAAACGACCTGCAGTATCGACAATAACAACATCAATGAACTTAAGCTTAGCGTGCGCAATGGCTGCTTTAGCAATATCAACCGGTTTTTGGCTGACATCTGATGGGAAGAACTCGACTTCCACTTCTGCCGCTAACGTTTCGAGCTGCTTGATTGCAGCAGGACGATATACATCGGCACTCACAACCAGAACAGATTTCTTTTCGCGCTCGCGTAAGAACTTAGAAAGTTTCGCGACACTGGTGGTTTTACCCGCACCTTGCAGGCCGGCCATCATTATCACTGCTGGCGGTTGAGCTGACAGGTTCAAAGCTTCATTAGCTTCACCCATCGAATTTTCTAGCTCACTTTGAACAATCTTAATAAACGCCTGGCCGGGACTTAGGCTTTTGGATACCTCTTGTCCGACAGCGCGCTCTTTTACGCTATTAACAAAGTCACGTACAACTGGTAAGGCAACGTCGGCCTCAAGTAGCGCCATGCGAACTTCGCGCAAGGTTTCCTTAACGTTCTCTTCCGTTAAGCGACCACGGCCGCTGATATTTTTCAGCGTACGTGACAGTCTGTCAGTTAAGTTCTCAAACATTATCCAGTTCTTACCGTTTAAAATTGATATTGATGGCCCGTATTATAGCGATGCCCAGATATTATGCTACTCAATGCACCAAGTAACTTGGTTTACATTTGCCCCTAGAGGCAACATTTTGCGAAAAAACCGACCTAAGACATATAATCCACTCAATTATGCACCGAATGCCACTGCCCACTAACCCGAGCTCATGTTACTCTAATGGCTAGCGTTGTACGCGATTTCCGTGATTAAAACCGAGTGCGTTTAGAATGGAAACACAGCGCGTTACGATTTGTGATTCAGTAATTTAACTTCTGCATGAATCAGGTTAATATAAATGTCGTTTAGTCTGCTTTAACTTTTTGGTTCAGCCAACAAGTTAATAAAACAATAGTCAACAAAACAATAGGTTAATACTCAATGGTTATTTTTTCAGCGTCAGCCATGTTTTTTTACAGTATTGCTTTGATACTCGTCGCGACTCGTCTTTTTCACGCAGACGGACCCAACCGAAAATTAGTTGCGGGTGTCGCAGCCATTGGTGTTGTTTTACACGCGGCAGCGCTATCGCAAGCTATTTTTACGGGTAACGGACAAAACTTTAGCCTGACCAATGTCATCTCAATGGTGAATTGGATCATCGCCTTTAGTTTCACCGTCTTAATGTTCCGTCTTAAAGTCATCGTCGTTGTGCCTGTGGTATATGCTTGTTCGGTGATCTCGGTTGCCCTTTTATGGCTAGTACCACCAGAGTATATTACGCACTTTGACATCCACCCAGATGTACTCGTGCACGTAGTGCTGTCATTAATGGCCTACAGTGCCTTAATGATTGCGGCGTTATATGCCATCCAGTTAGCGATTATTCAGCGTCGACTCAAGAATAAAAAGCTCATTATGACATCAACAATGCCGCCTCTGATGACCGTTGAAAAACAGCTGTATCATCTTGTTATTGTCGGCGTAATTTTATTGAGCTTAGCGCTTGCGACTGGTTTTATCTTCCTCGATGATATGTTTGAAGAAGGCAAAGGTCACAAAGCGATTCTGTCTATCCTGGCTTGGTGCGTCTACATTGGTATGTTAGCCCAGCAATATTGGGTGGGTTGTAAAATTAGAACTGCCGTTGCCTATACCCTAACAGGGGGAGTGTTGTTGACGCTCGCGTACTTTGGTGCCCGCATCGTTAAAGAGTTAATCCTCAGCTAATTCTCATCTTAGTCAACTTTGGCTCAATCAGTTCAGCATTGAGCCAAACTTGACATGCTTTCGAAATATCTGTAATTACTAATTTTTACAGCTTTTATTTATCCACTGCGGAGCTCCAACTTTTGGACGAAATATCCACTGGCGTACTATTGTCTGTTCTGTGCGTCTTAATTCTACTTTCAGCCTATTTCTCAGGGTCTGAAACCGCGATGATGACCTTAAACCGATATCGTCTACGCCATCTAGCATCTAGCGGCCATAAAGGGGCGATTCGAGCCACTAAGCTGTTGGAGCGGCCGGATCGGCTGATTGGCCTTATTCTCATTGGCAACAACCTCGTCAATATCCTAGCCTCATCCATTGCAACGATTATAGGCCTCCGCCTATTTGGTGATGTTGGTATTGCCATCTCTACCGGTGTATTAACATTAGTGGTACTGGTTTTTGCCGAAGTCACCCCCAAAACATTTGCTGCATTGCACCCAGAACGTATCGCTTTTCCATCAAGCTTTATATTACAGTTCTTACTCATCGTGCTGTCACCATTTGTAAAAATCGTTAATGGCATCACCTCTGGAGTGCTCAAACTCGCGGGCATCAACTCGACAAAAACCTCAGACGCATTAAGCCAAGAAGAGCTGCGCACTGTTGTGCACGAAGCTGGTGCATTGATCCCAAGGCGACATCAAGAGATGCTATTGTCGATCATGGATTTAGAGAAGGTGACGGTAGAAGATGTCATGGTGCCGCGCTCAGACTTATATGCCATCAACATCAATGACGAATTTAAGAGCATTAATAAGCAGGTCATTCAGAGCCCACATACTCGCGTTCTACTCTACCGCGACACAGTCGATGACGCTGTCGGCTTTGTTCATTTGCGTGATGCATTACGATTGCAGTCTAAAGAGCAGTTCAGCAAATCTTCATTACTGCGCGCCGTAAAAGAGTTGTACTTTATTCCTGAAGGCACCCCCCTCAACGTACAACTGAGCAACTTTCAGCAAAACAAAGAACGTATTGGTCTCGTCGTTGATGAGTATGGCGACATTCAAGGACTCGTTACTTTAGAGGATATTCTCGAAGAGATTGTAGGTGACTACACCACATCGATGCTTGCCACCCCGAGTGAAGATATTTGCGAACAACAAGATGGCAGTTTTCTTATTGAAGCCACCATCAACATCCGTGAATTGAATAAAGAGATGGAATGGCACTTTCCGATTGACGGCCCTAAAACCCTCAATGGTTTGATATTAGAGCATCTTGAAGAGATCCCAACAGTAAAAACCAGCATGCGTATTGCTGGCTACCCCATTGAAGTCATCAAACTGGGTGATAACATGGTCAAGACAGTGCGGGTGCTACCTCAGCATTATGAGCAACCCAAACATTAACCACTAAATCCCCCTAAAAACGCTAATCATTGATTAGCGTTTTTTTGTAACGATTGCCATTATGCTACTTTACCTTTTTTGCTGCTTCAATCGCTCTGCGTTTATCTCGTGCAATAGGGGTTATTTCAGCTAATAAATCTTTTTCTAAACCCAACTTAAAATACACTTCAGCCATCAAAAAGAATGGCCCTATGAGTAATTGATTAAGGTCATCAACAAAAGCGGGTTTAGCTTTCTCATATTTGTGGCCGATAAACTGAATAATCCATCCCACAATAAACGTCGCAATCGCGATATAACCAGCGCCATCATATCGAGCAACGACACTCGAGGTGTAGAGCACTGGAATGATAAACAAGGTTAAGCCGATAGCTAACTTTGCATGCAACATAAAATAGTAAGCTAAAACAATGACTGCAAAAATGGTGGCCACATTAAAGCTAATGGCTGGATCGTCAAACACCACAAAGTTGATTGGAATAAGGTTAAAACCGACAAAAGCGGACCAGATGATAAGCGGTACACCAAAGAAATGCGTCTTTATATTACTCGGATTTAAATGCACGCTTTTATAGGTCGATAACTGCTCAGCGGCGGATTTCATCTTAGTGTCTCCATACTTGATCAAGTCTCATTATAGTTATTATTTAACTTATCTTTAACCTAAAGGATTTTACCCACGATTAATAGAGCAAATATTCAGCCCGGATATCAAGTCTTTGTAAGTTTGATCTCAAAAAGTGCAGCAAGCCTATTTCCATTGAAGTGATGTACTAAAGATCTCATCGGATGCATTAGTCATCTATCTATAATACACGCCAGTATAAATGTATGTAACTTAGTAAGAGCGTCTTGGGGGAAACCTGCAGGAGAAGCCCGCTCCTTGGCATTAAGCTACCACGGCATATATGAATCTATTCAGATCAGACGAGCAATGTTCCTTGCCCAAGTTTATGATTGAATTCCACGACGTTGGTTAAGCGGAGTTTAATAAGGTTAGCTATCTGTAAGACTGCTGAAATATAACATCAAGAAAAAGCACCACTATCAGCCATACTGCTCAACATAACCAGTGCAGCACCAAATAAGGGGATATTTGCAGCTAGCCCATAACGCCATTTTTTAAATGCGAATTTACCGACGATTAAGCTTGCAACAAATACCGTTACTACCCACAAAATACAAGTGAATAAAAACGCTAACCCCGTAGCAATACCTTCATGATCAATTCTATCGACCTCAATCAGATACATAGGCCCAATTATTTGTAATATTGGTGTGGCGATAATAAACAAACTCAGTATTAATTTATTCTCGATCATTTTGTCTATCCGGGCCTTATTCAATGCATCATCTTGCTAAACAATACTTAGCGCTCAATAATGACCTTGCAACTAAGACTCTAAAATTACCGTTGCCGTGGCATAGTGCTGCTCATCTGCAATAGACAAATGCCCTCTCACGCCGCCCAGCTCAGCGAGCCTATCAGCAGCACCCGCAGTAAAAGTGACGATAGGGGCGCCATTATCATTATTGCTGATCGCTATATGTTGAAATGACACACCACGGCCTATGCCTGTTCCTAGTGCTTTGGCTGCGGCTTCTTTCGCAGCAAAGCGCTTAGCCAGATAGCGACCGGGGTTAGATGAATCAACAAACAAGGCATGCTCTGTCGGCGTGAGTACTCTTTTGGCGAGACGGTTATTGTGTAACTCTTGTTCTCCCGCTTTGGGGACTCGCGCTTCGATACGCGCAATCTCAACAATGTCTGTACCTAAGCCAACAATCATAAATCCCTCAACACTCGCTGATAGTTAAACAAAAGCCGAGAATAGCTCAGTGCTACGCTCGGCTTTAAAAGCAGCTTTAAAAGCAGCTTTAAAAACCTTTACTCGCCTCGACGACCTTCGACCATTAACTGCTTCATATCACGTACGGCCGTCGCTAATCCATCGATAGCAGCGCGAGCGATAATCGAATGACCGATATTAAGCTCGTAAAGCTCAGGGATCGCGGCAATAGGCTTAACGTTATGGTAATGCAAACCATGACCCGCATTAACCACTAAACCTTTACCATGGGCATAAGTTGCCATCTCGCTGATACGGCTAAGTTCAGTTGCGGTATCGGCATCCGTTAGTGCGTCTGCGTAACAACCCGTATGGATCTCAATCACGGGAGCACCAACGGCAACAGCCGCGTCAATTTGAGTGGTATCTGCATCAATAAACAAAGAGACCTTAATGCCCTCTTGAGTCAAACGTGCTACAGCAGCTGCAATTTTGTCTTGCTGGCCCGCAACATCAAGACCACCTTCGGTTGTAAGCTCCTCACGTTTCTCTGGCACTAGGCAAACGTAAGCAGGCTTAATATCGCAAGCAATATCAAGCATCTCATCGGTGACAGCCATCTCGAAGTTCATGCGCGTCTTTAAGGTTTTCGCTAACGTATATACATCTCTGTCGATGATATGACGGCGATCTTCACGCAAATGGATGGTAATACCTTCAGCGCCAGCATGTTCGGCGACGGCGGCAGCATGAACAGGATCAGGATAGTTTGTACCGCGAGCTTGGCGTAGCGTAGCAATGTGGTCAATGTTAACGCCCAGTAGGATCCGGCTCATGTGTATTCCTTAAATAGACAACAATATAAAAAGGCTATTGTACTGGGAGATTTAACGTTTAGCTAGCGAGGGGCTGGTCGTTACGCCATTGAATTAGCCAAGATTACCCTTTCCGGACAGTGTTGCCTGAATTTGCACGTTTCTTGATAAACAAGCTGCGTGAGTGCAATGGTTTATCGCCCAGGGTAGGTGCTAATAGCTGTCGCATCAGCTTCTTGGCTTCCGTTGAATGTTGGGCTGATAGGGATTGATCCTTGAGCGCGACTAACATTGCGCCGGTAAAGAATTTGTGTTGATTAAACGCTGTCGCAACGACGGGCATAAAGCCATGTTCCATATCCAAACGGTAGAAGCCACTGGCCGTAATGAACGCCCCCGACGGATCATTTTCGAGCGATGGCATCGTGCCTAACTCTTGCAGCAATGCTAATTCAAAATAACGCAACTGGATTTGGTCAAACCCTTTTGCCATTGCGATGAGTGTTTGATGATAATTAAAAAATAGATCCTCGGCACTGTGCTGCACGGTTAGGCAGCGGATAAGCAACTCGTTAAGATAGAGACCTGAATATAAACAATCACCGCTTAACGGCACTGCTGGACTAGCCGCTTCAACTTGCTTTAAATTCTTTAAATCCGACTTGCCCTGCAATTGAAAAATGATTGGCTGGAAGGGCTGCACTATGCTGCGGATTGAATTTTTTGCGCCTCCTAGTCGTGCCACAGCGTCAACACGACCTTTACCATCAACCAATAGATTAACGAGTACACTAGACTCGCGAAAGGGTCGAGTATGAAGAACGTATCCACGCTCCATAATGATTAAATCCTAAAGGGTAAATGCATTAAAACAACAAAACATCATAGCATGTGTCATTTTATCAGTTGTATCAGTTGTATCAGTTGTATCGGTTTTATCGGCTGTATCGGCTCTATCGGCTTTATCGGCTGTATCGGCTCTATCGGCTTTATCGGCTTTATCGGCTTTATCGGCTGTATCGGCTCTATCGGCTTTACCCGGCTCTATCGGCTTTAACCGACTGTAGTGAGTTAATCACGATTCAATAAGGATAGGTATAAAAATGCCTCTTCTTATTGCTAAAAAGAGGCATTATTGTCAAGCGAAGTAAATGATTACTCGTCGCCGTAGCCTAAGCTACGCAATGCGCGTTCATCATCAGCCCAGCCTGATTTGACCTTAACCCACATCTCTAAGAAAACCTTATTATCAAACAGGGTTTCCATATCAACACGGGCGGCAGAACTGATGGTCTTAATACGCTCGCCTTTATTACCAATCACCATCCGCTTTTGCGTTTCACGCTCAACCAAGACTAATGCGTTGATCTGGTAAACGCCGTTTTCCATCATCTTAAACTGCTCAATCTCAACCGTACAATCGTAAGGCAGTTCGTCACCTAAAAAACGCATGAGTTTTTCACGAACGATTTCTGATGCCATAAACTTTTGCGAACGGTCCGTCACATAATCTTCAGGGAAGAAATGTGGAGACTCCGGCACAACCTCAACTGACATATCCAAGATACGTTGTACGTTGGTGCCTTGAGTCGCCGATATAGGCAGAATTTCATCAAAATCAAACTTTTTAGCTAACTCTTGCAGATACGGGAACAGTGCTTTTTTATCTTTAATATTATCCACTTTATTGATGGCTAATATTGTTTTACGGCCATCGTCACGGCTCTGTAATTTACGCAGTACCATGTCGTCATCAGCGGTCCAAGTCATGCCGTCCACCACAAAGATAACTAAGGCGACTTCGGCAAGCGAGCTGGCGGCAGCACGGTTCATTAAACGGTTAATGGCGCGCTTCTCTTCCATGTGCAAACCGGGGGTATCAATAAATACCACCTGTCGTGGACCGTCAGTATGAATTCCCATAATACGGTGTCTAGTCGTTTGAGGCTTTTTAGAGGTAATACTGACTTTTTGGCCTAACAGTTTGTTAAGCAAAGTCGATTTACCAACATTTGGTCGCCCTACTATCGCCACCATACCGCAATAAGTCACTGCATACTTAACCGCTGATGAAGGGTTATTCATCTGTGCGAGTAAGTCATCTAAACTCGGCTCATTGCTCTCTGGTAAATCTTTGTTGTTACTCATTTCTTTATTAACTCCAACACTTGAGCGGCTGCACTTTGTTCTGCTTTTCGGCGTGAACTAGCAACCCCAGCAACGGCTTGTTTCAAGTCTTCTACAACACATTCAACGGTAAAGGTTTGCTCGTGAGCATCCCCTTCAGTATGGACGACTTTATAAATAGGCAGTGGTTTTCTGAACTTCTGCAAATGCTCTTGAAGCAAAGTCTTTGGATCTTTCTGGTTAATCGGCTCGATAATGTCCAAACGCGATGCATACCAATTAAGGACTAGCCTTCGGCAATTCTCGATTTCTGAATCAAGATAGATAGCACCAATAATGGCTTCTACCGCATCGGCTAAAATAGATTCTCGTCTAAAACCGCCACTTTTGAGTTCGCCTGGGCCAAGCTTTAGGTAATCGCCGAGCTTAAACTCAATAGCAATTTCTGCGAGCATTTTCCCGCAGACTAATGTCGCTCTCATGCGGCTTAAATCGCCTTCAGTTGCTTTAGGAAACTGATGATATAGCGCATCAGAAATCACAATTGAAAGTATTGAATCACCTAAAAACTCAAGTCGTTCATTATGCTTATTAGACGCACTTCGATGTGTTAGCGCCTGATCTAAGAATGCTTGGTCTGCAAACACATAACCTAAAGTACGGCATAGTCTAGGGATATTTTTAATCGGTTCCATATTACACAATTCCGCCTACACGGTTAAAACGTACCCCTGTTGGGATCCAAGCTGGCAATAAGTCAGCAGCCGTTCTGTCAAATTCAAAACTAATCCAAATAGCGACCGCTTTACCGACTAAGTTTTGTTCGGGTACAAAGCCCCAGAAACGACTGTCTGTACTGTTGTCGCGGTTATCGCCCATTGCAAAATACTGTCCTTCTGGAACAATAAATTCAGTTAACGGTACGTTCTCTTGGCGATGATAGTAATTAATCATGTCTGGTCGAGACGGGTTAATTAAGATGTCATGAGTAACATCACCAAGCTGCTCTTTATAACGCAATAATGGCGTACCATCTTGCGAAAACTCGCCACGGTTAACCGAAACACGCTCAACCACTTTTAATTCAGGACAAGGACTTTGACCTTCAGCACAAGCAGGTTGGATAGAAAGTTGTTTATTACGGTATACAATTCTATCGCCAGGCAAACCAACAATACGCTTGATATAGTCGATTTTTGGATTTTCAGGGTACTTGAATACCGCCACATCTCCACGTTCAGGCTTACCCGTTTCCTTTAGGGTTGAGCGCCATACAGGATCTTTAATCCCGTAACTAAACTTCTCTACCAGAATAAAGTCACCGACTAATAATGTCGGCATCATTGAGCCTGATGGGATCTGAAATGGCTCATAAATAAAAGAGCGTAGAATAAGTACGAACGCAATCACGGGGAAGATTGACTTTGCCGTTTCAACAAACGCTGACTCGCGCATGATAACTTCAATACTGTCTTCATTTAGATCAACTTCTGCAGCTTGAGCCATTGCCAACTTCTCACGACGCTTAGGCGCAAATAAAAGCGCATCCGCCATCCAAACTAGACCACTGCCTAGCGTGACAAAGACTAAAATAAGAGAAAAATAGGCTGCCATTATTAATTAACTCCTGCCGAACATAATTGGGTAGCGATGAAAATACCGCTGTCACTAAGGTTATACGCCAGTAATGAAAGCGCCGCAAACTGCGGCGCAAACTCTAGCGATATATTAACAAATCTTAATCGATTAACTTAATCATTAAGTTTTAACACTGCTAAAAACGCTTCTTGTGGTACTTCAACGTTACCCACTTGTTTCATGCGTTTCTTACCGTCTTTTTGCTTCTGCAACAGCTTCTTCTTACGCGAAATATCGCCACCATAACATTTAGCGGTAACATCTTTACGTAAAGCCTTAATAGATGAACGCGCAATAATCTGACTACCAATAGCAGCCTGAATTGCAATATCGAACATCTGTCTAGGGATAAGCTCTTTCATCTTATCAACCAGAGCAAGACCGCGCTGACGAACACTACCTTTATGGGTGATCATCGCTAATGCATCAACTCTGTCACCATTGATCAAGATATCAAGGCGAACCATATCTGCAGGCTCAAAGCGGCTAAAATTGTATTCAAGTGAAGCATAACCACGACTGGTTGATTTTAAACGGTCAAAGAAGTCCATGACCACTTCAGCCATTGGCATGTCGTAGGTGATTGCCACTTGGTTACCGTGATAAACCATGTTGGTCTGCATGCCACGTTTTTCAACACATAAAGTAATAACGTTACCCAAGTACTCTTTAGGAACCAAAATATTGGTTTCTACGATAGGTTCACGCATCTCTTCGATGTTGTTAATTGCAGGCAAATCAGACGGGTTATCAACGTAAATCGTCTCGCCTTTAGTACCAATCACCTCATAAACTACCGTAGGTGCTGTGGTGATCAAATCTAGGTCGTACTCACGCTCTAAACGCTCTTGGACAATCTCCATATGGAGTAAACCCAAGAAGCCGATGCGGAAACCAAAACCAAGCGCAGATGATGTTTCAGGCTCAAAGAACAACGAAGCATCATTGAGGCTTAGCTTGTTCAATGCATCACGAAAGCTTTCGTAATCGTCAGTCGATATAGGGAAAACACCCGCGTAAACCTGAGGCTTAACTTTCTTAAATCCGGGTAATGGCTCAAGTGCACCATTTTTGGCAAGCGTCAGCGTATCACCAACCGGAGCGCCATGGATCTCTTTAATGCCGGCGATAACAAAACCAACTTCACCCGTATTGAGCGCGTCAGTATCGGTCTGTTTAGGGGTAAATATACCCACTCGGTCAGCCGTATGGTTTTGCCCCGTAGACATGACTTTAAACTTGTCGCCTTTTTTCAGCTTGCCGTGCTTAATACGAACAAGTGAAACGACACCTAAATAGCTATCAAACCATGAGTCGATGATCAAAGCTTGAAGAGGTGCATCTGGATCGCCTTCAGGTGGCGGAATCTGTGCCACGATGACCTCAAGTACTTCAGCAATACCTACACCCGTTTTAGCGGAGCAGCGCACGGCATCAGCAGCTTCAATACCAACAATATCTTCAATCTCTTCTGCAACGCGCTCGGGATCAGCTTGTGGCAAATCGATTTTGTTTAAGACAGGGACAACGTCCAATTTCATCTCTAAGGCGGTATAACAGTTGGCGACGGTTTGTGCTTCAACCCCCTGTCCTGCGTCAACGACCAATAACGCGCCTTCACAAGCCGCTAAGGAACGTGACACCTCATAAGAGAAATCGACGTGACCTGGTGTATCAATAAAGTTGAGTTGGTAAGTTTCACCATCATTAGCCTTATAATCCAAAGTCACGCTTTGCGCTTTAATAGTAATACCGCGCTCACGTTCTAGATCCATTGAATCTAAAACCTGGGAAGCCATTTCACGATCGGATAAACCACCGCAATCTTGGATAAGGCGATCTGAGAGTGTTGATTTGCCATGGTCAATATGGGCAATAATCGAAAAGTTTCTAATATGCTTCATTATGCGGGATGACTAAACTCGAAGTTGAAAAACAATTTTTAAGGTGCAGAATTGTACCCGATTGCGGCTTTAATACCAATTTTTAAAATGATTTTACAATGGAATATTAAACCCGCGGCTACGTAACTGCGGTTATTGCGCTATATCTATCGGTGTGCCAAGCGATTTAATGATGATTGGCAGTGCCTTTTCCTCTAGCGCTTTAGCAAACTTCTTTCCTACAGCCCAAGCACTTACGCCTCCAATCAGCGCCCCTATTATCGATAACAGGTCTTGATTGACATCAACAGCAGTCGCTAAAACGTTGCCACTATAAGCGCCAATAAAGAAACCCATTAATGGCAGCATATAAACTAATAAGGCCGCTTTTAGAATAACGCTTTCAGGAAGGCCAAGCTTTAAACGCTCCCCTTTAGCTAAAACACGTTCAGTTTGAATCGAAAAACGCTGAACTTTTGAAGAAAAGGCTTTTGCGACTGCAGAAGTGCCACAGGAATCCCCACTTTCACAGTGATTACAGGCACTCTTCATCTCTACCTCTACAACGACCCAGCCAGAGTTGTTATTAGCAATAACTTTGGCAATCTCTTCCATCATCCCCAAAACTCCTTATTGCAGCATAATGCTCTTGGCAATACGGCTCAGTGTTTCCGCAGGTACTTTCCCCACAGCAACAACCTCTGCATTACCAACACGCTCAGTGGCAAATGATAAACCATTTCGGGTGACAAGTTCATCGGGTAGCGGCGCATCACCCGCTTTGGCGACATAGACAGAAATACTGGCTAAACCATCACTAATAGCAATATATTCAACCGCATCTTTACTGCCAATTAATCGATGTTGATCTTTTACGAGGATTTTAAAGCCTTCAGGCAACCAGCCGAATTTCCAATCTTCGCCAGTGGCACGCTCTGACTGCGCCATAACGGCAGGCCATTCTTGCTTGTGTGCCTCTTTCAATATCGAAGGAACATCTTCCAACACCAGGAGCTCAACCACTAAAAGCTGCTCCAAGAGCTGTTTGTCATCATTAATCATATCGAATCGTAACGGTAAATAGGTGTCCATATCCAACCAGACCTGATAACCGTAACGATTAGTATCATTAGGTATAATGCGCACTAATTGCCCAGGTCTTCCGGCTATTCGGCTACGGCCACCCAATACAAACTTATACCCCGCTTCAAGCTTAGAGACATCGTCAGCAAAGGCTGCAGGAATAACACCTTGAATGCGATTAGCGTGGACGCTATAAGCGGGTTGATCATGCTCAATGAATGTAACGGTATTACCAACACGCACCGCATTTTTGGGTGGTCCATTGAGATGCTCTAAAAATGCCACTTCTTGACCATCAACTTTGCCATGGATATACACCAATGGACGAATATGATCGGCTTGAATTTGGATAAGGGATATTTTGAATTCTTGTTCACGCAGCGCTTGGCTCATATTTTCTAGCCAAGCTTTGGCGGGTATGTCTTCCTGCGCCATCGCGGGAAGACTTATGGCTAAGATAGCCAATAGGATTAGACGCAAGCGAGCTCCTTGTTACTGATTGACAGGTATTGTATCTACCTCGCCATTGTCCTCTATATTCACACCATTATTCAATCTCTGTTGTAACATATGATCTTGAATATAGGCATTGATACGACGACGCTGGTCTACAACTTGCTCATTTGTATAGCTCTGGTTTTGCTGAACGGCACCCGTTTGCAGGCTCACCGGCGATGCACTACCCATTAATGGGCGAGTACTCAATACAGGTAATGGTGAGTTATCCAGTAACGTTTCTTGATTGTAATTTTGGACACCAACCACTGCCACCATAGCAACCGTTGCCGCAATCGCATATTGGCCAAATTGTTTGAAAAATGGCACAACGTTACTGGTTGCAGGCTTGGTTTTAACTGTCGATTGTTTAGGAGCTACAATTGCAGGCTCGTCATCAATAGCAGCCATAATACTGGCACTGAGATCAACTGATATTGTTTGTGGCAATTCACCACGCATCGCATCACCAATCATATGATAATCACGCCACTGTTCATGTGAATCTGTGTCAGCCGCTAACTCAGCTAACATTTGCTCGTCGAGTTCACCATCGACTGCAGCAGAGACCCATTCCTGACCTAATCTATCCATTTTTCACCTATCTCTATCAAGGATGCTAGCGTTCTAGCAACGGCTTAAGCTTTTTATCGATTGCCTCTCGCGCTCTGAAGATCCGAGATCTTACAGTGCCTACAGGGCAATCCATGACATTAGCAATCTCTTCGTAACTCATACCATCAAGTTCTCTTAGTGAGATTGCCATCTTCAATTCTTCTGGCAATGTGTCTAAAGTGTCGAAAACGACCTTTTGAATCTCTTCAGACAAGAGTAACCGTTCAGGAGATGCAAACTCCTTTAACGCGTCACTACCATCATAATACTCGGCTTCTTCAGCATCGATATCATTCGCAGGCGTTCGACGCCCTTGTGCGACCAGATGATTCTTTGCAGTATTAACTGCAATGCGATACAACCACGTGTAAAACGCACTCTCGCCCCTAAAGTTCGGTAACGCTCGATATGCTTTAATAAAAGCTTCTTGCGACACATCTGCAACGTCTGCCTGATTTCGCACATATCGCGATATCAGATTTGCGACCTTGTTTTGATATTTTTGTACCAAAAGGTTAAAAGCGTTCTTATCACCACGCTGTACGCGCTCAACTAACTGTTGATCACTTATTTGTCCACTCATCCGAGCCGACTACTCCTAAATCTAATACTGATTTCTCAGCCGCTCGAATCATATTCACTTATGTAGACTAGCGAGTTTCAAAAAAGTTCTATAAAAATTTGCAAAGATGTCATTTTCTTTTCAGGGGAAGCTACTAATATCCTATTTACAGCCTAATATCAGGCTAACAAATCGCTTTCATCCACGGCTTGTTCAGACAGTCAGTTTCTTATCATCAGCATACTGACACTCAATATGCCTTCTCCCATATTCGAATCAACCATACCTTACCAATTTAAGCCACTGATACCAGCATGTTTATCACCGGGGTTTGTAACAATATGCACCTTACGCAACACATATATAATGAGTGTAAAATCTAAACCAAACAGAAATGGACCCTTGATAAGTATCCATATGAGACTTCTTGGTTTAACATAGTCCGAACTCCCCGATCACTCTATGATACCTGATGAAACAAGTAGTTGAACACCAATCTGACCTTTTGGTTATTGGCAGTGGTGCTGCCGGTCTTACTTTAGCTCTACATCTTGCTGAAAAATCGAAGGTTATTTTACTTTCCAAAGGCCCTCTCAGTGAAGGTTCTACCTATTACGCCCAGGGCGGTATAGCCTCTGTTTTCGATGAAGATGACACTATTGAGTCTCATGTTGCCGACACTTTAGTCGCTGGAGCAGGGCTTTGTGATGAGCCAGTGGTTAAATTTACCGCTGAAAATGCCAAATCAGCCATGCAATGGCTAATTGACTGTGGTGTTGCCTTTGATAAAGAAGAAACTGTCGATGGTAGTCCAGAAGAGGCGCCGTATCATTTAACGCGTGAAGGTGGTCATAGCCATCGACGTATTTTGCACGCAGCAGATGCCACAGGTAAAGAAGTGCAAATCACACTTCAAGAGCAAGCAAGCCGTCACCCCAATATTCAAGTACTAGAACGTTACAACGCTATTGATTTAATCACCACTCGAAAATTAAACCGCCCAGGCAATCGAGTACAAGGTGCTTATGTCTGGAATCGTGACTTAGAGCAGGTAGAAACAATCAAAGCACGGTTTGTCGCATTAGCGACGGGAGGTTGTTCTAAAGTATACCAATACACCTCAAACCCCGATGTCGCATCTGGCGATGGCATTGCTATGGCTTGGCGTTCAGGCTGCCGTGTTGCCAATATGGAATTTAATCAGTTTCACCCAACCTGCTTATATCACGCCGATGCGCGCAACTTTTTGATGACAGAAGCCTTAAGAGGCGAAGGCGCATTTTTACGCCGTCCAGATGGCAGCCGCTTTATGCCTGAGTTTGACGAAAGAGCCGAGCTCGCACCGCGTGATATCGTCGCTCGCACAATAGACTATGAGATGAAACGTTTAGGCGCAGATTGTGTGTATTTAGACATTACTCACAAGCCGGCAGATTTCGTTATTAAGCATTTCCCTACCATCTATAAGCGCTGCCTTGAGTTTGGTATCGATATTACCACTGACCCAATCCCTGTCGTGCCTGCCGCGCACTATACCTGCGGTGGCGTTATGACTGATTTACACGGTCAGACAGATTTAAATGGTTTATATGCCATCGGCGAAGTCGCCTATACCGGGCTACACGGGGCCAATCGTCTTGCCAGTAATTCATTACTTGAATGTCTTGTTTTTGCCAGAGCTGCAGCTGAAGATATTGAAAGCCAGCTTGGAAAAATCCCCATGCCGGGAACACTTCCCGCTTGGGATGAAAGCCAAGTATCAAATTCAGATGAAGAGGTTGTTATCGCGCATAACTGGCATGAACTCCGGCTATTTATGTGGGATTATGTTGGTATCGTTCGCTCTGATAAACGTTTAGAGCGTGCCTTAAGACGTTGCGCCATGCTACAACAAGAGATCCAAGAGTATTACAGCAACTTTAGAGTCAGTAATAACCTGCTAGAGTTACGTAATCTTGTCCAAGTTGCCGAACTCATCATCCGCAGCGCAATGGAGCGAAAAGAGAGCCGTGGCTTGCACTACAACATTGATCATCCGAATAAAGACCCGTCACCTAAACCGACTATATTGCAGCCCAAATAGTAAAGTGTAACAAGTGCTAGTTAATCTGGCTTTGGTAAGATTGCAGTAGCAGACGACACAAATGGCGATAGTTTGTGTCGTTCAACATATCAGCCCATACCACCAGTCTCTTGACCTTAGTGTCACATTGGATATCAAACATCACCGCAAACGGAGTCACTATAGGTTTACCTTTGAGCACAAAACACTGCTGCTGATTAAGCCGGCCATTGCCTTCTGCTGATAATACAAACTGACAAGACCAGTGTTTTAATTGCCAAAACTGCCAACTAAAGTAAGCGATACACAGGGTAAATAGCAGTGATTTGCTCAAAAGATAAGTGATTGATTCACCATAGGGCCAAATCAGGAAGGAAATTAAACAGATACTTGCAATAACGACCAACGAGAGTCGTTGGCCGAAAGAACTGGAAAGATAAAAACTATGCTGCTGGGCGACCACGAACTCTAATAATCATCTCAGCGAATTCAGGATCTTTACAGATTTCATGTCCCATAAACCACGCAAAAAGCTCTGGGTCTTCAGACTCTAAAAGCTTTACAAAAATATCTTTGTCAGCATTAGACATCGCTTCATAATGCAGCTCAACAAAAGGCTGTAACAACACATCTAGCTCTAACATGCCTCTACGACAAGCCCATCTAACTCTAGCTATTTTCATGGGTTCTGGCATTGATTCTGACAAGTTTATTACTCCACTCTTTTACAATGCCGTTAGTGTATACCCAAATGGCCTTTAGGAAAATAGGATGGTTATAGTTGCTGAACTTTTACATCTTTGCCGGCAAAGAGTTCTGAAAAATCGGTACTCAATAAACGCTTCACCGCTGGGTGTTGGATCATGCGTTCAGCAAACATCACGTGATACACCTCTTTAATATCGGTCGTTTCGCCAAGCAGCGTCATCCCATGGGCTAAAATATCTTGCTTGTATATTGATGGCGCCACGAATATGCCTTGCTTAAAAAACCCAAAGGCTTTCATCATAGCCGCATCATCAAACTCACCTAATATGCTGATATTTAGATTTTTCTCATCAAACCAGCGCACGAGTTGCTGTCCTAACGAGGTCCCTCTACTGGGTATGAGTAGCTTGCCTTGCTCTAAACACTCAGGAAAGGGTTTTGAATGCGTCTCAGCAGAGAAAAAAGCAATACCACACTCCCCTAACTGTTTAGAGAGTATCTCTGGATATTTAAGGCTTTCACCCGCGCAATCAGATAAAATCATATCCAACTTATGGGCCCTAAGTCGCTCCATTAAGCTTTCATGCGTAGCCTCGTAACAGGCTAAATGCATCGAACCATCACTAGGAACCACTGACAATAGTACCCGGCTCGTTAGTGCTTTTGACAGCGCTGCAGCAATCCCCACTTCAAACCGTATGTTGTCGTCTTTCTGATAGTTCAGCAGATCGAGCATTTCATAGCTAAGGCTAAACATTTTATCTGCGTAACGAAATACCAGTTCACCAAGTTCAGTAGGCTCTAATGACCTGCCTACGCGCTTGAATAGGCTACCTTTAAGGCTGCTCTCCAGCACTCGGATCTGACCTGTCACTGTTTGCGGTGTTAAGCATAATGCCTCAGCGGCTTTCGCAACAGAGCCTTGCTTTTGGATCATCCAAAAATAGTACAGATGGTTATAGTTAAGATTTGCCATATAAAAATGCCATTGTTAATACGCAAATGGGGTGACTACAAAGTCACCCCATAATGCTATTGAGCTACTTTAAACGTTGGCAGTCCATAAGACCAAACATCGCCGTTGACAAATCTTCCGTATTTTCAATCTTGCCGACGCTAAACGCTTCAGCCAGTCCTGCGACTAACTCATCTCTATCAGGGATCCGGTTTTGACAGAAGGTCCGGTTTGCTTCTTGAAAACGTTTACCACCTCTATATTTGAGCGCGCGCGATTCATAATCATTGGACTCCAAACGCTCACCAACTGCCGCACCTTTAAACATAAGGGCACCATCAACGATACCTTCAAGATAATTCTGGCAATGAAAATCTTTTATATCTTCATTGCAGGCATCAATTTGTGACGCTGAAGCAGTAGTGCTAAAACCCAATGCTAATACCAGTGTTAATAGGACTATTCTCATGCTTTCTCTCCTTTCTTAGGCAACACGCTAGATAACCAAAAGTATCCTATTGTTGCCGAGGCAAATGAACCTAACAGAATGCCCAGTCTCGCATAATCACCATACATCTGCCCTTCACCAACAAAGGCAAGCGAGGAGATAAACATAGACATTGTAAAACCAATACCACACATCACTGCCACCGGCATTATCTGCTTCCAACCGACGCCATCAGGCAAAACAGCTAGCTTGAGTTTTACCGCAAGAACACTAAATAACATAATACCCAATGGCTTACCGATAAGCAGACCGAGTGCGATCCCTAATGGTACTGGCGATAGCAATGAACTTAAGCTCATACCTCCTAAGTCGACGCCTGCGTTAGCGAAAGCAAAGATTGGCAAGATGATGAATGTACTCCACGGGTGTAAACCATGTTCTAAACTTTCTGATGGTGATGAACCATCTTTAGCGCGCAGCGGAATACAAAAAGCAATGATCACACCTGCTAAAGTGGCATGCACTCCAGATTTCAACACCGCGATCCACAAAATCATGCCTAATACACCGTAGGGACCAAGCGCAGTAATCCCCTTACGGTTAAGCCCTACCAGACCAACAATTGCCGCAGCCGCAATCAACAAACTTATGGTTGATAAGTCAGTGCTATAGAACAGTGCGATAATAACAACGACGCCTAAATCATCGATAATGGCTAACGCTAACAAAAACACTTTTAAAGAAACTGGAACTCGACTGCCTAAAAGCGCCATTATCCCCAATGCAAAAGCGATATCAGTCGCAGCAGGAATAGCCCAACCCACTTGCGTAATAGGGTCAGAGTAATTAAAGATGAGATATACTGCGGCAGGGAAAACCATGCCACCGATTGCTGCAAAGGTAGGTAATGAAGCCTGTGCTCGACTCGATAATGCCCCTTCTAGCAGCTCTCTTTTCACTTCTAAACCAATAAGCATAAAGAAAAGCGCCATAAGGC
This sequence comes from Shewanella sp. Choline-02u-19, assembly GCF_002836205.1. Classification (NCBI taxonomy): domain Bacteria; kingdom Pseudomonadati; phylum Pseudomonadota; class Gammaproteobacteria; order Alteromonadales; family Shewanellaceae; genus Shewanella; species Shewanella sp. Choline-02u-19. Next base: position 2,599,024 of record NZ_PJBE01000013.1, read on the forward strand.
CATCATTAATCCAGTGAATTAATGTTTTATCAATATCTAAACTGCCGACACGCACTTGCATCTCGGTATCAAGAAAACCCTGATACATTCCCGCTAAAGGCGAGTTTGCTAAAATCATTGCTAGCACAACAGCAATCATCAAAAGAATGCCGCCTGCTGACTCTTGGCTTAAAAAATTCCTAATAGCCCGTTCCATATTACGCTCCATAAAATCTCAATGTAACGAGTGTAGCCGATTACATACGATCTGAATATTCGTTTGCGTCAGCTTAATACATCGGAATATCCGAAGTATCCAGTGTAAGCCTGAGATGACTAAATATCAATTAGGAAAGTAGATAATGAAAGATGAGGAAGTAATTAACGCATATTATTTTGAAAATACGCCATTTAAAGTGATGAAATGAGTAAACTATCTATGCAGTACAACTTTTTCTGCTGAAATGCTGACTAAACATTCAGTGTTACAAACTGACTCGCCTCGAAAATATCGACCAAAGCGAGTCAATAAAGCGTGAATTAGACAGAAAATGGGTATTTGATACCCTCGTGATGCTCATAACCTGTCACTTCAAAATCAGCCATTGTTACCCATGTCTCCAAATCTTCTAACGACTTAATATCAGGGTTAATAGATAACTTCGGTGATGCAAATGGACTGCGCGTTAACTGCACATTTTGCATCAGCTCTAACTGATCTTCATAAATGTGCGCATTTACTATTTTGTGATAAGCAGTACCCGCTTTAAAACCGGTAATCTGCGCAATTAACGCCAAGAGTGTAAACACTTGTACTTGATTAAAATTCAGCCCAAGCGGCACATCACAAGAGCGTTGAAAGCTGGTCAGATGCAAAGTATCACCCAGTAATGAAAAATTATGCGTGTGCATACAAGGTCTTAAACATCCCATATGAAACTCGCCTGGATTATAAAAGCTGAGTATCTCGCCTCTATCATCAATGCCTTTAGACAAGTTATCGACTATCTTACGCAATTGATCTATTGAGCCACCGTCAGGTTTATTCCAACTTCGACCTTGGACGCCGTATACCCGTCCCATATCGTCAGTTCCTTTACGGTATGGGTTATCAAGCCACGCCTGATTATCGTTAGCATTAGCATCCCAAGTTTTGGCTCCAATACTACGAAAATCTGCCGCGTTGTTATAGCCACGAATGTAGCCCAGCATCTCCGCAATCGCTGCTTTCCAGAAACTCTTTCGTGTGGTAATTAACGGGAATTCGTTCTTATCTACGTGGTAAACCAAGTCAGCATTGATCACAGTAAGACACCGTTTACCGGTACGACTATTCTCAACCCATGTGCCTTCATCAATGATCCTTTGACAAAGTTCTAAATACTGTTTCATGAAAATTTACCTATAAAACAAAGACCGATTTGAAGTCGGTTTGATTACAATGACAAGCGACTCTCATTTTGGAGTCGCATTAAGTGAGTACCAGCTTTAAACCAACAAAGGCCAAAAAGACTGCAAATATTTTTTTCAACTTAGCGGTTGGCCAATTGGTCGCGGCCTTGGCACCTAATGGTGCAATTAACATCGATGTCGTTACAATACCAAGTAAGGCAGGGAGATAGATAAAGCCTAACGTCCCTTCTGGTAATGAAGCAACATTCCAGCCAGCTAATGTATAGCCAATGCTACCAAAGAGTGCGATGAGCAAACCTGTTGCTGATGAAAAGCCAATAGCATAACGCATCTGCAACCCACACCAAGTCAGGAATGGGATCAGTAATACACCACCACCAATTCCCATCAATCCAGCGATGAGCGCTATCATTACCGCAGCAAAAAAGAGAGCCGTAGTGCTAGGCATTGCACGATTAGAGTTCGGTCTGATTGGGAAAGCCATTTGAACTGCCATCAACATGACAAAAACAGCAAAGATTTGCTGTAACAGATTTGCGGCAATCAATTCAGAAATAAAACCTGAGCAGATCGCGCCAAGGACAAATCCTGGAAGCATGGTTCTAAAAAGCTGCCAAGGAATGTTTTCGCGTTTATGGTGAGCACGAGCAGAAGACAGTGATGTAAGAATAATGGCAGCAAGTGATGTTGCTATCGCAACATGTGGCAGATGTTCAGCTGGAACCCCTACTTTGGGTAATATATGCAATAGCGCTGGTACCGCTATTAGCCCACCACCAATACCTAATAACCCCGCCATGAAGCCAATAACAGCACCAAGCACAAGACATATACTAAATATAAAAAGCCAGCTTTCCACGCTAATACCCTTAAAATATTCGATTGTGCCACAAGCTTAAAGCAATAGGCTGAGTTAGTTAATAGCTAATCATACCAATTGTATTAAGTATCTGTTCATTCCGTGGAAAGCGCTCAAGCATTCCACTTCTGCTTTGCATTGGCTCATCAGCGAATAACCATTCTTTCGTCAATGCGCATTGAATTGAAAAGCGTGGGCGTTTTTCAATTGACGAATGACTCAATGCAATTGGTATTAGTTTAGTAGAGCCAGTAAGCCCTTTTCTTCACAATAATCGCTGACAAGCGACTTTACCTCCTCTCCAGACGTCAGCGTCAGCGCTTCTTCTAAAAGCACACTGAGCTCCTGTTTGGAGACTCTGCGCAGTAGATAATTGATCCTGGATAAACTGGCCTGGTTCATGCTTAGCTGATCGTACCCCATGGCAACTAACAACATTGCCCCTATGGGCTCTCCTGCCAGTTCACCACAGACACTGATGGAAAGCTGATTAGCTTTGCATCGTTCAAGTGCAAATTTAAGTGCCCGAAGCACCCCTGGATGATAGCTATCAAAAAGAGCATTCACGTTTGGGTTATTACGATCTACCGCGAGTAAGTATTGCGTTAAGTCATTTGAACCAACAGAGACAAAGTCGACCCGTTTTGCAACTTCATCTAACTGATAAAGCAATACAGGGACCTCCAACATGATACCGACCTTAGGCATAGATATCACCCTACCCAGCTCAGTGGTGAGCTCTTGATGCGCCTGTTCAAAGTAGACTAACGCTAAGTCAATCTCCTCTAAATTACTCACCATTGGCAGTAAAACATGCAGCTGATCAGTATCACTTGCGGCTTGTAGCATTGCCCTTAACTGCACTAAAAACAACTCAGGGTGATCTAAACTAAGTCTTATTCCGCGCCAACCGAGAAACGGGTTATCTTCAACGATCGGGAAATAATCAAGCGGCTTATCACCCCCCACGTCTAATGTACGCATGACTACAGGTTTGCCTTTGGCTGCGGTCAGCACTTTGCGATAAACCTCTAACTGTTCTTGCTCTCCAGGAAAACACTGCTTCAACATGAACAAAATTTCAGTACGGTATAAACCGATACCATCAGAGTCACAGCCTGTATCAGAATCAATACTGCTAATTAAACCACTATTGATATAGAGGTAAACCCTTAAGCCATCAATCGTCACCGTTGGTAAGGGTAATTCTGCGGCATATCGGCGTTGCAGCGCTTTTTCAGCGGCTATTAGACTTTTATATTCAGATAATATAGTGGCAGAAGGCTCAACCAGCAGCTGGCCTCTATTGGCGTTAATAATCACTTGTCGCTTATCAAGCCCTGCGTTTAAAATACCATTAACCCCGATGATGGCAGGTACGCCTAATGCACGCGCTAATATTGCAGCATGGGAATTAACGCCGCCAAGTTCAGTGACAATCCCTGCCAGTTTTCGTCTAGGAAATTCAGCAAGTAAGGTTGTACTCGCTTCCCGAGCGATTAAAATAACCGGCGTATCGGGCTCAAGAATGATCTTCTCAGGCTCAATCAACTGCCTCAGCACACGTCGTCCAATATCTTTAATGTCACTGGCACGCTCTTTTAGATAGAGATCCTCCATGCTATTAAAGTGGGCAATATAATGCTTAGATACGCGACAAATAGCCGTTTCTGCACTCCAGCCTAACCGCACCTCTTTAATGTACTCGCCACCTAAACTGGCTTTTTCTAGTAACAATAATAATGCGGTAAAAATCGAAGCCGCTTCTTCATCTTTCTCTCTATCGAAACGTTGAGATAAGCTAGCAAGCAAATCCTTACAGCGACTCATTGCCAATTTAAGGCGAACCTCTTCTTGAGTAATCGCGGTTATCTTAACCTCTGAGAGATCAAACGATATCTGCCCACCAAGCAACAAAGCTTTAGCAATCGCAATCCCTTTCGATGCTGATTTACCTTCATAATAGAGTGGTTGCTGTGCGGTGTGGTTTACCACGGCCCTGCGCTTTAGTCCTTTAATCGCCATGGCGAGCTGCGCTGCCAACGTCATTAAAAAGGCTTCTTCTCCCTCGCTAAATAGCCTAGTTTGAGTCTGCTGGACAACGATGACGCCGATGACGGACTTTTGATAAACAATGGGAACTGCAAGAAATGCGTTATAAGCTTCTTCAGATACTTCAGGAAGTAATTTAAATCGAGGGTGAGCAGACGCATCAGCAAGGTTTACCGCTTCCTCACGCTGTGCAACCAAGCCGACTAACCCTTGAGTCAGTGGCAAACTAACGCGATTAACGGCATCGGGCTCAAGCCCGTCTGTTGCGGATAGGACCAGTTGTTGTTGTTCCAATATATAGACAGAGCAACATTCCGTTGCCATTGCCAGTTTGGTCTGCCGCACAAGCTGCTCCAGCGCATATTCAAGATCTCTGGCTGAAGCAACGACTTGTGTTATATCCCTAAGTGTTTTTAGCACTAACGCAAACCTCCTTTAAATTCTGCGCATACCTCTTCTTTTATGGTTCGACTCTTTAATCTGCAAAGGCAGTGTTGTCGGCGCAAACTCTTTCATGACTTTTCGATAAACATCGCGTTTAAATGAAACCACTTGCCTAACAGGGTACCAATAACTGACCCAACGCCAATCATCGAATTCAGGATGGCCACAGGCGTTTAAATTAATGGCACTTTCAGCACTTTTTAACTGTAATAAAAACCATTTTTGTTTTTGCCCGATACAAACGGGTTTACTATCTTGTCTGATCAATCGCTTCGGGAGTCTATAGCGTAACCAAGATCGCGTAGAGGTTAGGATTTGCACATGTTCTGGCTTTAATCCTACTTCTTCGTATAACTCACGATACATGGCTTCTTCTGCTGACTCACCTTCGTCAACGCCACCTTGAGGAAATTGCCAGGAATGTTGGCCAAATCTTCTAGCCCACATAACCTGCCCAGAGCGATTACAGATAATGATGCCCACATTTGCGCGAAAGCCGTCACTATCAATCACATGGACTCCAAACTATTAACTATTAATGAATTGATTGTTTCACAAAGCTCGCGTTGCAGCAAATATCTGTTCCGCATATTTGTTGGATAAATCTAAGCAAACTCAAACCTTATCAACAGGAGCAAACCTATAAATGCAATTATATCCACAAAATCTGTGGATATCTCTGTTGGAAACTCTCTAGAAGTCCAAATAACTTCACTATCAGCATGAGATAACAAAACAAAGCATCGATTTGAGCCACCTTAATTAACCTATTAAAACAACAGCTTAATACGCAAAAAGACATCTGCCAATCTTAAGCAAGCCTTAACTGTACGTTATTTAACCAGCTAATTTAAAATCTAAAAACAGATAGCTGGGATAATGATGTTATTCACAAGTGCAAGTATATAGAGTCATAAAAAAGCAAATAATCGCCTTTAAATAGCATTGACAGATCACATTCATTGCAGTAGTCGTGAGGGAAACGGAAGTTATCCAATAAAACTGTGGATAACTATGTTGGAAAAATAGGGAAAGCACTGGAGTAAGTTGAACAACGCGTATTAAGCTTAAAGCCAACAATCACTTTAAATGATTATATTCAATAACTTATGTATATATATTAATTGGGATTATTTGAATTTAGATTTCAGCTTAAATTTCAACCATGCTTGCTATATAGCAAAACTGCAGTAAAATCTTTGCTATGAAAAAATCAACTCAACCACCAAGTACACTTGAAGAGCTTATGTCACGCGCTGAAGCAATGGCAGGCCTTACGCTAGGACAACTGGCAAACTACCATCAAGTGGAATCTCCCAAAGATCTAAAACGCCACAAAGGCTGGGTTGGCCAGTTAATTGAATTGGAACTTGGCGCCCTTGCAGGCTCAAGACCCGAACCCGATTTTGTTCACTTAGGGGTAGAGTTGAAAACTATCCCCGTTAACCAAGTGGGTAAAGTACTCGAAACCACTTACGTTACCGTTGCGCCGCTGACGAATATTCTCGGGCTAACTTGGGAGAACAGCGTCGTTTGCCATAAATTGCAATGTGTACTGTGGATCCCTGTTCAAGGCGCTCGAGATATCCCACTTGCAGAGCGTCAAATAGGTTCCCCCATATTGTGGCGTCCTTCCGTCGAAGAAACGGCATTATTGAAGCAAGATTGGGAAGAAATAATGGAGCTCATCGCCATGGGAAAAGTCGAAACTATCACCGCTCGCCATGGTGAAGTTCTACAATTACGCCCAAAAGCAGCCAATAGCCAAGTGCTAACCCAAAGTATTGACCACACTGGAGCAGTGTCGAAAACTAACCCTCGCGGCTTTTATTTGAAGACACAATTCACTCAAAATGTCCTTTCTGGGCTTATTTGAGTGAATTCCAACCCAAAACTCACATTCATTTGACTTAGATCACAAATACTACTGGAAATAGTAAGGTGATGTTCTATAGACTAGCGCCTCGTAAAAACAGTAGCAGTTGGATACCCCTTATACAGTGAGAGCACGTATACAAGCGAAGAAATTAGCTTTCGCTATTTTCGGTTGGACTGTAGCCATGGCGGCTTTCGTATTTTTCAGATACGCGCAGACGCCTGAACTTCCTCAGTGGGCCATTGGTTCTGCTGATTTAGCCACGCTTTCAATTTACATGGGGATTATTTTCGGCAGCCTGCACTGGATGTCTAACCTCATTGCTAACTTTAGTGCCATAAACCGCTTACCCTATGTCTTCTCCGTTCTCTTTAAAGGGCTGTTTCTACTGTTAGGAGCAACCACGCTCGCTTATATCACTCAGTATCTCAACATGTGGGCAATTGAAAACCACATGACAACCCTACGACAAATGCTCACGGCACACATTCTTTATAGTCCCGCTTTCCAAGCACTTATCGTTTACCTAGTTGTGGTCAGAGTGGGACTTGCCTTTATCGAACAAATGGCACTACTTGTGGGGCCGCGAGTGTTATTAAATATTGGCCTAGGCAAATACCATAAGCCACGATATGAGCAACGGCTGTTTCTTTATCTGGATATGGTCGCTTCTACCACTCATGCTGAATCACTAGGCGATTACCGCTTTAGCCGTTTGATCCAAGATAGCTTTAGCCTGTTAGCGGATACGGTGACCAACAACGAAGCCGAGATCTACCGTTATATGGGAGATGCAGTGCTTATCCATTGGCCACTTAAAGATGGGATTAAACAAGATCGCTGTTTTAATATCTATCATGAATTTTCGCAGCAACTTAGCTGGCAAAGACGCTATTTTGAAGAGCAATACGGTTTTGTGCCCAAGTTTAAAGCCGCAGCGCATTGTGGCCAAGTTGTGGCAGCTGTCGTTGGTGTTCAAAAACAAGAGATTAGCTTCTTTAGTGATGTACTCAATACCTTGGCAAGGCTACAAGATCAATGTAACCCTCTCGGCCAAAGAATGTTGATCTCTGGTTCGTTAAAGTCTCGTCTCGACTATGGCGAAACCCAATATAACCTCAACAACCTTGGGCCTATTAAGCTAAAAGGAAAACAGCACTCTATTGAAGTGTTTGGTGTTACCCCTAAAAATCCGGCATAAAAAAGCCGATATATCTATATCGGCTTGGTGTGAACTTGCAGTCTCGCTCAGAGGTAAACTGCGACTATCAATATTAAAGGTCTTTATTAAGCTTATTCAAGCAACTTTTGGATCTCTAAGCCTAAGGTTCTAAAAGTTAGAATGCGGCTTGATGTCTGACGCCAAACAAGGCCAATATCCCTATAAGGTGTTTCACCCGGTGGTGCCATCGTGATTAAATCAGTATTGCTTAAGATCCCTGCATCTATCGCCATTTGCGGTAAAAATGTGGTCCCTAGCTTGCAATTCACCATCTGCACTAACGTATGCAAACTTGTTGCCGCAAATGGGTTGATTTTAGTACTCTCACCTAACTGACATGCACTAATGGCATGGCCGGTAATGCAATGTTCAGCCTGCAATAAGAAGATACTCTCATCAGGTAAGTCTTGATAATCAATAGGCTCATGGATCTCGTCAGAAAGATCGGTATGCACCACCATTTTGAATGGGTCAATACCCACTTTCATACTATGGTAACCGCTAGTATCCACCGGTAACGCCAGTAGCAACAGATCCAGTTCACCTTTACCTAATGCGTCAACCAGCCTATCGGTTGTATCCTCTTTTAAAAAAAGGGTTAGATTCGGGTAGGTTTCTTTGCAATGCTGGACAACTCTGCTTAACAGAAACGGTGCAATAGTGGGAATACAACCTAAGCGAATTTCGCCGGTCATGGGCTCACCTTGATGCTTAACCAGTTCGACTAAATCATCAACATCCGTTAGTAATTTGCGTGAACGTAGTACAACCTCTTCACCAATCGCGGTGAAGATAAATGATTTATGGTCACGCTCAATAAGTTGATGCCCTAATTGCTCTTCAAGGTTTTGGATCCCACTTGAGAGCGTAGACTGGCTAACATGACAAATTTTAGCAGCGCGATTAAAATTTTGTTCTTGATGTAAATTGACCAAATAAAACAGATTTTTCAAACTCGGAAGATGTTTCATAAAGCAGATTACCAATGACGTTATTTATCGAAAGGTTCTATTTAACTCTACCACACTTTACCGAGCCTTCACTTTAAAAACGCCAACAGAGTGTGAAGCAACGCAAACTGTTTTACCAAATAGAATGAGCAGCATAATGCGTTTAAAAAAATGGCGCTGTTTAGTTACCTAAACAGCGCCATCTCAATATTTGGATCAAAGCTTATGCTTTAGATTCAAGATACTGCTTTAATTCTTGGAGGTCGTTAGAACCATGGTTAACAATTTCGTTTAGCCAAACCGAATGTTCATTCTCCCATGCTGCTTCTTCACCGTGTTGTAATAACTGTGCAAACTGTTGAATACGCTTTAAGCCAACAGAGCCAGCAGCTCCCTTAAACTTATGAGCTTCACTGCACAATGTGTCTTTATCTTTCGCTTCATAAGCGTTAACTAGATTGCCAATATATTCAGGCATTAGCTGCTCAAACAATACGACACTTTTAAGTAGCGTACCTGCGCCAATTGCACTGCAGTACTGCTCCAGTGTATTAAGATCCAAGATTGATTCTAATTCAGCTGCTGCCATCTAGGCACCTCTCAAAATGATTGCCGTGTATTTAAAAGACGATTTTACCACATAATACCCGCTAAAATGATAGGTGCAACAACTAGTGTCATATGTAGTTAAATTCGTTGGTTATTTAACCTTCTATTAACCTTTGATTAATCAAAAAACATCACCATTCGCTAAATATAGTGATTTTTACCAAGCGGTATTTAATATGCATTACAAATCGCTTACGCCATAGACAGTTAAGAGATTGCTAAATGACTACCTTGCGCACCTTTGGCTTTTAAATCATCAACAATAGCCACTAAACCATCCCAGCGAAAAGCACACCAATCAGGTGCTAAAAGCATAGGTTTTTTAGCATAGGCTGTCACTCGATGAAAGATAATGTCTTTAGGAGTACGACGGATTAACTCTCCCACACTGTAGGCATAATCCTCTATGGCTAACAACTCCATTTTGTCATTCCGCCAAGCTTTAGCCATGGTGCTACCTTCTACAATATGCAAAGGGTGTAGCTTCAAGCCATCAACACCAACTTCTAACACTTTATCTAACGTAGTGAGGTAGTCAGAATGCCCTTCTCCAGGTAAACCCAAAATCAAGTGTGTACAGACTTTAATGCCTTTTGCTCGGGCACGCTTTACCGTATCAGCATAAACCTCAAAATCATGGCCGCGATTGATCTTCTTTAAGGTTCTATTATTGGCCGTTTGCAAACCCAGCTCTAGCCAAACATCTAGCCCTTGCTGCTGATAATCAGCCAATAACGTTATCACTTCATCAGGCACACAATCAGGGCGCGTGCCGACACATAAACCGACAATATCACTGTCTTGTATCGCTTCATCGTATTTCTGCTTTAACACTAAATACTCGTCATAAGTACTGGTGTACGCCTGAAAGTAAGCAATATATTTCGAAGGTTTGGTTGATAACCTCTCACGGCCTTGGCTTAACTGAGCTTGTATCGACAACTCAGTTTTATGCTCATGGCTAAATGAGGCCACGTTGCAGTAAGTGCATCCACCTTTGCCAAGTGTGCCGTCTCGGTTTGGACAGGTAAATTTTGCATCAATTGTCAGCTTACGGATCCGCTCTCCATATCGCTGCTTACATACACTGCCAAACGTATTAACGTAACTATCCAAGCCCAAAGTAAATCACCTAACCTAAAAATTTGCGTCATTCTATTCATTTCCTCAATTCATTTATTAGCGCTAGCTCAAATAACCGTAATTTCATTGCAATCTTTATGCTGTACACATTAACTGAGAAACAACATCAGCTTATGCATAAATAGTCAGACCCCAAAGTGATTATCATTTCACTGTATTTGCAATAAAAATCACTTTCCTCAAATAGGTTACAATCGCCAAACTTGTTGCAAATACGTAAAGCCCAATAAGCGCACAATTTAAAATTCTTTTTATTCATAAGGTTATACGGAGCATTTTACAGTTTACGTAAAGGTAAACCAAGTTAAACGAGCGTATTAAATAGTTAGACTCGTATAGATATTATGCAATAATTTGGTTTGACCTTTAGAGCGCTTAGGGTTAATTTGATTGATTCGGGTGAATATCTATAGATATTTTTTGCTTTATCTCCCGAGTAGTATCGGTTGAAGTTAGGGAGTGTACAAATGAGCTTATATCATCCAAGTTTTGAACGGGACAATTGTGGTTTTGGGCTTATAGCTCAAATGGACGGTGAAGCGAGTCACCGTATAGTACGTACCGCAATTCACGGATTGGACCGCATGAAGCACCGTGGTGGTATTGCCGCAGATGGGCGCACTGGTGATGGTTGCGGGTTATTAATGCAACTGCCGACGGAATTTTTTAAAGCAATTGCAGCAGAAAATGATTGGCATTTAAGCCGTCGTTTTGCTGTGGGTATGCTTTTTCTTAGCCAAGATGAAGAGCTGGCATCACAAACCAAGCATCTAATAGAACAAGAGCTACAGAAAGAAACCTTAAGTGTGGCTGGCTGGCGAGATGTGCCAGTTAACCCTGATGTATTGGGCCCTATCGGCAAAGCAAGTCAGCCGCAAATTGTTCAGGTACTCATTAACGCGCCTATTGGCTGGCGCGAAAAAGACTTAGAGCGTCGTCTCTATATGGCAAGACGCCGTGTAGAGCAGCAACTAAGCCACGATAAAGATTTCTATATTGCCAGTCTATCGGGGCAAGTCATCGTCTATAAAGGCTTGATGATGCCTGCAGATCTGCCATCATTTTATAGCGACTTAGCCGATATACGCCTGCAAAGCGCTATCTGTTTATTCCACCAGCGCTTCTCTACCAACACATCGCCAAAGTGGCCACTGGCGCAACCTTTTAGATATTTAGCCCACAATGGCGAGATCAATACCATTACCGGTAATCGGCAGTGGGCACGAGCCCGTGCCTATAAGTTTCACGCCCCGCTGCTGCCCGACTTGCAGCAAGCTGCGCCGTTCGTCAATGAAACAGGCTCAGATTCGTCATCATTAGATAACATGTTAGAGATGTTGCTAGCCGGCGGCATGGACTTGTACCGAGCAATGCGCTTGCTTATTCCACCAGCGTGGCAAAGTAATCCAGAGATGGATGCAGAATTAAAAGCATTCTATGACTTTAACTCCATGCACATGGAACCTTGGGATGGCCCAGCGGGCATCGTCATGACCAATGGTCGTCATGCGGCTTGCGCGGTCGACCGTAACGGTTTGCGACCATCGCGTTATGTCATCACTAAAGATCGTATTTTAACGCTGGCCTCAGAAGTCGGTATTTGGGACTACGCCCCAGATGAAGTGATTGAGAAAGGTCGCGTCGGACCTGGCGAGCTGCTGGTGCTAGATACCTTGAATGGTAAACTTTACTCTTCGTTTGAGATTGATAACGACCTTAAGCGTCGTCATCCATACAAAGAGTGGATGGCTAAAAACAGTAAAGTGTTAAAACCAGCGGAAGATTTTGGCCCTAACGAGCAAGGCTCACGAGAATACTCAGATGACCAACTACTGCAATATCAAAAGCAGTTTGGTTACTCACGTGAAGAGTTAGAGCAGGTCATTTGGGTTCTGGCGAAAAAAGGCGAAGAAGCAACGGGCTCTATGGGCGACGACACGCCTATGGCTGTGCTGTCTAAAAAGTCACGCACAATCTATGACTACTTCCGTCAAAAATTTGCTCAGGTGACTAACCCCCCTATCGATCCACTGCGCGAAAAACACGTTATGTCACTCACTACCTGCGCCGGTCGTGAGCAAAACCTGTTTAATGAAACCACCGGACATGCATATCGCGTGATGTTCAATTCACCAGTACTGCTTTTTAGCGATTTTAGTCAGCTAATGGCATTAGATAGTACTTACTATCGCGCAAACACTATCGATTTGAATTACGACTTGAGCGAAGGTCTTGAAGCCGCGGTTAAGCGGATCTGTGATGAAGCCGAGCGCTTGGCTAGAACAGGCACCACACTGCTTATCCTGTCAGATCGAGCCACCGCGAAGTCAAAGCAGGTGATCCCCGCAGCGATGGCTGTTGGCGCCGTGCAGCAAATTTTAGTGAACAAGAGCCTGCGCTGCGACACCAACATTATTGTTGAAACCGCATCGGCCCGCGATCCACATCATTTCGCGGTATTAATTGGCTTTGGTGCCACCGCGATCTACCCCTACTTGGTGTATGAGTGCATTTCAGATTTAGCTAAACGTAACGGCGTTGAAAACACTCGCGACCTAATGCTCAACTTCCGTCTCGGCATAGACAAAGGTCTGCGTAAAATAATGTCTAAGATGGGCATTAGTACCGTCGCCTCTTATCGTTGTAGTCAACAGTTTGAAGCCGTTGGCTTGGCTGATGAAGTGGTCGAACTGTGCTTCAACGGTGTGATTAGCCGTATTCAAGGGGCGAGTTTCAAGTTGATTGAACAAGATCAACAACTGCTACACAAGAACGCCTTCAGAGCTCACCAAGCACTACCACAAGGTGGATTGCTAAAATATGTTGAAGGTGGTGAATACCATTGCTTTAACCCTGATGTGGTCAATACCCTACAAGCCAGTCTTCGCGATCAAGATTACGGCAACTACAAACGCTTTACCGAGCTGGTAGATAACCGCCCGATTGCGACACTAAGAGACTTGATTGAAGTAAAGGGTGAGCTTGCCCCCGTTGATGTCTCAACAGTGGAAGCCGCTAAAACACTATTCACTCGCTTTGACAGCGCAGCGATGAGTATCGGCGCACTCAGCCCTGAAGCTCATGAAGCATTAGCCGTAGCAATGAACCGCCTTGGCGGTCGCTCCAACTCGGGTGAAGGCGGAGAAGATCCACGCCGCTTTAACACTGAAGGTAACTCAGCCATTAAACAGGTTGCCTCAGGGCGTTTTGGTGTAACCGCACATTACCTCGTCAATGCTGAAGTATTACAAATTAAAATAGCCCAAGGCGCTAAGCCTGGTGAGGGTGGACAGCTCCCTGGCGATAAAGTCAGCGTTGAAATTGCCGCGCTGCGTAATGCGCGCCCCGGTGTCACGCTAATTTCACCGCCGCCACATCACGATATCTACTCTATTGAAGATTTAGCGCAGCTGATTTTTGATCTAAAGCAGATAAACCCTAAGGCCTTGGTCTCAGTCAAACTGGTTTCAGAACCCGGCGTCGGCACCATCGCCACTGGCGTGGCTAAAGCCTACGCCGATATGATCACCATATCGGGTTATGACGGCGGCACAGGGGCTAGCCCTATTACCTCGGTAAAGTATGCTGGCAGTCCATGGGAACTGGGACTTGCTGAAGTGCATCAGTCGCTAGTGACCAACGGCCTACGTCATAAAATTCGCTTGCAAGTGGATGGCGGTTTAAAAACCGGTAAAGACGTCATCAAAGCTGCGCTGCTCGGCGCTGAAAGCTTTGGTTTTGGTACCGTGCCTATGATTGCACTCGGTTGTAAATACCTGCGTATTTGCCACCTCAATAACTGTGCAACCGGCGTTGCGACGCAAAACAAACAGCTACGTAATGAGCATTACCACGGCTTACCAGAGCGCGTAATGACTTACTTTGAGTTTGTCGCCCAAGAGATCCGCGAGTACATGGCGGACTTAGGTGTCACCGAATTTGAACAGCTCGTTGGCCGTAGCGATTGGTTAGCGGCATTAGAGGGCGAAACTGCTAAGCAACAAGGTTTAGATCTAACCCCAATTCTGTATCGCCCTGAAGTGCCAGCTGCATCGGCAGTCACATGGCGCGAAACCAATCCACCATCAGATCCAGGCACGTTAAATAAACGCCTAGTTGAAGATTGCAAAGAGGCTGTACTCGCGGGTGAATCTATTTGTGAGATGTTCAACATCAACAATACCGATCGCTCAGTGGGCGCCAGCCTTTCAGGTTATATAGCAACCCATATGGGTCGCGATGGGGCTAAATCTCCCATTATGTTGAAGTTTAATGGCAGTGCTGGCCAAAGCTTTGGCGTGTGGAATGCTCCAGGCCTCGAGCTAATGCTGTGTGGCGACGCTAACGATTACGTCGGCAAAGGCATGTCAGGCGGTAAAATTTGTGTTTATCCACCTTTAGGCAGTCCATTCAAATCAGAGCGTTCTACCATTTTAGGTAACACCTGTTTGTATGGCGCATCGGGCGGTAAATTGTTTGCCTCGGGTCAGGCTGGCGAGCGTTTCGCGGTGCGTAACTCCGGCGCAATTGCCGTAGTTGAAGGCTTAGGTGATAACGGTTGTGAATATATGACCGGTGGCATCGTTGTGGTACTAGGCTGTACAGGCGTTAACTTTGGTGCGGGCATGACGGGCGGCTTTGCTTATGTATTTGATCAGTTTGGCCGCTTTAATCGCCGCGTCAATACTGAGATGGTCGACACTCACAAAGTAGAGTCCGCTATTCAGCAACAACATTTACGCGAGTTGATCGAGCAGCATGTTAAAGAAACCAACAGCGAACATGCCAAGATGATCTTAAGTGATTTTGAAAACTGGATAGATTGTTTTATTTTGGTCAAACCAAAAAATGTTGAGCTAAGCGATCTGTTAAAATTAGAGCCATCAGAACCTGCACTAGCAGTCAGAGCGGGGTAAATAAAAATGAGCAATGATTTTCAGTTTATTGAAGTTGGGCGTAAAGACCCCACTAAACACGCTGCCAAACAACGTGCTACGCAGTTTATAGAGATTTATCAACCTTTTGCTAAACAACAGGTAGTAGAGCAATCTGACCGCTGTCTCGACTGCGGTAACCCCTATTGTGAATGGAAATGCCCACTGCATAACTACATTCCTAATTGGCTGGAGTTAGCAAAACAGGGCCGTATTATGGAAGCGGCTGACTTGGTGCACGAAACCAATACTCTACCGGAGGTTTGTGGCCGTGTTTGCCCACAAGATAGGCTTTGTGAAGGTGCCTGTACGCTTAACGAAGAGTTCGGAGCTGTTACAATCGGTAATGTAGAAAAGTACATTACCGATACCGCAATATCTCAGGGATGGCGCCCTGATTTGTCAAAAGTCACTCCACGTAAAGAGCGCGTCGCCATTATTGGTGCGGGCCCTGCGGGACTAGGTTGCGCCGACATACTCGCCCGTAACGGTGTGCAAGCCATCGTTTATGATAAAAACGTACAGATTGGCGGCCTACTCACTTATGGCATTCCCTCGTTCAAGCTCGACAAAGAGGTGATGCAAGTTCGCCGTAACGTGCTTGAGGGCATGGGCATCGAGTTTAAGCTCGGTGTTACTGTCGGCAAAGATATCGACTTTAAAGAGTTGATTGAAAACTACGACGCGGTTTTCCTCGGCATGGGCACCTATACTGCGATGAAAGCTAACCTTGTGGGTGAAGATGCCCAAGGTGTTCATCAAGCGCTGCCGTACCTTATCGGTAACACCCATAACGTGATGGGCACTGAGTGTATCGATAACCCTTATCTAAGCCTTAAAGGTAAGCGCGTTGTGGTACTCGGTGGTGGTGATACCGCAATGGATTGTGTCCGCACCGCAGTGCGACAAGGGGCAACGACAGTCACTTGTGCCTATCGCCGTGATGAAGAAAACATGCCAGGTTCACGCCGTGAGGTTAAAAATGCGCGTGAAGAAGGCGTTGAATTTTTGTTTAACCGCCAGCCCAGTGAAATTAAAACCGTCGATGGCAAAGTGGTGGGTATCGAGTGCATTGAAACCGAGCTCGGTGAGCCCGATGCCAGTGGTCGCCGTCGCCCAGTGCCAATTGAGGGCAGTGAACAAGTCCTTGAAGCTGACGCCATCATTATCGCCTTTGGTTTCCAACCAAGCCCGGCAAAATGGTTAGCTGATTTTGATATTGAGCTTAATGACTGGGGTTTAGTCAAAGCGCCGAAAGTCGCCGACAACCCATTCCAAACCAGCAACCCTAAAGTCTTTGCTGGAGGCGATATGGTCCGAGGTTCTGATTTAGTCGTTACCGCGATAGCCGAAGGACGAGATGCCGCACTCGGCATTCTCAATACCTTCGAAGATTAAGCGTTGAGTTCTAAGATTTAAGTTTGTGATTGGCGCTCCGCAAGGAGCGCTTTTTTTGCGCTATAGAATGAGCTATAGAATGAGCTATAGAGAACTCATTTTGGACAAAGAGAGGGAGAAGCTCAGCGTTAGCAACGACTAATAAGAATAAACGAGTAAAGCCTTCTCCCATTCCACCTATTCTCGCAAATCCATGACTATTCGATCACTTTGCCTTTTAAGCATTAAGGTTTCTGCACATATTTTCATTTCGTGCCAGCTAAGGAATGAAGTGTTAGTTGCAATAAAAGTATTCCAAGCCTCTGAACTCAGCTCCTCTTGCGTGCTTAGGGAAATGCCTGAACTAGAAACCATGGATTCTATGTTTTCATAGTTTGAATGCAACTGAATAAAGTCGGGATGAAGTAACTCGTTGAATAAGAATCTTCTTTCTACCTTCTTTGACATGAGCTTGTCACATTTCACGCACAAGAAATATGATTGATATTCACCTTGCCACTCCGAAATTTTCATACGAGTAGTAAAGCCTTTGCTGCAACATGAGCAATGTTGAGCTTTCAATGCTGCTTGTTTTGTAGAGCTGTTATAACACTTCTTACATAAAGCGAGCTTTTCACCACCTTTTTCAAGGTAGTAGCTGTTTTGCTTTCTATGGCTTATCACCTCGTCACACTCACAGCAAACAGATTGCTTCTTGTTCATGTAGTACACACTGATAAACAAAGCACTAATACCACTAAGTATCAAAGCTAACAGGTCACTAGATTCCACAGTATTCCTCATATGTATAACGCCCCAATCAGGGACTAAATTGACATCATTAGACGAATTATTTCAACTGTAGAGGCGCAGCAAACCAAACCCTACTCACAGTATCGGTTCCTTGCTTTAATGTTTCAGCTACAAACTCTTTAACGCCCATTTAGAAATTATCCTAGCCAGATATTCGGCTAACACTTATTCATTAGCAGCTCGCTAACGTACTTAGCTAAACGCTTAATTTGTTCAACGGTATCATTGCTAAACTATTGTTGCAAAAACTTATTTTCTCACTCACCACCCTGTATATAAATGGTTTTGGCAGGAGAAGAGCCCACTCGTTTACGAGTTCTAGTGACCACTAGTGATCTTTGTGTATTATTCAATGCTGAGTACCCAGTTATATCTAATGGCTCCAATGACCTGCGGTCAGGGTATGTGCAGGCGCAACTGAGACTCGCTGCAAGCACGTCCATGTGAGCTCAACGAAAACGTCCCTGTTTTCGAACGCCTCAGCCGCATCTACACTGGGTTGGAAAGCTCAAGACCCCGACTCTTGTGCTTTCAATTAAGAGCACCAAAGTAACCACTCCATATAACGAATAGAAAACACCAATTCCCCATCGAAGTTGCCGAAATGCGTTGGAATAAATCGCGTAAGTCCAGACATGGATGTCTGGCTAGCTTTCGCGGGGCACGGGTGATCCAAGAGGGGATTGCTGTTGATCCCCTCTTGGCCGAGTGTGAGCTGGAAGCTCACGACCTTTATCAAACGAAGTTTGAATGCTGTCACTGTAAAGCTCGGGGGTGGGCGAAGCGCCACGACTCACCTCGGCCGTAAGGCCGTATCTTTAGTGGTTCCAATGACCTGCGGTCAGCGCATGTGCAGACGCAACTGAGGCTCGCTGCAAGTACGTCCATGTAAGCTCAACGATGGCATCCATGCCATCAAAGGCCTCAGCCGCATCTACACTGGATTAGAAAAGCGCACACTCTCAGCATTTGTGTTTCAACATTTAAAAATACAAATTTAAAGACAACCTTCTTTACTAACAAATAAAACCAGTTCCCCATCGAAGTTGCCGAAATGCGTTGGAAACTCTTTATAAACCAGAGTCGCGTAAGTCCAAACATTGATGTCTGGCTAGCTTTCGCGGGGCAGGTCGTTCCTTGGCATCCATGCCACCACGACATTCGTAAGTCCATTTACATCAGATGCCCCATCGGAAGCGTTAGCTATTTATCCATAAGCATAAGGAAGACAATTTCGCCGGGGCGCTGAGGGATTGACTCTTATGAAATCAAGCGCTTTGCCCCTTGGCTCGGGTGTGGGCGAAGCGCCACGACTCACCTCGGCCGTAAGGCCGTATCTTTAGTGGTTCCAATGACCTGCGGTCAGCGCATGTGCAGGCGCTACTGAGGCACGCTTTTCGCCATCCATGGCCGCTCTGCGGTTTCATCCCTGAAACCGAAGGCCTCAGCCGCATCTACACTGGGTTATAAAAGCGTAAACTCTCAGCATTTGAGTTCTTAATTTAAAAACGTAAAAACCAACGTGGCACAAAACTAACAGAAAACACTCATTCCCCATCGAAGTTGCCGAAGTACGTTGAAGAAAGAGCCGTAATGCCCACACGGATGTGGGCATAGCTTTCGCGGGACAGGATGTCCCATCGGAAGCGTTAGGCTATTTCGAATAAGTATGAGGTCTGTACTCAACGCATGTAACTTCGTCGGGGCGGCAGGGGTGATCCAAGAGGGGATTGCTGTTGATCCCCTTTTGGCCGAGTGTGAGCTGGAAGCTCACGACCTTTATCAAACGAAGTTTGATTGCTATCGCTGTAAAGCTCGGGGGTGGGCGAAGCGCCACGACATTCTCGGCCGCAAGGCCGCATCTCTAATAGTTTAAATTACTGGCCGAGTAGCAAATATGCAAACTACACCAAAGGGATATTAGGACCCTCCCTAAAAAAACAAACCAATTGGTGCGTTTACCATGCTAAGCTTTTATCTTAATCACAACCTCAACAATACTCTGCGCGTATATTCGACCCTATGAACAAACTAAGCCGAAATGAAAGACTGACTGTTATCTTAAAACTGCTCAGTGAACATAAAACCTTATCAAATGCACAACTCGCCAAGTTACTTCAGGTGACGCCAAAGACCATTCGTTGTGATCTGGTGCAGCTCGAAAATGAACAGCAAGTGATAAGGACGCATGGTGGTGTTCAAATTTCTGCTAATTTCGATGCCGATAAATATTGTCTGGATAGATTACTGTCTCAGTTAACTGCCAGCAAAACGTTATCAGGTCTTATGACTCAGAACCTCATGGAAAATAGGGTCAACAACATGAAAAATAATATTTTTATACTCGGTTCCTTTAATGTCGACATCGTCGCCACGTTGGAGCGTTTTCCACAACCGGGTGAAACCCTGCATGCGCTAAGCAACAATATTGGCGCTGGCGGCAAGGGAGCCAATCAAGCCTATGCTGCGGCTAAAGCTGGAGCCAATGTCACCTTCATGACCAAAATAGGCAAAGATCAATTCAGCCACTTTGCCAAAGAGCATCTCGCCGCAACAGGAATAGATAAGACAATCATTGTCGAATCTGAAAAATCCCCAACAGGCAATGCGCTTATTTATGTCTGTGAAACAAGCGGCGAAAATATGATTGCGGTGCATTCAGGTGCTAACACCGAAATAACACCAGCAGAGATCTTACAGGCTGAACAACATATCGTTAGCGCTAATCTGTTTTTGACTCAACTCGAAAATAATATCGACGCCATCAGACAATCGATGCAGATAGCGCATACCCATGGCGTTAGAGTGGTACTCAACCCGGCGCCTTACCATGAGGACACGCCTTCATTATTAAAGTATGTCGATGTGATTACCCCCAATGAGACCGAAGCCTCTTTAATGACGGGGATCGAGGTTACCGATCTCAGCAGTGCGAAACTGGCGGCAGAAAAAATTAATCAGATGGGGGTTAATACTGTGGTGATCACCCGTGGCTCTCAAGGTGTTCTTGTGTATGAAAACGAGCAGTTCAAAGAGGTGGCAGCCATTAAATGTGTTGTGACTGATACCACAGGTGCTGGAGATGCCTTTAACGGCGCTCTCGTTGCTCAAATTGTAAAAGGCGAAACTCTGTTCAATGCCGCAAAATACGCCAACGCGTACGCATCCTTGGCTGTTGAGCGTGAAGGTGCTGCCAATATGCCAGATGCTAGCTTAGTGGCTGCGCGGCTATAGCGACCGTTAGCAAACAGTAAACGGCTTGCAAGAAAAAAGCGTAGTGTTTAGCACTACGCTTTTTTGTTCTTTGGCTTTATTAGAGGCTTAAATAAAAGTCCTCTTAATAAAAGCCATTTCAATTCAACCGCCTATATTCGGGCGCCTTAGATTGAACCCATTACGCCTTTTTGTGGCTGTAGTCGATAATGCTCTTTCGGTAAATTTCTAGCAACTCAGTATCGTTAACCGCAACACCCACACGTTGTGGTGGTTGGGTTTCCCATTCGTCATGCATGTAAATTCGACCATCAAATTTTTGTACCGTCATGCCTTCAGCGGGTCCTTCCGTGATCACTCGAACAGGTCCTTCTCTGAGCGTAAACAACTCTGGTTTAATCACATAGGCAATCGCTGAAGGGTCGTGGACATGACAAGCATCCAAACCGACCTTCTCTTTATAAAATTTAAGGTAGAAGCGACTGACATCCCAGATAAACTGTCCCACTTCGCCAGCATCATCACGCAGTTTATCGAGATAATCCGCGGTGAAGAAGCTTTGCTCGGTAACATCCAGTCCAATAATAACCACCGGCCATGAAGCACCGAACACGATATCGGCCGCATGGGGATCGTCATGAATATTGGCCTCCGCATAAGGAGTCACATTGCCACGGTGATCGTTAACGCCGAATGCGCCGCCCATGATGACCACTTCTTTGACCAAATTAACAATATTAGGCTCAGCTTGCAGCGCTAAGGCCAAATTCGTTAACGGGCCAATTGCTACAATAGTGATCTCATTGGGCTCTGCCGTTACCGCATCGATAATGTATTGATAGGCTGGTCGAGCGTCAGCCTCAGCTTCAACCTCGGCTGGCACTTGAACATCACCGAAACCGCTTTCACCATGTACGGCAACAGTAGGGCCAACAGGAGGCCTAACCAACGGCTTACCAGTACCTTCGGCCACATCAGCTGCAAAGCCATATTTCTGCTTTAGATAAAGCGCATTATGCGTCGCGCCTTTGATGGTCACATTGCCATATATTGTGGTGATGGCTTTGAGCTCAATCTCCGGATGCGCCTCAGCGAACAGGATCGCCATAACATCATCAATACCCGGATCTGTGTCTAGAATTATTTTTTTTACCATTGAATCTATCATCCTGTTAGTCGCTACGTTTCATTCTTTAGCTCCCTGTTTAGGGTTAAAAGAAGATAAAGAATGCATTAATGAAAATTTAGCAGCTTAAGCGTGCTACTTAAGCGTGCTACTTAAGCATCGACTTAACCACTATCGGTTAGTGTTGACTCATCCTGCTACCAATATGCAGAGTTTACTCAATATAACTAATATACGAATAGAACTAAAAAATTATACGAGTAGAACCCCACCTTGAGTGTGATAGAGCCGCTAACTTCCGCAAAAAAGAGAACAACTCAGTTCGTTTACGGCGGATATCGCCTGCAAAGTCTCAATCTAGGACAAAGCAAGCGTGAACTCCGTCACGTAACTCGGGCTAAATATGCCAATGCAGATGCCCGAAATCACAATGGTGTTATCGCGGGCTAATAACGGCGGTCGAATAGTAAGTTTGCGCCCGTTAATGACCACTTAGCTACAATAGCGATAAATGACTAACAAGCATCTAAAGCGAAAGATTACGGTTGAAACTAATTTTTGCTCAAACTTTATTTTCTGCTGATTTATCTGTTTTGGATAATTATCAGACTCTCATTTTGTTTGTTATTAAACAATCACTTGCAACAATCAGCCTCCAAGCATAAATCATCAAATTAAATCTGTGATGCAAGTCCCAAACTTTAATAAAGGTTGATAGTTACAGCTCTAACCATTAGAGTTGTTATTAATTGAACGTTCAATTAACAATTGAACTACCAAAATGACTCACAATAATCGTCTTCAGGATCTTGTTTTTTATGCCGCGCCCACCAATGAAAACTGTTCGACAGCAACAGCTCATAGACGCCACATTGGTCTCTGTTGAGCATCATGGTTTGCACCATACCACCATCAATACCATCAGTGGTTTGGCAGGATTATCATCAGGGCTTATTAGTCACTACTTCGGCGGTAAACAAGGTTTAATAGAAGCGACGCAAAAATATCTACTCGATCAGCTTAAACAAGCTTTATTGAGTCGAACAGCAGGTAATCAACTGTCGCCTCTTGAAAGACTGCAGGCGATTGTAGAAACCAACTTTACCGAACTACAACGCTCACGACCGGTAACAAAAACCTGGTTGAGCTTTTGGTCACAAGCCATGCACGAGCAAGGGCTTGCTAGATTGCAACATATCAACAGCCAACGTTTATACAGCAACCTTTTGTTCTCTTTCAAAAAACTACTCCCCAAGGATAAGGCAATCACTGCAGCCAAACAAACCGCAGCAATGATTGATGGTTTTTGGTTACGTAGTGCAATGAGTCACTCACCAGAGAAAGAGTTCGAACAGGCCCAAATTTTATGTAAAGCCTTTATCGAGGCCGTTATCATGCAGTACGGAGCAAATCGATGTCATTAGTTGTTTACCCAAATTACGTCCACGGGCAGGCGCTCTCCAATGAAACGGGCGAAACCTTTGAAGTCATTAATCCAGCCAATGGAGAAGTGAGCTACTTAGTTGAAGTCGCCGATGAGAAGATCCAACAAGCCGTCATTAAAAGCGCACAAGCCGGTTTTAACACTTGGTCAAAGATGACCGCGATAGAGCGCAGTCGCATTTTGTTAAAAGCAGTTGCCCTGCTTCGAGAACGAAATGACGAGCTTGCTGCTATTGAAGTACAAGATACAGGTAAGCCATGGCAAGAAGCCTCTGTGGTTGATGTTGTGACTGGTGCAGACTCTATTGAGTTCTTTGCCGGACTAGCCCCTAGTATCGAAGGCAATCAACAGACCGTTGGCGATGATTTTTATTACACTCGCCGCGAGCCTCTCGGCATTTGCGCCGGTATTGGCGCATGGAACTACCCACTACAGATAGCTTGCTGGAAAGCGGCGCCAGCGTTAGCTTGCGGTAATGTGATGATCTTTAAACCATCAGAAGAAACCCCACGTGGCGCACTAAAACTTGCCGAAATATTGACTGAAGCGGGCTTACCCGATGGCGTATTTAACGTCGTTCAAGGCGATGGCCGTGTCGGTGCTTGGCTAACGAATAATGACCAGATTGCTAAAGTCTCATTCACTGGTGAAGTCGGTACCGGTAAAAAAGTAATGGCTGCCGCGGCAAGCTCACTTAAACAAGTCACCATGGAGCTCGGTGGTAAATCACCGCTGATTATCTTCAATGACGCAGACATCGACAATGCGGTTTCTGCTGCCATGCTAGGTAACTTTTACACTCAAGGTGAAATCTGTACGAATGGCACTCGAGTATTTGTGCAGCAAGAGATCTACCCTCGCTTTATCGAAAAACTGTTGCAACGTACCAAAGACAACATCATTTGTGGCGACCCAATGGATCCTGAGACCAACTTTGGCGCGCTGATCTCAAAAGCCCATCAAGAAAAGGTGCTTGGCTATATTGAGATAGGTAAGAGTGAAGGTGCTGAGCTACTCATCGGCGGCCACGCACTTACCCCAGAAAACAGCCCTAACGGTTACTTTGTTGCTCCGACTATTTTTGGTCAGTGCACCGATGAAATGACATTAAGTAAAGAAGAGATCTTTGGCCCAGTGATGTCAGTGCTGCCTTTTACCGATGAAGATGAAGTGATTCGCCGCGCAAATGGCACTCGCTTAGGCTTAGCCGCTGGCGTATTTACCCAAGACATTACCCGCGCTCATCGTGTCATTCATCAAATGCAGGCCGGTATTTGCTGGATCAATGCTTATGGTGCATCCCCAGCAGAAATGCCTGTGGGCGGTTATAAAATGTCAGGTGTTGGCCGTGAAAATGGCAGTGAAACACTGAAAGCTTATACCCAAATCAAAGCCGTATACGTTGGTATGCAGCCTCTTGAAAGTCCATTTTAAGGCGCTGATATGACTCAATCTATGAACGAAACATACGACTATATTATCGTTGGTGCTGGCAGTGCAGGCTGCGTGCTAGCCAACCGTTTATCGGCCGACGCCAGTAACAAGGTGTTGTTGCTTGAAACCGGCGGCAGCGATAAGAGCATCTTTATCCAGATGCCAACGGCGCTGTCTATCCCGATGAATACCGCTAAATATGCGTGGCAGTTTGAAACGGAAGCTGAGCCACATCTTGATAATCGCCGTATGCATTGCCCACGCGGTAAAGTGTTGGGCGGTTCATCATCAATCAACGGCATGGTTTATGTGCGCGGTCATGCACGAGATTTCGATGAATGGCAGCAAACAGGTGCCAAAGATTGGGATTACGCCCATTGCCTGCCTTACTTCAAAAAAGCGGAAAGCTGGTCTTTTGGTGAGGATGATTACCGTGGCGTTGATGGCCCATTAGCGGTTAATAACGGCAACAATATGAAAAACCCACTGTATCAAGCTTTTGTGGATGCAGGGGTAGATGCTGGATATTTAGCCACCGCAGACTACAACGGCGCGCAGCAAGAGGGCTTTGGCCCGATGCATATGACCATTAAAAATGGTGTGCGTTGGTCAACATCTAATGCTTACCTAAGACCCGCAATGAAGCGTAACAACCTCACCGTTATCACTCATGCGCTAGTACACAAAGTGTTGTTTGAAACCAAAGCGGGTGAAGCTAAAAAAGCGGTCGGTGTTCATTTTGAGCGCAAAGGCAAGCATCTTGAAGTTAAAGCCAATAAAGAAGTAGTGTTATCAGCCGGTTCGATTGGCTCACCACATATTCTGCAACTGTCTGGTGTTGGCGCCGCGAGTACGCTTGCTAAAGCAGGTATCGAGCAAGTACACGAACTGCCGGGTGTAGGTGAGAACTTACAAGATCATCTTGAGTTTTACTTCCAATTTAAGTGCCTAAAGCCAATATCACTTAACGGCAAGATTGATCCACTGAACAAGTTGTTTATTGGTACTCGCTGGATATTGAATAAGTCAGGCCTTGGCGCAACCAATCACTTTGAGTCTTGCGGCTTTATTCGCTCTAAAGCGGGACTTGAATGGCCAGATCTTCAGTATCACTTCTTACCAGCAGCAATGCGTTATGACGGTAAAGAAGCCTTTGCTGGTCATGGTTTCCAAGTGCATATTGGCCATAACAAACCTAAGAGTCGCGGCAGCGTTAAAGTGGTATCAAGCGATGCTCATGTCGCGCCGAGCATTCAGTTTAACTATCTATCGCATCAAGATGATATTGAAGGATTCCGTGCTTGTGTACGCCTCACTCGCGAGATCATCAATCAACCTGCGTTAGATGAATATCGCGGCGAAGAGATCCAGCCTGGCACTGCAGTAGAAACAGATGAACAGATAGACAGCTTTGTAAGAAGTTCAGTTGAGAGCGCCTACCATCCATCATGTTCATGCAAAATGGGCGAAGATCCGATGGCAGTCGTAGACTCGCAAACGAGAGTGCACGGACTACAAAGCCTTAGAGTGGTTGATTCTTCAATATTTCCTACCATTCCAAACGGCAACTTAAACTCACCCACCATTATGTTAGCGGAACGCGCAGCCGATCTAATTTTGGGTAAAGCACCACTTGCACCAAGTCGTGCTGCTGTTATTACCGCTAATGACTGGCAACAGCAACAGCGGAATAAGGCACCAACAAGATAGCGCGTTTGATTTGCCTGTTTGTGCAATAGGCAAATCAAATGATGTCACCAGCGACCTGAAGGTGCTCGGCAATCGATATGCCGCATCTTCAAATAGTTGGGTATAGGCAACTGACCAGCCTAAGCCAAGTAGGGCTAAATGGTCTTAATCGCCACGTTTAATTTATCAAACCTTAACTTTCGTTAAAGCGACAGTTAAGGCTTGAGGGATTTTTGCAGCCTAAATTTGCTGCAAGTTGGTAAATATAAAATAAGAAAAGGATTTAAACCTATGTTTTATCTTAACAATAAGTTGGGAGCCCAATAATGACTACTTGGCTTACTATCGGGATATTATTTACTTTTACCGCCATCGCCTTTGTCATTTATCGCTGGGGGAATGTGAAATGTGTTGGTGTTACACCAGTGCGTACCTTTACCTTCATCGCGATTTTGTTTACCTCTGGCTTAGATGTGGGACTGATCATGTTCCCACTGACCGAATTTGCCGGCTACGCTGATTTAGGCGCCAGTCCAGAATATGGCTTTACCAATCCATTGGCCATTGAATTTGGCTTCTGGGCATTTCTCATCTGGGCATTTTACTTTTTAACTTGTTTCTATTTTTGCGTGATAGAACCAAGAGTGAAGTACTTTGAGATCCCTGTGATCAAGTTTATTAACAACATTGTGATTATTGGTACCTGTGCTTTTACCGCATACCTGTTATTAACCAACTTACCTTGGTATCTGCCGGAGATGGGCGATGGCGAAACCATTGTCAGTAGCTTCTATCTCATCGTATTTGTGATTATTGCGGTCGCCGTTTACTCAAGCACCAGTATTCGTTATGTACGCATTCTTAGCTTAGCCAGTACTTGGTTATTTCTAGGTTTGATCGCACTAATGTGGGCCGGTGCTTTCATGTCGGACGGCAGCGGAATTGGTGAGTTTGTTACAACCTTCGCATTAATTGGCGACTACTTTGGCAATATTCATCACTTTGTATTGCCACTGAATGATTACCATGAATTTTATCTTTTCTGGTGGTTTGCTTGGAGCATCATGATTGGCCAGTTCACCTCACGCTTTGTTGGCGGTATGCGAACTTACCAAGTCCTGATCGCGATGATGGTGTTCCCGTCACTGCCAATCGCAGTGTGGTTTACCGTGTTGTATTACTACAGCGCCAATGAGATAGCCACCACAGGGTTCTATAACCTCGCCATGGTCTTTGTGGGCATCACTTTTGTAGTGAACTCACTCGACTCCTTGATCCGCCTTTACACCGACAACCTTAACCTAACCGTTGAGCGCTTTGGCAAGACCAAATACATCATAGGTAATGTTGCTCTAATGAGTAGCCTTACCTTGTTATTCCAACTGAATTTCTTAGAAATTCAGTGGGTTGGCGCCTTAGCGATTGGTCTAATATTGACGTGCTTCGGCTATATCATGACAACTAAATATAAGAAAGTTGCCGCGATTGAACATTCACCAATAGAAAACAAAATTGATTTTAGCAAAATTGAATTAGCTAACTAAAAATAAAAAAGGGAAATGATGAAAACTACAATTAAAAATCTTGCACTAGTAGGGCTATTAGCCTTGCCAACAACCGCATTTGCAGGCGTTAGTTCAACAATTAATGCAACATCTGATTACACCTTTAACGGTGTAAGCCAAACAGATAATGGCCCTGCTTTACAAGCAAGTCTTGATTACGCTGCTGATGCGGGTTGGTATGTAGGAACTTGGGCATCAAACGTTGATTACGGCTCAGGCGATGACACATGGTTAGAGCTAGATTTTTACGGCGGCATGTTCTATCAGCTAAGTGAAAGCGTGTCTCTTGATGCTGGTATTGCTTACTATACTTACCATGGCGACTCTTTCTCAGACGAGTACCAGTATCCAGAGGTTTATACTAAGTTCGGTTACGGCTCTTCATTGGGTCAGTCAGAATTAAACTTCTGGTATACATGGGATTACTTTGGTGTTGATGTCGGTAGCTATGTAATGATGGCTGCGCACACATTTACTGTAGCGGAAGGTCATGACATTCGTGTTAGCTTCGATCGCACGACTTCTACGGATGAAAACAAGTGGGCATGGGATGGTGATGAGGCTTATAACCACTACCGTGCTGAATACATGACGAGCTGGAAAGGTTTCGACTTTAACCTAGCCGTAGAAGACACCAGCATGAACATCGATACCGCCGATACACGTGCTGTGCTATCTGTCGCAAGAACGTTCGCATTTTAGTCTCTGACTCGATATAACCTTGCACCATAGAATAAAAATGCGGTATAACGCTCCGTCGTTATTCCGCATTTTTATAAATTTTAGCTATGTTGGCTATGCAGTTGGATATCAGTAGGAAAGATTATGGAAAAATATGAACAGTTATTGATTTCACTGCGCCAAGTGATCCGTGCGATTGATATACATTCACGCCAATTAAATAAGCAGTCAGGTCTTACCGGGCCGCAGTTAATGGTGATGCAAAATATTGAACAACTTGAGGCTCCACTAGCAAAAGAGATAGCAAAAGAAGTGTCTCTAAGCCCTGCCACGGTAACCACCATAGTCGATAGATTAGAAAGCCGTGAGTTGGTCATTAGAACCCGTAGTGAAACCGATAAGCGTAAAGTTCACTTATCATTAAGTGAGTCCGGAAAAACACTATTAAGTCGCTCGCCAAAGCCACTGCAAGAACACTTTATTACTCGCTATCAAAACCTTGAACAGTGGGAACAAAGCCAACTGCTATCGTCAGTAGAACGTATTGCCTCGATGATGAATGCTGATGAACTTGATGCTGCGCCGGTACTATTGGTAGGGCAAATTCAAGCGGATGAAGTGCCAAAGAGTTAATTGTTGCAACGGGTTATTCTTGGGATCTCGAGATTAACCCAACACTAAAACCACCTTACTCTTAAGCTGTGACGCTTTAACAGGGCCGATATCATCGATACCGACACTGTTGTTATTCTCACCTTTAAACCAAAAATAAGATAACGCGTCGTTAGACGACATCTGCCGTACTTTTTCGTGGGCATTCTTTAAGAAGTGCAATGCCATCTCACTTTGTTGTTGACGCTCGTGTAGATGGGCTAAGTTATGCTTACCCGCAATCCAGGCGAATAGCAGTTGGCGATCCCCCTCCTCTGTCGACCATTGCGTCTCAATCATCGAGACCGCGAGTTGATAGCAATATTGAGCATCTATCCAAGCAGACTCTTTTTAGTGTTATTTCCCGACTGCATAACATCTTGCCCATTTTCCATCTCACCACAAACCCCATACTAATGATATTAATTATCATTTAAATTCAGCATGGTTAAACAGGGATCTAAAATGCCGCTTACATAATTTACTTGTTTAGCATGTGCGCAATTTAATTCTCTGGAGGAAATGGTAATAAACAGTTTATTGGGCAGAACTGCTTATTCCTGAACCTAAAACCAGAAATTTAAACCAGGGCAAGTCGAGACCGACTGGGAGTTGTTTAGGAATGAGGTTAGAGTGCGTTAAGAATGAGTTCAGAGAAAAATGAAGAGTGAGCAGATAAGAATGATGTGGTATTGAGCATATTGAAAGCTTCAGAGTGAGTGACTTATTCCCTTACTCTGATGCTCTATAACATGAACATTATAGTTCAAGTGGCTTCATCATTGATTTAGACATGAAGTCGCTATAAGGATCCTCTTGGTAATCACTAAACGGCTTACATTGCTCAAAGCCAAACTGTTGATATAACCTTTTAGCAGGCTCAAAGGCGGCCATTGAGCCGGTTTCAAGGCTTAAGCGTTGATAACCACGTAGCCTAGCCTCGGTAATAATATGTGCCAAAATTTTATGCGCCACGCCTTGTCTTAAGAAGTCAGCTGAGGTGCGCATCGATTTGATCTCGCCATGTTGCATATCAAGCTCTTTTAGTGCCCCAATACCAGCTAGCAACTCACCCTGCCACAGTCCAAAAAAAGTGACGTTATCAGCTTCTAGGCCGCTAATATCCAGCGCATGCACACTCTCCGCAGGAGAGTGCGACAACATATCTTGA
This sequence comes from Shewanella sp. Choline-02u-19, assembly GCF_002836205.1. Taxonomy (NCBI): domain Bacteria; kingdom Pseudomonadati; phylum Pseudomonadota; class Gammaproteobacteria; order Alteromonadales; family Shewanellaceae; genus Shewanella; species Shewanella sp. Choline-02u-19. The sequence goes on from NZ_PJBE01000013.1 coordinate 2,629,669, forward strand.
TGATGCTGTTGTAACAGCACCAGCACTTGTTCGCTCTCTAACTGGCCAACTCGGATCTGCATATTCGTCATCAGTAACCTGCTCTTATTATTGGCTATTTTCTACCAAGTATTCTAAGGATGCGTAAAAATAGATTAATAATATCCATATACAAGGCTGCAGCACTATCCACCGCATTGTCATATGTTTTAGGAATCGCATTGGCTCTTGCCCAGTCATAACCAATATAACCACAAAAAATAATCGCAACGATCCAATCTAAAATCCCGTGATGCGTATTGAATATGAATATTTCAATGAGCTCAACGACGATCACACACAGCAAGGCTATTGTAAGGCCACCCGCTATCTTATTAAAAAACGCAGGATACATTGAACCTAAAAGCATCATCACAAAAGTGACCATGCCAGTAACCCTAATCGCTTCTAGTACAATATCTGGATCATACTGGCTGACCACTAGATTAATAATGAGTCCGAAAGGAACAACGACAAAGTTATAGCCAATGAAACTCACGATCGGACTGTCAGATTTACTAAAAAGATAAATACCCAGAAAACATGAAGCAAAATATCCTACAAAGAAGACAATGGGATTGATACTGCTAATTGATTCAACGGGAATATTTAGAACCATTAACCAGTTTATGGCAAAGCCCCAGATTAGCGTTAAGCCGATAACCAAATTGTAAACAGAAGCACTTATTATCTTGTCATTGGTTTCTGTCCGGCTAAATACATTTACTTCCATTTTATTTCCCTATAATTTGAAATTTTCGCCACATGCATATGGCACATACTGCCTATCTACAAAAGCCTGTTATTATTTTTGGCTCCATTATTAATACCGCGAAAATATCACCATTAAGCCTTTGTTGTAAATTGAATAATCTATAATACGCTGACGAGTATCGCCGAAGTGGCACTTAATATCTCGGCCGCAAGGCCGCAGCTTTAATCCTAATGAGAACTCATAGGTACTTATATCTCGAGTTGTTCCATTGACCTGAGTTCAGCACATATGCAAAGCGATACTTTGCACAACCTCCCACCTTACCCATAAGGCTTTTTCACTAAAGCCTATCACCATGGTATATTAGCGCCCATATTCATTCAGGTAGTTAAAAGGTCATTTCATGAAAATCGGTATTATTGGCGCTATGGAGCCAGAAGTTGCGCATCTCATTGAATCGATGCAAAACTCGACTTCGACCACTATTGCGGGTATCGAGTTTATCGCGGGTCAGTTAGCAGGCAAAGAGGTGATTGTTACTCGTTCTGGTATTGGTAAAGTGACAGCAAGTATTGCCACGACATTGCTTATCGAAAAGTATGCACCTGACGCGATAATTAACACTGGTTCAGCGGGCGGTTTCGCTAACGACTTAGCCATTGGTGATATCGTAATTTCATCAGAAGTACGTCATCACGATGTTGATGTTACCGCTTTTGGTTATGAAATTGGCCAAATGGCGCAGCAACCAGCAGCGTTTATTCCTGATGCCGCGCTAGTCGCTGCAGCCCAAAAAGCAGTTGCAAGCCTTGGCGAAGTAAAAGCCATTGAAGGCCTTATCTGTACAGGTGATAGCTTTATTTGCGATCCCGTCCGCACAAAAACCATGTTGGAAAACTTCCCAACAATGGCAGCATGTGAAATGGAAGGTGCCGCAATTGCACAAGTGTGTCACCAGTTTGACGTGCCATTTGTGGTTATCCGTTCGCTATCAGATAACGCTAATAATGATTCACCCGTTGATTTTGACGAGTATATTGTTAAAGCGGGCCATCATTCAGCATTAATGGTCATCGCACTGCTCAAGCAATTAAATAGCTAACGAGTGAGCCAATCTTTTTAAGGATATAACAGACACTATGGTTCCGGAGTTTACAAAATTCTTCTCGCAAGATGGTCAACTTTATATCGGTGCTATAGTGCTGTTAATGTCGATTCTTATCGCAAGAATGGCACCCTTACCGCGACAGCTACAGCCACTAGAATGGTTAACCAATCTCGCCAAAAGCTTAAGCCTTAAAGTAAACCATACTCACCGAGCCGCATCACAGCAGTTTATTGCTGGCATGCTAGCAACACTGCTGTTGATCCTACCTTTTTGGTTCATCATTAGCTTTTTTGCTGAACTGGCCGAATTCCCATGGTTTGTTGAAGCACTGATTATTTATGTTTGCTTGCAAGATGATCACTTCAGATACATTGCCAATGAAGTTTCCATGTCGATTCGGCGTGACAATAAAGCCCGAGCGCGCACATTACTATTGCCTTGGCTCAATCGCAGCACCCAATCTCTATCAAGCGTGGGGCTGAGTAAAGTCACCATAGAACGTCTTGCAACCACCCCCACTTATGGGGTTGCAGCCACAGTGCTGTTTTACTGTGTTGGCGGTGTACCACTGTTGCTCATTGCGAGAATGGTAAAGCAGTTAGATAATGCATGGCCGGTTTATAATCCGCAATATCGCTACTTTGGCACGCCAGTGTATGCGCTCAGTGCTGTCATTCACTTTATCCCCGCCAAGCTGTGGAGCTTTACCCTTGCTATTCAAGGGGGGCCAAGAAGCTTAGCGACGCTGTTCAACCCTAGCATTAATGCAACTCCGATTATTGAGTATCAAACTCATGCTGTTATCGCCAGTGCGTTAAATATTGAGTTAGGAGGCCCGGCTAAATTCCCTGCGGGTAAAAATGCAGAAACGAAGGTCAGCATGCCAAAATTGAAATATGGGCCATTGCCAACAGGCGGAGATATTCAACGCGCCCTCAAACTGAATTCTATTGCATTTGGTTTATGGACGGTGTCGATTATTTTGCTACCCGTTATCTGGGGGACACTGAGAATATGGCAAGGTTAAGCACTGCTGTTATCTTGGTGAGTTATAATGACTTAAATAGACGCTAATTCATCCAGAATAATATCATCATCTTGTATAAATTATTGACCTAGGTATTATTATTGTTCTGGTCAATATCTTCATTAAAGGCTTATCAGTTTGTTAGATAACATTCATGTTTCACTCACCACGCCAGCATTGCTATTCCCAGCAATTTCGTTGCTGTTACTCGCCTATACCAACCGTTTTTTTGCATTAGCTGCACTTATTCGTAACTTGAGTTCCAATGGCCAACCGATTCACGATAGCCAGCTAAAAAACTTACGTCGGCGAATAACCCTCATTAAGAGAATGCAGGAATCCGGAGTGTTGAGTTTTGCACTGTGTGTATTGTGCATGATTTTTATCTATATTGGTTTTAACAAAATTGGTTCTCTCATTTTTGGCTGCAGCTTGTTATTGCTGCTTTATTCACTACTGCTTTCCGTCATCGAGATCCGTATCTCTGTTGATGCATTAAACATCCATCTAAAAGAGCTGGACAGATGATTGATTGGATCTATTTCTTTGATTTATGTGGTACCTCGGTTTTTGCGCTATCCGGCGCATTAGCTGCAGGCCGGCATAAGATGGATCCGTTTGGCGTTATTGTGCTCGCATCCGTTACCGCGATTGGTGGCGGGAGTATCCGCGATGCCATATTAGGCACTACGCCTGCTTTTTGGATCCAAGATCCCAACTACATTATTGTCATATTAGCGACTGTGCTTCTCACCTTTATTTTTGTCCGTAAACCTAAAAGAGTCCCACGGTATATTTTCCCGGTAGCGGATGCGTTCGGGCTGGTACTCTTTACCATTATTGGTGCAGAGAAAGCCTTAAGCCTAGAACTCGGTGGCATGATAGCAGTGGTCATGGGGCTAATAACGGGTGTCGGAGGCGGGATTATTCGCGACCTTCTTTGCCAACAAGTCCCTATGGTATTGCGTACCGAGATTTATGCGACCGCATCAATCATCGGTGGTATCTGTTATACCGTTAGTCTACATTGGGGAGCGCACGATATGTTTGCGCTGCTATTTGCGATGACGACCGCCTTGATCATTAGATTAGCCGCAATACGATGGCATCTGTCCTTACCTGCATTTGACTTAAAGACGCAACCATAATGAAATTACGCTTATTCAGTTTGATACTGGTTTTTTTCAGCCTACCTTGCTTGGCTAACAACGGCGACATGCCTAAAGAGCAACAGTTAGCAGTCAAGTATATCCAAGCCTTTACCAGACAAGACTATGCCAAACTGACCTCGTTTTATAGTCGTGATAGCGTCTTTAATGACAGAACCGCGAAACTTAAATATACTGGTAAACGCCATATATTACAGTTCTTAAAACGCGCCCATCTCGGCGTACTTGAATACAGTTTCAATGTTGAGCATATGTTTAATTCTGGCTCTCTGGTGGTGATGATAGGGAACTATCATTACAAAGGGCCTGGTGAGCAGTTTGGTAAGCCAGGACGCATTATTGATATCGCCATTCCAGGCGTAACCACCTTAAGTCTCGACATGACCAACAACCGAATTAAAGAGCATCAAGATCTAATGGATTATCAAACCATGTCAGATCAATTATCAACACAATAAACATTAACGAACCTGAGCTCGAGCTCGCCGCACACAGGGCTTAACGGCATATCCGCTAAAACTGATTGGGCGTTAGATCGCATTTTAGTGTTTTTTAAGGAAACTTTTTCGATTTAGCCTGTCAAAACAATAGAGACATTTTTGCTGTTAGGTCGTTATGAATATCCGTCGTACTATTTTTGCTTTATCAGTCCTCTTTTGTGGCGCAGCTTCTGCCTATGAGCAACCCATCGTCGTATCTTATGCTGTGCAGCCTGTTAAGCACTTTAACCAACAGCTTAACCAAGCCCAAATAGATTCTGAGCATTGGGCTCAGGCGCCTGAGTCTATTTCAGCACAATACTCCGGAGATAACTTTTCGTTAGCCAGAGTTAAGAATTTTCAGGGAAAGGTGGTCACCTATAACGTCAGTCAACAAAATGATAAGCATCCAAAAATGCTGTTGATTTTGTCAATGGAAAAACAGAAAGGCTTGTGGGTATTAGATGATGCCAAGCTCACTTGGCAGTGTAAAAACGGCCTGCACTTTGGCACAGACCGTTGTTAAAATACTAAGCTGTTAGTTTAGTATCGGTATAGCAACAGGTATAACGCGCTCAGCAAATGAATTCGCCAAGCACAATAAAGCTCCGCTTTTTAAAACAAAGTGCTTTATACCAAGGTGATTTTAGCGAACTTACGCTTACCCACTTGGAATACCCCTGTCGTGCCAGCCGTTAGCTGCATACGGGTATCTTCAATCTTGTCGCCATCTATTTTTGCTGCGCCTTGCTTTATCATGCGCATCGCATCAGACGTTGAATTAACAAGACCCGCTTCTTTGAGTAAGTTAGCAATCGCTATCCCTTCACCAGCAGCAATCTCTAACTCTTCAATATCTTCAGGAATCGCGCCTTTTTGGAAGCGATTGATAAACTCTTGGTGCGCAGCATCAGCAGCGGCTTCGTCATGGAAGCGGGCAATGATCTCTTTCGCCAAAGCAATCTTAATATCACGCGGGTTAGCGCCGGCTTCAACGTCAGTCTTAAACTGCTCAACTTCTGTTAACGGACGGAACGACAGCAGTTCAAAATAACGCCACATCAACTCATCAGAGATAGACATGATTTTACCGAACATCTCTCCAGCAGGCTCACTAACACCAATGTAGTTATGCGCCGACTTAGACATTTTCTTAACGCCATCTAGCCCTTCAAGCAGTGGCATCATGATAACGGTCTGTGGTTTTTGTCCCGCTGACTTTTGCAGCTCACGTCCCATCAATAAGTTGAACTTTTGATCTGTTCCGCCCAATTCAACATCAGCCTCAAGTGCAACTGAATCGTAACCCTGCAGTAGTGGGTACATGAACTCATGGATAGCGATTGACTGACCAGAACCGTAACGCTTTTTAAAGTCATCACGTTCCATCATACGGGCAACAGTTTGTTGCGACGCTAAACGGATCATACCTGCAGCGCCTAATGGCTCTAACCAGCTAGAGTTAAACTCAATACGGGTTTTGGCTGGGTCTAAAATCTTATAAACCTGTTGCTTATAAGTTTCCGCATTAGCCATTACTTGCTCACGTGTTAACGGAGGGCGAGTACTGTTTTTGCCACTGGGGTCGCCAACCATACCGGTGAAGTCACCAATCAAGAAAATCACTTCATGACCGAGTTCTTGGAAGGTACGCATTTTGTTCAAAATCACCGTATGACCTAGGTGAATATCGGGTGCGGTTGGATCGGCGCCTAATTTGATTCTCAGCGGACGACCTTCCTTTAACTTCTCCAGCAGATCCGCTTCAAGTAAAATTTCGTCGGTACCACGTTTAATTTCTGCTAATGCTTGCTCTAAATCAGCCATGTCGGCGGTTACTCCTGGGAGCCTAATCATAAAATCTGGGGACTAATGTTACTTGTTAGCCAGCACAAATGAAAGTGTGTACACTAAGGGGATCACTAAGAAAGCGCGAATTTGGTACCAGGGTCAATGGGAAAGGTCATAACTTTATTTAAATTACTGCCAAAATTACATCAAGTACTCTTATGTATCTTAGTTTTTGTCACAGTAATTATTGTCTTAATGCCATCTGAAGATGTTCAAGCATCTAAGCAAACAGTCTCATCAAACGGTGAATACGGCGTAAATACTCGCTATGAAGTGCCGCTGGCTTTTCGTGCCCCCACGCCGCCTGCTGGATCTGAAGCACATAACTTAGAAAATAGTTTAAAACATGCCGAGACTCGAAAACAGCCATTAGTGCAGCCATCGATACACAGACAAGCTGAAACCGCCAAATCCATCGCAGAGCAGGTCGACGTTGCGCCATTACTCAACGAGAAATACTTCCAAGTTAAAAGTGGTGACACACTAGCAGCGCTATTTAGCCGCGCTGGCCTGACGGCAAAAGATGTTTATGATGTCACCCAACTGCCAAAAGCAAAGAAGAACCTGCTTAAGATCATGCCAGGCGACGAGCTAGTCATCGCCAAGAATGATGACGGCAAACTGGTACAACTTCGCTATCATATCGATAAAATATCAACGTTAGTCGTTAACCGTGTCGGTAACGATTATAAAGAAAGCATCACCACAAAGACGGTTGAAACCCGCAATAAATTTGCCAACGCCACTATCGAGAGTAATTTCTGGAATGCGGGTGTTGTGGCAGGCTTAACCCCCAACCAAATCATGCAGCTGGCAACCATCTTTGGTTGGGATATCGATTTTGCATTAGATCTAAGAAAAAATGATCACTTCGCGATTCTTTTTGAAGAGGAGTACGCCGATGGGGAGTTCTTACGCAACGGCAATATTCTCGCCGCTGAATTTACCAATCAAGGTGACCGCTATACCGCAGTTAGGTATAAAGACGGTAGCTACTATTCTGCAGAAGGCCGCAGTATGCGTAAAGCGTTCTTGCGCTCCCCTGTTGACTTTAAATATGTCAGTTCAAGCTTTAATCCGCGTCGTTTACACCCCGTCACCGGTCGAGTGAAAGCGCACCGAGGTGTCGATTATGTTGCTGCGGTGGGAACACCGATTAAGGCCGCAGGTAAAGGCCGAGTGATAAAGTCGAGCTATAATCAATATAATGGTAATTACGTTTTTATTAAGCACAACGATACGTACACCACTAAGTACTTGCACCTTAAGAAGCGTAAAGTAAAAACTGGCGCTTCGGTTAAGCAAGGGCAAATTATCGGTACACTGGGCTCAACAGGCCGTGTCACTGGCGCCCATTTACATTATGAATTTATTGTAAATGGGGTACATCGCAACCCGCGCACGGTGAAGCTACCTAAGTCAGAAGCTATCGCCAAGAAAGAAAGAAATCAATTTGCCATCGTCAGTAAAACGTTGATGACCGAGCTTGAACATAATAAGCAGGTACAGATAGCATCGCATTAGTGTTTCTTATGCTTAATCAACGCCAACAGAAGAGTTCAATACTATGAACAAAAGCTATTACATTGGCCTCATGTCAGGCACCAGTATGGATGGTGTCGATGCCGTGCTGGTTAAATTTACCGCTGACACACCTACTTTGGTTGAATATCATTCTGAAGCTATTCCTGCGCCGCTGTTAAACAACTTACAGAAGTTATGTTTGCCTGGAAATGACGAGATAAACCGTTTAGGTCACCTAGACCGCGCAGTGGGTAAGCTATTTGCTAAAGCCGTCAATAACCTACTTGAGAAAGCAGGGGTTGATAAGCTTGCCGTTATTGCCATAGGCAGCCATGGTCAAACCGTCCGCCATATGCCGAATTTGGAGATGGGCTTCACCTTACAAATTGGCGATCCAAATACCATTGCCGCCGAAACGGACATTGATGTTATCGCCGACTTTAGGCGTAAAGATATTGCGCTCGGTGGCCAAGGCGCTCCATTGGTACCCGCCTTTCATCAGCATGTATTCGCAATGCCAAACCACAAGCGCATCATTCTCAATATTGGTGGCATCGCCAACATTACTTACCTGCCGGGTAACACCGACGCGGTGACGGGTTTTGATACGGGTCCAGGCAATACATTAATAGATGCATGGATCCAACATCAGCAAGATCTACCCTATGACAAAGAGGGAGCATGGGCTAAAGCAGGAACGACCGATGAGAAAATGCTTCAGCATTTGCTATCGCACCCTTATTTTTCTTTAGCGGCACCTAAAAGCACCGGCCGAGAACTGTTTAACCAAGCGTGGCTAGAGCAACAACTGGCCGAGTTTAATTATTTATCCGCAGCGGATATTCAGTCAACCCTACTGGACTTAACCTGTTACAGCATTGCCAATGACGCATTAGCATTGGCAACTGAAGCTGAGATGTACGTTTGTGGCGGCGGAGCTTACAACACAGAACTGATGTGTCGTCTGCAAAAGTTACTGCCTAATTACAAAATAGTCACCACCGCAGAGCTTGGTATTAACCCCCAATGGGTTGAAGGTATTGCCTTTGCGTGGCTCGCTATGCGCTTTCATTTGGGGCTACCCGGCAATTTACCCGCGGTCACAGGAGCCAGTCGAGCAGCAATACTGGGCGGCAAGTTTTACGCCCTTTAGTTCTCTAAATATAAATGTTCTATTAGTTGAGTAGCTTGTGCTTCAGCATCATGACATCGCGATCAGAATATTTGAGCGTCATCAACAATTGTTGCTGATGCTCATTAAAGCTCATTGAGCCAAATGAGCTTAAACTTGATGAGGGCAGGCGCAGTATTGGCTCAATCACCTTTAGGGTAAAGTCCCAGTAATTTATCTGTTGATAACCCACGCTATTCGCTTTAAAAAAGATGCCGTTATCAGTCACGGTCCAATTATGATTTTCTTTAAATACCTGTGACGGTACCAGCATAGTAAGCTTATCAGGGGCGGCTAATGATAGCGCCCACAAACCATTACTGTCCTCTCTGGTAAACAACAATCGATTATCACTGGTTGCGTGAGCCAAACGTACTGCAACGCTAGAGATAAGTCTCACTTGGGGCTTACCGAGATAAAACTGGCTTAAACCATCTTTGGTCGAAGTGAAAATTGAGGCGTCATCATAGCTCCAGTTTAAGCGGCCATGATCGATATAGGGCGAGGCTAGAATACTTAAGCTTTGGCTCGCCAAATTGAGCACATGGATCACATTGCCCTCGCCTTTAGCATCTGGCGCTAAAAAAGCAATATCCTTACCATCGTGAGACCAACGAGGATAAGCCACTCGCTGATTGAGCGTTGTTAACTGGCGGCGGTTATCGCCATTATGGTCTGCGGTCCAAAGCTCATTTGCGCCAGTAATATTCGATACATAAACAATGCGTTTAGTTTGGGCTGAATAATCAGGATTACGAAAGCTAAAGCCGGACTGCAACAAAGGAAATGGCGCACTTGGCACGGTTGAATGAGTGGGTAAATAAACAATTTTATATTCTTTGTTATGACGTTCAAAGACTAACGCATCGCTGTCGTCTAAAAACTTAGGATAACTTAAGCCTTTGATATCTAATGCGTGTGTCTGTTTACTATTAATATCAATAATAAAACCATTGCGTACACCGGATGTCTCAGTACTAAACACCACACGCTGGTTATCATGATGCCAAGTAATTCCTCGAATATCTTCCAAGCCTTCCGTTAACCGCATCTCTTCACCGGTATGACGGTTGCGAATAAAGATATCTTCTGAAATATTGCCAAAACGCCGTGCAATGGCTAACCATTTTCCATCATGGCTATAAGCCAGATCACGGTCTCTGTAGTTACAATCCACTAAGCAAGAAAGCCTGACCGGCTTTGCTCCCGCTTCAACTAGCTTAAATATATACAGCCCGCCAATGTCATACTCAGAGTCGAAGCCGATATAAGCAAGTTCGCCTCCGTTAGGTGATATATCAAGTGCTGACATATAGCTATTGCAGCGGGCCAATGGAACCGTCTTTGCCGTCGCGACAGTAAAGTGATTAATAATACATTGGCCACTTTGTTTGTCTTCACTTGGAAAATACAGCACGGTGCCATCTTGACTCCAAACTGCACGCGCTTCTCGGCTGGCATTGGAAGTGAGTCGTTTCGGGCTACTGTTAAAATCGCTGAGGTCTTTCAGGTATAAGCTATAGCTCTGACCATGACTACGACTGCCAAACACTAACCATTTACCGTCTGGCGATACCGCCGGAAATCGTTCAGCTTCTCCGCCCCAAGATAAGCGGGTTATCTGCGTCTGCATCATTTCAATACGATCACGATAAAGGTGATAGGCGAGCGTCATCAGGCTAATTGCACAGAGAACAAAAATACTTATCCAACTGCGTTTAAGAGCAATAGTTAGCTTATCGACTTGCCTTTGCACTTGCTGCAATACATTGACATCATCAACCAAATCCGCTGGATTATATTTGGGTTCAACCAATAAACGATAACCACTTTTACGCACCGTCTCGATAACAGGCTCGTCAGAGATCGGGTTGAGTTGCTGGCGTAAATGCCATATCGCATTGGTTAGTGCTTTACTGCCGACATACGCATTGCCGTCCCAAACGTGTTCAATAATCTCTTCACGAGATACCACTTCAGGGTAACGGCTAGCAAGGTACGCGAGCACTTCAATAAATTTGGGTTGCAGTGTAACGCTGTTATCAGGCGAAGCATGCTCGTCAGCTGCCGTAAAACGTAAGCTATGATCGCTTGGATCAATAATGCAGCTTGCAAGCTCAAACCTAATCACTAATTTCTTCATTGCCACTACACCTCTGTGCATATTTAGCCAAACATGAACTGACTCTGTACGTTATCCATTATTTCTGCCGTGGCAATCATAGTGATTACGATCATTTACTCCACACTTTTAACATTGCAAACCATGCGTTAAAAGTCATACTAACTTATTAATTAAAAACAGAATAGACATTAAATAGATATATAAACAACGAATAAACGACACACAAGCCATTGCTAGAGGTTAACAAAGTATTTACAAGTTAAGTCCGGGCAAACTGAAGGGACCGCACCACACCTAAAGAAATAGCTCCTATAAAAAAATAGCCAGAGGGTCTCCCCACTGTTATTGGCTAAATAAAACAAAAAAGGACGACAACTGATGAAACGAACAATACTAAGTATGGCGATTGCGCTCGCCACAGTAGCACCGACTACCGCACTTGCTGCAGACATCACTCCAGAGCAAAATGCAAAGCAGCCAATAGAGAAAATTCAGGTAACAGGTTCGCGGATCAAACGTACCGACTTTGAAGGTGTCGCCCCGGTAACCGTCATTACTGCCGAAGAGATAGCCAATAGCGGACTCAGCTCTATCGCTGAAGTACTGCAATCATCAATAGCCAGCAGTGGTGGTTCTTTAAATGGTGAAAGCGATGGCTTCACCGACAGCGCTAGCTCAGTCAACTTACGCGGTATGGGTGCCAACAGAACCTTAGTTCTCATCAATGGCCGTCGTCAGGCATCTTTTCCAAGTGCAGCAGGTGGAACATCAAACTTTGTTGACGTTTCAGACATCCCTACCGCAGCCGTTGAACGTATAGAAATACTAACGGGTGGCGCCTCGGCCATTTATGGTTCTGATGCCGTGGGTGGTGTGGTGAACATCATATTAAAAACCGAATATGAAGGCAGTAAAATCGCGGTTAAATATAACGACCCTACACAGGGGGGTGGCGAACAGCTCGACCTATCTTACCTGCAGGGCTTTAATACCGAAAAAAGCCAAACACTGCTGATGATCGAATATAAAAATGTACAGCAGATCCAAACGGACCAGAGAGATCTATTCTACAGTCCTGCTTATTACGAAGATGAAGACGGCGATAAACGCTGGGGAGCAGGCCCATACGGCGATGCATCAGCCTCTAGCTGGGCATCATGGGTTCGCGATTACGATAGCGTCTACACTGATGATAAATACAGCCCAGTCGATGAAGCGCAATGTGAAAACCTATTTGGTGATAAAGGTGTTTATACGCCAGTAGGTAAATATGACTGTTACTATGACAAATATGCAGACCGTGGTTTGCAATCAGCATATGACCGCATCAACTTAGTCCTCAGCAGCACCTATGATCTCAATGATGACTGGCAGATCTACGGCATGGTCAACGCCTCTTACAAAGAATCGACTAAGTACAAAGACGAGAAAGGCTTTGGCGCTTATATCTACGAAGATGATGCTACCGGCGCACTCAGTTACGAAAAAACTGACTTTGACGACTACAATAAATTCCAAATGCGTCGCCGTATGGAAGAGTTCTCAGGACCGCGTACTTACGATACTCAAAACACTAAAGCAGCGCTCTCGTTTGGCGTCGACGGTAATATCGGTGAGTACGAGCTAGATGTCTCTTGGTCAAGCAGTTACAACAAGTACGAGAAGCAAAATCATCACATGGTGAAAGCGGATGCACTTTTGGACATGCTGACATTCGACCCTAACGATACCGATGCCGCTAAGTGGTATCCAAATAACAAGCTCAGTACGGAACAAGTGAATGCATTGATTGGTGATTCAACCAAAGAATCAGACTCAAGCATGCATCAATTTCAAGCGGTATTCACTGGCGACTTGATGGAGCTATCAGCGGGTACTGTTGGCTTTGCAACAACCGCTGAGTGGGCACGAGAAAGTTACGAAGATACGCTAGATGCCGTCACTACAAGCGGCGGTTATATCGGTATGGGTGGCACGGGCGGTAAAGGCGACCGCGATCGTGTTGCCGTTGCTGGTGAATTACAGATCCCACTGATCTCCAATATCACTGCGGTTAAATCACTCGAGCTTTCAGCTGCACTGCGTTATGACCAATATTTAGATGATTCCGACGTTGGCGGCGCCACCACACCACAGATAGGTCTGATGTATCGCCCAATTGATGAAGTGCTTGTTCGTGCCAACTGGGGCAAAAGTTTTAGAGCACCAGATATGCATCGTCTATACGCCGGGATCACACGTAGCTTTGGCAGCACCGAGTACCCTCACCCAACCATACCTGATGAAGTTTACGACGATCAATACAATAGCATTAGCTCGGGCAATATAAACCTGACCGAAGAAAAAGGTGATTTCTGGAACCTAGGTTTGGTCGCCAATATCACCGACAACGCTGACTTAACCTTAGACTGGTGGAACATAAAACTAGAAGGTGCTGTAAAAACCATCTCAACCGATGAAATGTTAGATGATGCCGCTCAGTATGATCAAACAGGCAATTACACCAGCTGCGATCAAATGAATGTTGTTGGCTACTTAAATGAGCTTGATGACGACGGTATTGAAAACCTAGACTGTATGCGTAAAGGCCCAATTAATAGCGCTTATGAAGCCTCTGAAGGTATTGATGCAAGTTTTAATTATCAATTCCCAGAAACTGCAGCAGGTGAGTTTAAATTGAAACTGGCTGCCTCTTACTTAATCAAAAAAGAGTATCAGGAAACCGTTGAAAGCGAGATTGAGGAACAGACTGAAACCGATTATTTTCCTAAATGGAAAGGTCAGGCAAGCGTAAATTGGAAGATGGAAGATTTCTCAGCGACCTTAGCCTATTACTACACAGGTGAAGCCAAAGGCCAAGATACCTTTACCTTAATCGATGCCGATGGTGACGAGTATGAAGAAGAAGACTACACCGATGTGCTTGGTGCCTATCAAACCCTTAACCTGACGCTAAGTTACAGTGCGCCTTGGGACGGAAAGTTCACCGCCGGAGTTAAAAACCTGACTGACGAAATGCCGCCTCTATATGATGAGCGTAACGACGAGCACGACAGCTGGCCTTTCTATGAAGAGGATAACAGCAGCTACTCCGCTGTAGGCCGTAGCGTATTCTTCGGTTACTCACAAAAGTTCTAACATCGCCCTTTTTGGCGCCTAACTCTCTTTCTAGGCGCCCTTTTTAAATGCACACAAAGACACTCGGATTAGCCTCCCTTTTTTAGGGGGATGTTTACTATCGAAGCGACGCCGAGACTGCTCTTTACTGCCATTATTGTGTTTCAATTTAGGGATATTCCTATGCAGTACTTATTGAAATCCTGCGGGTTGCTGTTTCCACTGTTGACCGTTTTTACAGCTCAATCGGTAACAGAGTCAGTACCAATTTCCGCTCAAAGCACAGCCCAAAAGAGTGTTGAACAATCAAGCACTCAAACACCTAAAAACATCATCTACGTCATTGGCGACGGCATGGGTCCAGCCTACACCAGTGCTTATCGCTATTTTAATGACGACCCAGCAACTCAAGCTGTCGAGCAAACCATATTTGATCAGCTCTTGGTTGGCATGTCGAGTACCTATCCCGACGATGACACCTATGTCACCGATTCAGCAGCCGCTGCCACGGCACTGGCCACCAGCCATAAAACCTATAACGGGGCAATCTCTGTTACCAAAGATCAGCAACCTTTAACCACCCTGCTTGAGCAAGCGAAAGCGGCAAACAAAACCACCGCTGTAGTGGTAACCTCTCAAATTAATCACGCGACCCCAGCAAGCTTTTTGGCGCATAACGAATATCGTCGCAACTATGACGCCATCGCCGACAGCTATCTGACCAACCTTATTAATGGTCAGCCAGTTGCAGACCTTATGCTCGGCGGCGGGAAAAAGTACTTTGTCCGGAATGATAAAGACCTCACTAAAAGCTTTATCGACCGCGGCTACCACTACATAGATAACATGGACAACCTCAATCAGCTTACAAGGCTGCCCGCTCTCGGCCTGTTTGCGAACAAAGGATTAGCGCCAGCATTGGGCAGTAAATATCCAGCGCGTCTAATGCAGATGACGGAGAAAGCGTTGCAACTTGTTAGCGCACGTGAGCAACCTTTCGTCATGATGGTAGAAGCGAGTCAAATCGACTGGTGTGGACATAGTAATGATATTAGCTGCGCGATGGCTGAAATGGAGGATTTAGCCAAAACGGTGATCTTAATTAAAGCCTATATTGATCACCATCCAGATACCTTGCTGGTGATGACCGCTGACCATTCAACCGGGGGGTTAAGCTTAGGCCGCGCGGGCACTTATCAATGGAAAGGCCAAGCATT
Source organism: Shewanella sp. Choline-02u-19 (assembly GCF_002836205.1). Lineage (NCBI taxonomy): Bacteria > Pseudomonadati > Pseudomonadota > Gammaproteobacteria > Alteromonadales > Shewanellaceae > Shewanella > Shewanella sp. Choline-02u-19. Next base: position 2,645,190 of record NZ_PJBE01000013.1, read on the forward strand.
GAAACATGTCACTATGATGCCCAATGCAATTGCAGCCAAGATGCTTGAATCTACGCAGCCGCTAAAACTGTGGCAGCAAGCGACTAAACTCCCCTTAACTGAAGTGCAACAAGTATTGTTAACCGCCAATATTGCAACGGCAAAGACAGCAAATAAACCGCTTAAAAAACTCACCCATTCAGTAAAGCAATTAATTGATGAAGTGACCTATACCGGATGGACCACCAGCGGCCACGATGGCGTAGATGTCCCCGTTTTTGCCTATGGCATGGGTTATCAAGCCTTTATCGGTCATCAGGACAATACTGATATTGCCAAGACCTTAATGCAGATGATCGCCCTTTAGCCCCCCTTCGTCGCGCTTGTGCGTCTACTCAAAACAAGCGTGATGAATGTCATCAAAATAACATTTCTTAGAATTATGCTTTATATTCAATAGCGAGTGCGCAAGTTTTATACATAAACCACATAATGAATGGTGAGTGCAGTCTGTTCATTGAGGTATGTCGGTCAAATCAAAAGGATCAGGATTTATGAATATATCTCAAAAAATGATGGCTGAATTTATTGGCACATTGTGGTTAGTGTTAGGCGGCTGTGGTAGCGCAGTAATGGCAGCCGCTTTCCCCGAGGTTGGTATTGGTTTACTGGGGGTTGCATTTGCCTTTGGTCTTACCGTTCTCACCATGGCATTTGCGATTGGTCACATATCGGGCTGCCATTTAAACCCAGCAGTCTCTTTCGGTCTATGGGCAGGTGGCCGTTTCCCTGCATCGGATCTGGCACCTTACATTATTGCTCAAGTTGCTGGCGGCATTGCAGGCGCAGGCATTTTGTACCTGATTGCGTCAGGCCAAGATGGCTTTAGCTTATCAGCAGGCTTTGCCTCAAATGGATATGGTGAGCACTCTCCAGGAGGTTATAGCTTAACGGCCGCGTTGATTTGCGAAATCGTGATGACCCTTTTCTTCCTCATTATTATTCTCGGTGCCACTGATGAGCGCGCACCAAAAGGCTTTGCGCCTATTGCTATTGGCTTAGGCCTAACGCTTATCCATCTGATCAGTATTCCAGTAACCAACACCTCGGTAAACCCAGCCCGTAGCACAGGTCCGGCACTCTTTGTCGGTGATTGGGCATTGTCACAGCTTTGGCTATTTTGGGTCGCACCGATTTTTGGCGCTATATTAGCGGGGACTATTTACAAGTTCTTTAATGCAAAAACATAGCAATAACTAAAAGCAGAGCCTATTCGGCTCTGTTTTCTTTTTCATTCTCCTGCTAAATGTTACTATCCGTTCCAATTCGGCGCATTGCGTGCATAGCTTACGCCCGCCCCATTTAAAATTAAGAGATGTAGACCATGAGCAACAAAAGCAAAAGCATGAAGCAGATTACTGAAATGACGCCAGAATCTCGTTACGACTACCTTGTAGAGCAAGTAACAGAGCACAAGACATTGTGGTCTCTACAGGATGCAGATGGTTGCGTAATGCTAACCACCGATGATGAAGACTGTATCCCAATGTGGCCAACTGAAGAAGCTGCAGCGCTTTGGGCTGTTGATGACTGGCAAGATTGCCAAACATTGGCTATCCCACTTGATGAATGGTTAGAGCGCTGGGTTCCAGGCATGCAAGATGACGACCTTTTCGTTGCTGTATTCCCTGTACAAGAAGATCTCGGTGTAGTGATTCAACCGTTTGAGTTAGAAGAGCGCCTTGCACCAAAAAAGAGCCACTAATTTAGTAAAGCTTCACGGCTAGCAACTTCGTGCTAGCCGCAGCCGCACTAGGGGCTGTTGATCTTTCGAGCTTAGTTTTTGTTCGAATTCAATGATTTTAGTACAAGGCTTGAGCGATGATGCTTAGCTGGCTAAGCGAAAAGCTCGTAACGCATTCTAGTCAAGACTAAAAGCATTGAAACAAACCCTAAGGGCCGCGCTTCTTGGCTATTTTTACGGTGTTGTAGGCTATTTGTGGAGAATGACTAAACGACATAGCCTCCGCCTTGTCAAAATAGCCAATAAACGGCGGCAAAAATAACCGTGAAAGATCTACAGCCCCTAATTGTCTGCCTAAAAGAGAATAAAAAGTGGATACCAATAACCCTGCCACCGCTTCCAATACGCTTAGCAAAGTTAACCCGCCGAAACGCCTTATCGCCCTATTAGTCTTTTTGGTACTGATATCCGTCACTGGCCTGATAATGAAGCAAGGGGTGTTGTTTTGTATTCTCACCCTGTTCATGGTGCTAGCCATTATAGGTAAGCAAAAAGCAGGATTAATCATGCTGCGTGTATACACCTCTTTGCAACTGGCCATTGTGAGCATGTTACCTTTAGTACTTTACGATCCTGAAAACTTGGCATCAAGTTTTGCTATCGGCAGCTTTAACGCACAAGTACCTGATTGGATAATATTTAGCATTTTGATTTTGTTAGCGATCGTACAGGTATGGATAGCCTTCACGCGTAAGGTTGGGCAATACTTTAATCGGGAAGTTAACCTTAATATTATGCGTTGACCGATATTAATAGAACAGACACAAAAAAGCCGTCAATTGACGGCTTTTTTATTGAACGACACTTCAGTGCCTAACGCTATAATCAGTTTACACTGAGAAGCTAGCACCACAACCACAGGTTGTCGTTGCATTCGGGTTTTTCACGAAAAAGCGTGAACCTTCTAGGCCTGTAGTGTAATCCACTTCACCACCAACAAGGTATTGTAGGCTCATAGGGTCAACAACTAACTGAACACCCTGCTTCTCTACAGTAAAGTCACCCTCGTTTACTTTTTCATCAAAAGTAAAGCCGTATTGGAAACCAGAGCAACCGCCACCTGTTACGTATACACGTAGTTTAAGTGCGTCATTTTCTTCTTCATCAAGCAAGGTTTTTACTTTTGACGCTGCCGCATCAGTAAAGCGGATTGGCAGAGCATCTTCAGCTTGTTCAGTCATTATTACCTCTTACATCTAATTGCTGTGCAGAATTATCTAATACCTGACCGTTTTGTTCAAGTACTATGCTCTGCTCATTTTCAGTGACTCGTAATTCTTGTGAACTGTATTCTTGTTCAGTTTGTGAACCTTTAGCCCAGCGACTCGCTGGCACGGTAACTTTGGCCTTCACTCTAGACAAGATAAAACCATCTGGCAAAGTGAATTCTGTCTCTAACACCTGAAAATACCTAAACTTAAATTTAAAAGATGCATCACTTAGCTCAGATAACTTAATTGACTTAGGTTTACCGTCTTCAAATCCGATGAATGTCACTTCACTTCGCCCTGACACTGAACGTTTGCGCTTTTCGAGTTGAGTGAGCACTAACTTAAGCCTATATTGACCGGGTATAAGCTCTGCAGATACCTCTAAGCCATTAATCGAAACGCCATCGGCGCTGTTTTCCGGTGCCATTACACTGCGATAAAAAGCCAATTCTCGCGCTAACGACTGCTGCTTACCCTCTTGCTCAACAAACATAGTGTGCATATTGGCATTAGTCTCTCGCGCTAATGCTAATTCAATATTGCGTGCGGCGAGGGTCTTTGCTTGCGCATGTAGCTGCGCTGAAAGCGCCTCAGTTCGATCAGCTGGTTGCTCTACTTTCACTGCAAAATAGCTCGAGCCAACATCAAAGCACAGTGCCCCTAATACTAATGAAGACACTACCAACAAAGATAAATATACGCTTGAGGTACGAAATTGTCGTTCAATCACTTGCAAGCGATCGATCCAACGATGATAATTTGCCATTAAGTAACAGCCCCTTAATAAAAATCTCACATTTCAATGCGAATGTGACAATCAAAAATTTTGGAAATGTCTGTGTATCAAACAATCGTTAAAATGCGACAGCAAACAAAAAAGTATCTCAGCACTGATCTCAAAGATACGCTTTCTCAAGCAAAAGTCAGTGTTCAGCTGTGTTTACTCGCATTGCTTTTTGCGTTGTTTGCGTCAGCTGTCATCCTACTTTTTAGATTGCTCTTAGTGTGGTTTGACACCTATACCCAGACTCAAGCTCTGAATTTTACGGATATCATCGACGACTGGCGAGTGTTATTGCCACTTTTCGGCGCTTTTTTAATTTGGGGTGTGGCAAAGATGGGATCTCAGCGTTATAAACGCATGGGAATAGCCTATGTAATTCATCGTGTTAAGCTGCATTACGGCAAAGTTCCACTGCAATCAGCTCCGGGGCAATTCTTCCAAGCCTTGTTTGCACTTGCCACTAACTTTTCGGTCGGACGTGAAGGTCCCGCCGTTCATCTTGGTGCTGTCAGCGCCAGCGTACTGGCCGAAAAATTTAAACTGCCCGATAACAGTGTTCGCATTATGTGTGCCAGTGGCATCGCTGCTGGTATCGCTGCCATCTTTAACGCTCCTCTCGCCGCAGTGATCTTTGTTTTTGAAGTCGTGTTACGTGAGTACAAAATTCACTACTTTTTCCCGATTATGCTATCTGCCATTTGCGGTGCATTAAGTAGCCAAGTTGTTTTTGGCAACGTCCATGAATTTGAACAGATTGGCGCTGCCGTCATTCCTCTAAGCCAGTATCCCTTGCTCGCACTATTTGGCATTGTGTTGGGTTGCATTGCCGCAGTGTTCAATCACACCTTGCTTAGCGTCACAGCTATGGGGCAACAGTGGCCACTACTGCAACGCTTGTTATTGGCAGGTGCCATTACCACTCTCGTCGGCCTTATATTGCCCGAAGCGATTGGTAGCGGCGAGTTAGCCATTGCAGAAACCATTAGTGAGCATCCCAGCATTCTGTTTTTAAGCGCCATATTGATTGGTAAAATGGTGGCAACGATTGCCGCTATTGGACTCGGGATCCCTGGCGGTTTGATTGGTCCGCTTTATGGCATAGGGGCGTTGCTCGGCACTATCTTAGCCTTGGTTTGCGCTATGTTTTTCCCGTCTATCGCGCCTTATATTGGCTTATACACCATCATTGGTATGACAGGCATGATGGGCGTCTGTTTAAGCGCGCCACTTGCCGCGTTAGTCGCTCTAATAGAGCTGACTGATAATGCCTCTATTATTTTGCCATCGATGTTTGTGGTTATCCCGGCATTTTTGATTTCACATCAAGGATTTAAAACCAAATCGATTTTCTTCAAACAACTTGAGATTATGGGCCTTGGATATAAAGTGGCTCCGGTTAATTTAGGGTTGCAAAAAGTCGGTGTTCGTCACCTTATGGACAAACGCTTCGTGATTATTAGTAATAATGACGAGCTGCTGCTTGAGGTGTTAAAACGCGCAGAAGGTCGCTCGGTGTTAGTGCGCAATGCCATAAACGAAGTCGAGATGATACAACTTGAGCTGCAAGCCAGTGATGATGCGACGACGTTGACTCGCCACCCCATTCAAGGAGTACCTGATACCGCAACGCTCAATGAGGTGTATTTAATTTTGTCGAAAGCACGACGAGGCGAGGTTTATATTTATCAAGAAAATAAAGACCATATAGTCGGTGTCATCAACTGGGCCTCGTTGCAAAAAGAGATCAGTTTAGGCCAAGTTTAATGAATGAGTTTAATGGCTGCTTTACTGAATGAGTTTAATCGTCATTAAACGCTCTTCCCTACAGAAAAACAACAACTATCTCGCGTTGATTATTAGCCAGTTTTAAACAATGGTTAGCGCCATGTTAGGCCATAAATAATCAATATTTTTGCGACCTAACACCCTCTGAAAACACCATCTAAATGACTCAGCAAACACTTTTCCCGTCGCTCCTAACTGCTAAAGCCCCTCTAGTCAACATTCACTCACCAATAACTAAACCTGCAACTAGGTTCGTATTAATAGGTTAATTCTAGTTATAAGAAGCAATTTACATTCTACTAAATGGGTTCTTTTATAACTTTTCACAACTTTTTACAGGCTAAAGATCACATTTATCTGTAGTTTTACGATCTCAATCGCCGCACCGGTTAGCGATGTACATTTTTTTTCATGTGCTGTTCCAAAAGGCATTAGCAACTATTGCGTACATGAAACATGTCGCAACGGGTTAGTGAGCAAAAACATCGTCAGATAATCACGTTAAAGGCATCGAGCCTTCGGCGTAAAAATAGCAATAATATCATCCCGAAAAGGGCTACCTATGAGTGTAATGAAGATTAAGTTAGCTGCGTTTATGTTAGTACTTGCTCCGCTTACTGGGCAGGTGCAACAAGCACAGGCACAAGAGAATCAAAAACTGCTCAATATGTGTATCGCCTGCCATGGTATTGATGGCAGCAACAACTACGGCTCTATCCCTCATTTAAAGGGCCAAAATGCGCAATATATGATTGAACAGCTTAAACAATTCAAGTCAGATCAACGTCAAGATAAGACAATGAGCAAAGTCGCCAAACTGCTGACAAAAGAGCAGATGCAGTTTATGGCACATTATTTTAGCACTGGGAAGGAACAATACTGATGGCAATCGATAGACGTAATTTTTTAAAAGGGGCTGTCGCCACTTCGGTAACTGCAATGCTCCCAGCAAGTTGGGCATTTGCCCAAAACCGCCCAGCTGGAATGGCACCACTTGATGTGTCAGCGGTCACTTGGTCAAAAGTAGATGACCTACCTAGCCACTTTAAAGTATTAAACTCCAACCCATTGAATGCCTTTCCCCCAGAGCATTTGCTTGCACCGGTAAAGACCCCTGCCGACGTTGCATTTATTCGTTGGAATGGACAGATGCCAGACTTTGCTAGCATCAATCCCGACACTTGGGAGTTCACCGTTGACGGTGAGTCGATTGAAACCCCAAAAACCTACACCATTGCTGAGTTAAAGGAAAAATTCAAAACCGTGACCCAGCAGTTGGTACTAGAGTGTGGCGGTAATAGCCGTGAGAACTTCTATCCCAATGCCAAAGGTAACCAGTGGAGTAATACCGCTGTGTTCTGCGCCGAGTGGACCGGCGTATTAGTCAAAGACGTACTCGCTGACTGCGGCGTAAAAAGTGATGCCGTGTATACCGCTCACTATGGCCTCGATAAACACCTTAGTGGTAAGGGCGCAGCAATTTCACGTGGCGTTCCTATTGAAGCTGCCATGAATGAAAACGCGATGATTGCTTGGGGCATGAATGGCGAGGATATCCCTTATATGCATGGATATCCTCTACGTATTGTTTTCGGCGGCCGCCCAGGATCCGTATCTCAAAAATGTGCCATCGGCATGGGTGTTCGTGATCGTGTTCACGACGGTAAGAAGATGGGTGCCCCCGCTTATCAAGTACCAAAGAATCCTGTTGCGCCAGGCGAGAAGGTCGACAATAAAGACTTTAAAATTATCGAAGAGATGATTGTTAAGTCTCTTATCACTGCACCGCAAACTGGCGGTGAGTTATCGCTAGGCGATAAATTACAGGTTAGCGGACACGCCTGGGCGGGTACTCGTGATGTTGCTAAAGTCGAAGTCAGCTACGACTATGGCACCACATGGCAAACGGCATCATTAACCAAAGCCGTTAACCCGATGGCATGGCAACAGTGGAGCATTAATATAACACTGCCTCAAACGGGTTATTACGAGGTGTGGGCCCGTGCAACTGATATTAAAGGTGATAGCCAACCTATGGTACAACCACAGTGGAACCCTAAAGGATACCTCTTCAACGGTTGCCATCGAGTAGCAGTAAGGGTCGTATGATGAAAAAAGCACTCTTATTAGTAGCAGTGCTGAGCGCGATGTCATTACCTGCCGCTATGGCGGCAGATACCGCCCCAGTCAAAAGCTATCCGATTGACCCCACTACGGGTCTTATCATGGCACCTGGCTGGGAAGTGGTTAAGCATCAATGTAACGCATGCCACACCAGTCTTATCATTCCACAGAATGTCGGCAGTCGTGAAGTATGGCGCGAGACGATCCAATGGATGATCGATACCCAAGGTCTTTGGGATCTTTCTGATACTTGGGACCCTGTACTCGATTATCTATCGACCTATTACAACGAAACTGAGATTGATATGAAGATCTTCAGACGTAAGCCATTAGATGCAGACAAAATGCCACCAATGCCAGTGGTGTTGTCATCATCGAACAAGGATCATTAATATGGCTAACCGTATATCAAAGGCCATATGGGCCAGTACGCTAATATCAGGGTTACTGTGCAGTAATGTTCAAGCTACAGATAGCTCATTTAAAGACACGCTTGCCGTTGCCGAACTAAAACTTGATAGCAGTGTGCTTAACTATCAAGCCGATGCAAGCAAAGGGGAGATTCTGGTTAACCAGCGTTGTATTGCTTGTCATGGAGACGCCATGCTTAAAATAATGGCAACTTACCCTAACCTAAAAGGCCAAAAGGGCGCTTACTTGTTTAAACAGTTAGTCCAGTTTAAGCGCGGTGAACGTACTAACCCCATTATGCAAGGCCAAGCGGGCATGCTTTCTGAAACTGAAATGAAAGATGTGGCTTACTATTACTCCCAGCAAGTCGCTGCTGATTTGAGCAAGTAATCCCATATTCTCGCTATTAAAATGAAAGCCCAGATTAACCCTCTGGGCTTTTTAGTGCTTGCCAATGAGCCTTGCACAACCTGTTGTGATAACTTGCAAAACAGCTTAACTACTTCAAATATCGTTATAACATGTAAAAATATAGGTGTTCTTACGCCATAACCCGCTCGAAAACAGACCAATACCATCGTCATGTTTCGCCACAATAAAGCGCCAACTTTACAAATGAGTAACAATAAAGGAATATTGAATAAGGATCGACTAGATTTAGACTGTAGCAATAACCTTGATACAGCCTCATCGCTATCACCTAAAGGACGCTTCGATGCTTAGAAAACCTCAGACCCAACTTGCTCTGCTTGCCGCCTCAGTCCTGCTGTTACTTTATGCTGCTAACTCTCAGTTCAATCCCGACAACAGTGACGCAGTCATTAATACTCCAGCACCCGTCACTAGCGCTAAAGTGGCACTCAAAACCCAAGTTAATCAAAGTAAATCAGAGCCAGATAAAACAGGTTCCGTACAGCAACGCATAGTCGCTGCTGATCTTGCTACCGCTTCAAATTCAACTGAAACCCAAATGAGCTTTATTAATGTCTCAGATGCTCGCCCCACTAAGGCACCTAAAGAGATCAAAATAAACTCACTTGATGAATTGTCGTCACTGTTTGATTCGCTAAATTATAATACTCAAAGCTGGATCGATGGCAATCGAGAGGTCCCTAGGCTAACGTTTGAGTCGGTCAGCGAACGCTGGCAGGAAACCTCTAACAATATCCCCGTGCAGCAAAAGAAGATGGTATTTTTCAGGCTAATCGCACCGCTTATTTTAGTTGCGAATGAAAATATCCTCTTAGAAAGGCGCTTAATTGAATCAGCACCATTAGATGATATTGTATTGCTCAATATCGCCGCTAAGTATCGGATAATTACCCGCCTTGACCAGACGATTACCGAGCAGCAGAGACAGATGTTATTAGAGGAGATAGACATACTGCCGCCGTCATTAGTATTAGCCCAAGCGGCTGAAGAAAGTGGCTGGGCAACCTCTAGATTTACGGTCGAAGGCAATGCATTTTTCGGTCAATGGGATTTCAGCGGTAATGGCATGATACCGAAACAGCAGCGTAAGGAGCTTGGCAATTATGGCTTAGCCCGTTTCGACACGCCTTTAGCATCCGTTGAGGGCTACATGCTTAATCTGAACACCAATAATGCTTATAAAAAGTTACGTAGCCTAAGGGCCAACCTTCGTGCCAGTAACGCCGCTATTACCGGCATTGAACTGGCGGGTACTTTAGACAAATATTCAGAAAGAGGCCAAGCCTACATTGATGGGATAAGGCAGATGATCCGTTATAACAAGTTAGACCAAGTTGACGAAGCCTACTTAAGTGACGCTGCGCCGCTACACCTGCTTTCAAGTGCCGACCAATAGCGGGGGTTTCAAGAGAGTATCAACACTGCTAAAACACTGCATATTTAACCAACGCAAAAGTAAAAAGGGTTAGCCTATTCAGCTAACCCTTTCGAAAGATGAAACTTTACCTTTAAGCTTTTACACCTTAAATTTACTCACGGCGTGCAGTAAAAACTCTGCCCGTTCTTTAACATTCTCAGTCGCTGATGAGTTCGCAACCGCTCTATCAGCGGTCTCTTGCGCAATATCTCTAATAACAACCACATTTTTATTCACTTCAGTCGCCACCATGCTCTGCTCTTCAATCGCAGCCGCTATCTGAGTGCTCATGTCCATTATATTAGTAACATCGCTGTTTATCAGCTGTAGAAGTGCCCCTGCAGAAGCAGCTTGCACCGCGCTTTCATCACCTTGAATTCGACTAGCTTCCATCACTTTCACAATAGAGCGAGTTCGGCTCTGTAAAGTCTGAACAATGGCAGAGATCTCTTCGGTAGACTCTTGGGTTCGCATGGCTAAACTACGCACTTCATCGGCCACAACAGCAAAACCACGACCCTGCTCGCCTGCTCTTGCAGCCTCAATAGCCGCATTCAATGCGAGTAAGTTAGTCTGATCTGCTATCGACTTAATCACACCAAGCACTCGGCCGATAGTCTCACTGTCCTTTTCGAGCTCATTGACAACAACTGCAGATTGATTGATTTGCTGTGCCAAAGACTCAATTTTTTCAATGGTTTGCTCGACACCTCTTTGACCTAGCAGTGCATTATCATGGGTGCTACTAGCCTTGTTAGCTGCCAGTTCAGTATTTTTAGCGATCTCTTCAATGGTGGCACCCATCTCGGTGATTGCGGTGGCGACCATATCAGTTTCATTTAATTGGCTTATCACACCTTCAGATGCCTGAGTGACATTACCGGCGAGATCTTGGCAAGACTGATTCATAGTGCCGACGGATGTTGTCACCTGTTCAATCAACTCTTGAAAACTTTCTACCATGCTATTGAAGTGTTTAGCGATTTGCCCAAGTTCATCATCACTACTCTCATCACATCGCATCGACAGATCTTTATTCACTTCAATCTGAGTGATAATTGCGGTGATCTGTTTAACAGGGTCAATAATACTGCGAATAATCAAAAAAGTTGCGCCAGATAACGCCAGTGCTATCAATACTGCTATCGACAAACCTAAGTAAAATGCAGACTCTTCCTCGTCTTGAATCGCAGTGTTGGCTAACGATTCAAGCTGCGCCAATGCACGATCAGTATTAGCAACCGCTTGCCTTAACTCGCCCATTTGACCTTGGGTGACAGATAAGCCGAGTTGCTGCTCTTTAGTGACCAGCTGTTTAAAATCTGCATTATATTGCTGAATGAGTGTGCTGATCTGCTGTTTAGCGGCAGGAGTAACGGTCGATTGAGCTAACACGGTCTCGAAATTAATTAAGCCATCATCAAACTTTGCCACGTAACTTTGGCTGCGCCTGAGCATAAAGTCTTTTTCTGCTCGACGTAATTGCAGCATCTGCACCATTAATGCGGGTTGATCGTATTGTTTAACCAGAGACTCGACTTGATGAACCGCATCACGCAGTGCGCCGTATAAACCCGCCTTTGGTGTTAATCCCATCTGCTGGTGTAACCCTACCACCTTGGTGAATGTGCTTACATAGATAGTAAGATCGCTATTGAAGTTAGCAAGCGCTTGAGTCGGAATGCTGTACTCAGTAAATACGCGGTCCAATTCTCGGGTGAGTAACTTAATGTCATTATGATTCGATTGATGCTTATCGACGTATTTAAGATCCAACCTCGCCAAAAAATCTTTCTCGTCACGGCGAAGGCTCAACACTTCACTTTTGAGACTCGAGATCCCCTGAGATGCTTTAGACAGTTCAGACTGAACTTGACCAAAATAAAGCTGTAAACCAAACATAGCCCCTAGTGCAGCAATAGATACCGCAGCGCTTAAAAGCAACTTGTGGCGAATTAACATATAAACCCCAACAGCAAGATGAAAACATCTAATGAGTAACATTTACGAAGGGCGCGATTCTACAACATTAAACCAGTTAACACCGTATATTTAATCGTTAACACTAGCCGTTAATAAAATAGCAGTACGAAACTATCTTGAGCACTAAAACCACAGTCAATTCAATACCAATAATAAATTGATTTAATTACAGTTTATGGTCCATTTTAACGGTTAAAAAATACTTAGTTTACGTTATCTCAGCCTCACGCCCATTAATCACATGACTGATAAATCAAAGATGAACTCTTTTGGAGTTACACGCTGTTCGTACTGTTGCTGGTCACGCAAAATTAACCATATAGCAATATAAAGTTGATTGATTCATACTGCGACAACTAATGATATAAAATATACCGTTTTCAGGAGCCCTTATGCTAGTCATCAATGCCGAGTCTGTGCACCAGTCTTTAAATTTTAATGAGCTTGTCGACGCGCTCGACGAAACATTCTCTCGTCCCGCAGGTATGCCCCAAAGGCAGGTTTTTAGTCTGGATGAGTCAGCAAGCCACAGTGATGCATTTGCGGTATTACCCTCTTGGAACGACAAAACCATTGCCGTTAAAGCCTTTACTTACTTTCCGGGTAATCCACAAAAAGATCCTAAGCTCGCCAGTCTCTATTCTAAAATATTAATTTTTAATCGGGTCACCGGTGAGCCACAAGCATTAGTCGATGGTACCAGTGTGACATATTGGCGCACGGCGGCCGTTTCTGCACTGGGTAGCCGTTATTTGTCGCGTGAAGATTCAAGCAAATTACTGGTATGTGGTACCGGTAACTTGGCGTCATTTATGGCACTGGCTCATGCTAGTGTGCGGCCGATTACCCAGATTAGCGTTTGGGGACGTAATCAAGATAAAGCGCATGCGACAATGGCGCTTATCCGCAATCAACGTCCTGACATTGAGGTTATCTATTGTGACAATCTCGAAGCCAGCGTACGTAATGCAGACATCATTAGCTGTGCAACAGGCTCTCCTACACCGCTGTTTCCTGGCGAATGGGTTCAAGCGGGCACCCATACTGACTTTGTCGGCAACCACAACCACGATCGCCGTGAATGTGATACAACACTCATCCAAAAATCGGCAGTATTTGTTGATTCAAAGATCAATGTCTTTGCCGAGGCGGGAGAACTACTCATTCCAATTGCAGAAGGGCAATTTTGCTTCGATGAGGTCAAGGGCGAACTGGCACAATTGAGCCAGTCTACAATCTCCGCGCGCGAAAGCGCTGAGCAGATAACCCTATTTAAAACCGTAGGCACTGCGTTATCAGATCTTGTCGGTGCTCAACTGGTCTACGCCAAATTAACTTCAGCTGAGTCTTAATTTTTATCCGGTGAGGCCACTGATACTGGCCTTATTGCTAGCATCATTTCTTATCTCCTCCTCCTAAAATAGCATCCCATCTGGGCATATTCCCCCTCATTAATTAAAGCGGCGATGACGCTAAAAATAATTTATTTTATTTTCGTTTAAACCTTTTTATAGGTTAGCTTTGTCTTATCTATATCGGTAAGCACATAAGGAACATGTAGTGACAGCACAAATAAAGGTCTTGCAGCAGAGTTCATTCAACGAGCCGGATCTTATCGATAGTGCAAAAAAAGGCGACAAAGCTGCATTTAAACAGCTTTACCAACAACACCATCAACGGGTGTACGCGCTATGTTTTCGCATCACCGGTCAAGTTGCCTTAGCTGAAGATGCCACTCAAGACTGTTTTGTCACCTTGTGGCAGAAATTGCCGCAATTTAAAGGCCAAAGCCAATTTACCACTTGGTTGCACAGTTTATCGGTTAACCAAGCGCTCAATAGCCTCAAGAAACATCGTTCGTTTTGGTCTCGATTTGTAGCATCAGAAACTGATGCTGAAGCGGTACAAGATGAATATGAAGATCTCGACAAAATCTTAGTTAAATTACCAGAAAGAGCTCGAATTGTTTTTGTACTATTTGCACTTGAAGGCTACAAGCATGAAGAGATTGGTCAGCTAATGGGAATTGCGTCTGGCACCAGTAAAGCGCAATACCATCGAGCGCAAAAGTTACTCGCTGAAATGCTGAATTAGATGATGCTGAAAAAGGACGCACAAATGAGTCATTCACAAGATAAGTTACAGCAATTAATAGCCAAAGCGCCTAAATCATTAGCGCCAGAACGTGAGCTTTGGTCAGGTATAGAGAAACAACTCGATAAACCCGAATTTTCTCAGCCAAATCAGTGGCGCCGTATTGCTGTAGCCAGCATCATTTTGTTAACCGGGATATTGGGCACGACGATGTGGAGCAACGGCGTCATTACGCCGCTCTATACAGCGCAATCAAATACATCTCCGCTACTGATAACGTTATCAGAGATCAAGCTAGAACATCGGCAACAAATTGCACTATTACAACAAAGTCATAAGGTCAACTGGCAATCCACCGAGCTTGGTCTGCCGTTAAATCAAGGCATTGAGCAGCTAAGAAAAGCGGCCGAAAAAATCTATCAAACACTCACCAAAACACCCCATGACAAAGAGCTATGGCAGCTTTGGCTTTGGACCCAACAAAGAGAAATCGAATTATTACAGCAGGGGCAAACACTGCCAGCTGCAGAGCAAAATCAGGGAGCACTAATATGAATAAAACACCGCTTATCAGCCTTGCATTAACCACACTGTTTATTAGCCAAACAACACTTGCAGGCACCACAGTGGATCAAACTCAACAAGTCGAATCGAATCCCAAAGTCAGTATTAATGTCTCACGAGGCGATGTCGTCTTTAAGTCATGGGACAAGAGTGAGATTAGCGTTAAAGGCGAGCTTGATGAGTTGAGCGAGGGGCTAACTTTTACTGTTAAAGGCAACCATGTAGTCATCGAGGATGAAATGCCAAGGCAATACAGCGGCAGCAATAAAGATGGCTCGCAACTGACCATCACACTGCCACGTCAAATTAAACTGCAGGCTGAAGCTATATCTGCAAATTTCCGTATCGATGCATTTGACGGAAAAATGGATATCAGCTCTGTCAGTGGCGATATAAAAGCCAGTAAACTAAGTGATAAAGTGATGCTGCATACCGTATCAGGAGACATATCCAGCCGTGAGCTTGGTGGCAAAGTAATGCTTGAAACCGTCTCAGGTGAAATAAAAGATACTGATAGCTCAGGCAAAGTCGGTTATCGCCTTGTCAGCGGCGAGTTAACGGCCAATACCAAAGCTGACCAAGTCTCTGTCGAGCTGGTATCAGGTGATGCAACTGTGGCGCTTGCCGATATTGATAGCTTGAGTATAAAAACAGTCAGTGGTGATATTGACCTTTCCATTGCCAGCCTTAAAGACAAAGCAAAGCTCGGCAGTGTCAGCGGTGATATCAACATCCATTTTACTAACGAGGTAAACGTCTCCTTTGATATCAATGGTGGCCCGGGCGGCAGTATCAGCAATAAGTTAACGGCTGATAAAGTGACAACAGAAAGGTATTCACCGCAAACGTATCTAAAATTCCAAGCGGGAGATGGCAGCGCCAACCTCAGTGCATCTACCATTAGTGGCGAGATTAAGTTATCTAATTAGTCCAAGGCTCAGTTTAATAAAAAGGTAACCCTTGGGTTACCTTTTTAATATTATCTTTACGACTTAGATGCTTGCAAAATAAAATTAATAAAACGTTCATCGGCTAAACTCAAGCGCTTGTTTTTAAGATAAACAATACAAAATCCAGCTTTTATATTTGGCATATTCTCAACATTTAGCGCCACCAGCCGCCCCTCTTTCAGTTCTTTTTCAACCGATATTTCTGGCGTGATCACCACCATATCGCAGTTATATAATGACTCCTTAATAGGCTGAAATTGGTCGAACCTTACTAAGCCCGAAAAATCATGTCTATCAAGATCAAAGAGGTCATCAAATTGTTCTGCAAGTTTTTTTGGCATTGAGCGTGCGACGGCTAGCGGATAGTCCCTTAACGTCGGCAGATAGACATGATTCTCCAATAACAAAGGGTGTTCAGGTCGACAACAAAATATAGCATTTGATGCAGGTAGTGGCACCACGATCAAATCATCCTGTTCATCAAGAGAGGTTGCTTTCGCTTCCGCAATAAATAGCGATAAACTGCCTTTGAGCAATAGTTCATGCAAACGGCTCCATTTCTCCACTTTAAGCTCGACACTTATCTTGGGGTTGTCTCGAATAAAAGGGCCTATCACAGGGCCAATTAAACTGTTGGAAGGAATAGGGCTAGCGCCGATGATTAGCTGGCCAGACTCGATCCCTCTTAGAGATTGGATCTCAGATTCTAAATAATCAACATGATAAATAATGCTCTCGCCATGTTCCAATACCAACTCACCATAAGTAGTGAGTGATAAACTATTAGCACCACGCTTGAATAGCTTAACGCCGAGTAAATCTTCCATTTTTTGAATACTTCGAGATAGAGACGGTTGCGCAAGATTTAACTGACTAGCGGCTTGATTAAAACTGTTTAGTCTAGCTAGCACCATAAAGTGCTTTAAATGCCTTAACTCCATAATCTTTGCCTGCTTTTAATTATTTTATTTAGCAAAGACAGCTCTCATTGTCCCCCGACAATCAATGCGAAAATAGATTGGTTTTATATTTATGACTAATTTAATCGTCTGATTAATTAGTTTTTTATTAAGCTAACGACTAAAGCAAATCAGTTCAAGCTATCCAATTAACAATTTGTATCAGGTATCCGTCGACTTAAACAAAAAACTAGTTTAAGTATTTGTTATTTTTAGTTAATAACCTTAACAAATAGCACTTTCACAATCTTTCCTTTCTATTTCCATTTCACAACAAAAAAACCAAAACGAACAAATTATTAACAAGTTGTATCAAACTAGCAGCCATCTACCAGCAAAATAAGAACAGCAGCACAACATGAAATACTATCCAGCGTAAGCTAGGGCAAACACAACCACCAGTAAGACGCAAACTAACAACTGCTAACACCAGCAAAGCCAACATGCACAATATTAATACCCAAACCAGCGTAATTTAACAAACTGATACGTGTAGCGCGTAAATGCATAAAACGCATACCCCCATGCATATTACGCATTGGATTGTTAAGCCCTTCATGTTTAAAAATCGACCTCGAAAGAATATCCCAATGCTAGATATTAGCCCGATCGAAATAACAAAAAAAATAGGGAATCTACAATGAAGTTAAAAAAAATAAGCATGGTGACCATAGCGGCGATTTATGCCGCGGGGGCCGGTGCTGTAGCAGCTGATAGTGCAGTGAAATCCTCAGCACAAGAAAAACATGATTTCATTAAAGAGGTCTCCATTACTCCTCAAATGGTGGCAGATAGTGAAGCACGTAAAGTAAGAGCTGACCGATTTAATCCGGGTAACACTCAACAAGCCACCATTAGCCAAGCGAATACCCACAGAGCAGCTGCACAAAAAGTTCCATTCAAGTGGGAAGCTGACGTCGAAGGAATTCAAACCTATATTATCGAGTTCAATGACAGTCCAGTTGCCACTTATAATGGTGGGATATCGGGTTTATCAGCGACTAATGTTCGTGGGTTATCAAAAGTCCCTTCAAGCCTAGTCGCTAGTCATTCCTATAAAATTGATGTTAATAGCCAAGAAGTTAAAAGCTATGTTCATTACCTAGAACAAAAGCAAGCGCAACATATCTCAAACGTTACCGCCATTGTTGGCAGTAGTGCGAAAGTGAACCGAACATTCAAATTTGCACTTAACGGTGCAACAATGAAGATGACGCAACAGCAAGCCTCTCGCGTAGCAAAACTAGCGGGGATAAAAAATATCCAACGCTCAATTAATTACAAATTGAATACCGATGTTGGCCCAAAACATATTAAAGCCGATGAGATATGGATCCCTAATACACAATCTTTAGCTAACAAAGGCGAAGGTGTTGTGGTGGGAATTTTAGATACCGGTATCAACTCAGACCACCCCTCTTTTGCAGCAGTGTCTGGTGATGGCTACACTCACAACAATGCCCGCGGTCAATTCTACGGCGATTGTGAAAAAGTAGAATTTGCGAGCATGTGTAACGATAAGCTCATCGGTGTGCGCTCATACCCAGTGATCACCGATTCTTATAGTGACCCTGCATTTCAAAACCTTGGTTATTCTGAAAAAGTCGACCCTAAACGCCCAGAAAACGGTGAAGATTACCAAGGACATGGCTCGCACACGGCATCTACAGTGGCGGGTAATGAACTGTTTGATGTCCCCTATCAATTCCCCCAATATGGCGAAACCAATGACGGCTTTGATACTGAGCTGACTTTCGCGCATATGTCGGGTGTAGCACCTAGGGCAAACATCATATCTTATCAGGTGTGTTACCCAGGAGATGGTTCATATGGTGCCGGCACTTTTTACGGCACCGAACAATATCAAGGCTGCCCAGCTGAAGCCTTAGTCAGCGCTGTTGAAGATGCGATCATTGACCAAGTTGATGTGATTAACTTTTCTATCGGTGGTGGTGAAAGTAACCCATGGGAAAGTGTCTTAGAGATGGCGTTTCTATCTGCCCGTGAAGCGGGCATTGTGGTCGCAGCATCTGCAGGTAACTCAAGTTATGCGTTTATCGATCACGTTGCACCTTGGATCACTAGTGTTGCAGCCACAACTCACGGTCGTACCGTTGAGTTTTCAGAGAAACGTCTAGAAAGCCTATCTGGTGGTGACACCAACGCGCCAAGTGACCTTATTGGTGCAGGTTACACCGAAGGCTTTAGTGGCAGTATTGTATTAGCGGCTAATTATGGCGATGAAAATTGTAATAGCCCATTTACCGCTGATACGTTCACTATTGATCAAATAGTGGTGTGCAAACGTGGCGATATCTCGCGCTTAGAGAAAGCCATCAATGTACAAGCTGGTGGTGCTGGCGGCTTTGTTTTATATAACGCTGACTACACGCAAGATGCACCTAATGGTTATCCTGAACCTAATGACCCCTATGTCATTCCAGGCGTGTTAATACAAAGCTGGCCAGGTCAGCAATTAACAAGCTGGTTGTCGTCAGGCACGGACCATATGGCAAGCATAAATGCTTCAAGCATGAGCACAGCAATAGGTGAGGCTGATTTCGTCGCAGACTTCTCCTCTCGCGGCCCAAGCCTTACAACACCTGATTCAATGGCGCCTAAAATTGGTGCTCCAGGTGTTGATATTTATGCTGCATTCGCCGATGACCAACCTTTCACCACCTCACCTTTTACATCCGACTATACAATGATGTCTGGTACCTCAATGGCTGGGCCTCACATTGCTGGTTCTATGGCGTTGCTGAAGCAACTAAACCCTGAATGGACGCCTGCTGAAATTGAATCTGCGTTGATGATGACAGCAAATAATACAGGAACAATCACAGGGCAATGGGGTGACATTGTTGCGGCTGGATTTAATGATTTTGGTAGTGGTGTCGTTAATGTGAAAGCGGCCTCTATGGCCACGCTAGTGATGGACGAAACTGCAGATAACTATCGTGCTGCTAATCCCCATAATGGCGGCGATGTATCATCGCTTAACACCCCCTATTTATTTGGCACTGCTTGCTCATTAAACTGTAGCTTTGTGAGAACATTCCGCGCAACTGAAGATGGTGCATGGAATGTAGAGATGGAAGAGCACACCGCTGAAGGCCTGGCTCTATTGCAGCTCTCGGCAAATCCATCAAGCTTTACGTTGAAGAAAGGTCAAGTTCAAACCGTACAGTTTAGTGCCAATGTTTCTGATATTGGTAACGTCTATGGGGGAATTCAAGATGTGGAGCTTGAAGGTCATGTCACCATTACCCCACAAGATACAATGAAACCGGCACAAACTTTACCGATGCGTATTGGTTTTAATTCAGACGGTTTACCGAATGATCTTTCAATGAATATGCACAGAACTAAGAGTGTTGCGCTTACGCCTGAATTGTTCACAAAACAGGTCGGTGCGGTAAAAGTCAGTGGATTAGTCAAGGGCGAACAACAGGTTCATAACTTAGTGCCATATTCGTTAGGCATAGGAACACCTGATGATATTGACAATGACCCTGGTATTGCTCAAATCAACTTTATCATCCCTGAAGGCACTAAACGTTTTGTATTTGAAGTGACAAATATTGAAGGTAATACTACGGCTCACGATACCGCAATCGATATCGGCTTCGACGCTAATGGCGATGGCCGAGCACAATGGAGTGATGAAGCAATCTGCTACTCATTCAGTTATGCACGTGACTTCTGTGCAGTAGAAAACCCAACCCCGGGTGACTATTGGGCATTAGTGGGTAACTACACCCTGTATGATCCTAACTACCCAATGGACAAGGATCAACCATTAGGAATAACCAGTTCGCTGGCTATTATTCCAAATGAAATGAATGGCGAATTGAGTGCTGAAATCGTCGGCGAAGCTAATGGGGCTGACCCTTACCGCGTTAATTTAGCATGGGATGTACCCACAGCTGAAGAAGGCGATGTGTACTATGCTGCCGTTGAGTTAGGCCGTAACGACGAAAACCCAACTGACGTAGGAATGATGGGACTTCGTTTAGAAACTAAGGGGTCTGACCTTACTTTTGAAGCTAGCCAAGATGCAGCAAAAGCGGGTGATATTATCGACTTCTATATGGAAGCCGATCCCAACATGATGGAAACAGATCGCAACTTCAGCCTAAAAGCAGTGTTACCTGAAGGGCTTACATTGGTGAAAAGCAGTGTTGAGGTTGCAGGTATCTATGCTGATATGGCTACCATTGATGGTAACAATCTCACCATCGAAGGTGTTCAACCTACATCAGCTTATACCCCTCGGGAATATGTGTGGACGACCAACGAAACAGATCCTTTATGTCGCCAGCCTTATGCAGATGCCGACTTCCAAGAGAACTTCATAGACTTGGGGCAAATAATGCTTCCAACTGTTATTGAGGGTGGTGCTTGGGACTCATTAAGGCTAGACATTTGGCAACTTGGTTTCGACAAGGTCAATCACTATGGGCAGGACAGAGACGGTCAAATGCAAATAAGCCCCGGTGGTTATATCGCCTTTGATCAAATGCCTTACATGAACTGGGGCCACATGCCAATGGAGAACTTAGCGTTCCCAGATACCATGGTTGCACCACTTTGGCATAGCGAAGGTCGTATCAACCCAGGCTTTGACATGCTGACGGGGGCATATAGCGGCGTATATGTAGCAAGGACTGATAAAGAACTCCTTGTCCAGTGGAATAACATGACGGTTAACGATTGGTGGACAGGCGCCAATGGTAGTTATACCTTCCAGACCATCTATGCGGTAGAACCTGATTTCACTCCAGGTAAAAATGAAATCATCTTCGCCTATAAACGTCTTGATGAATCATTAAAAGGTAAAGGCTCAATCGGTACTCGTGGCTACCATGGTTTCCGTAACCCTTGGGCACCTAACGAAGGTTGGTTAGCTGACACATTTGCCTTTGATAACGTGCTTGATAAAGTATCTGAATTCTCAATGGTTTGTGGTAACTATCAAGGCCCAGAGCAAACAGCGGTGAAAGTTAAGTTCAGTGCAGTGGTTAATAACAACGCAGCAGGAAACAATATGGACCTTGTTATCAGCAGTGATTATGATAATGCCGTCACTAAAACTATCACCCACAATGTGATGGTTAACGGCAACATCAACATGGGTCAATTCAACGATGTCACTATCGATGAAAACACTAAGTTAACAGATCTAGCGGTTGTCTATAGCACGAGTACTAACACTGATAAAGTTATCAGTGTCAGTGGTGATAACATCACGGCGATGATAAACGGTCACACCTCTGGCTCAATGGTAGACGTTATGCCTGATAGCGATTGGCATGGCAGCACCATGGTTACTGTTACCGTAAGCGATGCTGCCAATAGCAACGATATGGTATCAAGCAGCTTTATGTTGACGGTGACTTCTAATGGTGTTGAACCAACGCCACCAGCCACTGAGACACCAGATGAAGAAGTTGAAGAGGGAACGGATGATTCAAGCGGTGGTAGCTTAGGTTTTCTAGCGCTAGCATTGCTCGGATTATTTGCAGGACGTCGTAAGCTACATTAATCAGTAAGAGCACAAAAGTTAAGCATTTGCGATTTGCTTAACCTTGTCTTTGGGCCCTCAATTGAGGGCCCTTTTTTGTGCATTCTTCATTATTTAGAGGGCAATATTACAACCAATGCAGATGATTAATGACTCCCAGATACAACAAAGCACCGAACGCATCCACGTTCAGTGCTCTATCTAACCAGCGACTATCCGCTATCCAATTCCACTCAGGTAAGCTGATATCACTTATCGAGGAACCGTCAGCGTGTTTTGCTGGCTTATTTTACGGAGCAAGTTTACTGACTTACTTTACTGATTTGGCTTCAGCGTCAGTTAAAAAACGCCATTCACCCAGTTCAAGCGTGCTATCGAGTTCAATTTCGCCCACTTTTTCACGGTGTAATTTAGTCACGTGATTACCAACAGATGCCAGCATACGTTTAACTTGATGGTATTTGCCTTCGGTAATCGTTAAGCGCGCTTGATGCGTGCCTAACAATTCAAGTATGGCAGGCTTAGTTAAACCGTCTTCATTATGAAGTTGTAACCCTGTCGCAAACTGCTCAACTAACTCAGTAGCAAGCGGTTCTGCAGTTTCTAGCAAATAGCGTTTACCACACTCTTTTTTAGGAGAGGTGACTTTGTGCGACCATTTGCCGTCAGTCGTAATCAAGGTTAGGCCTGTGGTGTCTGCATCTAAACGCCCAGCAATATGCAAGTCTTCAGGTCGAATAACATCGAGTAAGCCAATAACAGACGGATACTCTTCGTCAATCGTTGAGCAGATAGTATCAACTGGCTTGTTGAGCATGATGTAACGTGGGCCAATGACTTTGAGTATCACACCCTCTAAACGAATTTCATGGTCATCAGTGACTTTAAAACCTGAAGTTTTAACCACTTCACCGTTGCAAGTGACATCGCCACGATGCAGTGCTTTTTTGGCTGAAACACGAGAATGGGAAGTTGACTCACAAATATATTTATCTAAACGCACTGTAACACTCAGCTATATGACCATAATGGCCGACATTATGAGGGCAGAGAGACTAAAGGGCAAAGTTTTGCTTGTAACCTCTGCGACAGAAAGACTATGGTGCAATGCGCTAAACAAGGATTGATCGATGACGCCATTACTGACTTCTGCCCAAAACAAACAATTTGATAAGATGGTGAAGGGTGAACAATACAATTGTTTTGATCCTGAACTATCAAACTATTGGCAACAGCAACAAGCACTTAACCATCGAGTTAATCTCTCTTGCGAAATTGACCGAGATTTACTGCCTAACATTGCGACAGATACAGTGATCCGAACACCTTTCTTTATCAGTTACGGCATTAACCTTTTTATTGCCGAACAAGTATTTATTAATGCCAACGTCACGCTACAAGACAACGCTCCGATCCACATTGGTCGTCAAACAATGCTCGGGCCTAACGTACAACTTTACACCGCCAATCATCCATTAGATCCGACAAAGCGTTGCCAAGGGTTTGAAATAGCTCAATCGATTCATATTGGTGAACGGGTATGGATTGGTGGCGGCGCGATAATTTTACCGGGGGTGAGCATTGGCGATGATGCCGTCGTTGCAGCGGGCTCTGTTGTCACAAAAGATGTCCCAACGGCGACTGTAGTAGCAGGAAATCCTGCAAAATGGCTAAAGTCGATATAAAACTGTTCATCCGGGCTTTAGCGAGATAAATGACCTCAAGGAAACCTTTTCTTACAGATCATCAAGTAATTATCGCCCTTCGTTACAAACATATGCTTGTTCACGCAAACAAAAAAGCCTTAACATGTGTTGCTTAATGTAACTTGCAGCTTATTAACATGCATTTTAGTTGTCATTAATTGCAAAATATAATAACAAATTGACGGTATATAAAAGGAAGAAAAATGAAAAAAGTACTCGTTGGGGGCTTATGCGCTTCCCTTATCGTTGGCCTAAGTGCGTGTAATAGCGACACAGCAGCACCGAAGATACCAGAAACAACTAAAACGGAAACGGCTGTAGCCGTACAAAAAGCCCTTTCATCAGGCATCGATTTTGCTAATTTTGATAAGTCAGTTCGTCCGCAAGATGACTTTTACTCCTACGTAAACGGCACTTGGATAAAGAACACGACTATTCCTAGCGACCGCACTAGCTCTGGTGCATTTTACGATCTCCGTGAAAAGTCACGTGATGATGTAAAAGCCATTATCGAAGAAGTTGCTGCAACGCCAGATCTTAAAGCCGGTAGCGACGAGCAAAAAGTTGCCGATTTATATCGTTCATTCATGGATACTGAAACCCTCAACAAATTGGGCATTAAGCCAATCCAAAGCGAACTGGATAACGTCAGCGCGATTAAGTCAAAAGATGAACTCGTGACTTACTTTGCTCATAGCCAAATTGTCGGTGGCGGCACCCCAATGGCATTTTACATCGACGTAGATGCTAAAGATTCTAGCCGTTATGCTACGCATATCTGGCAATACGGCCTAAGCTTGCCCGAAAAAGATTACTACTTTAACCAAGATGAGCGCTTCGTCAATATCCGTAAGGCGTTTATTGAGCACATCGAAAAGATGTACACCTTGGCTGGACTGGCTAATCCTAAAGCCAGTGCTGAAGCGGTACTCGCACTTGAAACATCAATTGCTGAAAAGCATTGGGATGTCGTTGAAACACGTGACAGCACTAAAAGTTACAACCTATATCAAGTTAAAGATTTAGCCACTCTAGCACCGGATATTAACTGGAAAGGTTACCTGTCAACATTAGGCGTAGATAAGCAGGCTGATATTATAATCAACCAGCCGACCTTTATCTCAGGTCTAAATGACGTTATCAAGAATACTGATCTTGATACTTGGAAGACCTACATGCAGTGGCAGGTACTGACACATGCAGCAGGCAGTCTAAGTGAAGCGCTTGATACTGAAAACTTCGAGTTTTTCTCTAAAACGCTTAACGGCCAAGAAGAGCAAGAACCTCGCTGGAAGCGTGGCGTTGCCTCGGTCAACAGCCTGCTCGGTGAGGTTGTTGGTAAAGTCTATGTTAAGCGTCACTTTTCTCCTGAAGCAAAGACACGCATGCAAACGTTGGTTGAAAACCTACGTGGCTCTTACGGTGATAGCATTGAGTCTTTAGAGTGGATGAGCGCTGACACTAAAGTCGCCGCTAAAGATAAGTTAGCTAAATTTAATCCTAAGATTGGTTATCCAGACCGTTGGGAAAGCTACGACAAGCTAGCGATTAAAGCTGACGACCTATTTGGTAACAACCTGCGCGCAAGCCAGTTGAGCCATGAAAAAGATCTTGAGAAGCTAGGTGGCCCAATCCGCACATGGGAATGGGGTATGACTCCACAAACGGTTAACGCTTACTACAATCCAACGATGAACGAAATCGTATTTCCAGCCGCTATCTTACAACCTCCGTTCTTTAATATGGAAGCTGACGATGCAGTAAACTACGGTGGTATTGGTGCGGTTATCGGTCATGAAATGGGCCATGGTTTTGACGACCAAGGTGCTAAGTTTGACGGCGAAGGCAACATGCGCGATTGGTGGACAGAGCAAGACTTAAAAGAGTTCTCTATTCGCGGTAAAGCGCTAATCAATCAGTATAATGATTATGCTGTATTTGATGACCTCAACGTTAACGGTGAATTGACACTCGGCGAAAACATTGGCGACCTATCGGGTGTAACCATTGCTTATCGTGCATACAAGAAATCACTTAACGGTCAAGAAGCACCTGTGATTGACGGTCTAACCGGTGATCAGCGTTTCTTTATTGGTTTCACGCAAATTTGGCGTGCAAAAATTAAAGAAGAGTCAATGCGTAACCGTGTAGCAACTGACCCACATTCACCAGCACAGTTCCGCTCACTTGGCGCGCTATCTAACATGCCTGAATTTTACAGCACCTATGATGTTAAGCCTGGCGATGCGATGTATATTGCGCCAGAAAAACGCGTAAAAATCTGGTAATTCAGTCTAAGTATACTTAGAACCAAAAAAGCCGTTGATGACATAACTCATCAACGGCTTTTTTAATTTTCCAGTTCCATATCACTGCATGAATAAAGCTTAATGTGTCATTCAGCATAGCTTAAGTATTGAAGGGTTAGATTAAGTCCACAGCAACAAAAAAGGACTGCTATGAACCGGTTATTGCGAACATTCTTCATCTTCTTATTATTGCTCTCGACTCGCTCGGCGATTGGCCAAATTGCCCCTATTGAGCAAGAGACAAATGAGGCAAACAGCGGTTACAGTGCCAAGCTAGCTTTTGCTAATAACCTCGACGGTTTGGCCGCTATAGAGTCAATGCAGTATCAGCAACCAAGGCAAACCAGCGCCGACCTTGATACTCTTTACGCCATCGCGCCAGATGCACAACAAGAACTCGCAGACTTGTTAAGCAGCATCACCAACCAAACTCAAACTCACGCTGTCTTAGCGGATATAAAAAGCCGAGACAGAGCCCAGGTAAAACTAAAGAATAAACTCAATAATGATGCCAGCCAACTCACTGACCTTGTACGAGCCAGTATCGTTAGCAAAGATATCTATAACCTAATGCAAGCTTATGCATTGGTAAAATCTGACAGTCAGATTATTCAAGTGAAAAACCGCTTCTCTGAGCCAAAAGATTCAGGATACCGAGATTTAAACCTGCTTGTTAAGCTGCCAAAGTCACAAATGATTGCTGAAATTCAACTGCACTTAGCAGATATTGCCGACATAAAAAGTGGCGATGAGCACCTCGTTTATGAACAGGTGCAACAGATGCAGAACCATGCCCTGCAACAGCAACGTGATTTAAGTGATATTGAAAAAACAAAAATAGTGCAACTACGTCAAGAGTCACACAAGCAATACCATAAAGCGTGGCTCAAATATAAGCGCTTAGACCAAGCCGATTTTCTGGTGGCAGCATAACGACATGAATGGGAGTTCAGCAAATGCTGATGCTCCCTATTATTCTCAACACAGCTTTTTTGTGCCTTCCCCGATAAAAGTCTATACTCCCGCCCAATAGCCTTAACACACGAAAAAATTATGAACGATATCATTGAGCAGCTACAAGAGATGAGCGAGACAGTTCCGGTACCATTAGAGCTGGCAACCTTTGAACAAATTGTTGAAGTAGAAGAGGAAATTTTAATGCCACTTCCTTTGGCGTTGAAAGAGTACTTGTTGGATGCCAGTGACCTTATCGTTGGCAGCTTAGAGCCAGTGACCGCCAGCGACCCTCACTCGCACACCTTTTTATCAGAGGTTACAGCATACGCTTGGTCTATCGGTTTACCGCGTGAATATATCCCTATTTGCCAGCAGGGTGATAGTTTCTTTTTCATCACCCAAGAAGGTGAAATACAATTATGGCAAGACGGTGAAATCCATGAAGACAGCTGGGAATCATTTTGGGAATGGGCCGAGAATGTTTGGATGCGTAGCTAACCATAAAACTAATTAAGGAAACACCATGTCTAAAAATCTCGGCCTCAATGCCATTGAAATGCAGTATCTTCGCCACTCTCTGGCACTAACAACTGCGCAAGTAGCTGAAATAGGCAAAGTATCAGAAGCCGATGTTATTGCTTGGGAAGCAGGCGAAAAGCCAGCACATATGCCCGTACAAAAGAAGCTGATAGAGATTGATGAAGTTATCGAAATGCAGGTACTTAATACGTGTGACGGTATCGAAGCACTCTTTTCTAAAGAGCCTAAACGCACTTTAAGTTTTGTGGTTTACCCAACACAAGCGCTATACGCACAATACAATCCTGAGTTTTTAGGCAGCTTACCATTAGCTGAGCTATACAACACTTCAGCATGGCGCATTAAAAAAGAGTGTAAACTAGTACTTGAAGTTGAAGTGGTACTCGTCGCACTCGAGTTCGAATCGTATAAAGCTTACCGCGACAAAGACGGCCTTAAAGAGAGCAGAGAAAACCGTGCTAAGTGGGCTGCAGCTCAGTTATAAAAGCTAGGTTATAGAGTCTAGGAACAAGCTAAGACGGAACAGCCGGATAATCTGAGACGGATAGATTAAAGAAGATACTAGGTTCTAGGAATAAGCAAAGACGGTACAAGCTAAGACGGAACTGCCGGAAAACCTGAGACCGATAGATTAAAGAAGATACTAGGTTCTAGGAATAAGCAAAGACGGTACAAACTAAGACGGAACTGCCAGAAAACCTGAGACCGATAGATTAAAGAAGGTTCTAGTAACTGAACTCAAAATAAAAAAGCATCCATTTGGATGCTTTTTTAATGACTGTTTATGACTCTTTATGACTCTTAAACAGCGCCTGCTTCCTCTTTTTTCAGAGCACTGGCCATCGCCTTACGCGCGGTTATACGATCTCGATATGCCGCAAGCTTAGGCGGAATATCTTGCTCAAATCGCGTCGCCCACATCAAAGTCTGTGCTAATAATATATCGGCTACGCTAATCTCTGCACCTAGCAAGAACGGGGTATTGGGCAACCACTGCTCAGCAATTGCCGCCGCTTTATCAAACTCCCACTTAGCCACGGTAAACATCGCCTCAAGCCTAAGTTCTTCTGGTATCGCAAACTTATGTTTGCCGATGCTCCACAAAGGTTGTTCAAGCTCATTAGTAATAAAGCTTATCCATTGATGGTGCAACGCTGAGGCATCAGAGCCCGCTTTTGGCAGTAAGCGTCCTTCGCCATACTTTTCAGCTAAGAACACAGCAATAGCGGCAGATTCGGTAATAACGTTACCATTGTCGATAAGCGCTGGCACTTTTCCACACGGGTTAACGGCTAGAAAATCGGGATGTCGGCTGTCGCCTTTTGAGAAATTAATAAACTGATATTCCCACTCAAGCCCTAACTCTTCTAACGTCCATGACACTCTCAGTGAACGGCTACGTGGAACCCCGTATAAAGTAATCATCCTGCCCTTCCCCTGCTGCTTGAACATAAATAACATTTTAAACTACTCTTATAATCCTAAAATAGGAACCAGCAAGTTATTCTAAAATCATAAAATACTTCAAATTAGATTCAATTTTGCTTAAGTTAGCCTAAGGGCAATAACAATAGCAGCCTCAAGTCATAACTACGCTCCGCGTCGCACCATCATCAGTTGCAAAAATAAGGGTTAACCATGCAAAAGGGTTTGGAAAAAAGTATCAAGCAAGCAGAGTTTGCCACTAACTTAGGTCAATACTGGTTAACGCCAGTTGCCATCGTGCTGACGTTATCCATCATCGGCATTCCACTGTTACTGCTTTGGCTACCCATTGGCGGTATTTTTACTCGCCGCTATATCGCCAATATGAGCACCGAGCTCACAGATCGAAAACTCATCGTCCGCAAAGGTATTTTTACCCGCACCGAAAACACGGTCCCATTAGATAAAATCACCGACATGGCGTTAATCCAAGGGCCACTGATGCGATTCTTTAAGCTGCACAAATTAACGATTGAAACTGCGGGGCAATCGGGTTCTGGCGCGCTATTAAATCTAACAGGGATCATCGATGCAGCCCACTTTAGAAGCTTGGTGTTAGCTCAAAAAGAAACCCTGAACCAACTTGAAAGTGACAGTACAGCAGATGAAAATAATGACACTTATGTGATTACTCTTTTACAAGAGATCTCTGATACCCTTAAACGCCTTGAAAACAAAGCGAGTCTTTAGATTTCAATTTAAAGATTCACCTACCTCCTTTAAATTTTTACAGATGAAGTAGCCAAATAATGAGCAACAGCAGTACTCCTACACTATCAAAGTCCCCTCTTCAGCTAGGTTCTGTGATCGGAGCCATGGGGCCTGGCATTTTAATGGCCGCCGCTGCCATTGGCGCCTCTCATCTGGTTGCTTCTACCCGAGCGGGCGCCGAATTTGGTTGGCAATTAGCTTGGGTTATTTTGGCCGTCAACTTACTCAAGTATCCCTTCTTTGCCGCTGGTGCTCGCTATACAACCGCCACAGGCGAGAGCTTACTCGCGGGATATTTAAAACAGGGTCGCAACTATTTATTACTGTTTACCGGCCTCAATGTGATAGCTGCGATAGCCAGTACAGCGGGGGTAGCGATGTTAACCGCGGCAATGTTGACCCAGTTTGTCCCGCTCTCTATCGACCTATTAGGGCTACTGGTGCTGATCTCGAGTTTAGTCATACTCATTTTTGGCCATTATGCGCTACTCGACAAGATGACGAAGATCATCATGTTGGCGCTAACATTAACCACCTTAATTGCGGTTGCTCTCGCATTTAATGCACCTTCTATCGTGCAACCAGGCTTTGTGTCTACCTCACCTTGGCAATGGGCTTATATCGGCTTTTTAGTCGCAATGATGGGCTGGATGCCCGCACCGATTGAAGTCAGCGCTTGGAACTCTCTCTGGTTGCTGGAGAAACAAAAAAGCCAACAAGTGACAAAGCAACAAGCCCTATTCGACTTCAACTTTGGCTATATCGTTACCGCCCTGCTCGCCATTGTATTTTTGGCGCTTGGTACTCTGGTGATGCATGGCAGCGGCGAAACCTTTTCAGCCTCTGGCGTGCAGTTCTCTAAGCAGCTAATCGACCTTTATAGCAAGGTGATGGGCAATGAAAGCCGATATTTAATTGGTTTTGTGGCCTTTTTATGTATTTTCAGCACCACTGTTACCGTTATTGATGGCTATAGCAGAACCTTGAATATGGGTTGGCAACTGCTAAAAGGCCGCCAATACAGCCAAAAGAGGCTTAACACTGTGATGTGTTTAATGAGCTTATGTGGACTGGCTATTATTTTATTTTTTAAAGGGGCGTTACTGCCATTGCTTGAGTTTGTTATGATCCTTGCGTTTATGACCACAGTTATTTTCGCTTGGCTTAACTATAAATTGATGATCAGCACAGCACTTCCTGTTGAAGACAGGTATGGTAGCGCGATGAGGATACTCTCTTTGTTTGGCTTAACTTACCTTATTAGTTTTGCGGTTTTATTCATCTACTGGATGCTTACTAAATAACGGACTACACCTGCGATGCATTTTTTAACGAAAACAATTCTGAGTGTTATATTGCTCACTCTGTGCTTATGGGCTGCGAATAAAGCCAGTGCCAACCGCATAGCCAACAGTGATATAGCCAAACAGCTACCCACTATCATCACTCAAAATGAACGGCCTTTTACTGGCATTATTATGGTAAAACGCGATAACCAACCGCTGTTTACCTATATTTCCGGCGATAATGTCAGTCTGAAATCTGAATTTATTATCGCCTCGTTATCTAAACAGGTCACCGCCACGCTAGTGCTTAAAGCCGTTGATGATGGCAAGCTAGCGTTAGATCAGTCGGTTAATCATTATCTGGGATCACAGCCATCACAAAAGGGTCCCGACAATATCCCTGACAGCGTAACCATCTCGCACCTACTCAGTAATACCTCAGGGCTCGTCGAAGCGGGTAAGCCGCCGTTGTTTGAACCCGGTAGCCAATTTAAATACTCAAACTATGGTTATGCCCTGCTTGGACAACTACTTGAGACCGTC
Source organism: Shewanella sp. Choline-02u-19 (assembly GCF_002836205.1). Classification (NCBI taxonomy): domain Bacteria; kingdom Pseudomonadati; phylum Pseudomonadota; class Gammaproteobacteria; order Alteromonadales; family Shewanellaceae; genus Shewanella; species Shewanella sp. Choline-02u-19. Next base: position 2,676,751 of record NZ_PJBE01000013.1, read on the forward strand.
AATCAACAACCCATTACAGAACAAATCAACGCATTCAACCTGCAGGCAGGATTGGGCGGACTGAGTGCGCACTTAGGCAAAACATCAACCATCAAAAAGACATCCCCGCTACTGTTACTTGGCCAAGAAGAAACAAGGCATCAGCAGCAAGACGGCAATGACACCTCAAGTTATGCCGCCTCTGATGTCGAGATTAATCAGCAGCTGCTCACCGCTGGTGGCATGATGGCGTCAGCCGATGCCTATAGTCATTTTCAATATGCGCTATTCACAGGCCAGCTTATTAGTGAACAAAGCCTACTAGAGATGACGACTTCCCATAGCACCCGAGAACATCGTTGGGGAGCATTGGGCTATGGCTATGGCACGCAAATCAGTAATATCAACGGCATAACTGAATATAGTCATAGTGGTTACCTTCCTGGCTATGTCAGCCTTGCACTCTATTACCCACAGTCGAACGTCAACGTGGTCATTTTAGAAAATACCTCTTGGGATCTGCAAGATATCAATCGCACTTTTGGGCTGCACGATAAGATCCGCAATAGTATTAACAGTAAACTGGTGGCGTTAGAAGACAGACCCGTAGCCAAATTATACCAAGCAGGAAAAGAAGCAATCACAGCAACTTTACTAGCAGCAAAGTAAATACCAAACGATTCTGCTATAATACGCACCGATGATTACGCAGCCGCGCAGTCAAATAGCATAAAGAAAATACAAATATGATTAACAACGATATTATACGTAAAGTCCGCTACATCCTTGATTTAAGCAATGCCAAAATGCTACGCATTTTTGCTAAAGCTAATCACGAAATCAATCAAGAAGAAATCATCAACATGTTGAAAAAAGAGTCTGAAGAGGGCTATCAGCCTTGTAACGACAAAACCATGTGTATGTTCCTTGATGGATTTGTGATCTATAAGCGCGGACTAAAGCCTGGTGCTGAAATACCAGAGCCATTATCACAGCTAACAAACAACCTTATCTTTAAGAAGTTAAGAGTTGCTTTTGAATTGCGTGAAGACGATATTATTGAAGCTCTGACGCTAGCCGAATTTAATATGTCTAAATCGGAACTTGGCGCACTGTTTAGAAAACCTGGCCACAAGCACTATAAAGCGTGCGGCGATCAGGTTTTACGAAACTTCCTAATGGGTTTATCCCTGAAGCATCGTCCAAAACCCGCTGAAACTGAAGCTTAGGCTTTAGTTTGAGTTAAGGAATAAAGCACAGCATTTGCTGTGCTTTTTTGTACCTGAAAAAGTCCACTACTGAACAATATTCTCTGATTAAAAAATTCATCTTATCGGCAGACAAAACGCAACAAAGATCACGGTTTGTGTTAATCTTCCGTGATTAACATCACCTCCTTAAACTAACAAAAACAGAGAAAAGGTTTCTAATGGACGATAACAAACGCCCGCTCTATCTTCCTTTTGCCGGTCCTGCCATTCTTGAAGCACCTTTGATTAACAAAGGCAGCGCATTTTCCGACGAAGAACGTATTTTTTTCAATCTTGAAGGCCTATTGCCGCATGTGATTGAGACAATCGAAGAGCAAGCATCACGCGCCTATGATCAGTATAAGAATTTTTCTAATGATTTAGACAAACACATCTATCTTAGGAACATTCAAGATACTAACGAAACGCTCTATCATCGTTTAGTGCAAAACCACATTTCTGAGATGATGCCTATTATCTATACCCCTACTGTCGGTATGGCATGTGAGCGTTTCTCAAAAGATTATCGTCGTAACCGCGGGCTGTTTATCTCTTACCCGAACAAAGATCGTATCGACGACATCTTAAATAACTCGACTCGCCAAAAAGTAAAAATCATCGTAGTCACCGACGGTGAACGTATTCTAGGTCTTGGCGACCAAGGTATTGGTGGCATGGGGATCCCGATTGGTAAGCTTTCGCTCTACACCAGCTGTGGTGGTATTAGCCCCGCTTATACTTTGCCAATCACGCTTGATGTCGGTACCGATAATCCACATCTACTTGAAGACCCTATGTACATGGGTTGGCGTAACCAACGCATTGGCGGCGAAGAATACAAAGAGTTTGTCGAAGCCTTTATGCAAGCGGTTAGCCGCCGCTGGCCAGATGCACTGATTCAATTTGAAGATTTTGCGCAAAAGAACGCCATGCCATTGCTTGAGCGTTACAAAGATCAATACTGCTGCTTCAATGATGATATTCAAGGCACAGCTGCTGTTACTGTCGGTTCACTACTCGCAGCCTGTAAAGCGGCTGGCACTCAGCTTTGTAAGCAACGAATCACCTTCTTAGGTGCGGGTTCTGCAGGTTGTGGTATTGCCGAAGCTATTGTGGCGCAAATGGTATCTGAAGGCATTAGCGAGACCCAAGCACGCCAACGAGTATTCATGGTTGACCGTTGGGGCTTGTTACAGTCAAACATGCCGAACTTACTGCCTTTTCAACACAAACTAGCGCAACAATGTAGTGATGTAGAGAGCTGGAATAATTTCAGCGACAACATATCCCTACTCGATGTCGTCAGTAACGCTAGGCCAACCGTGTTGATTGGTGTCTCTGGCTCACCAGGATTATTCAGTGAAGAGATCATCAAGGCGATGCATAGCCATTGTAAACGCCCAATTGTGTTCCCACTGTCGAACCCTACAAGCCGCGTTGAGGCCACACCAAAAGATATTTTGCATTGGACAAACGGCCAAGCATTAGTCGCAACGGGTAGCCCGTTTGAGCCTGTTGTGATTGATGACATTACCTATGAAATAGCCCAGTGCAATAACAGTTATATCTTTCCTGGCATCGGCCTTGGTGTGTTAGCTGCTGGTGCAGCCCGCGTCAGTGACGCAATGCTAATGGCGTCTAGCCGTGCATTAGCCGAGTGCTCACCTCTTGCAATTAATGGTGAAGGCTCTTTACTGCCGAAGCTTGAAGATATCCATAGCGTCAGTAAACATATCGCTTTTGCTGTCGCTAAAGTGGCAGTTGAAGAGGGTCATGCACTGCCGAGCAGCGATGAGTTATTGACTCAAGCAATCGAAGATAACTTCTGGACAGCTGAGTATCGCCGTTATAAACGCACTTCGTTCTAATTTCAGTTGTGAGCGATTGATCTCAGCGGTTAGAGGCTAAGTTCACAACTAGCACTAAGAATTTACGCTAAAAAAGCTGTCAGTATTTACTGGCAGCTTTTTTTTGTTTTTAAATTAGAGGATACACTTGCAGATTTAATTGCGAATAAAGGTACGGCCTACGGCCAAGGTTAGTCGTAAGCCTCTGCAATATCCGTACATACGGCCGTTCATTCACATCTAAGCGAGATAGAAACCACAATAAAGTACTAATACAATTGAGTTATTAGTATTTTGTTATATATAATCAGCGCCGTTACAACAAATTAATTACAAATGAAAAAAGGACTTACAATGTACAAAATTTTATTAGTGGCATTTGCCATATTAACGTTATCAGGCTGCGTTTCTCCCATTGCTTTGCAAGAACAAACACCTACCCCTGAATATAATAACGCTGCCCCCATTCTTATCAGTGTTATTGATAACCGTAAAAAGGTTAAAGAAGGTAAACCCGAAACTTTCGTTGGTCGCGTACATGCAACCTTTGGTATTCCAGTTGATTGGGATGTAGATACCATCTTGGCAACGGAAAAAGACGATAAGTCGTTAACCTTAAGTCAGTGGCTACAAAAAAGAATCGTAAAAGGGTTAACGGAAAAGGGATGGCAAGTAAAACCTGCTGATTTCAAAACAGTACCGACAGAAACCATAGCGAGCTATACGTTAACAGAGCAAGGATCACAACATCTTTTAGTTCTCGACTTGCAAGAGTGGTTCTTCAGCATCAATTTAAACTGGGTTTCATCATTTAATTTTGATACCAATGTTGATACATACCTATTTGATAAAGATAGCGGTTTAACTTATCAACATAACACCCAAGAAAGGGACGTCATTGATGAAAAAGCCGATGAATCACCTCAAAATAATGTCCTTCGTGCTTATCACGACCAATTATTACAGATTCTTTCAGACCCCGCGCTAAAAGCACAAATTCAAGAAAAGGCGCAAACACAAATGGCTGAGTCTACAACGACACTCTAACGGCCATATTAATAAAAACGTCTGTTCCGCCTCGTTATTGCAAATGATATTTTCTATAACGAGGTTTCCTTGTCTTCAGCGCCAATGTCTATCTCACACCCCATAAGTTGCGTTTTTCTAACCGAGCTAAAATATCATTAGCACCACTTTTGGCTGAATCTGACACGTTTATGCCCAAAAGTGAGCTAGGGGTGTAAATTATTTCAGCCTCATTTCGTGTTAGATCTCTATGAACGAGTAGGCAAATTCAACCTCGAATCACATTCGTGGCATCTCGCTTCAAACAAAATCATAACATTGCCCTTCAGTGGAAACGTTACTACGCTTGTCTTTCATCTCTTAGGAGTATTAACAATGAAGCAAGTGAAAAAAATAATAAGTTTTGTAGCCGTTGGAATATTCGCTCAACTGCTCTTAATAGTGCCTGCTATTGCGGAAGAGTATTACACCATAAAAGATGGAGTGCTAGAACGCCCCACAGGTTATCGCGAGTGGATTTATGTGGGTACTCCGGTAACACCAAATGATATGAATAATGGCAAAGCTGCATTTCCCGAGCATCACAATGTGTATATCGATCCAAAAAGCTGGGCGCATTGGAAAGAAACGGGGAAGTTTCGTGAAGGTACTATTTTAATGAAAGAGCTGGTCAGTGTTGGCTCAAAAGCCGCTGTGAGTGGTCAAGGATACTTTCAAGGTGAGTTTATTGGTCTGGAAGCAACCATCAAGAGTAAGAGCAACTTTCCTGATGAGCCTGGCAACTGGGCTTACTTTAGCTTTTCCAGTAAAGATCATAAGACCTTAACAAAGACCGCCAAGCCGTTTCCTTCAGCATCCTGTAATAGTTGTCATCTAGCGTCGGCATCAGATGATTTTGTTTTTACTCAGTATTACCCGGTTCTCAGTTCGGGTAAAGCAAAGGGTAAGAAGGCTACGGGCGGTCATGAATCAGACTTGAACAATAATTATATTGAGCCAAAAGGTAAATAATAATGCTATCCATTAGACTCAAAAAAATAGGCATTTGTTTAGGTTGCGTGATCATGACTAGTGTTAGTTCATTCTCGGCAATAGCGGATGATACGTTCTCAAATTATGTTGATGAAAAAGGCAATATTAGTTTCCCTCATAGTTTTCGAACCAATATGGTTCACTTAGGGTCATGGTTCGTTCCTGAAGGCGGTGCCAGCGGTTTTCATGATGTGTATACAGAGAAAGAATCGGTTGAGAGTTTCCGCAAGTCTGGCAAATTTCCCGATGGTGCCACGATCGTAAAAGAGCTTCGGGTGTCTAATGCGGGAAGCTACACTACAGGAGCTGGGGTCAGCTATGCGACAAAAGACGTCAAACAATGGTTCGTAATGATCAAAGACGTGAAAGGTCGGTTTGCCGATAATCCTCTATGGGGCGATGGCTGGGGTTGGGCGCTATACAAGCCAGATAATAAAGACAAGAACGTCGCAACAAACTATAAAACTGATTGCCTGAGTTGTCACAAACCAGTGGAAAATAAGGATTGGATATATACAGAAGCCTATCCGACTCTTAGTAAAGAATAGCTCAAATCAACATTAGCAATGTAAATACAATCAGATGATTGGCGGTGTCATTAACTCGTTCCGGTCCACTAACGAGCTATAAAATCATCAAATATTTAACCCTTGGCGCTATTTGGCACAGCAAAAAATAAGGCCATGGTTTCCCATGGCCTTATTCTTTAACGCTAACACAAACGTAAGGGTTTACTTACCTTCGATAACGGCTTTAATGCTGTTAAGCATTGAGCGATCGGTACGGGCTTTCTTCAGCTTACGAACACTCTCTTTGAGTGAAGCATCTGATAAACGGGTGAAAATACCGTTGTATTCTTTCTCGGCGATCTCATCATCTGAGTCGGCCATGTCGGCAATATCTTGTGCTACGCGGCTCAATTGAAACCAAGCATTAGCAATATAAAAACCGTGAAAATCTTCTTGCGGCAATAGTGCTCTGGCGCTAGCAGGTAAGGCGTTCCAGCCACTATTGAATTTAAGATCGGTATCTTCAATCAACTCATTACAAAGGTTGGCATAAGCTTCTAACAAGCTCTCTGGGATTTGATCCATTGGCATAACGGTATTACACACGTTTAATGCCACCAGCTCAGCACGAGCTTTATATTCAGCGTTTACTTCAGTCATTTTTTGATCTCTATTACAATTTTACAATACGGCCTAGAAAGTGCCGCTAATATACACGCCATAATTGCCGTTACCTACAATTGGCGTGATGGTAATGTCTTTATATGGGTCGGTAAAGTATAAGCCAGATAGTACACCGATTGCCGCGCCCGCTAACACATCCTCGAGCTGATGCTTATCGCTTTCTACCCGTGTATAGCTAACATATGCCGCGCCAACATAGGCAGGAATAGCCCACTTCCAACCATAGCGTTGCTGTACAAATGTGGCTGCAGCAAAGGTATCAGCAGCATGTCCTGACGGAAATGAATCATCACCCGAACCATCTGGACGCTCTTTATCTACCGTATATTTAAGCCCTTCGACAACAAGACGAGAAACCACGCCAGTCTTAACCAACTGCCATGCGCCCTCGTAGTCATCTTCGTACATTAAACTGCCACCGAGCGCAGCGACTGGAATGAGAAGATGTAAAATATCACCTGATTGCTCTAAATCTGATTTAGCAGATACTGACCAACTCATCAGCATCAGCAAACAAGCCAAAATCTTTTTCATTACATTACCTTTGAGGATTAGTCCTTTAAACACGGCGTTGTTATACAGATCCCAACTAGTAAATGCAAAACTTGTCGGCGGCAATATTGACTTGCTAGCCTTAGTGACCAAAAAATGACTCTAAAAATATTATATCGTGTATGCTAACCATGAATATCAATGACTTCAGGACTAAGCAAACGCTAAATGCCAAAGCCGTTTTTGTTAGTAAAAATCATGCTATTTGCAAGCTTACTTTCAGTGAGTTCATTCTGCTATGCCGAGCAAAGCAACACAGATAAAGCCGATGCGCTATTTACCTTGATTAATAGCGGTACTGTGATTAACAACCAAACGCTTAACACCTATATTGAACGACTAGAAGCAATAATCGCTAAAGATGATACTTCAAGACAACTGCAGCTAACTCGCGTGCGTTGCTGGGCATTTGATCCCAACGAAGCAGACCAACTCTCCAAAGCTTTAGCCTTTGCACAACACGCATTAACCAAACCAGATTTAGCTGACTTCCCAAGCCATAAATTAGACTTAGAACTGTGCCAAGCTTGGTTTACTGAGCAGAATGGGGATGTCGAGTTAGCGCTAAAAGGCTATAACAAGGCGGTAAATGATGCATATGCATTAGAAGACCTACGCCTGATTGCTGATGCCAGAAGTATTCGCGGTTACTTAAATTCTTACCAAGGAAATTTCACCCAAGGCCTTGAAGACCTAATCACCTCTCAATCTCTGTATCAAAGTTTAAATTTGCCTGCATGGGTAAAGTTCAACCTTTACGAGATAGCCACCAGCTATCGTCGTTTTGGCGATCAAAAAAATGCGATTCGTTATTATAAAAAATTGGAACATAGCTACATCACAGACAAAGACTTTGATGCCGCTATTGCTGTAACAGTTTCCATTGCTATTGCCGAAGAAGAGTTAGGTAATTTAAAGACCGCCAAAAAACTTTTCGAACAAGGCTACTTATACTGGAAAGCCAATAAACAAGAGTTACAACAAGCAAGGGTAGCGGTAAATATGGCTGGTACCTTGATTAAGCTAGGTGACTTTAAAAAAGTTAATCAATATTTAAATGAAGCTGAACCTTTTATTTTGCCTACCGATGAAGCCTTTTACAGCTTTATGCACCTATTTAGAGCGCAAACATACCTTGCCAATGGCAAGTTAATTCAGGCTCACGAAAGCCTAGCATTAGCACGAGCAGCCTTCAAGCGTGTAAAAAACATCCGAGGCTTAGCAGAATTGCAGCTAGTCGAAAGCCAAATATTTCTGAGTCAAAATAACTGGCAACAAGCTTACCGCGCGCTTAATGAGTATGTGAAGCAACATAAAGAACTCGATTTAAAGCGGCTTTCAAGCTATACAACTGAAATGCGTACTCGCTTTAATGTTGATCAAATAGAAGCAGAGAATCGCCACCTGATAGAAAATCAGCGGCTCAAGGAGATTGAGTTTGCGATGTTAGAGCAAAATAAAATCCAGCAAGGGATCATCATTTTTCTCGGCAGCTTCCTTATCATTATTATTTCCTTTTTTGCTTATAAGCAATCGCAAAAGAACAAATTATTATCGGAACTCGCACTGACTGACCATTTAACACAATTACCTAATCGTCGTTATATCTATACCAAAGCGCAGCGCTGTTTTGAGGAAGCAAAGAAAACACAAACGCCGTTATCTGTGATTATATTTGATGCTGACCATTTTAAACTTATTAATGACAACTTCGGTCACGAGGTGGGCGATCACGCGCTAGTACTGCTTGCTGATACCTGTCGAGAAATACTCTCCTCCGAGTACCCAACTGCACGCGTTGGTGGCGAAGAGTTTTTGATAATCTTACCCGAAACAGATAAAGCTCAAGCGTATAAAATTGCTCAGAATCTTATAAAAACAGTCTGTGAAGCTAACTTCTGCAAGTTTCCACGGGGCTTTGCTCTAACCATCAGTGCTGGGGTTGCTGGCCTTTCTACCACAGATGATAAGCTGTCACTGCTCCTCAAAAAAGCTGACGATGCGCTCTATCAAGCCAAAAGCAATGGACGCAACCAAGTAAAAATGAGTTAGAGAAGAAGGCGGGGATACCTATTCCCCCCCAATAACTGCTATCATTAGCCGTTACTTCAAGCCGTTATTAGAGCTATGCCAGACACTCCTTCACTACCTGCAGCAATTGATACCTTAACGCCCACTCAACTCGGCGAATTGGCCCTTAAAATTAAAACCTGGGGTCAAGAGTTAGGTTTTGCGCAGATCGGCATTTGCGACACAGATCTAACGGCCGAAGAACCTAAACTGCAGCAATGGCTAGACAACGACTACCATGGTGACATGGGCTATATGGCTAATCACGGTATGATGCGTGCCAGGCCACATGAGTTACACCCTGGTACCCGAAGAGTCATCTCCGCAAGAATGGATTACCTGCCCCCTAATGCAGGCTTTGCCACCAATCTAAAAGATCCCAACTTAGGCTATATCTCGCGGTATGCAGGCGGCCGAGACTACCATAAAATGATCCGTAGTCGACTCAAAAAGCTGGGAGACCGAATAGAGGCTGAACTAAAAGAGATGGGGTTCAGTAAATCCAACTCCCGTCCTTTTGTCGATTCAGCGCCGGTGCTAGAGCGGCCTCTCGCCGATAAAGCGGGTTTAGGCTGGACGGGTAAACACAGCTTACTGCTCAATCAAGAAGCTGGTAGTTGGTTTTTCCTCGGTGAGTTGTTTATCAACCTGCCTCTGCCTGTCGATATTCCGGTAAGCGAGAACTGTAACACCTGTGTGGCCTGCATTAAGTCATGCCCGACTAACGCCATTGTCGAGCCTTATGTGGTTGATGGGCGCCGCTGTATCTCCTACCTTACCATTGAACTACAAGGGGCTATTCCGGTCGAGTTTCGTGAGGCCATAGGCAATCGAATTTACGGTTGTGATGATTGCCAACTCGTTTGTCCTATCAATAGTCAGGCACCTATCACCGCTGAACAAGATTTTCACACTCGCACTCCGTTACAGCAGCCTGAATTATTGACGTTATTTGCATGGAGTGAAGCTGAGTTCTTAAAGCTAACCGAAGGCAGTGCGATCCGCAGAATAGGTCATCGACGTTGGCTTAGAAATATCGCTATCGCTCTTGGCAATGCACCGACTTCAGCATCCATCATGTCGGCACTTGAAGCGCGCAAATTATCGGATGAAGTTGATGAGATGGTAGCTGAACATATTGACTGGGCACTCGAACAACAAAGTACCAAACAGAGCCTATTAAGCCGTAAAACACAGCGGGTCATTCGGACGGTAGAAAAAGGGTTGCCACGAGATGCCTAAAGGCTGCTCACAATAGAGTAGCCCTTCGGTATATTAACTGTATTTATTTGGGATTAAGTGTAAAACCTACTTTGATTGTCACTTGCCAATGAGCCACCATCCCCTCCTCCAAATGACCCCGAGTTTCGGTCACCTGAAACCAGCGCATATGCTGTATTGACTCATTTGCCGCCGCAATGGCATTTTTTATTGCATCATCCGAACTAATCGGGGATGAACCTGTAAGCTCAATAATCTTGTAAGTATGACTCATGGCTAGCTCCAACGCGGTTAAACACAAAGATGTTAACCAGTATAGAACACCAATGACGGCGGTGTTTTCCATTTCATTTATAATGATGAAGTGCTTAGCAGAGTGCAGATCACCGATAACTCTTCAGTGCAAAAATATAATAGATAATAAAAAGGCAGCCGACTTGGCTACCTTAGACTGAATACAACATGAGGGAACAGCTGGCTTTATGCCAACAGCATTCGCCACCACATTCCTGGTAAGCTGGTAAAACCACTGGTATAGAACTGCAGTTCACCGTCTTTAATCACCATCAACGTCGGCGTCACATTGACTGAAAAGTCTCGGGAAAGTAGCCCCTTCTTGTCATTAACCACGGGGAAATCATATTGTTTGTGCTTCAAATACTGGCTGAGTTTTTCATCACTGCCGGAGTTCATCGCCACAGTCACCACCGAATATTGTGACGCCATTATATCAACCGATGGACTAACAAAGCTGCACACTGGACACCATGTTCCCCAAAAGTACAGCAGAACAGGCTCCTGATAACTCATCGCCAGAATATCTACGGGCTCACCATTTAGAGTCATCGCTTTTAAGTCTGGCAGATTATCGGTGGGGATATCTTTACTGCGCCACAGATCTAACGCTGCAGAAAACAAGGTGAAAACCACCAGCATAATAGCTATTTGTTTAGCCCCATAAAGTACTTTACTCAATAGGGATTTATAGGCATTCGGCTTCGTCATTATCCTTGTGCCTTAAGCGCTTTTTCAACCTCTTGTTTAAGCGTTTCAAACGGTACTAAACCAGGGATTATCTGCTCACCAATAATCATACTTGGGGTTCCCCGAAGACCGAGTTGTCGCATTAACTGTAGATTTTCATCCACAATGGCATCCACTCGGCTGTCATTTTTACCCAGCCACTTCTGCGTGTGTGTTAACTTGGCCACTTTGGCGATAGTCGCGGAGTCTAGCCGGCGAGGCGCTGCCATCAAAGTCTTTTTAAGTGCAAGGTATTTTTCAGGTTCATTCAGCCAAACCGTTTGCGCCAACTCGACCGCTTCTACAGCACTTTGTCCCTGTAACGGTACCATTTTAATAATGATTTTCAACTGAGGAAATTCGGCTATTAATTTTTCCAACTCTGGCTCTAACTTTTTACAATAAGGACAGTTAAAATCGGTAAAATAAACCATGGTAACGTCTGGCGACTCAGCGCCTTTCCATGGATCTGTTTTTGTATTAAATAGCGCCTGTTGATACTGCTTGATGAGCGACTTAGCGCTCGCTTTCTGCGAACCTTGCTCGCGTACTTGCATAGCAATAATCGCCTCTTTAAGCAGATCTGGGTCATTGAGCAGCATCTCTTTCAATATACCCTTAACTTCTTGCTGTTGCCCTGCACTAAGCTTACCTTCATCCGCTTTAACACTTGCGCTACTCACCGTTTGAACCCCGATAAATGTGAATATGACCGCTAGAGCCACGCCTATTATGCTTTTTGCTTTTACGCTTAATGTCATCTTAATACTCTCTTAAAAATACTATCTTCAAACGGTCCTTTTAACCGTTTTCAGTCATATAGGTTTAGCTCGCTAGCGTCTGTCACTATAGTCGCTAGCGAGTTAGGTTTGCCGTATACGCTAAAAAGGACCTTTAGCAGAGGCTTTATTGATCGCTGCGATCACCTCCTTTGAAGACAAAATCACAGGCAGTTCGATCCCATCAGGAGCATTGGGCCCATAAACCACATTAAACGGTACGCCATAGCGATTATGGCTCTGTAAATAGTCGGTAATAGGCGCCGAAGGTTTAGTCCAATCACCGATAACAAGATCTATATCATTTTGTTTTAAGCGGCTATAAACAGGGTCTTGTAATATCACCCCGACTTTATTGGCTTTACAGGTAATACACCAATCTGCGGTCACATCAACGAAGACCACTTTCCCTTCAGCGACTTTTGCCTGAATGTCACTTTGTTGCAGTGGAGTCCAACTAAGATCTGTGGGTAACGGACGCGCCCAGTTATCTGATGTGGCAAAAGCAGTTATCGCACTGACAAGAATACCCATGCTAATACTGGCGATCACGGCAGCAGAGCCATGAACCCTAGCCATCAACGTGATAAATAACAGCACTAATATCGCCGCAGCAACCCATAGAATGCCCGTTGAAATGAAGTTGGCTAATAAGCTAATAAGCCAAAGACTGGTGAGTAACAATAAGCCTGCAAAAATAACCTTAACCACATTCATCCAGCGACCGGGCTTTGGAAAGTAATTCGCCACTTGCGGGACTGCCGCGACCATCAACCATGGTAACGCCATTCCGACAGCTAAGGCCGTAAAGATAACAAACAAGCTGATAGCATCTGCCCCAAGTGCAAATGCGACTGCAGTGCCTAAAAAAGGTGCGCTACAGGGTGTGGCCAATAGTGTCGCGAACATCCCTTGTAAAAAGTGACCACGGTTGTCATTGCCACCGGTCGTCGCCAGCTTTGTTTGCACACTAGAAGGCAAGTTAATTTCAAATGCCCCTAACATGTTTAAGGCAAATACAGAGGTGATCAACGCCATAAAGCCAATAAACCAAGGGTTTTGGAATTGCACGCCCCAACCTATTGCTTGTCCGGTGACTTTTAGGGTAAGAATAAAGCCCGCTAACAGCCAGAAAGAGACCAAAATACCTAAAGCTGACGATAAAAATTGTTGTCTTATCTTAGTTTTATTAAATTCTGGCGCGGCCACAACTGCACTTAACTTCATACCGAGAACCGGTAACACACACGGCATGACATTCAAGATCAAACCACCGAGTAGTGCTATCAGCAACATAGTCAGTAATGACGATCCACTATCAATAATATCCACCGCGGTCACCGGTGCGCTGTACTCAATAGCCGTATCCGCCTCTATCACAGTGACATTTAACGATTTACCAATGAGATCCGTTTCTCCTAACCAACTGCTACCATCAAAAATGGCTTTTAGTTGTTTAACCCCTTGATCATCGGTACTGGTTTCTACCTTTTTTAATTTAAAGGTAACGTCGGGTTCACCATCAATAATCAATTGCGGATATTGCCAATCGCCCTCGTTTAGTAACACTTCAAGTTGTCGCTTTTCTTGATCCCAACCAAGGTTAATGTCGGCGTCAGTCTTATGCAGTGGCACGCTCGATGTTGCCTTGTTATAGGCAAACATCGCGGCGGGATCCGCTGTCATACGCTTAGGATCAATGTTTAGGTTTATTTCATAATCGGTTAACACGCAGATGTTGGTACAGCTAGATAACGTGAGCAAACCTTTAATTTTAATAGGTTTATTAATATCCTTACTCTGTAATAACATCGGAAACATCACATCATGCTTATATCCAAATGTCTGTAAACCCAGTAATGAAAAGGCTTCTGGTGTGGGCCAGTCCCAACTTACATTGGCAAGGTTTTCCGATTGTTCCCAATCAATACTAGGAGCAATGCCGCCTTCTCCAGGGCTGCGCCAATAGGTTTTCCAATCACCGTCAAGCTTAACCTCTAACACCGCCGGCAAGGTCTTGCTTACGGGATCTAGCTCGCCAGTAAGCATGAACTTAGCGGTAACTGGCGGGTGATTTGGATTTTCAATCCACCCAGTAGATTGGGCAAAGGTTGAGCTCGATATTAACAAGCCAAATATCAGTAAAAAGGGTTTAACAATTTTCAATTTCGTCTCCGTAGCAATGCATAATCTCAGCTCTCTAAGCAATAAAGAGGCTGAGCTTTTTGAGCTAAGTCGTTATGCTGTCAGCACATTTCCAAAAGGCTTACTGAGTCACAGTAAGCGCAAAATATATTGATAAAAGATGGTGTAAAGCGCAAATAGAGTCAGTTTAGCGGTAAAGCTAATGACTTTTATACGTTACTCTTGAAAACGACAAAAAAAGAGGTGTATTCGCCGTGGTTTAGGCAGAATCGGAACATCAAGAACCCAATGCAATTGGCGGAAAACGATAGGTAACATTGGAATGAAAAACAGCAATAGCAATACAAGGCTTAGATTCGGTTCATCCATGCAAACCCGTAAAGATTTTGCAGATAGCTCACAAGCCTTTACGGTTAATTCATCCAAAGATTGTTCTGCCGTCCAACTCTGCGTGCTGAATTGCGGCACATCATGGCTAATAATCTGATTGATAGTATGAAATATTCGACTATTTTGCATCAAACATAAAAAAATCAGCACAGTAAAAACCATGACGACTCCATTATTAGTGGTTTGTTTTTTGCAAAAAAAGCGAATAACGAACTCCAGAACTATCGATTATCACCAGCGTCATGCGCCAATAACAGATAAGACCGAGCTTTAGCAGATTTAGTTCATCAAGATATAGAAATAACTTTGTCTCGATGTAATTAAGTTCAATTTGAGTCCAATGACACTCACTGAAGTTGAGTGTCATTGGAGCTATTATTGAGGATAAATATAGCCCTCTTAGTTTAATTTTCTACGGAGGATCTTGGTGGCTTCAACAAGATTGATTAACGCTGGCTCAACTTCATCCCAAGTACGCGTTTTAAGACCACAATCAGGGTTAATCCACAGTTGCTGCACATCGATTTTTTGCACTGCTTTTTCCATTAATGCCACAATGTCATCAACCGACGGAGTGTTCGGGCTATGAATATCGTAAACGCCTGGACCAATTTCGTTCGGATAATTGAAATCTTCAAATGCGTTCAGCAACTCCATCCGTGAACGTGAGGTTTCAATGGTGATAACATCCGCATCCATTGCAGCTATTGCGGCGATGGTTTCATTGAATTCGCTGTAACACATGTGCGTGTGGATCTGGGTGTCATTGACCACACCTGCTGCGCTTAATTTAAAGGCATTAACCGCCCAGTTAAGATAGTGCTGCCAATCACTCTTTTTAAGCGGTAAGCCTTCACGAAACGCAGGTTCATCGATTTGAATAATACCAATCCCCGAATTTTGCAACTCGACCACTTCATCACGAATCGCCAAACCAATCTGAGTCGCTATCTGTTCACGGCTGATATCTTCTCGGGCAAATGACCAATGCAGGATGGTTACCGGACCTGTTAGCATGCCTTTCACCGGTTTTTCAGTCAGACTTTGAGCAAATTCAGCCCACTCAACCGTCATAGCACTGCGGCGCGATACATCACCATAAATAAGCGGCGGCTTAACACAGCGAGAGCCATAGCTTTGTACCCAACCAAATTGCGTAAAGCCGACACCATCAAGCTGCTCACCAAAGTATTCCACCATATCATTACGTTCAGCCTCACCATGCACTAATACATCAAGACCAAGCTTTAGCTGACGTTCAACCGTATCTTTGGTGACTTGGCGTAATTGCTCATTGTAGATTTCTAGTGTGATCTCTCCTTTACGCCAGCGACCTCGTAAACCACGAATAGCAGGGGTTTGAGGAAAGCTTCCAATCGTCGTCGTGGGTAATAACGGCAGTTTATATTTCTGCCTTTGCACTGCTTGACGTATTGTAAATACATCATCACGCTCGTAATCAGCCGCGCTTAACCCTGCAACTCTGGCAATGACATCTTGATTAGCCGCTTTTGCTCTAACGGTTCGTCGCGCTACACACTGCTTAACAATCTCAAGGCTTTGTGTTGAATTAGGATCTATTAACAACTGCTTAAGTTTGCTCAGTTCAGAGAGTTTCTGTTTTGCGAAAGAAAGTTGCTGTTTCAATTCTGGCGCTAATTGGGTTTCTACTTCCAAATCGACAGGGCTATGCAGCAATGAACATGAAGGTGCTAACCAGAGTCGCTGCTTAAGATCATTGGCCACATTTGAGATAGATTCTGCAATATGGTCCAGTTCTGCCGCCCATACATTGCGGCCATTGATGACACCAACGGATAGCACCTGTGTTGCTCTTAACGTGTCAACAAATGGCGCGAGCTGCTCGGGTCCACTAACAAGATCAAGATGTAACCCTGCTACGGGTAACTTAGCCACCAATGTATGATGATGGGCGATGCTACCGTAATAACTTGCCAGTAGAATACTCACTTCACTGCTTGCTAGCGCTTGATAAGCTTGAGTAATCGCCTCGGTCCACTGACTATCTAACTCGAGCGCTAAAATAGGTTCGTCTAACTGCACCCATTCAACGCCTTGCGCCGTAAATCGAGCCAATATTTTACCGTAGGCGATTAATAGCGCTGGCAACAATGACAGTTTATCAAACTCACTATCGACCGTTTTTGCCAAGTAAAGAAATGACACAGGCCCAAGCAGTACCGGTTTGGCTTGATAGCCTAACGCCTGTGCTTCTGAGACCTCTTCAAATATTTGTTCATAGCCAATACCGAATTGTTGATTTTCGGTGAGCTCCGGCACGATGTAGTGATAGTTAGTATTGAAATACTTGGTCATTTCTGCAGCGGGAGCGTCTTTTCCTGTTGGCGCTCGGCCACGACCGACGCGAAACAAAGTGTCTAGGTCTATCCCATTTTCACCGCGGTGACGAACGGGGATCACATCTAAAGTGGCACTCAAATTAAGGATCTGATCATAATATGCAAAATCCCCAACCGGGATTAATGAGACTCCAGCATCAGCCTGCCAGCGCCAGTGTGTTGCACGTAATTCTTTAGCAATATCAAGTAGATCATCTTGACTGCTCTCTCCTCTCCAATACTTCTCGACAGCGAACTTCAATTCACGTAACCGACCTATTCTAGGGAAACCCAAACTATTTAATTGCATACTGTATACCTTCTAGTGTTAAGATGAGCAAAATTCAGGCATACGCTCATCTGAATAGCATTATTCCAATATCCATCAGGATGTCTGGACGTCTAGAAGTTTATTGTGATAGTCTCTTTCATCGCAATCGAAATGAATTCAAGAGCAACATGAGAAAATTTCATCTGAGGATAAAATGATAGAGCTTAGACATTTACGTACATTAGTAGCCCTTAAGGAAAGCGGCAGCCTCGCTGGAGCTGCCAAGAAACGCTTTGTCACACAGTCGGCACTGTCTCATCAGATCAAAGAACTTGAAACCAGGATTAATTCGTCCATTTTTGTGCGAAAAAGCAAGCCTCTCTCTTTCACCCAAGAAGGTGCCAGATTGTTAAATCTGGCAGAAGATATTTTACCTAAAGTCATTGAAACTGAGTTTGACCTCAAAAAGGGACTTGAAGAGGGCGATAACAAACTTGGTGTCGGTATTGAATGCCATAGCTGTTTTCGCTGGCTAATGCCCGTTATGGAGCAATTCAGACAGGAGTATCCACAGGCCGATCTCGATCTTTCGAGTCGCCATCTTTTCGACTCTCTCAACGCGCTTGAATTAGGGGAACTGGATGTGGTGTTAACGTCAGATCCGGTACCAGGACAAGCAATTGCTTACCAACATCTTTTTGACTTTGAAGTGCGACTTGTTGTGTCCAGCGATCACCCGCTTGCAAAAGAGCAATATGTCACCCCGAAACAACTCGAAAACTTACCTATTTTAAGTTACCCAGTATCGCTAGAACGTTTGGATATTTATCGCCATTTCATGGAACCTGCGGGCATTCAAGCAGGGCCGGTGATTAAGTGTGATCTCACCATGATGTTACTACAACGCATCGCGTGTAAAGATGGTATTGCTGCGTTACCAAACTGGTCTATTAGCGAAAGCCACGGCTTAAACCTCGTTAGCATTAAATTGGGTAGCGAAGGGTTAAAAAGACCCTTGTTTGGTGCTTATCGCAGAAATGGGGCTAGTGCACGTTTAGCGCAGCATTGGCTAGAGATGGTGGCAAAGGAAGGGATTTATCAACAGAAACTCGACTAACGATTTAATACTGTTACTCATAAAAAAAACCTGCTAACAGCAGGCTTTTTTATGTTCTATAACGGTCGCAATAATAGCTTTCTTTTAGCGAGCGTGCGCCGAAGCACCAATCCTGGTGAAGCAGCATTATGTGTTTGGCGTAAATTATGTGCGATCAAAAACTCATCACGTAACTCTTCATCGAGCCCCAATGATTCGAAAGCTTCCATCGTCAACGTTTGTTGCTGATTTTCAATAACGGCTTTAAGCACACTAAGCGAGTAGGGCTTATCGTTATCATGGTTTAAATAAGCAAACGCAGTCAACGCGATGATGTCACCAAATACGCTAAATAATGCTAATGTTTGCACTTCATCTGGGCTGATATCAAAGCTATTCATTTGATGTAGGCTATCAACAGCCTCTGTTGCAACGGCTTCAGTCAGTGCCCAGTAACCATGAACTAGTTTTTTATATGGCTCTTTTAGCTCATCTAACCTTTCTTTCAAATAAAAGGTAAACGCATAACGATAGATGTTCACCTGCCCTAGTCTCACTAAAGCATCTTTCAATGAACGATTCTTTATGGATGAGGCCGAGATTTGATTCGCCGTACTGCTGCGCCACAGTAAGTGCGCCGATAACGCCGGATCTGACGAGACAATATCAATCACATTTCGAATATCACCATCAGCAATGATGGCTTTTTTTAACGGGATAAGTATCCCTCTACGGCCAATTACCTGCTCTTCATTGCTGATAATAGCGCGTACTTGAGTAAATACCTGCTGCTCAAGATCTGTCATTTCAAGCGTTAAACCTTTTATTATATTTATTGATATACGCAATCAGCTTAAAGCTCTTAGCCATTGGTATTTGGGGCCAAGCCCTCATTCCCTAGCTTACCAAGTTTCAGCCATCTAATGCGCATTTAATTTCGTTCAGTGAATAAATCTGTGATTCGATTAACAGTCCAAATAAAGACTGCACTAGTGCGACAAATCCAAGTAATTAGTCTGTTTTATTCGCTGGCTGTTGCTAAAGTCCTCAGCGACTCAGTCAGGAGTCCAATGTACGTTGAGTATTCCTCAGCTAATTTTTACTGATAATACTGCCTACGGCATCATTTACCATGATTTATCACTGGTTTATCTTTTCAAGTATGGACTTGGCGAGTGCTAAGTAGCCACTATCATTAAGATGGATGGCATCTGACTTCTGACTCGAACGACTCAGTAAGTCGCTGAGTACGTCCTCAATGAGCACTAATCGATACTCGTCTGCCAATTCAGCATAAATAGGCGATGGTGATAGAAACAGACTTTTTTGAGGCACCGCTACCAACAATACTGTCACCCCTTGTGATTGAGCTTGTTCAATCATGGTTGCCAAATTAGCTTTAGTGCTCGCTTTAGACTGATTTCTGAGAAAGTCATTACCACCTTCAAGCAAAATGAGTAGTTCAGGCAAGTGTTTTGCTAATACGCTAGGCAACCTCTTAGCACCTTGACGAGTTGTTTCTCCCGACACCCCTGCATTAATCACATTTAGACCACTCATATTTGCCAGTTGACTAGGATAATCCATCCCTTTTGTCGCCCCTACACCTGCTGTTAGGCTATCACCGAATGCGATAACGGTAGCGTTATTCGACAATGCTGTCACTTTGGGTTCTTGGCAAGCTTGTAGCAGCAGTGCGAGCGACAATATAATAAAAATTAGGCTATTTCTCATTAGAGGCCTGTTATTTCAGTTGCAAGGAAAGATGCCAGTTAGCATACAAGTTATTGGCTTCAATTTGAAAGCTCAACTTAGCACTCGCTTTAACGACAGAGCCTTTGTAAATTTGTGTTTAATTTCACATATAATTTCGCCCAGCCCTCGGGTTTAAACGCCTAAAATTCATCCACTAACGTTATAAAACCATTCAAAGAAAGTCATAACTTAGATCTAAATCACAATCCTTATCATTTGCATTAAACTAATTGAACTTTACATAGACAGCAGAAATGGGCTTCGACATAATCGCCATCAACAATAATCATTATCATTTACAATGCGCGGTTAACACACCTTAAAGGATTGCTACACCAAGGGAAGGGATTGATTTATTACGGTGTCTCCGCTTTACGGGATCTATCATGAAGTTTAAGACCTCTTTAGTCGCACTGTCGATTTCAGCTACACTACTGCCACATATTGCTCAGGCTCAAGATGAAGATATAGAAATCATCACCGTCACCGCTAGTCGAATGGATAAGCCTGTCAGCTCAATTCCTAATACTGTTACCATCATCGACCAAGAGCAATTAGAAGAGCAGTTTCGTACCACTAAAGACCTCTCAACCATCATTGGCAATTTAGCGCCGAGCTTCTCTCCAAGCCGCCAAAAAATGAGCAATACTGGTGAGACACTGCGTGGCAGAGCCCCGTTAATCATGATAGATGGTGTACCGCAATCGAATCCACTGCGCAGCGGCGGTCGTTCAGGGCAGACGATTGATCCCGCAATGATCGCGCGCATTGAGATTATTCATGGTGCCAACGCCATGCATGGTTTAGGTGCCCAAGGCGGCATCATCAACTACATCACTAAAAAACCCACCGGCGACAATGAGCACCAAGTAAGTTTTGATGTCAGTGTGCCTAACAGCCTAGACGTTGATGGCATTAGCTTTGGTACCAGCTATGCCTTTTCTGGTGAATCAGAAAACTTAGACATGATTGGTTCTGTCAGTTACCGCAATAACGGTGTTTATTACGATGCTAACGACGACATGATTGGGGTTGATACCACTCAAGGCGAGTCGATGGACAGCCAAAGTGCCGATTTCTTTATCAAACTTGGCCACGATTTCGATGAGTCTCGATTGGAGCTAATGGTTAACCATTACAATATGGAAAACAACGGCAACTATATGGCCGTTAAAGGCGATAAAGAAAACGACGTGCCTACTGGCGCAATCGAACAAGACCAGCCTTGGGAAGCAGCCAACAATCAAGTCACCACCACTAGCTTGACCTATATCCATGAAAACATTGGCGGTCAGCAGCTAAACCTACAGTTTTTCAATCAAAATTTTGAAGCGGTTTACGGTGGTGGTTGTTGGGCGAGCTTTTACGACCCAAGCATGGAAGGCAGCGATCAGGTCACAGTCTGTGGCACTGGCACCAACGGCGAGTCTCTCTACTATGAGCAATCGCGTAATAAGTCAGTTAAATGGGGCATGAAAGCATCAATGCTGGCCAAAAACATCGCCGATTCTGGTGTCAGTATTGCGTACGGCTTGGATGTCTTCCGCGACACAACTGAGCAAGATATGGTGGTCAGTGGCGCCTCTTGGGTACCTGAAAGCACCTACGATAACATTGCGCCTTTCGCGCAAATAGATTACGACATCATCGACAATCTAACCCTATCGGGTGGCGTGCGTTATGAATACGCTAAGCTCAATGTCGATGATTACAAAACGTTATACGGTTACGGTGACAAACACATCGAGGGTGGCTCACCCGATTTTACCGAAACGCTATTTAATATCGGCGTTTCTTATAAACTGAACTCCGCGCTACGGATCTACACCAGCTACAACCAAGGCTTTGGTATGCCAGACGTTGGACGCGTACTCAGAGACGGCGATAACTTTCAAGGCGTGAACCCAAGTATTGAAGATAGCTTAGCGCTAGAGCCTATTGTGACTGACAATATTGAGTTTGGTGCCGATTACCAAGGTGACAACTTCTCAGCCAAAATCGCTTATTACCGCTCATCGAGTGATTACGGCTCACGCATGGTCGAAAAAGGCGATGGCAGCGGCTCGTTCGTGATTAAACGCGAAAAGAGTGTTATTGAAGGCATCGAGTCGAACATCACCGCTTACCTAGGCGATCATGATGATGTGGGCGTTAATATCGCAATCCAAAATGGCGAGTACGATTCTAATAATGATCAAAGCGTAGATACTGATCTAGATGGTGCCAACATGTCACCCAATCGTATTAACCTATTTTGGACCCATAACTACGACAACGATATCTCTACCCGAGTACAAGCAAATTACTATATGGATAAAGACTTTAAAAACGCGGATAACGATGTGTACGCCAACTTTGATGGTTACACCACGGTTGATGCATCTATCGCTATTCCAGTCTACGACGGCACCCTAAGCATCGGGATCCAGAACTTGCTCAACGAAGACTATTACACTTACTACTCACAGACTGTCGGTACAGACACACGTTACTTCAAAGGCATGGGGCGCACCGCCACTATCGGCTTTACACTACCGTTTTAATAACGAAATCAATAGACATTAAAAAAGCCACTAGCGTTTAACGCTAATGGCTTTCTTTTATCTCTAATCAAGACTTAAGTTTAGCCGTTCATCATCCCTTACGCTTACGCACATAAGGCAGTACTAACAGTGCAACACCAACGAGCAAGAATGGAATACTCAACAGTTGCCCCGCGCTAAATGTCCATGCATCAGCATAAACGGCTTGTTTAACCTTGACCATCTCGATAGCGAATCGCGCACTAAAGACTAATACCAAGAACAAACCAAAGATAGCGCCGTGCTTCTGCTTCATCTCAGTCAGCTTATAAACCGCCCATAACAACACAAATATTAATAAGTAGGCTATCCCTTCGTACAGCTGCGCTGGGTGGCGAGGTAGCATATCAACTCGCTCAAAAATAATTCCCCACGGTGCATCTGTCGGCAAGCCCAAGATCTCTGAATTAACAAAGTTGGCCATCCGCACGAAGAAGCCAAAGATAGCGGTCGCTATTGCCAAGCGATCGAGTAAAAACAAGAAGGGTAGCTTAACCTGACGCTGGTAATAGTAGAGTGCCAAAATAGCCCCAACACCCCCACCATGGCTGGCTAACCCACCTTCCCATATCGCGAAAATTTTCATTGGATGACTGAAGTAATAAGCAGGGTCATAAAATAGACAATGCGCTAAACGCGCACCAACAATAATGCCGACAACGCAATACATCAGTAGGTTATCCAGCGACTCTACCGGCAGTTTTTCCTTTATATATATACGCTTCATTACCTGAAAGCCCGAGGCTATCGCTAGCGCAAACATAATGCCGTACCAATGTACTTTAAGCCCCATAAAGCTAATCGCTACAGGGTCTACATTCCAAATTATATGGTCCAAATTTAACCTTCCAGATCTATGTCTTTAAATCAAAACGCCTAAAACTATTGCGCAGTTTTACCCTGCAACAAACGATTTAGCAAGTGCTAACAACCATATACATAGTGGCTGTAGATCTTTCACGGTTGTTTTTGCCGCAGTTTATTGGCTATTTTAACAAGGCGTAGGCTATGTCGTTTAGTCATTCTCCACAAATAGCCTACAACACCGTAAAAATAGCCAAGAAGCGCGGCCCTTAGGGTTCGTTTCAATACTTTTAGTCTTTTACAACTAGAGTGCGTTACGCGCTTTTCGCTTAGGTTGCTAAATCATCGCTCAAGCCTTGTACTAAAATAATTATTCCTTACGGTAAAGAATCGAACAAAAACCAAGCTCGAAAGATCAGCAGCCCCTAAACTCATGGGAACTTAATTAGTTCTCTAAAATGTGACCTCATTATTTCAATCTGATCATCAGCACGGCCGACATCTTCAAATTGCGACGATATTAACGGTCATTTTGGGTCGAAAACCCATCCAACTGTAAACATTTAGGTGAGCATATTCAATTGCGCGCATATTCCACTGCAACAGAATTTTTGCTATAGTGCCGCCTCAGCCACCCTACATAAATTTAGGGCTCACTAGCCGCGATTTATCGCCTGCTATAAAGCCCCCCAGAAATTGGAAATATAGGCTGATGACTCAGTTTCAAGGTTCACATATCCTCTCGGTAAACCAACTTAGTTTGGATTCCGTACAGAACATATTCAACGTTGCCACCCGAATGACCCCTTATGCTTTAAGACAAAAACGCACCACCGTCTTAGATGGAGCTGTATTGGGCAATCTTTTCTTTGAACCAAGTACGCGTACTCGCATCAGCTTTGGCTGCGCGTTTAGCTTGCTCGGTGGCAAAGTGAATGAAACCGTGGGTATGGCGTCATCCTCTTTGTCAAAAGGCGAATCCTTATATGATACCGCCAGAGTGCTATCGAGCTACTCAGATGTGATTGCGATGCGTCACCCTGAAGCATTTTCAGTTAAAGAATTTTCCGAGGGCAGTCGTGTTCCAGTCATCAATGGTGGTGATGGCTCAAACGAGCATCCAACTCAAGCATTACTAGACCTGTTTACCATTCAAAAAGAGCTCGCTGCAGGTGGGCGTGATATTAGCGGCATGCATATCGCTATGGTAGGCGACCTGAAATTTGGCCGCACAGTGCATTCACTTTCTCGACTCTTGTGTATGTATAAGGATGTCAGCTTCACGTTAGTGTCACCGAAAGAGTTAGCAATGCCTGACTATGTGATCAATGACATTGAAAATGCTGGGCATACGATCACAATAACAGATCAACTTGAAGGCAATTTAGACCGCGCTGATATACTCTATCTAACGCGTATTCAAGAAGAGCGCTTCCCTTCGCAAGATGAAGCAAATAAATACCGTGGAAAATTTAGATTAAACCAAAGTATTTATACAAAACATTGTAAATCGAACACAGTGATCATGCATCCGCTGCCACGAGATTCTCGTAAGCAAGCAAATGAACTGGATAACGATCTTAATAACCACCCTAACCTCGCCATCTTTAGGCAGGCTGATAACGGTTTATTAATTCGTATGGCACTGTTTGCACTGACGCTTGGTGTTGACTCTCAATTAGAGCAATATGAGCGCCCAGTTAATTGGTATTCACGAAAAGCTGAATTTTAATCAAGCTACTGACTTTTAAGGATCTAAAATGACCCGTTCCGACGAACTCTTTGAACAGGCTAAAAAAACCATTCCAGGCGGCGTTAACTCTCCAGTCCGCGCATTTAGTAGTGTTGGTGGTGCTCCACGTTTTATTGAAAAAGCCGATGGCGCATATATCTTTGATGCCGACGGTAAAAAATACATCGATTATGTTGGCTCTTGGGGCCCAATGATCTTGGGACATAACCACCCAAAAATTCGTCAAGCAGTACTTGCTGCGGTTGAAAACGGCTTATCATTTGGTGCGCCAACTGAACTTGAAGTCACTATGGCTGAAAAAGTCATCGAAATGGTGCCTTCAATGGAACAAGTTCGTATGGTGAGTTCAGGTACTGAAGCCACTATGAGTGCTATCCGTTTAGCACGTGGCTTTACTAACCGTGACAACATTTTAAAGTTTGAAGGCTGCTACCACGGCCACGCTGACTGCTTACTCGTAAAAGCAGGTTCAGGTGCACTCACTTTAGGTCAGCCAAGCTCTCCTGGTATTCCTGAAGATTTCGCCAAGCACACTTTAACGGCAACTTATAATGACCTTGATTCGGTTAAGGCACTATTTGAGCAATATCCAGATAGCATCTCTTGCATCATTCTTGAGCCTGTTGCTGGCAACATGAACTGCATTCCACCAGTTGAAGGTTTCTTACAGGGCCTACGTGCAATCTGTGACCAATACGGTGCATTGATGATTATCGATGAAGTAATGACGGGTTTCCGTGTCTCTAAGGGCGGCGCACAAGGTCACTACGGCGTAACACCGGATCTAACAACACTTGGTAAAGTGATTGGCGGCGGCATGCCAGTGGGGGCTTTTGGTGGCCGTAAAGATGTGATGCAGTTTATTGCGCCTACTGGCCCAGTTTATCAAGCAGGGACACTGTCAGGTAACCCAATAGCAATGTCTGCAGGTCTTGCACAATTGGACGCGCTTTGTGAAGACGGTGTTTACGAGCAACTCGCCGCTAAGACACAGTATGTTGCAGAAGGCCTTAAAGCATCTGCAAACAAGCACGGCATTCCAATGGCAATCAACTACGTTGGCGGCATGTTTGGTTTCTTCTTTACAGAAGAAGAGCAAGTGACCTCATTTGAGCAAGTGACCAAGTGCGATGCTGAGAAATTCCCAGTGTTTTACCATGGCATGCTCGATGAAGGCATTTACTTAGCACCAAGCGCTTATGAAGCAGGTTTCATGTCACTGGCTCATGGTGAAGCAGAACTGGAAGCAACGCTTGCTGCTGCTGATCGCGTTTTTGCAAAAATGGCAAAAGGCTAGACTTAACGCATACAGCTAAGGTTATAGACCCTAGTTAACGTCAAAGGAACACCTAGGTGTTCCTTTTTTATGGGCTTAATTTTAGATAATAAAAAAGGATGCTTTCGCATCCTCTTATATCGTAGCCACAGCACTAAGTATTTGACCCATTCAGAGCACCTCAGACTTTTCAATTCAAGACGCATTAGTGAAGCAATGGTTATTCCCGTTTAAGCCAATGCAAAGCAGAAGTGGAAAATCAGAGTCGCTTAACGAGTGCGGCCGACGTTTAAAGTAAATGGCAAAGCCCTTTAAGCTTCGTTGTCGGTTTTCGATATACGATTAAGTGGTCTATTTTGTTCCATACAAAATAAGACATTCCCGCCCTCCTTGGCGGTCAGATCCAGGAGATACGAGTCCGCGGATAGACGAAGGTAGAGCAATTATAGCGAGTCATGCATGGAGCTATTACCAAGGATGCCAGAGCCGAGTATAACGATTAGTTTCAATGCCCCATCTTGCCTACAGGGCTTTTAATTCCCACATAATGGTCGAACTTTTAATACAACGGGTATAAGTTTTAACTATAAAGTCCATCATCTGACCATGCCTATTTTCCGTTATATAAATTCAAGTACAGGTTTTTGCTTAATGGCAATAATTTCTTATTCAATCTCTCTTAGTTAAGCTATCTACTGCGTGTATTTTAACCACGAAAAAACAGTCATTGTCGCTACACATTAATAACAAGTCAGCGGTTAACACTAAGTTATACAAAATCCACAGTGTTAAGCTCACGTTTCTGCAATAACTTTGATCCAGATAACAGTTGCGTTCTTATTTATGCTGTGGTCTGATCGCCGCGCTCTAGCAAGGAAAGCTTAAACAAACCTTAAATTAGAGCAAGCCTGTACTGATTTCAGTATCCAATATAAAAATCTGTCTGTGAGTAGCCCTATGTTGTACGCATTTTTAATATCGCTAGCTGTACTCGCGTTGTTGAGTATTGTGTTTGAAGAAGTTACCCATCTAAATAAAGCTAAAACCACTCTGTTTTTTGGATGTATCTCTTGGATTGTGCTCTTTATGGCCGCGGGAGATCCCAGCCATGAAAAGTTAGTCGAAGAACAACTAAACGAAAATCTGCTGGAAATTGCCACCTTATGGTTGTTTCTGATGTCTACCATGACCTTTGTTGCGTATCTCAATGCCAAAGGAATGATCCAAGTACTGGTGCAAAAGCTATTTCCTGAACGTGTATCGGTGCGCATGTTAATGCTGCAAGTGGCATTGTTCTCACTGGTACTTTCCGCTATTTGCGACAACGTGACCGCAACGCTCGTTTCTCTGGGCTTACTCACCACTTTCAACCTAGAAAAGAACATACGTAGACGCATGGCCGTGCTCATCATTTTTGCAGTTAACTCGGGTGGAGTCGCGCTTATCACAGGTGATGTGACAACCTTGATGATCTTTCTTGGTGGCCATGTCCATATGTCAGAACTTCTGATGCTATCTATACCAGCTGCGGTTAGCGTCATGCTGCTAGCAGTGCTATTTTCACTTAAAGCTGAAGGCGAAGTCTGTACGACACCCATTAAAACAGAGGTTCGCTCAGTTGATATCGGTATCGCTGTCATCTTCTTTACCACGATTGTAATGACAATGGTGTTAAACATATTATTTGGGATCCCTCCAGTACTTACCTTTTTAACCGGACTGTCGGTGATGTTCCTTGTTGGGCATACAACACGCAGCAATAAAGAGGAGCTGCAGATCCTGGAGTATATCCGTCAAGTTGAATACGACACCCTGTTGTTCTTTTTAGGAATTTTACTGCTTGTAGGCATGCTTAAAGAGATTGGCACCTTGGATCTATTAACTCAGGTTTATACTCAGTTTGACCCTAACATCTCCAACTTTGTTGCCGGTATTGGTTCTGCGTTACTTGATAACGTGCCATTAACCGCGGCATTATTAAAAGCCGAACCCGCGCTTAATACACCGGAATGGTTAGGGCTGACATACTCAGTTGGTGTTGGCGGATCTTTACTTGTTATCGGCTCAGCGGCCGGCATTATCGCCATGAGTAAAGTAAAAGAACTGACCTTTGTTAGCTATCTTAAATATGTGCCGGCTCTAGCCCTATGTTATTCCGTCGGCTACGCACTGACCTTACTGTTGGCTTACCATTTCTACGGCTAGCACGACCAACAACAGAAAGTGATACGCACTAAAAAGGCCTAACGATTGTTAGGCCTTTTTAGTCACGATACTGCTCGAAGAACAGTTGTCAGTAGATTCACCTAAATTGCAGGGACCTTAAATTCGGTGCCCTGTATCGACAACACCACATCTCGAGGTCTAATCTCTACAATCGTGAGTTTACCTTGGATCTTATCGCCCTGCTGCAGTTCAGCGCCATCCACATTCAACCAGCGATTGTCCTCAACACTTGAGTATACATGCGCATTAATAGAAAATTCTGGTACCTGTAACTGCAAGCCTGCGGGTAACTGCCCGTACTTAGGAATACTATCCGTTTTTGGCGTGGTAGGGATAGGGTCTAATGCTGGCTGAGTCACCGGAGTGGCAAATGCGTTTTCTCGCTCGATATCTTTAAGCGCAGCTTCAAAAGCGGCAACGAGGTTATTGTCATTTTGTGGTTTCGGCTTTGAATCTAAACCAACGTCTGCAGCTGCAAGATCAACTTCGTATTGCAGTGATGCCAACATATCTTGACCACGTTGATTAGCATTAGCGCCCAATATAATCGGATCGGGTTGATTGCTAACGGCTTGCGGCTTAACTTCGGCAGGACTCTCGTCCGCTTCAACACTCTGTTGCGCTTTAAGTACTGCCGCGAGTAAATCGTTACCTTCTGCATCGTTCGACGTTGTCACTCTGCCAGCGGGTACAAACGATGTTTGACGGGCTTGAGGTCCACTGTTAGGCATTGCCCTTGCTACAGGTAACGCGACTTTGCCAGCAAGCTTTACACTTGCGTCATTAGCCTCAAACTGACGACCCGCCGCTGATGCAATATTGAGCGGTGTATTCGGTTGGTTCTGCTCCGGTGCGATTGCAAACGTTTGATTAGCGACGTTATCGTTATTATTGTTTTCTACCATGAACATTTGGCTCAACAACCACGCTAACGCAACGCTAAGTAACAGTAAAGCTGCAAAAACCACGGCGCGTTTAGCCATTTGATGCTCATGGCTAACCGTCTTATATTGGGCTCTAGGCGTCATTACAACATCATGTTGGATACCTTGAGACTGCTGTTTATCTCTCGTCACAGCATCGAGTAAAATTGACATTAATACAACCTCTTAGATTGACCTAAACGAGGTCCGACATCACTTAAGTAGAGGTTTAACTGCACCAATGTTTGTGCTCCGGCAATACCGTCAGCCGCCAATCCATGTTGCCGCTGAAATGCTTTTACTGCTTGCTCTAACTGGCCGTCAAACTGATACACTAATCGAGGTGATGATTCTGTCACAATGGCTAAACTATTTTCTAACCACTGCAATTGAGCCTGATTGGCAGACTTACCAATTTCACTGACTTGATTGTGAGGTGCTTGCCAAAGTATTTCGAACGTACCGCTAAAGTGTCGCGTAAACCAGTCTCGTTTAACCCACAACTGTTGCTCATTAAGTTGCAGTAACATCTGCTCACCTTGTCTTGCGACAACAGTGCCATAAAATGCTTGTTGCTGCTCATCGACAAGGTAAACAACGGCGGGGAAGTTTAACCTCACTATCGAATTCCAGTTACCCTGCTGCTGATAACAAGACAAGCCTTGTTGCTGCGCAGATTGACAGGCGGATAGACCGATATAAGGCGCTTTCTCCCACAAGCCTAAGATACTGGCATAAGCGGTGTCGATATCACGACTTTGTGCCATCGCATTTTTGAGTACTCGCTGACTGCTGCTCAATGTTGCTGTTGTGGTATCGACCTCGCGGCTGGTACTTCTATCATTAGAGGCTGAAGCTGGGAAACGATTAAGTTCTGAATTTGTGGTGTCGTTTGCCGATTGGCTAAAGAGGTAAAACGCCCCCGAGAAAGTCAATATTATTGATGCCGCTACGCCGATGGGAAGCCAGATGTTTTTCTTTTCAGGTTCTTCACCTAACACTTCTCGCGATGCCATATTGATCATATTTTTATCAATCGGCACTTTAGATTGCGCATAACTGGCCATTAACGCACGCTCACACAACAGGTTAATTAACCTGGGGATGCCATCACTGTGCTTATGTAACGTCTTAATAGCACTTTTATGGAATAAAGGTTCATGTCGACCAGCCACTTGCAGTCGATGCTGAACATACAGTGCAACCTCTTCGAGCGTTAACGGCAATAGGTGGTAGCGAGCGGTAATTCGCTGTGCTAACTGGCGCAACTCTTGCCGTTTAAGCAGCTGCTGTAACTCTGGCTGACCAATTAGAATCACCTGCAATAACTTCTTGGTATCGGTTTCTAAGTTAGTCAATAACCTAAGTTGTTCAAGCACTTCCGCTTTAAGGTGCTGCGCTTCATCAATAATAAGTACTGTATTACGGCCGTTACTGTGATTATTAAGCAAAAATGTACTGATGCGGTCCGTCAGTTGTTTAAGGCTTGGAGATTCACAGTAACTTATCTCTAATTCATCACATAACGTCGCCAGTAGCTCTAACTCCGTCAAAGCAGGGTTGAGAATAAAGGCAGTATCTGTGTTCTCGGGCAGTTGATTGAGTAAGCAACGCGACACAGTGGTTTTTCCGGTACCCACCTCCCCCGTCAGCAACACAAAGCCACCGGTTTCACCTAATCCGTAGGTCAGGTGTGCTAACGCTTCTCTATGGCGATCGCTTAGAAACAGATAATGTGGGTTTGGTGCTATAGAGAAAGGGTTATCTTTCAACCCAAAAAAAGCCTTATACATACTGCTTTTAATCCTTGTTAGAGGAGCTAAACCGCCGATTGGGCCGTTAATCACTCTGCTGTTTAGAAAACGTTTGAATGACTGCAACATAACACTTTGAGTGCCACTAACCTATCAGCTTAATTCTATACGCTTTGACAATAATCTATAAATTACACTCACGTTAAAGCCAAGCAGATCAGTTGTCAAAACTTGCGAGTACTTAAGCGGCTAAAGTAAGAGGTCTATCGGTTCAAGTTGTCGCCTATTTTGACAGCGAACAACGATTTATCCATGCTAAACTGCTACTTATGTCCATAAGTGAGCTTTATTGTGAAAATCTATCTCGTTGGCGGCGCTGTCCGCGATAATTTGCTAAATCTGCCGATAAAAGATCGTGACTATATGGTGGTGGGTGCCACGCCAGAGCAGATGTTGGCCTTGGGTTATAAGCAAGTCGGTAAGGACTTCCCGGTATTTCTACACCCCAGTACCCAACAAGAGTATGCCCTTGCCAGAACCGAGCGAAAAACCGCGGCAGGATATGGGGGCTTTAGCGTGGATGCTGCACCTAATGTAACCCTAGAGCAAGACTTACTCCGCAGGGACCTGACCATTAATGCCATTGCCCAAGATAGTGACGGAAACCAATATGATCCGTACTTGGGGATTGCCGATCTTAATGCCCGTATATTAAGGCATGTGTCCGATGCCTTCGTAGAAGATCCACTTCGCGTACTGCGTGTTGCCCGTTTCGCCGCCCGTTTTCATGCTCTGGGTTTTACCATTGCAGCAGAGACTCTCGAGTTAATGAGAAAGATCAGCCAAAGTGGTGAACTCGAGGCCTTAACGCCTGAGCGAGTTTATATTGAACTCGACAAAGCATTATCGAGCAATGCGCCACAAGTCTTCTTCAGCGTATTAAAAGACTGCGGTGCTTTGAGTATTTTATTCCCAGAAATTGATGCGCTTTTTGGCGTACCACAGCCTGAACAATGGCACCCTGAAATTGACACTGGCATCCATACGTTAATGGTGCTTGAGCAAGCCGCCAAGCTGTCTAATGACAATGCTGTAAGGTTTGCCGCACTACTACATGATCTCGGTAAGGCGTTGAGCCCTAAAGAATCGCTACCAAAACATTATGGTCATGGACAAAAAGGATTGCCCCTCATTAAAGCGCTTTGTCATCGCTATAGAGTGCCAAATGAATACCGCGATCTGGCATTACTGGTCAGCGACCAACATCAAAACATCCATAATGCGATGGATCTTAGGGCTGACACCATCGTTAAGCTGTTCGACAAAGCAGATTTTTGGCGTAAACCGCAACGCATAGAGCAGCTCTTACTCAGTTGTGAAGCCGATGCTAAGGGTCGTAAAGGTTTTGAGCTAAATGAGTATCCTCAGGCTGACTACATACAAGCGTGTTTTGATGCCGCATCGAATGTGGCAGTAAAGGCCATTATTGATGATGGTTTTAAAGGTGCGGACATTAAGCAACAACTTACTATCAAGCGAATTGCAGCGGTACAAGCACTCAAAAACAATCAGCCAAATTAAGGCGAAAATAAAAACTCAGCTTAGATTGATATTAATAGTCTAAGATTATGATTGTGTGAATTAGCATTTAAATTGCACTTAGCTTGCAATTGAGCAATTATTCGCTAAGGTATTCAGAGCTTAGCATTAAAATTCATAGCAAATTTTTTTGTCTATGACATAATTAAGCTGCTCAGTTGTTATGTGCAGCTGTGCTAATTAAATCCAACCTAAATAAAGGGAATTCCCGATGAATAACAAAATACTTTTGATTGCTGGTGTAGCAATGACTACCCTTCTAGGTGGCTGTGCAAACACTACTGCTCTTGAAGAAAGCGTTGCAAACCTAGGTAACAAAGTTGACCAGCTTTCAGCTGAAGTTAGCTCTCTAAAGTCTGATCATGGCAAAATGTCTGCTGACATTAATGATGCAAAAGCAGCTGCTATGGACGCACAAGCAGAAGCTAAGCGTGCTAACGACCGCATCGACAACGTAGCAACTTCTTACAAGAAGTAATTACGTTGAGGCATTAGCTTAATCATTAAGCTAGTACCCAAGGCTTGGTTTCAAGGTAACTTGACCAAGCCTTAAATTTATCTGCACTAACCTCACAATATCTCTCGACGTTCAAACACAGTTAAACTCCTCACTGTTTTTAAGCGATAAAAAAGCGCCCTATATGGACGCCTAATAAAGCTTGTCAAATGCATCAGCTCAAAGCTATTGAATATTGGTTGGAATACCACGCTGAGTGAGTAAAGCATCATTGGCTTTACTGTAATCGACAGTATCTTGACCAATGAACTCGATGACATCGCGATTCATCTCAATCACACGACTACTTTGTCCTTCAGACTCAGACAATGGCGAGTGAACTTCAATTAATTGTTGTCCATCAGGTTCGGCTGAGATTTTTACAGCTTGATTAATGACGGTAACAGAATCGCCGTACTTAACTTTATCAAATAACCATTCAATATCATCAGGGTTTAGTCGAATACAGCCCGCACTCACCCGCATCCCAATACCAAAATCTTTATTGGTACCGTGAATAAGATAGCTACCGTCACCATAGGATAGTTGAATAGCAAACTTGCCAAGCGGATTGTCTGGCCCCGCGAGTACCACTCTTGGTAGCTCTTCGCCACGCTGCTCTAAATGCTCTTTTCGAATACTTGCTGGCGGCGTCCAACTTGGATTAGGGATACGAGATTTAATCTTTGTCACCATCTCTGGTGTTTCTCGCCCTACTCTTCCGATCCCGACAGGAAAGACATGGACCTCTTTGCCGCCTTTTGGAAAGTAATAGAGCCTCAGTTCAGCCAGATTAATCACCACCCCTTTATGAGGCACATCTGGCAGCAACATTTGCGTAGGGATCAACAAGCGGCTTCCTGGCGTAGGTAAGAAAGGGTCTACACCGGGGTTAGATTCCATTAACTCCAAAATACCAATGTTGTACTGTTTAGAGATGGTTTGGAAGTAATCGCCTTTTTGCACCACATGCTCTTGTAATTCACCGACTAAACGACTGCCGCCTTGAGGGATTTGATAAACATTAGCAAAAGAAAACAACGGTAAAGTCGCTAAGATGAACAACAGCAATATACGCATCATCAGTATCTATAATTCCATTAGGTTGAATAAGCAAAGGTTACCCTGAGCCAAGACTATTTTCTAGTCATCAAGTTAATTACAAAGTCTATCTCTAGTGAGTCAAACTTTGCGTGTTGTATATGGTGTCGCATACTGTCATTCGCTCGCCAAGCATAAGGCGTCATGTCAAGAAGTGCGATAGCTTGCTCTCCAGACACCTTAACACTGATTGATAGACGTTCGCTTTGCAGTAACTCAAGCTCTTTGGGAAGATTATTGCTGACCGACTTTTCGCTGAGATCTGGGTATATAAACTCTCGAATTTGCCATAAGTGTCTAGGACCAGCTGCCACTTGCAACAAAATACCATCTTGTTTAAGCACTCGAGTCAGCTCTTTTCCCTTAAGCGGCTTATCGATTAAGGTGATCAGGTCAAAACTTTCATCTTTGATTGGTAGATGTTTTAAGTTTGAAACAATATAAGTCGGACCACTTTGTGATTTTGCAGCTGCAAAAATGGCATTCTCAGCTTCTGAAACCCCGGTTTGCTCCAAGGCGGTTTCAGGTTGTTGCTCAGTCAAGATATCCTTGACGGTTCTTAAGAAGTAACCTTCACCACAATCATAATCTAACTGCGATAATGACGCTCCTTCAGCAAACTGAGGCAAGTTAGCAATGATCTCAGCCAGTTTCTCTGCCAGTGGTACATAGATGCCGGACTCAAGCACGTAACGCTTAGCACGCATTACAGCTCGTGAGTCTATTTTAGGTTTTTTGACTAGACCAAACAACCAATAGCCTTGTTCATTCTTGTCAAAGTGGTGCTTGTTTTCACAATGCATGCCTTTTGACTCTTCGTGCACCATTAGCGGTGATTGGCAAGTTGGGCAAAGATAAATACTGTTCATGACACGCTCGCTGTTAAAATAAATAAGTAATTAAAGTGTGTGTAAGTCGCTTTAAAGGAAGATAAAGCCACACAACACCGCCCCTAGAACTAGGCGATAAATAACAAACGGAGTCATGCCCATTTTGCTGATGATTTTCAAGAAATAGTGAATACAAACATAGGCTGCGACAAATGACACAATAATGCCTAAACCTAACGCTTGATAGTCGATAGCTTGACCACTGGAAATGAGATCTTTAGTCACTAATATCGCCGCACCTAAACTGACTGGCACCGACATTAAAAAGGAAAATCGCGCCGCGGCTTCACGACTTAAGCCAAGCATTAACGCTGCCGTAATGGTGGCACCAGAGCGTGATGTCCCTGGAATAAGCGCCATTGCCTGCGCAATACCAATCACCAGTGCTTTTTTCCAACCGACTTGAAACTCAGTAAAACCTTGACGTTGCATTCTGTCTGCCCACCAAAGCAATAAACCAAAGATAATGGTGGTTGCAGCAATCACTTCAATATTACGAAGATGAGTTGCAATAAAGTCTTTTGCCGTAAAACCAACAATCACCGCAGGGATCGTCGCCAGTATAATCCACCAAGACAGCTTACTTTCTTCCGTTTGCTTACCGCTGACGATACTGCCGGTCCACGCTTTAAACATCGAGAGCAGCTCTTTACGAAAATACATCACCACAGCCAGCAGTGAGCCGGTATTGACTGCCACATCAAACGACAACCCTTGATCTTCCCAATTCAACAATTGAGCAGGCAAGATAAGGTGTGCTGAGCTTGAAATGGGTAAAAACTCGGTGAGGCCCTGGATCAGCGCCAATATAATCACCTGAAAAGTGTCCATAACTATCCTATATTAAAAAGCTTTTTATACTGACCAATCGAATTCAATAGGCCATAAATTTTGTTGAGTCTTGTCATATTCATCCCAAAGGATTTGATATGGCTCATGGGTAACCGGATGAGTTAACAGCGGCGCAATTTCAGCCAATGGCCAAAGTACAAATGCGTTGTATAAAATCTCAGCACGCGGCAGCTCTATTGGCGTCTGACAAACCACGTCATCATAAAGCAGTAAGTCGAGATCTAATGTTCTCGCTGCAAACTTCTTGGCGCCTTTCACCCGACCGTGGTCTTGTTCAATCTGTTTAAACGTCGCGACAACGGCCTCTATTGGCAATGCTGTTTCAGCAGCAACGACCATATTTAAAAAATTGGTGCCGTCAAAACCTACCGCTTCACTTTCAAAAACCGACGAAAGCAGCAGTTCATCGAAATGACAATTCAAATCAATTAAAGCCGCCTTAAGGTGACGAATGGGTTCAATATTACTGCCTAGACTTATATAAATTTTAGCCATTTATACATGACCTCGTTCAATCTCAACGCCTACAGCTGCCGCTGTCGGTACAGCGCCAGGCTTCATTACTTTTACTTTCACCCAAGGCACGTTGAATTCCACCATCACACAATGTGCGACCCGCTCAGCAACCGTCTCAATCAGCTCGATTGGCTTCTCCGTGATCAGCGCCGTGAGTCGATTCGACACGGTTTCGTAGCACAAAGCATTTTCATAATCGTCACTCGCGGCGGCTAAGCGATTATCCCAAGCCATATCTAAATCCAGTAACAAGGTTTGATGGATCTGCTTTTCCCATTCATAGACCCCAATGACGGTTTCTATTTTAAGTTCTCTGATCAGTACTTTATCCATGATTTCTCCAAAACCTTAATCTTTACCATTGAGGTCTGATTAGCTAAAGCGAACAAAAAGGATATAATCCGTCGCAAAGCTAAGATATTACTCTTTGGCTCTTTCGAACGAGAGAAAATCCAAGTAGGATAATTCCTCGTAAATAAAGAATTTATAAAAAACAGCGGCTCTATATGCAAGGTAGCTAAGAAAGCTGTAAAGCTGTTTTTTGTGCTCCAATTCACTGGCTAATTTACAAGTCAGTCAGCTAAGTTTAAAGAGCATTTTTTTATGTTGCGCGATAATACCCTAAGACGGATAAGGAAACCAATTTGACCAGTACTGCACTAACAATAATGATGATAGTGGGCGCCTATTTGGCAGGCTCAATATCGAGTGCTGTACTTGTGTGTAAAATGCGCGGCCTCCCCGACCCAAGAACCGTAGGTTCAGGTAATCCGGGGGCGACCAATGTATTGCGTATAGGCGGCGCGAGTTCCGCTGTACTGGTACTTTTTTTCGATATGCTTAAAGGCGCTGCTCCAGCATATCTCGCTTTTAGATTAGGTGTTGACCCCGTAGCGCTTGGGCTTATCGCCATTGCTGCTTGCTTAGGTCATATTTTCCCCATCTTTTTTGGATTTAAAGGCGGTAAAGGCGTTGCCACCGCATTTGGCGCAATGGCGCCCATTGGTCATTATCTAGCATTATTTTTAATGCTGACTTGGGCCGCTATAGTACTCATCACCCGCTACTCATCTTTGGCAGCCATCTGCACGGCATTGCTCGCGCCAGTGTTCACATGGTGGATTGACGATAGGTTTACCATTCCGGTTGCGATGTTATCAACCCTGATTGTCATTCGTCATCGCGATAATATTAGCCGCTTACTAAAGGGCGAAGAGGCTAAACTGTCACGAAAACGTCGTAATAAAACCTCTTAGATAATTATCCTCTTAAATGTCCAAGCTCATACTCGAAAACAGCGCCATAAAAAACGGCGCTTAAAAGCGCCGTCATAATTAGGATTCAGTACTAATCGACCGGTTCTAACGTATCTAAAGGCCATCTTGGTTGACCTTTAACGCTTAAATCATCTGTTTGCCCCGCCTTTAAACGCTGTAAGCCCGCATAAGCTATCATCGCGCCGTTATCGGTACAAAACTCATCACGAGGGTAATACACTTTGCCGCCCAGATTTTTCATCATCTCGGCCAGTGAAGCACGCAAGCGCGTATTGGCGCTGACACCGCCAGCAATCACTAAACGTTGATAACCCGTTTGCTTTAATGCACGCTTACATTTAATCGCTAGCGTGTCGACAACCGCTTCTTCAAAGGCACAAGCGATATTAGCGCGTGTTTGGTCATCTTTTGGCTCTGCAGCTATCGTATTGGCTGCGAATGTTTTAAGACCTGAAAAACTAAAGTTAAGCCCAGGTTTATCCGTCATCGGCCTTGGGAAGCGATAACTCTTTTCAATACCCTTAGCCGCGAGTTTCGCCAACCGGGGTCCGCCGGGATAATCAAGCCCCAACAATTTGGCGGTTTTGTCGAATGCTTCACCTGCAGCGTCATCAACCGACTCACCGAGTACCTCGTAGCGACCAATGCCTTCAACACCGACCAACATTGAGTGCCCACCAGACACCAATAATGCCAGAAATGGGAACGCTGGCACGTCATCTTCTAACATTGGCGCTAATAGGTGTCCCTCCATGTGATGCACCCCAATAGCTGGTTTATCCCATGAGAAAGCTAATGCACGACCAACGCATGCACCTACCAGCAACGCGCCAATAAGTCCTGGGCCCTTGGTATAAGCAATACCATCGAGATCTTCAATTGTCATATCGGCATCGGCTAATGCTTGACGAATTAAAGGTACGATTTTACGAACATGGTCCCGAGACGCCAACTCAGGCACTACGCCACCGTAGTCCGCATGCAACTTTACCTGACTATAAAGGGCATGTGAAAGTAGCCCTTTTTTATCATCATAAACTGCGATTCCTGTTTCATCACAAGATGTCTCTATTCCTAAAACCCGCATTATCTCTCATCTTTACTGCATATAATTACCGCCAATTCTACCTGCTGTGCTTTAATTACTCCAGAGTCCGATAGCGTTCTAAGCGCATTATTACCAAATAGACATAATCCCGATCGTTATAAGGGGTTTACAAAAGGTGTCTAGTCGTTATAGAATTCCGCACCATTTTTAAATTATCTGAGTCAATTAATTGTCTCAATGCAACCGACACCTAAGGGGTGATGGCTAATGCCAATTATTAAAGTACGTGAAAACGAACCATTCGACGTAGCTCTTCGTCGTTTCAAGCGCTCTTGTGAAAAAGCTGGTATCTTAGCTGACGTTCGTGCTCGTGAGTTCTACGAGAAGCCAACGACTGCACGTAAACGTGCTAAAGCCGCTGCTATCAAGCGTCTTGCTAAGAAGCTTTCTCGCGAAAACGCACGTCGCGTACGTTTATATTAATCTCATTATGAGCCTAATCGATCAGCTAAAAGAGCAGATGAAAGACGCCATGCGTGCCAAAGAAAAGGTACGCTTGGGGACTATTCGTATGGCACTAGCCGCCGTCAAACAAATTGAAGTGGATACCCGCGAATCTTTGGATGACGACCAAGCTATAGCGGTCTTAACCAAAATGGTAAAACAGCGTCGCGATTCTATTGCTCAATATACAGCAGCAGGCCGTGACGAATTAGCGCAAAAAGAAGCAGAAGAAATTCAAGTGCTTGAACACTTCTTGCCTCAGCCTCTTACTGAAGAGGAAATTCTTGCGTTAGTTGATGCTAGCATCTTAGAGATGGGCGCATCCTCCATGGCGGACATGGGTAAAGTAATGGGATCGCTAAAACCGAAAGTAATGGGTAGAGCAGACATGGCGGCAATTGGCGCTATGATCCGTGCAAAACTCAAGTAGTTTTAGTTTTAGTGATGAATGAGCCGTGCTTTTGCGCGGCTTGTTTGTTTTCGATTTTCTCTATTTAAACTTCACGAAATTAAAGGCGGCATTTAACAATACTAATGGCGATACCTCGTGATTTTATCAATGAGCTAGTAGCTCGCATCGACATTGTCGACTTAATAGACCCTAAAGTACCCCTAAAAAAGGCGGGTAAAAATCACTCTGCCTGTTGTCCTTTTCATAGCGAAAAATCTCCCTCTTTCACCGTTAGTAGAGACAAGCAGTTTTATCATTGTTTTGGCTGCGGCGCACACGGAAATGTTATTGATTTTGTCATGGAATATGACCGACTCGACTTCGTGGATGCAATTGAAGAACTCGCCGGACAGTTAGGACTTGAAGTTCCACAGGAACAAGGTACCGGTAAGCCTCGCGATCAAGAGTTAAGTCGCGATTTATACCAACTGATGGAGGAGTCGAGTTTATTCTTCCAAAGTCAGCTAAGACAACACAGTGACAAACAAAAAGTGCTTGATTATTTATCACATCGAGGGCTTTCAAAAGACGTAGTAGAACACTTTAACATTGGCTTTGCCCCAGATGGTTGGGATGGTTTGTTAAGCCGCTATCGTCAAAATCAAGATTCACAGAACAAACTGCTTACTGCTGGTATGGTCATTGAAAATGACAGTGGTAAGCGATATGACCGATTCCGCGACCGATTAATGTTCCCAATCAGGGATAGACGTGGACGAGTCATTGGCTTTGGTGGCCGAGTTTTGGGAGAAGGTACGCCAAAGTACTTGAATTCTCCAGAAACGCCCATATTTCATAAGGGCAATGAGCTCTATGGATTGTATGAACTAAAGCAACGCCATCGAGACCCGCAACAAGTACTCATTGTTGAAGGCTATATGGACGTCGTAGCACTTGCGCAATTTGACGTTGATTATGCCGTAGCCTCATTAGGCACCTCGACCACCGCTGAACAATTTCAGCTGTTGCTGCGTAGCGCAAAAGAAGTTATCTGTTGTTACGACGGCGATAAAGCAGGCAAAGAAGCCGCCTGGCGTGCGCTAGAAACCGCTTTACCACTGTTAAAACCGGGTAATCAGGTTCGCTTCATGTTCCTACCTGAAGGCGAAGACCCTGACACTCTCGTCAGGCAGATTGGTAAAGATAAGTTCGAAGAAAGTATTGGCCACGCCATGGCACTACCAGAGTTTCTATTTGATAATTTGGCGAAAAAATTTGGCAAAGAAGACAAAAGTGTATTGGCAAAAAATGCCATTAAACTGATCGAAAAAGTGCAAGACACAGTATTACAAAGTCTATTGCTTGAAGATTTAGCACACAAGCTAAGAATGAACGGTGCTGACGAGCTTAAACGAAAATTTAACTTTTCGACTAAGTCGGCCGATAAACCTAAACAGCACAAAGCGTTGAAAGGACGTGGCACCCCGATGCGATTAGCCATTGCATTGTTGGTACAACATCCACGCTTAGGTGAGAAATTGCCTCAGCAACCAGCGCTAAAACATATACAGATGGCAGGTATTGACTTACTGACCCTTGTATTAGATTTAACTCGCGGCAAAGTAATGAGCAGCGCACAACTACTTGAACAGTTCAGGGGCGATGATAAATTCAGTACCCTAAAAAAACTGACCCAATGGGACCATCAAGTGGCGGACGAAAACTTGCTCCGAGAGTTAAAAGAAACACTCGTGTGGCTAAATAACCAGTATATTGAGCAACGTTATCAAGAGCTGAGTTTAAAACAGAACCACACGAAAGAAGAACGGTTGCAGCTTAAAAAGCTAATCGCAGTGATCCAAAAGCAAGCTTAAAGGCAATTTTTGCACCAAAAGTAAGCACTTGGACTAGCACAGCGAAGCACCGAAGGCTATAATTAACGACTTACGTGGCTGTTTTTTGCCCGTCGTTTTAACTGTTTCCCAACTTGGATGATATCTATGGATCATACTCCGCAGTCGCAACTTAAATTGTTGCTTGCCAAAGGTAAAGAGCAAGGTTATTTAACCTATGCAGAAGTCAACGATCACCTACCTGCTGACATGGTCGATGCCGACCAGATCGAAGATATTATCCAGATGATCAATGATATGGGTATTCGAGTCTATGAACAGGCTCCGGATGCTGATGATATCATGATGTCTGAAGACAGCACCGATGATGATGCTGCCGAAGAAGCTGCTGCCGCACTGGCTACAGTAGAAGCTGAATTAGGTCGTACTACCGATCCTGTCCGCATGTATATGCGTGAAATGGGTACCGTTGAACTACTGACCCGTGAAGGCGAGATTGTCATCGCTAAGCGTATTGAAGAAGGGATCAACACGGTTCAAGCTTCAGTCGCCGAATATCCGCAAGCAATTGCGATGATCCTTGAGCAATTCGATCGTTATGAAGCGGAAGAAGTTAGATTATCTGACATCATATCTGGTTTTATCGACCCAAATGCTGAAGATGTTGCTCCAGCAGCAACTCACGTCGGTTCTGTTCTGTCTGAAGCTGAATTAGAAAATGCTGATGATAAAGACGATGAAGATGAAGAAGAGGAAGGTCCAAAAGGTCCCGATCCTGAAGAAGCAAAAGAAAAATTCACAACGCTTCGCCTAGCTCACGAAAGAGCATTAGAAATCATCGCTGTAAAAGGTCGTGGTCACCCAGAGTCGACTGTCGCACTATTTGAAATTGGCGAAATTTTTAAAGAATTCCGTTTGATGCCTAAGCAGTTTGACCGCTTAGTAAAAAGCATGCGCGCAATGATGGATAAAGTCCGTGTTCAAGAACGTTTGATCATGAAGCTTTGTGTTGAACAAGCTAAAATGCCAAAGAAAAATTTCGTTAAGGCTTATACCAGCAACGAAAGCAGCATTGAGTGGTTCAACCTAGAATTAGCATCAGGAAAATCACATGTTGAAGGCCTAAAAGTCGTCGCATTTGACGTACAGCGTTGTCGTGCAAAGCTTGACGCAATTGAGAAAGAGACTGGCCTAGCTATCGGTGCGATTAAAGACATCAACCGTCGTATGTCAATCGGTGAAGCGAAAGCTCGTCGCGCTAAGAAAGAGATGGTTGAAGCCAACCTACGTCTCGTAATTTCTATCGCTAAGAAATACACCAACCGTGGTCTACAGTTCTTGGATCTTATTCAAGAAGGTAATATCGGTTTGATGAAAGCGGTTGATAAGTTTGAATACCGCCGTGGTTATAAGTTCTCGACTTATGCAACATGGTGGATCCGTCAGGCAATTACTCGTTCAATTGCTGACCAAGCTAGAACTATCCGTATTCCAGTACATATGATTGAGACGATCAACAAGCTAAACCGTATCTCTCGTCAAATGCTACAAGAGATGGGTCGTGAACCTTCTCCAGAAGAGCTTGCTGAGCGCATGTTAATGCCTGAAGACAAGATCCGTAAGGTACTTAAGATTGCTAAAGAGCCTATCTCCATGGAAACACCTATTGGTGATGATGAAGATTCGCACTT
Organism: Shewanella sp. Choline-02u-19; assembly: GCF_002836205.1. Classification (NCBI taxonomy): domain Bacteria; kingdom Pseudomonadati; phylum Pseudomonadota; class Gammaproteobacteria; order Alteromonadales; family Shewanellaceae; genus Shewanella; species Shewanella sp. Choline-02u-19. The sequence goes on from NZ_PJBE01000013.1 coordinate 2,720,276, forward strand.
AGGTGACTTTATCGAGGATACCACCCTCGAGTTGCCGTTGGACTCTGCGACAGGCGAAAGCTTACGTAATGCAACACACGAAGTACTTGCAGGCCTAACGGCTCGTGAAGCTAAAGTACTGCGTATGCGTTTCGGTATCGACATGAACACTGACCACACGTTAGAAGAAGTGGGTAAGCAGTTCGATGTAACCCGTGAGCGTATTCGTCAGATTGAAGCGAAAGCGCTACGTAAGTTGCGTCACCCTTCTCGTTCAGAGATTTTGAAGTCATTCCTAGACGAATAGTCTCAAGGATAAGAGGCGAATAGTCTTACACTAAAGACTAATCATCTTAAGATAGATTCTACCTCTGTTTAAAAAGCTGCCTATGGGCAGCTTTTTTTGTATAAATTCAACTAAGCTGGCTTGAGATTGATTAACAGATAAGCAGTTGAATCGATAGACGTGCATTATGCGTAAAACTCAGGTGACAATCGCTTTTAAACCTCGTATACTTTCCTCGCTTTCGATAGTGACGACTATCTTAAGTCGGCCCCTTAGCTCAGTTGGTTAGAGCATACGACTCATAATCGTCAGGTCCTGTGTTCGAGTCACAGAGGGGCCACCAATTAAAACGAAAAAGCCTACCTTGTGTAGGCTTTTTTGTGTCTGAAATTCAATATCGGCTACAGTCCTTATTTTTGAATTTAGGGTCCATCGCGCCGATATTACACATTATGCCTAAACAATTTCAAAGCATGTCGTGAAGTGATAGCGTTCAGGTCGCTAATGGCATCGGCATTAACGACATTTCCACCGTCCGTAGTACTCTTCATTAAATAGCTGGATTCGTTATTCGAATTCAATATTTGTGCTAAATTTAAGATCCATGACCCAAAGCCAAATAGAGCTCATTTCACCGTTATAAACTCACGTAGTTCAAGTTATGCAGGCTAAACAACCTTGATAGGCCGTTCAAACGTTTTTCTGCCCTAAGCTTCAAATCAATAACCCCAGAGCCAGCTTTCACTTATGTCATCATTATCGATTCAGACAACTCTCCTCTCCCTAAGAGGAACCACCACATAACCCCTACTATTTATAGGTTATTATATATAGGATTTAGGTTAGATTTCTTAATGACATTGCTCACAGAACAGGGGTAAATATAATGTGATTAGTTATATTTGCAGTAACATTATTTACGAAGATAATGTTTGCTGATTATTGACTCCATCTTTGTGCTAGCAGTATCAGTTTAATCTATCAAAGTTTGGCTGATCCAATTTTTCAATGTGTTGCCGGAAACATCAATATGAGCAAAGCATGCGGACAGTGACGCTGTGGCTTAAGTGCCGTAAAACAAACATTGATCATTAAACATGGGCTTGATAAGTCAATCATTGCACTCTAGCATAGTTCGAAACAACATGGTCACAGCTTGACAGCTGAAGAGTCAGCGTCAATATTTCTACATGATTCTATTATTTGTTGCCATGATTTGTTCAGCACGCAAGCTAACGACGGCAAACACCAACTGATTATAAATAATGAGGCAACACCCGATGAACACATTTAAGAAAGTACTACTCGCTTCAACTTTTGGTGCAGTAGCACTTACAGGTATGGCTCATGCAAGTGATCTAACATGCAAAGTATCCGATGGTGACAATATCACTATGAAGAATATCAATATTCTGCGTTCTAACGAGTCGATAGTTAAGATTGATGGTAGCTACAAGTCACCTGTACTAAGCGACATCTATAGAATCGATGGAGTAGATGGTAAAGACATTAGCGAAACGCCTACTTATCTATTATACAGTCAGTATCCGGTAGCTGACCACGCGTTACGCGCAACAGTACAAGTCTACGGCGAAGACGCTGTAACAGGCCTTTGTACTGTGACTGAAGAAATGTAAGCAATAGATTCAAATTGCCGCATGCGGCAGCATGGTTTGTTGTTGTACTATTGACGGACAAGGCATCGATATTCACTTGATGCTTTGCTGTTCAATAAAAAATTAATGGTGAAATGCCTTTCTACAGATACTTATATACTCAAAAAACCTCGAAATACAGGGTCCAACATAACGAGACGTGTCAGAGTTCAAGGTCGTTAATTGCGCCTGCATTATCGACATATCCATCGTCCATGATGTCTTCATGGAAATGCAGTATTCGTCATTATTGGCTCCGGCATCCTCGGTAACGTCTCCGGCTTTGCTCAATCTCCTGAATCTGACTTCTATGCCATCGTAATTCAATGTTGATGTTCATGAATTTGGAATGAAAAACAATGTGAATTATCACCTTGCCCTTCAAATGTTGATGTAGAAGCCTGCGTGAATAGCGCCGAAAAATGAAGTTGGGTTCAAGCATTAAGTCATCAGTACGCTCACCGGCATCAAAATAGCATAAGCTAAAAAATGGGCTACTGTGTGCTCAGCTTCAAAACCTATACTTTGATGCCATTCATATAGGCGTGATCTGCTATCGCTAACATGGCCAGATCTTCGTGAGTATCTCCGTAGGCAAAAACCTCAACATAATCACTTAACGTGAACTGGTTTTGCACCTTAGTTACTTTCATATCACAGCTACAATCACCTGACACATAAAACCCAGTGTAGGTCCCCTCTTTAACAGACATTTCGCTACAAATTAGTGTTATTCCCATTGATTCACACCAGGGTCGTAAATAGAGATCTAACGAGGCTGAAACCAACACCACTTGAGCACCATCCGCTTGGTGCTGTTTTAGCGCTGCTAGCATCTCTGGACGGATTGATTGTGGGATAACATTGAGTGCGTACTGCTTACCAAGAGCAGATATAACGGTTTTATCTCGACCAACAAAAGCACAGTAGCTGACTAAAGGCCTTAGCTTTCTCGCTGGGATAACCCGCAGCCTATAAAGAACATATAACGGGGAAAGGAAAACAGAACCAAGTACCAAGCGTACGGGGCTTGCTGAATAAAGGATAAAACGAGTGTACATGTCATGATGGGTTAGCGTGCCATCAAAATCAAATAGCGCGAGTTTCAAACTGTACTCCTCTAATTCAATTATCCGTGTAGTAAGGTAACTCTATAATCTATACCCAGTTTAACAGCAGTCCCAAAATTAAGGATTAATAAAAACGATAATAAAAAGGGACTGCAATTGCAGTCCCTTTAAAGGTCACACTGGTTGTACTATGACTCAGTGACAACTTTGCGTTTTTGGTGCGCTAAAATCAGTCCTATTAAGCAAATTACACCTACTGCAAGCCCCGCTGGCTGGCTCATAGATTGAGGTAAGCCTAAGCCAATCCCTGCTGTCATAATGTAAGACACAGTAATGCTGGTTCCCACAATAGCAGGCAAGCTCACAATCCAGTGGAACGTTCCGCGGTCAAACAAATACTTAGTCGCTAACCAAAGCACACTGGTAGACAACAACATATTTGAGAATGCGAAGTAACGCCAAATCAATGAGAAATCAATTTTAGTCATGAAATAAGCAATCACTAAGATAGGAATGGCTAAAAGTAAACGGTTACGCATACTTTGCGGGATCTTAAATGCATCAGTAATGGTTAAACGTAATGACCTGAATGCCGTATCGCCCGAAGTGATAGGGAATATTGCAACCGCAATAATCGCCATAATCCCCCCCGCAGCGCCGAGATAAGTTGTAGCAACTTGATTTACAACAAGACCAGGACCACCTATATCGAGAATACTCTTAAGTTCAATATAGCCACCTGGGAACGCTGCAATACCCGCTAGAGCCCAAACGCAAGCCACAATACCTTCAGACATCATCGCGCCATAATAAACTGGGCGAACATACTTCTCATTGGTTAAACAGCGCGCCATGATTGGGGCTTGGGTTGAGTGAAAACCACTAATTGCACCACAAGTGATCGTCACAAATAGCAGCGGCCACACTGGTAAACCGTCTGGGTTCGGCTCTAACAAATCGTTGTTATAATGGCTGTGGTCAAAATAGGCAAAAATATCACCAACTTCGGGAAGCTGTGGCGCACTAATTAACAGTGCAACAGCAATAGAGACGGTCATAACAATCATCAATAAGCCAAAGATTGGATAAAGCTTAGTAATAATTTTATCGATAGGCAGCATAGTCGCTAAGAAGTAATAACCTAAAATTGCTAATACCCAAAAAGTATTATTGGCAAAAATAGTGCCTTCAAAGTATTCCAAGTTACTTAACAGACCCGCTGGGCTCATGATAAACACAACCCCAACGAAGAATAACAACATCGCGGTAAAAACGAGCATCACACCTTTGAAATAGATATTAAAATAGTGTCCCGCTATTTCAGGAAGGCTTTTACCGTCTTCTTTAATGCTTAAAACGCCGGAGAAGTAGTCATGCACTGCACCGCCTATGATATTTCCCAGCACGATCCATACCAGCGCTATAGGTCCATACAATGCACCTAAGATAGGACCAAATATCGGTCCAACACCTGCAACATTCAAGAATTGAATTAAGTAAGCTTTTACTGGGTGTACTTTTACATAGTCAACGCCATCTTCAAAACGAGCTTGAGGCGTTTGAGCTTTAGGGTCAATCCCAGCTTGCCGCTCTACGAAAGGGCTGTAGAACTTGTAAGCGAGCACTAACAGCGCAATACAAATAAAGAAAATAAGCATTTTATATTAATCCATTTTTGTAGGGTAATTATTGTTATCCAAGTGTCAATCACATCCATAGTGCGGTCAAGTAACAATGTGTTATACCAAAGTAGGGCTTGCGGTTATGACTAATTTAGTTAGGCGCTATTTTACTTTTTACCCTTGCTTAATAGAGGGGGGAGTAAATGGATATTAACGCCGTTGATAAGCGGTTAAATCAATACGCCTTTATTAACTGCATTTAAATTTAAAGAGCAATAAAAAAGTGCCAATGCTTACAGGCAAAGGCCAGCATTAAAATAGGTGTATTGATTTATCATATGCAGTGGGTATTGAACAAGCCGTTACATAACCTTGCGACTCTATCGCTCAAAATTGCGATATTAAGTCAGGCGAAAGTGATTTATTTACGACTTATTCACAGAAAATACAGCTCAACATTACGCTACCCATTCCTACGCTGTTCAAAATAGGATAGCTTTAGAGCACTAATCAAAATGAGAATTTGTAGGCACATGAAACAAAAGAGCATATTAGTAAAAAGCTACTTTGCAAAAATCGAAACCGATAAGCGTGAAGAGATGTGGGCCGCTAAACCCAAAACCTCACAGTGGGAATACTCAAACTGTAAAATCGATTCCGAAAGGCTCAATAACGATCTGCAACAAGCGATTGAAACCTTAAATGAGCAAGGTTATCGCGTTATGCAAATCACTACGATAACCTCAGGTAATTATCATTTTAGTGATCACTTAAGTGATCCCCATCTGCTTGGCAATGGCGTCACAACCGAAGGCGGTTATGGTTATGGGTTTTCCTATACCGACAGCTTAGTTATTTTGGCTGAACAAACACAGCAACAACCAGTAATGGAAACAGAGTCAGTAATCGATCAAATAACACTATCTGACGCGGTTATTATTGTCGATTAATAACCGTCTATACCCTGTGGCGTCAGACATTGTGGAATAATATCTCTAGCGTTAAGGTGATGATCACCTGATTAATACGTTCAGACTCTGCATTTTCTTTACTCCAGTTATATTCTGGCGTCACTGAAAAAAATAACCAATCTCGGGCAAAATTTTGTCTGTAAGTTAAACCGATATTTGCATCCTTAATGTAGTAATGGGGCTCATCGACACTGTGTATCGCCGCTTGATAACTAATAGCCTGCTTGCTGCTGATATATTGATAAAGCTGAAAACTCGATCCTAACTCCCAACCATTGCCACGAGATTCATATTGAGCTGCAGCACTCCAGCGAGCCAAGAAAGTTTCATTAAATGAATGTTCAATATCGAGGTCACTGGATTCACCTGTGACCTTCTTGTCTTGATATAGCTTTTGAGTAAATCGAGTAATGGTGCTTTCTGATAATGGATAAGTATAGCGCCATCGAGCCTCAACTTTAGGGTTAAAGTTGGCCTGAATATTAAAACTGCTGCGCCCTTTGGCATACCAATCATAGCGGAGGCCTACTTCCGTTTCTCTTTCTGCACTAGGTCCTTTAGAGGGGGCAAACGGATCATCTTCATCCGACGTTTCCAATACCAATTTGAGACGTTTATTAACACCGGGTAAATTTAAACGTGCACTGATATTGGCTCGATAACTAAAGTCTTCTTTCTCATAAAAAGAAAAATCATTGAACCAACGAATAATGGTGCCAGCTCTGGCATCATCTGCAACTCTGTCATCGACAAAAAAAGTGTCGAACCAAATAGCGGGTTGGCAAAACTTAGTATTGAGGTAATCGAAAGCACGGTCAATCGCGTGATCAGTTTGAGATAGGCTAAAACAGGGATCAGTGGGTTCTTCATTAGCAATATTGTCAGTAACAGGTGAGCTCTGTTTTGCGTCAGTTATACTCTTAGCTTTTATTTGTGCTTCATGTTCAACCAATACTTTGTCAGCCGCAAAGGCGGGAATGAGTAACAGTAGACTCACAATAGATAGACAGAAGATTGATTTAAGCTTCAATGACAAAAACCACACTCAGCGATGCACTCAACAAAAAATACTTGTCGCAATAGTAACACTGACTACAACTTGGCTACACTTTTTTAACGATTTGTTATTGTGCCTACTTAACGGATGATGAACAGGTTAAAGCGCATAGACCTTCCCCCAAAAAAACGTATTTCCAGAGGTTGTTCATCCGTACATTTCGGCGTTTAAAAAGCGAAAAAAAGCAGGAGTAAAATAATTTTCCTGCTTGGAAGGGAGTCCGAGCTGCTAACGGTATTGACTCTATATAGCTAACGAGTCAATACCGCAGCGGCAAAATACTCAATTATTAATATTTAGCCTGCAACGTTAACCAAAGCTTGTCGGTATCATTTGAGAAGCTATAACCTTCGTCTGCGCCACTAAAACTGGCATATTTAACACCTACACTATAGTGCTTTGCAAACGGATAAGTCGCGGCTACGCCCCACTCTTTACCCATATCAATATCGCCAAAATCTGAATCAAATTTGTGATATTTAGCCAATAGTTTTAATCCAGCGACTTTAGCCGTCAGAATCACATGAGCATCAACCAGACCATTGTTCCAGTTACCTTTACCACCGAATAGAAACTTATCAGTCCAACCGTTAAATGCATGCAGAGTCGCCAGAGGAGTGATGAAACCCGCCTTGCCGTCGTCAGAACCAAGAACTTCGTAGCCTGCTTTAAAACCAAAGCTAGCTAAATTAATACCCGCACCTAACTTATAGTAAGACGCACTATAACTAACAGGATTGTCACCCGCTTCAGATTGCTGTGCAAACTCAGCTTCATAACTCAATTTAAGCGCATCTAATTTCACATCACCCGTGGCGCGAATACCATAAGTATCGCTAGAGAATGCAGCAACATCTTGGTTATCAATTAAGTAGCCATAACCGGTGATGTTTGCAAAATCCAAGCCTGAGTAGTTAATGTTAACAAGGTTGGTTTCGTTCTCATGCTCTTCTTTACCTGAGCCTTCAGGGAAAATTCGATTAACAGTAGCAACATAGGCGTAGTAAGCCGTTAGCCCTTCTATTACCGTATTCTTTACCGAAAATGCATCATATGTTTGCTCATTTTGACGGAACCCCACACCACCAACAAAACGTTGATTATCAAGTAGAATACGTTGACGACCAAACTTAGCCAGTGTTTCAGCTGGACCTCTATAACCAATAAACCCCTGATTAATCTGAGTGTAGGCATAGTCGGCGATAAGTGGCTCATTATCCGTAGAGCGAACATCATCAATTTCAGCTACGGCAAACAGCTTATAGATATCGCCTGTTTGATAGTTTAATCGAGTACGTAAAGTGGTTTGATTTTCTTGGTCAACGTTCGCAACATCAACATCTTCAAATCGAAGACGGAATTGAACTTTAACTTTTGAGTCATCAATAAAAGCTTTCTTTAGTGGATCAACTGTGTCGGCAGTGGCGGCGGTAGAGGCTAAACTTGCAAGTACGGCTAACGTTAGGGCATGGACTTTCATTTATTGTAATCCTTTTGTTTTCATCATTCTTATGGGTTGTTATAAAGCTGAAAACAACTTGATAACTTGATCTAGAACAATGTTGCTAAATGATTACATTTTCGTGTTAAGAACTGTGAGCACGATCATCACCAACTACTAATTTAGGGGTACCTATAAATAGGTAGTTGATTCATTTTGCTTAAGTTTATATTTCTAATGCAGGTAGTTATTAAGATAAACAATATCTAATTTACACATAAAATCAAAGCAGAAAGCCTGCCTATACTCATGGAGTACAAGCAGATTTTATAAAGCATTAACCGCTATAGATTACCGAATTTACCATTAGCATTCTTCCATTGCTCTTTGTTTAAAATGGTTTCCATTACATCCCAATGCTCAGCAATTTTGCCATTTTCAATACGGAACAAGTCATAATATGAGGTAGGTTTTCCCGCAAAGCGACCTTCGCTAATGGCTAACACAAAATTACCTTCACCTAATATTTTAAAAGCCTTATCGTACTCCATGGTGATCCCTTGTTGTCCCATCGCCTCAATCGCTTGGCCTAAACCAGATACGCCATCGGCAATTGCGGTGTTATGTTGCAGATAATGATCACCATCGAAGTACTTTGTAAGCTTGTCGTACTCAGCGTTGATCAAAATAGTTTCCACAAAATCTGCTACTAACGCTTTATTTTCTGCCGTCTTATCTAAATCTAATACTGTCGTTACACCATCTAACTGTGTTCTACCACTTGGGTTAGCCTGTTGTGCTTTTTGAGCTAAGTTATCCCAATGCTCAACAATCTGACCATTTTCAAATCGGAATAGATCAAAGCCAACTTTAGGACCAAAAAAATTATAATCGGTATGAGTAAAGACATAATCACCATCTTCAAATACACGCTCAACATTGACCTTAGCGCTACCTTTTGGCAGCGCCTGTAGCGCTTCGCCAAAACCTGCTAAACCGTCTGCAATAGCCAAATTGTGCTGAGTATAGTCACTGGCATTCACATAAGAGATTGCTTTACTGTCACCGGTCTCTATCGCATTGAGTAGCGCTACCGCTTTAGTTTTATTTGAAATATTCATCGTTGACTCCGATTCTGCAGAAAGATTTGAACAACCGCCCAGTAAGCTGCTGCTCACCAGTAGTGTTGCAAGTAATTGGGTTTTCATTGTGTATCCCTAACAATTGAATTCGGAGCCATTGTAGGGTTTGAATGCAGGTTTCAGCAGGTAAAATCAAGCAGTAAAATGGTAAATATGAGCCTTAAGTGTTTCGTTTAAATTGGCTTGGGGTCATTAAAGTATGCTTCTTAAAGTACTTAACAAAATTAGTAGGCTCATCAAACCCTAAATAATCAGATAGTTGCTGAACCTGTATATTATCAATCGACAAACGTCTCTTCGCCTCTAAGATGGTATAAGAGTCTATCAACTGTTTAGCGGTACGATTCGTCGCCATCTTACAAACTTTATTCAATGTCTTATAAGTCGTCCCAACCTGTAACGCTAATGCCTTAGCATCTCGCGTATGAGTAAAGGCGTCACTTAAGGTTTCAGTAAAGCGATCAAAACAGTTAATTTGTGTCGGTGTCATCTGATGGTGATAAATATCAGGTCTACATTCACTGACTTTAGTCAGAAGTGCGGCAAACAACACCTGTAGATAACTAATATTAGGGGTTGTTAACTCGTACTCGGTGAAGATTAATTCCATCAATCTAACTAATGAATGTGCTTGCTCTGTAGATAAATTAAAGTTTTGTAGATATGAGCTCACTAAATGAGTGGGTGCAAAAATCTTGATGTCGATGGCAGCTGCCACCCTATCTAAATACTCATCGGTAAAAATAACCACCTTGCCTGCGGGTTTATTGGTGAGATCAAACGCATGTACCTGACCTTTATTGACCAACACGACGCTGCCTTTTTCTACCTGAAGAGTATTAAAGTCAACGAAATGATCCCCCTGATTGCCAGTAAAGAAGATCAGGTTATGAAAATCTATCCTGTGGGGTTTACCAAAAAAGCTTATCTCTCCTGCCGCCACTCTGTCATACAAGCTGGAGAGCTCAATAACTTCAAATCCAACATCCGGAAGCTTGGTATCTCTGAAACTAATTTCAGGCACTAAATCGTTCATTTGAACTCACTTATCATTACGTCACCTCCCCAGTATACCTAAAGCGTAAAATCTGTCTTTATCGACTTGAATTTAATCAAACAATTGACTTTACTTAACCGGTTAAGGTTGTATTTACTCATACAAGATTAAGGGGTTTTTATGTTAGGCGAAGATCATTCTCTGCTCCATGAGTTTCCTGAGCACCACGCTATTATTATGGAACGGTGTAAAAGTGATGCAGCATTTAATAAAGATGCCAAACACTACAACGCATTGGATAAAGAGATCCGAGTGCTGGAATTAAATGGCGCACCAATAGATGATGAATCCATGCACCAACTAAAGCATGACCGAGCTGAATTAAAAGACTCGTTATATATGCGTTTATCAAACAAGTAGTGTTTCGCTAAGCTAGGTATGATGCATCGGCGCTAACGTACTGCGAGCTTAGATTAGCCAAATAACGATTAAGGCCAAGGGTAAGTAACTTGGCCTTTTTTATTGCAGTTGCAAATTAACACCACACTTTGGCAACCTAAAACAAACAAATGTTTCATAGCATAGAGTTAACTGGTATCTTTGCCGCGCATATTAAGAAAGGATACCTAACATGTCGCTGTTAAAACCATCACCACTTGCATTTTTAAAATCAATTTCAATAGTAAAATCTCTACCAATACTGCTCATTATCATTGCCTTATTTAACTCTTACTTTATTGTAATTGAAGGGCATGTGGGTGTTGTTAAGCGCTTCGGAGAAGCGAAAGAACAACAAAATCCAGGCTTACACTTCAAGATCCCATTTATCGAAACCGTTGAGCTGATCGAAGTTCGTACCCGTAAAAATGCCGAAAAAATGGCATCAAGCACTAAAGAGCAGATGCCCGTCACGATTGAGGTTTCGGTTAACTGGACCGTTAACAAAGAAGCTGCTTTAGAGCTATTTAAACGTTATGGCGGCTTAACCCAGTTTGAACAACGTATTCTCGACCCACGTTTTCGCTCAGCGACAAAAGATACCATTCCTCAATTTGAAGCAGAGCAACTGATTCAAGACAGAGCCAGTGCGATACGAGGTATAGAGAAGCGCTTGGCTGAAGAGATGGAAGGCTTTCCAGTCGTGGTTGATAATATTCAAATTGAGAATATTATCTTGCCGCAAAAATACATCAACTCGATAGAGATAAAGCAAACTGAGAAAAACCTTGCAGCAGCAGAGGAGCATAAGCTTGAGCGTCAACGTTTAGAAGCACTGCGAGCAGTAAATACTGCAGATGCTCAGGCAAAAGGGATTTTGAAAATTGCCGAAGCTGAATCTAAAGCAATATTACTCAAAGGTTTAGCTGAGGCACAGGCGATTGAAGCAAAAGCTAAAGCGCTCAAAAATAACCCGCTGATTGTAAAGTTAACCGAAGCGCAAGCTTGGGATGGAAGACTGCCAAGTACCATGATGGGTAACGGCGTAATGCCAATTATGGATATTAGAGCTGAAGCTGAAGCTGACGCTGAATCTAATAAATAACATAGATATTATGCATCGATTCCTTTAATAAAAAGTGGTTAACAAAGCGGGGCCTTATAAGGCCTCGTTTTCATACTGTTACTGAGATTTCTATTCATAACTAGCGGATCCGTTTACTGACGAGTTTGCCTACAGCGTCAATTTTCTTAACCCTCACCTACAGACATCACAGCTAATTTTATGGTCAGACTTAGCAGATAAATCCTCTGATTTAGCTATCCTCAAGTAATACCCATTTTTAAATTTAAATAGCGTTGGTTGCAAATAGGCACATTATCAATTTTTTATTGATAATAATTCAAAAGCTAAGCTGTTTTTGTTTTGAATCGTTAGCGCTACTATGCACCGCATAGAAAGCACGTACCAAATGCATTGCCAAGAAGACAGTTAGACTTAAACACAGGAGTTCAGCATGGCCAACCTCACTATCGTCGCTAACATCATCGCCAAAATAGACAGCATTGAATTCGTCAAAGCTGAGTTAATCAAGCTTATTGACATTACCCGCGCTGAAGCAGGTTGCATCAACTATGACTTACACCAGGACAATGAAAACCCTGCCCACTTTGTGTTTTATGAGAACTGGCAATCACGTGAACAATTACAAGCACATCTAGCAAATAGTCACCTAGCTGATTACATCGCCGCCACAGAAGGCCGCGTTGAGCTATTTAGCATAAATGAAATGACTAAAATTGGCTGATGTGCGTTTTAATCCCAACTTACAAACAATATTAATGGTGCCAGTCCAATAACACTCGCATCAAAAGGAAAATTTCATGACTCACCCTATCATTACCGATTTAGACAAGCGTTACACAGCTAAGAAATACGATGCGTCAAAGCGTATTCCGCAAACAGATCTTGATGTAATTTATGAAGCAATGCGCCTATCAGCATCTTCAATTAACTCTCAACCTTGGAAATTCATCGTCATTGAGAGTGATCAAGCAAAGCAGCGCATGCATGACACCTTTGCCAATAAATTCCAGTTTAACCAACCACATATAAAGTCAGCATCGCATGTCATCTTGTTTGCACACAATCCAAGCTACACTCGTGAGGATTACGCTAAAGTGGTTGATAAGGGGATCGAAGATGGTCGTACTAAACCTGAAGATAGAGAGCAAGCGTTTGGCGGCTTTGCCTTTGTATCACTCAACACTGACGAAAAAGGTAACAATGAAGCTTGGACTAAGTCGCAAACATACTTAGCCGTAGGTAATACGATGCATGCTCTCGCCCGTCTTGGTATCGATTCAACACCGATGGAAGGTGTTGATAGCGAGCTTATCGGTGAAATATTTAAAGATGAACTGGGCGGTTATGTCTGTGAAGTGGCGTTAGCCATCGGTTATCACCACCCAGATGAAGATTATAATGCTAACTTGCCAAAATCACGATTGGCTTCAAAAGACGTGATGACGATCATTTAACCAGCGACTTCTCATCAGTGTATTGACTAGAATGCCATACATACCTAATCGTATTGTATGGCATTTTTTATAGGTGCTTAACCAATCTCCCGCCACCACATGTTCATCACTAACTCACTTTTCCCCGTAAAGCATCAACAGTTCTAAAAATGCCTAAAACATTGCAATTATTGATTGAATAAAAATAACTTTATGTTAATTCCCCTTTGTTTTTTATAGCATAAATAGAATTACTGGTTAGATGAAGGTGCACTGCAACCACTAAGGGAAATAGAAGTTATGTTATGACATGATCGAAGTTAACCATCAACATACTAGGCATGACGCTGCCTGCATTAAGTGGCTGCGCCCTTTCACCAAAAAATGTCAACGATATTCAATTTAAGGATCCAAAGTTTGCACAATGTATTGCACAAACCGGCATTACAGAACAATCAAAGATTACTGAACTCAGCTGCGTTGGTAAGTAAGCAAATAACTCACGTCGATGAAATTCGTTACATGTCAGCACTAACGGATCTCGTTTTAATCGATAATGAATTAACGGAGTTTGATGCAACAGTACAGTCTAATCTTCGCCGTCTAAACCTGACCTTAATGTCACTTAATATTCGTGATGGAAGAAAACTGACTAAAGCAGATAGAGTGCATTAAGACCTAAAATAGCCTCTCATTATAACTTTGCTAACAATTGCGCAGTTGACATTTTATGCCATTTATAGAAGATAGAATCGCTAAAAAATTATAATAACTTCAGCAAGGAAGAGCATAAAATAATGAAAAAATCACTAATTGCTATTGCCCTAGCCACTGCCTTTTTAGGCGGCTGCGGTACTTCGGATGTTAACAACAGCAAAGCAACAACAGAAGTCACTAAGACAACAGCAAACAAAGCAGAGCTAGGTAGCTTTGGCGTTGAGTTATCAGCGCGTAATGAAGCCGTCAAACCTGGTGATGACTTTTTTATGTATGCCAGCGGCACCTGGTATGACAATTACATCATGCCGGCAGACAAGACACGCTATGGTGCATTCACCGGTCTTGCTGAGCGCAGCGAAACACAAGTTAAAGAGATTATCGATGATATTGCCAGTCGTAGCGATCTCAATGCTGAAGAGCAATTAATTGCCGACTTTTACCAGTCATACATGGACACCGACACCATTAATAAATTGGGCATAACCCCAATTCAAGGCACACTTGATCAGATCGCGGCGATAAAAACAACGGATGATCTAACCAAGGTCTTTGGCCAAGCATGGCTTACTGGCGCAACGTCACCTATTTCAGGTGGGATGTGGTTTAACCGCCTCGACCCAAATCAATACGAAATGTCTATTGGCGCTGGCGGCCTAGGTTTACCAGACCGTTCATATTACCTTGAAGACAGCGAACGTTTTGTAAAAATTCGTACTGCTTACGTCAATCACATCGCAGAGATGCTGGCATTTGCAGGCGTTAAAGATACCGAAGATCGTGCAGAAGCTATCCTGGCACTTGAAACCAAGATGGCTGAAGGGCAGTGGCCACGAGAGAAACGTCGAAACCGTGATTTAACCTTAAACCAAGTTAAGCGCCCAGATCTTGCTAAAGAGTATCCAGGTTTTGATTGGGATATGTATTTTGCAGAAACGGGATACAAGGTTCCTCAGTTGAATATCTCACAACCAGATCCAGTGAAAACCATGATTGGCTTAGTTAACAGCGAGTCGCTCAAGGTTTGGCAAGACTACCTTACTTTTCATACAGTGAGTAACAACGCTGATGTGTTATCTGAAGATATCTACGCTGCTAACTTTGCTTTTTACGGCAAAGAGTTAAGCGGACAAGAGGAGCCTCGTCCTCGTTGGAAACGTGCGGTATCTGAAATGTCAGGCACGCAGTCATTAGGCTTTGCCATTGGTAAAGTATACGTAGCACGTTACTTCCCTGAATCATCTAAGCAGCAAATGTCAGCGCTAGTTGAGAATTTGCGCACTGCAATGGGCCAACGTATTGATGGCCTTGACTGGATGGGTGCAGAAACAAAAGTAAATGCCCACGCCAAGCTTGCCGCTTTCACCCCTAAAATTGGTTACCCTGATGTTTGGCAAGAATTTGAGGGTTTAGCCCTGACAAAGACAGATCTAGTGGGTAACCTTCACAATTTACGTGAGTACTTTAAAGCTGATAGTGTGGCTAAAGAACTACAGAAAACTGACCGTAATCGCTGGGGCATGACACCGCAACGTGTTAACGCCTATTACAATAGCTCGTTTAACGAGATTGTATTCCCAGCGGCGATTCTACAACCTCCGTTCTTCGACCCAAATGCCGATCCTGCCGTGAACTATGGCGGTATTGGTGCTGTTATCGGCCATGAGATGGGCCACGGATTTGATGATCAGGGCTCTAAATCTGATGCTAATGGTATTCAACGCAATTGGTGGACTGATGCAGATCGCGCCGCATTTGATGCCAAAGCAGATCAACTAGCAGCTCAATACAGTCAGTATGAGCCTATCCCTGAAAATTTCGTTAATGGTCGTAACAGCTTAGGCGAGAACATTGGTGATGTAGGCGGCCTTTCTATGGCGTACCACGCATATAAGCTTAGCCTTAATGGTAAAGAAGCACCGGTAATCGACGGCGTCACTGGCGATCAACGCTTCTTCCTTGCGTGGGCACAAGTCTGGAAAGAAAAACGTACCGAGCAAAGCATGCTTAATCAGCTTCGAGCTGGTACACATGCTCCAGGGCGATATCGTGCTCAAGCACCTCGCAACCACGATGCTTGGTACAAAGCATTTGACGTTAAACCAGGCGATGCACTTTATTTAGCAGAAGATGAGCGTGTACGTATTTGGTAATGTAGGCAAATAGCTAACACTGTTTAATCTACTTGAAATTAATGCAGTTCAGTTCGCTGAACTGCATTTTTTATAAATATTTTAAAAAATAAAAGCGTTTAGTGCTTTCCTTTTACGCCATTGCCCACCATATCTTTGCCCGTTGCAAAAATCTCATCGGTTATCCAGCGCGCATGCAATAATTTGTGCTTATTATCGAAGACCGCAACAAAATGGCGACCGTCGGCGTTATTGGTAGCCATACCAACGCCCTCGATCCCTGCAAGACCTAAACCACCATTTTCCACTGACAGCAGAAATTGTTCTAGTTTAGCTAAGCTATCGATAACACTTTGTTCATCATTCATCTTTATACTCTCTTCATTTTTACGTAGGCAACCGATCTCAGTAGCCACGCTTATAGTGCGATATTGTGACTATTTTAGCGCTACTGACAAAGGATTTAAACTGAGTTGCATAACAATAGCGGCTGAGTTTTAAATAAAGCTCTCAAGCTACTTGATTTAATTTCGAATTAGAGCTTTAGTTTCATCATAAAACGAGGGTTTTTACCTGTTATTTTTAGCTGATTTTTTTGTTTAACTGATATTCCATCAAAATAAAGGGTTACTTTATGAAACTTCAATCTCTATCTTTGGTTGTTATGCTAGCACTCTCGTCTGCCCCCGCCCTAGCCATGAGTTGCCAATCAAGTGACAGAGCCCTGAAGTCATGGTCGCAAAGTGAGCGCCGAACTGCAATCGAGACCTTTGTAAAAGAGGTTACGGATCCTAAAAGTCCACAGTATGTAGCAGTAAAAGATCGTATCGCCGTGTTTGATAACGACGGCACCTTGTGGTCTGAAAAACCGATGTACTATCAGCTAGTGTTTACCATAGAGCAAATAAAAGGCCAGGCCAAAAACAACCCCGAATGGAAAACAAAAACGCCCTTTAAATGGGTACTCGAAGACGATCTAGAATCGCTGATGAAAGCCGATCACCATGCATTACTTGAGTTGCTCCAAGCTACGCATACAGGGGTCACTGTTGAGGCGTTCCAGCAGATAGTCAATACATGGGTGACCAAGAGCAAAGATCAGCGCTTCAACCGTGCCTACATTGACCTAACCTATCAACCAATGAAAGAGATGTTGGATTACCTAAAGGAAAATGGATTTACTAACTATATTGTATCCGGTGGTGGTACTGATTTTATGCGAGCCTGGACAGAGCAAGCTTATGGCATACCGGCAGAGAATGTCATTGGTAGCAGCTTTGGCTATGATGTCGTGAAAATCGACGGTGATACCCTTCTCGTTAAAAACGGCACGCTAGTGTCTAATAATGATAAGCAGGTAAAGGTTGAAAATATTCAACGTATTATTGGTAAAAAACCCATACTGGCAGTTGGTAACTCCGATGGCGATCATGCCATGTTGCAATGGAGTACCAGCCAAAATAGTCCGAGTATGGCGATGATAGTGCATCATACTGATAGCGAGCGTGAATGGCAGTATGACCGTGACTCATCGGTCGGCCGTTTAGACAAAGCGCTCGATGAAGCCAAACAAAAAAGCAACTGGCACCTAATTGATATGAAAAATGACTGGTGCACGGTTTATGGAGCGGAAAAATAATAGATACAGTCGCTAATATCTGCCATTTAGCCGCGTTATTACGACAAGATAGACTAACTTAAACAATCATCACGATATAAGCGAAGGCCTGATGACAGAGGCCTTCTTTGTTAGCGGTTAAATGACAAGCCCCTTATTGTTTCCTTTATTAGCGATAACAGCACTAAAAACAAGCAAACGATTAAGCTTAACTTCATAATGAGAGCTAACACTCTATTTCAAGTAAATACAATATGTTAGTTTCAATTCATCATGTTAAGACTCAATTAATATAGTACGTGCTTCGCTGCCTAAAATCCTCGTTATCGCTCATCACGATACCTGAAGCTTACTTACCGCAGGATTCAAGCAATACACGCACTTTATGACCAGTCAATAACAGCCATTCCCGCTAACTTGCCAAGGCAAGCCGAGCACACGCCAAGCGTATAGCAAGGATTTACAAAGTGAATGACTCTCCCATTCCCGATACCACACATACTTTATCGCCACTTTCTAACGCCATTGTTGATAAGGCAATAGATAATGTCACACGTAAGCTTGTCGGTGGTGCCAGAAACAAAAACAACTCCTTACCCAATAGTCATAAGGCAACGATTAGCACCTCAATTTCCGACACATTAAGCGCCACCTCTAGCGACTCTGTGATGGCTGTTGCCAATCGTGGTGTGGCGTGGAAAGAGATGATCGCTAAAAGCCTATCGCACGGCATATCATCACTATCAGATATGCAGTTCGATGGTCAGTTCACCGTTAGAAATGGTATTGCGGAAGGTTTACACCAAGTGCCTTCGACTCCCGGAGTTTATGTTGTTTATGACAAAAACAACTCTGCAGTTTATGTCGGCGATAGCACTAACATTCGTCGCCGTTGGCACGCTGGCCACCTCAATGAAAACAAACAAAAACTCGACAGTGGCGAGCAATACAAATTGAGTAGCCAGCTAACAGAGGGCTGCACGGTAAAATTTATCAGCTGTGAATCAAAAGAAACGGCAGCCGCCATTGAAGCTCACCTAATTAAAGAGGCAGCTCCAGAGGTCAATGCACGCGAAGAGTTACTGCAGGAGCAAGGCACACGCTCAAACATTGAAGCCAAGAAGATGAAAGATGCCTCTGGCAGTACTGCGAGTTTAGCCGCTGGCGCAGCAAAGGAAGCCGCCAGTAACGTCGGCTGGTCAGTACTTGAAAACTTAATCACAGCTTGCCTTAAAGCCCTCAAAGATGAGTTAGTTGATATCGTCGGTGGTGGCGAAGACAAACTGAAAATACGCATCAAACGCCTATTCAGTAAAATTTGGCATGTCATTGAGAATATCGTTAAGCACCCAGGAACCTTGCTCAAAGGCATTTTTGAATTCATCATTAATGCTTTTGCCAGTGCAATACGCAAGGTGTACCAACTGGCACGTAACATTTTTGACCTTGGTTACGCCGCATGGCAACTCTATAAAGGCGCGAAAACCCTTTCCAAAGCGGAGTTGATTCAAAAAATTTCAGAAACCATTATTACCAGTGGCTGTCTTGTTATTTGGGATGCATTAGATCCGATAATTGAAGCCAATCTTATCGCGCTATTTCCAGCCATTACGCCATTCGCCCCCTATTTGGCAGCCACTATTGCAGCGATTGGTTTTGGTATTTCAAGCCACTATCTTTCAGGGATTATCCCATTAATTGTCGAAAAAATTATCGACTTTAAATTTACCAGCCAACTATCTTACCAACAACAAGTCAGTGCCTGTGAGCAGCTGGTCAGTAACGCTGAAAAAAGTATGTTTTTAGTCAATGGATTAGAAGATTACTTGCGGTCATCCAAAGAGCTGATTGTTGATTTAAAAGTGCAGACTGCAACACTCAAGCAGCATCAAGCCATCAGCCCTTTTAGCATTGAAGACAGACTAAACAGTATTACCTTAGGAACAAAATAGTGACGTTAGTAACCACCAAGCAAACATTAATCGAACGAAAAGAGTACCAAGCCTTCTATCAAGACTTTGAAGGTAATCTCGGCAAATTAACCTCAGCCTTAAAAACCACCAAAGATGTGCAAAAGCTAGCAACTCAAATAAGTGAAAAAGGCTTTTGGGGGACTGCGCTAGGGAGTATTTCAGGCCGCAATGATAAAGATCTCGCCGCGATGATCGAAAATCTTGGTGCCAGTTTAGAGGTCACTCAAAGCATTTTAACGATCGTCCTTAAAGTGCAAAACATAAAAAATGGCTTTTTAAAGGAGTTTCATCAAGCACTGGTTGAGAAAATGACTCGACTGAAAGAAGATGATCTTACATTAGACTCCAACCAAAAAGACGCGGCGATCGCGATAGTCACTAAAATCGAGCAGCAGGTCAGTTATCAACTGGCGCAATCGGAACAGATAGAAAACCATGAACGGAAACTGACCCAGCTTGATGACTTTGTCGAGGTCAAAGAGATCCTTGATAGCGAACAAAGCGCAAAGATTGCCCACCTTGATAAAACCTCACAAAAAATCATTCGAGGCGCGGATAACCGTCAACAATTGATTGTTGAATTACAGCAAAAAAGTGTCGCTAAACAGCAAAAAGACATGTCACAAGACAAAGTGATACACCACTTAACAGCGCAAATTCAATCACTCCAGTTAGACAAAGAGCACATGATACAAACGCTTCAATCTCAAGCTCAAGCCATTGAACAACTTAAGCAGAGCAGCAGTGAAATGGGCTTGTCACTTCAATCAAACAAAGAGCAAATGACACAAGCGTTTCAGTCTCAAACTCAGGCAATGGCACAGCTAAAGCTAATCACTGCTGAAATGAGTCAAGGTATACAGAATGCCGATGCAAAAGTGACTCAGTTAACCGATGCCATAACTGAAACCCAAAACACACTGTACTGCACAGAGAAACATCGGAATTTGTTACAAACTAAAATGCTTCAAAGTGCGTTGCCATTACTCGCGCTCATCGCCAGTGGCGCTGCCATTTATTTGAGTTTGGCTTAACACCGTCAAATAAGTGGTAGGCTTAAAGCTGAGCCTACCACTAGCAAGATGATTAAAAAGTGCTTATGTTTAATCCCCCCACCGACCGATATTTAAGTTAGACGATGTAATACTTTCTCATTACCAACAGTTCTACCCACAAAGGTTTTAATCTAGATAATCAGCCCCATATCGATAAGTAATAGTGACTAAACCAATAGGAAACTTTATGAGCAAAGAATATACACCGGCAAACATTTGGACAATGGATAGCGAGAATGGTGGCCAATGGGCAAGCATCAACAGACCGGATTCAGGTACCAGACATCAGCACGATCTTCCAGTCGGTAAGCAGCCGCTGCAACTGCACTCGCTGGCAACGCCTAATGGCCAAAAGGTCACTATTATGCTGGAAGAGTTATTAGCTAAAGGGGTTACCGAAGCGGAATACGATGCCTATCTGATTAATATTGGTGAAGGCGATCAGTTCTCTTCCGGCTTTGTCGATATTAACCCAAACTCCAAAATCCCCGCCTTAGTTGATCATTCTGGTGAGAGCCCCATCAGAATATTCGAGTCAGCCAGTATTTTGTTGTACCTTGCAGAGAAGTTTGGCCATTTCCTACCGAGTAACATTGCAGCGCGCACAGAGACCATGAACTGGTTATTTTGGTTGCAAGGTTCAGCGCCTTATCTTGGCGGTGGTTTTGGACACTTTTATGCTTATGCACCCGAAAAATTCGAATACCCAATCAACCGGTTCACTATGGAAACCAAACGCCAACTGGATGTACTCGACAAACAACTGGCAAACAATGAATACATCGCGGGTGATGAATATAGTATTGCCGACATGGCAATATGGCCTTGGTACGGCAGCCTAGTACTCGGTAATATTTATGATGCAGCAGAATTCCTTGATGTCTCGAGCTACACACACGTTCAGCGCTGGGCCAAACAGATTAGCCAGCGCAGTGCCGTTAAGCGGGGCCAAATAGTTAACCGTACTTGGGGTGAAGAATGGGAGCAACTCGTCGAGCGTCATAGCGCAGCAGACATAGATGACGTGCTAAAAAAACAGCCTTAACGTTATACTTAAAAGTAAGCGATCAAGTCATTAAATGCGGCAGTGGTTATATTTAACTGCTGCCGCATAGCTCCTGAATAAGAAGCAGATCTTTTCACTACTCGCATGCAGATCTACGCAGTACATTTAACACGCTATTACGCTGTATTCGTTTTCAACACACTTCGCGTTTGCATAAGCGTGTAAGCGCCGCTGGCAACAATCAGTAAACTGCCCAATAGAGTCAGCAGATCGGGCGACTCGCCAAATACAAAAATGCCTAACGCCAAAGCAAACAGTAAACGGGTGTAACGAAAAGGAGCAATAACAGACACGTCACCCGCACGCATCGCGATGGTCAATGCATTGTATGCCATCACCCCAAACACTATCGCCCCTAAAATCTGTATCGTTGCAGTACCATTGATTTGAAGCGGTTCATTTTGATATATCAGCATGACTAAACCTGTCGGGATCAACACGAAAAAGCCATACACTCCAAGCTGTAAGTTGGATAAAACTGGCGGCGCAGCACGAGTTGCCAAATCTCGACCAGCAAAGCCTAAAGTTGACACTACCGCAAATAAAGACGCCGCCTCAAATCCTGCAAGGCCTGGACGAATAATCATTAACACTCCAATAAATCCGACCAGCACAGCAAGCCAACGCTTAACCCCCACTTGCTCGCCAAATAGTAGCGCTGCGCCTATCATTGCAATTAGGGGAGTCGCTTGCAAGATCGCCGATGCACTCGATAGAGGCGTTAATGTAATCGCTAAGGCAAAACAAAACCGCCCAACAATCTCACAGACAGCCCGCATTAATACTGCTTTAGATAATATAGCAGGATGAATAACACGCTGCCCTTGCCGGTACGTCAACAATATAAAAATCAACATGCCACCAAGGCCAAATAGCGCCAAAATAAGCCCAAGAGATGTTGTCTCAGCGGCCGCTTTAATCAGCATGTCCTCTATGGAAAACGCTGCCATTGCTGCAACCATAAACAGGCTGCCTCTAGTATTATTCAAAAAAACTCCAACAATATTTATTCATCAATGATTTCAAGAGAATGGGTTAACCTACCCACTGAAATGTAAAGTAGTAGCTTAAAATAGAAGTAAAGCATGGTTATCGAACAATCTGAAAAAAGAGGTTATCGATAATGTCTGCCCACGACGAATGTCAGATATTTCAGGCTCTTCATATAAGAGCTAATAGCAGTGACCTTAATACTATAGGAGGCGGACTTTACAGACCATGGAAAGCCATCAACCCCACCACTAAGCCCGGCAAAACCAACAACTTACAGAGCTATTCCTTTTCAAGATAACATTTGAATTGGTATGAATAAAACGTCCAACTAGTGCGAGAAACTCTAGATATTATCTAGTTAGCTTTAACTTCAAAATAGCTTGAGAAAACTCGGGTCATTTAGCGCTCTTATCGTTTTGATATCAAGTGGTTTTTGTAAAAAAGTAATCTCAGGAAACAGAGCTGACTTTGGTATTTCATCTTTACAATTGGCAGAGAGAATAAAATACTTTGGCTGATGAAAACCTAACGATCTTAATGACGATATCAGTGTTAAACCATCAGTTTCGTCAAGCATGTAATCCATTAATACAATAAGAGAGGGGGCCTCACTATCTTCCTGAGCTTCAGCATAAATGTTATTTAATGCACTAATTGATTCTCGTCGATCTTTAGCTGTTGTGACTATGTACCCATCACTTTCGAGCATTGACTTACAGACCTCTAAATTAAAAAGATTGTCATCTACGAGTAATACCTGCTTTCTGTTGGTTACATTGGATTGGTAAATTCTGGCATTTGTGGCCAGCTGATGAGTCTCCTTTGCCTCAGTTACACTCACACTTGGATGGTACTGCTTGGCCATTGGGTCGACTACACTTTCTTGGCCATGTGACATATTAGTTAGCCGAAAAGGAAATTGGAAGATAACTAAAGTGCCTTGATTTTTACGACTGCGGATTCTGATACTACCTCCCACACTCTCAATCACTTTTTTACAGGTATACAAGCCAATTCCAATGCCCGATTTAAGCGCCAAGGACGATTTCAAATCTGTGGTAAAAGGTTTTGTTATTGCTTCCATTGATGCTTTTGACATTCCTTTGCCAAAATCCTTAACTGCAACTCTAACAAAGCCATCTAAAGGCTTTTTTCCCCTTTCTGACGTATCCACTAAATGGTGTGGCAATGGACTAACTTTGACATTAAAGATCACAAGGTCTCCACTGCTGTACTTAAAGGCATTATTAAGAAAATTGGTGGTTAACTGGAAAAACTTAGTATCATCTAATTGAATAAATTCAGGAATATCCCCAGAAAATTCCATTTCCAAGTGTTTTTTGTGTGTATGACTAAACGCCCGATAATAATCGTCAATATTGTGCAGCAATTGGGGAAAGTTAATCTCTTCATAATGCAGCTTTAAAGTTCCTGAGCTAGCCTTACTGTAGGTTAATGTGTTTTGTGCAACGCTATTAAGTAAGTTAGCTGACCAGATGATTTTATCGAGGGTATTTTTACCACTTATTGAACAACAAGCCTGTGCCTTTAACATATTGGCATAACCTAAAACAGCGTTAATCGGTGTTCTAATCTCATGATTGAGTGTAGACAATAATGCCAATTTAGAGTTTGACTCAATACGCTGCTTTTCTTTATCGGTACGATTTTGAATCATCAAAGAAACGAGCAGTGAGAACGTCAATCCGAACAATGTAAATACGACTAAAATTTGTGCTATTTCAAGCATCTCTTTCTTTGTTGGCATGTAATCAACAGACAAACGATAGCTGGTATTATATTCTGGTACATCAACAAATTGCTCTGAATGAAACCCAAGTAACGAGGCTAAAAACCTGCCTTCATGGCGCTGACATTCGAGATTGCTAAGTGTCCTATCGCCTAACGTAAACCTCTCACAAACATCAATATTTTCTTCTATTTTTCGCTGTAGTCTTTTATGAGAAACCGCATAAACTAGATAGGGTTGCTTAGGCTCATCAATACTGATAACTATTGTGGCAAAATCTTCAACCTCATAAGTTATTTTGTCGTTAAGTTCGGTATGAACACGCCCGGAATTTATAACATCATAAAATTCCGGGTCGGAGATATATTTCGGTTTTAAATCTGCACCCAACGTAAATGCAATTGCCGATTTTATTTTCAGTAAGTCTTTAGCAAAGAGCGTAAACTCGGCATTAGTGACCTCATCAGAAGCATTAAAAAACGAGCGAAGTGCATCCATCATAATTCGGTGCTGGATTAACATGTCTCTAGATGAATCGTACAGCTTATCAGCCCGACTTTGGTATTGCTTCGCCATTTCCCCTTGGCCATGATTCCAAAGCGCAACATCAATCAGCATTGTACCTAACACCCCAACGACAAAGGCTACGCGGGCAAGACCACTAAATTTCACTTTCAATATCCTTAAGTAAACCTTGAAGACAAGTGATATTGCCGAGCAGTTCAATTTTGTTGGTTTCATCGCTGTATAGCGCTTCATTGTGAATTTTCAAATACCGACATATCCCTTTGTACTTATGCAGTTGTGCCGAAATATTAACGGTATTAGTGCTAGATAATAAACTCGTCTCAAAAGCCAGATTATCCAGTTCTAATGCTAATACACCATAGAGGTGACTTCGACTATCATCATTAAAATGAGCAAAGAAAGTACGGAGTTTAGTTTTAATCCCTTGGCTAGCAACTGACATATTGGCGCTCGTGTTGTAGGTTGTAATCATTAATCCAAGCCATTAAATAGCGGCCTTCGATGGGGGGGCTGATGAAATAACCTTGTGCAACATGACATCCGAGCATTTGTAGTCGCTTTAGTACCGATAAGGTTTCTACGCCTTCAGCAACAACTTTGACATTGAGTTTACGGGCTAAAGCAATCGTAGACTCAACAATGGCTTGGTGCTGTAAATTGACGTCAAGGTCTGACACAAAGTCTTTATCAATTTTGATTTCATCAAATGGAATACTGTCTAGCCGATCAAAAGTGGAATAGCTTTTACCGAAGTCATCTAGCGATATCGGAATGTCATTAATAATCAACTTAGCGATAGCCTGTAAGGAGCGATCTTGATTGATCGTTTGTTGAGACTCAGTCAGTTCGAGCATGAGTTTAATATCAGAATTAGTTAAATGTTTATCAATTACGTAATTAATAAAGTCATCAGATAACAAATCATTAGCGCTAATATTAATGGATAAGCTATAGCTCTTAAGTTTCTCAAATAGATGCCATTGCGATAACGCCTGATTGAGCACTAACTTGGTAAATTGACAATTCAAGCCAGCCTTTTCAATCAAAGGGATGAATTTATCAGGATAGATAAACCCATCACCTTGAATGCAAAGCCGAGACAAAACCTCAAAACCGACTAGTTCACCTGTCTTTATGTTTATCTTTGGTTGATAGCACAGAAACAAATTCTCTTCGTTTAGTAGTGAAGTGATGTTCGCCTCATTACAAATAGGCGTGATGTCTGCGGATATATCCGGTTCTTGTGGAAAGGCTTTTTTTGCTGCTATTGAAGCGTAAATATCATTAATATCCAGCGGTTTTTGAAATACCCCGACTAAATTTAAACTAAAACTGTTAGTAATATTACCAATGAGTTCAAGTGTTCGTTTATCAGAAGAACTGACTATTGCTATTGGGATCTCACGGCTACGGGTTGTCGCCATATGGTTGATAATGGCGAGACCATCACCATTTTCCATTTTCAGATCTGCAATCACCAATTCGATAGTTGGCAGATCACTTAAGCTATTATTTTCAAGCATCTCGATTGCCTTATTACCACAATCTGCTTCATGGAAATCAAAAATCACCTCAGGCGCTATTTGGGCAAACTCGCTTTTTATTGTTTCTCTTACAAATGCCTGATCATCAACAATAAGTATCTTCATGAGCAACCTCCTTGTTCATCATTGCCAAGAAAGGTGACTAATCGCTTCGGCGATATCACCGCCAGCTTGAGTAAAAATCGATTCGCCATCAATTCAGAGCGACTTAATAGAAAGGAGTGAATAGCAATCATTCTGTCGTTAAATTCCATATTTCTTGCCTTAAACGGCTCTAACTTGGCCGTGTTTAGTTTTTTGATGAACCCTTCATCACAGATGCTAAAGCAGAGGTAGCGTAGATATTTTTGCTGAGAAAATTGATTGATATAGGTCGACATGATGCTGTTCTCAACTTGTTTAGTTGCACCTGCGGAGGACAAAACTAACATTGCGTCACGATCTTTTTTATCGCAATTAGCCACTATTTCACTAAGATCACTATTGATATTGACTAGTTCAAGAAAATTTTGAGCCGATGTTTCAAGGTACAAACCATGACCAACAATTTGACCGTTAAATGCGATTGCTATGGATATTTTTACATTTTTCAACCAAAAAAAATCTTCAAGAGGATGCTTTAATTTAAGACTTGGATTACCTTCATAACGTAGGATCATCTTTAGCACTAAGTAAAAACTATCATCTTCAATATCAATATTTTTAATCTGATACTCATCATTTGCGTAATAGGGGTGGCTTGATTTAATCTCCGGCGCATTAGGAATAGCCACTAAATTGCTACACTCTTTTAAGAACTGTTTATCCCGGCTATAAATACTAGTGAGTTCATTATCGTACAGTTCAACTATTTCGGCTTGTTTAGCTAAAGATGGAATATTGACACCACGCTCCCAGCGACTAACAGTAATAGTATCTAAGTTATAAAAAAGACTACTGTGTTGCCTAAGGTGTAAACATAGCTGCTCTTGTGACAGGTCGTTATTTTGACGAAGATGTTTCAAAAACGTCGAAAACACATGGTTCTGCTTGTCTTTTGAATAAGAGTAATTGGTAGAGGTCATCACGCGTTCCATTAGTTTTGCTTAATTGTTTTAATAGTCCCACATATAGTTCTCTGTCTACGCCATCGATACGTTCGGGGTATAACTGTGTATACATAATCCACATACGATGGTTGCTCTCATTAAAATAAAGTCCTGTTACTTGCTCGTTCTTCATACTCTCACCAGTAAGTCATTCGGTAGAATTAACTGATTACTGAGTGTAAAACATTATTAAATATGACAACATTGGCAAGTTATGTACAAAGTTCCACCTAACATGCCTAGCTAATACATGCTGTTACATAAATCACCATAAAATCATTGATAACAAACAGATAAAGCTAAGCCTACAAGCTGAGACAGATTAATATTAGGCATAAAGTTACTTATTCAGTCCGATACAACTGCATTGGATCAGGTCATTGAACTCAACTATCTTCTCCAACAACACATCATACCGTTTCACTTAGGATTTGTAGCGATTAGTCGTTCTATCATTAACCTTGCCGTTTTAGAATGGATTTCGATATAGTCGTCATTTGACTTCAAATATAATAATTACCTAAAGTAAGGAATCAAAAATTTAGTGCTATCAATAATCAAGTTTTCTTTTCAGAACACCCTAATTTGTAATCTAAAACATCACTAAGAAAACGTTATACTGACGAATTAATTACATCAAAAAATAAATAATTATCTGTCACTTTATGAGAGGTTAATTAAAAAGTTGTAAATTGTAATCCATAAAAAATACAAATAAGTACTTGTGGAACAAATCAAGTAAATTGGAGTTAACTTGAAGAGCACAAAGAAATACAATATGGAATATCATTAGGCTTTGTTCATATTTTTTAAACGTTTAGTAGGTTATTACATGCTTAAAATACGCTGCATAGGAACATATCCATTATTACTCTCACAGCATAATCCGTTAGTAAAAACATATTACAACTACTGCTCTAGGGGATCCCCATTACATTTTTATACTATATGACTTGATTTGTATTAAATACATCGCATCGTTCTTGCAGCTAATGACATATAGGCAGACAATTTGGTTATTATTGAAGATGTCAAAAATTTGGGTCACTAAGCCATCTCTATAGCTCACCAACCAGAATGCATCAACAAGCACCTCAGTCCCTGTTAACACCTACTAACCCAATGACAGTGGTTAATCGTAGGTCTCGTAAATGGAAAAATAACATAACTAACGACCTTCTACATTTGCTAATACCTTTTGATATCGTGAATGAAGCTTGCTTATAAGAACCCCAAAGAGCTTCGCTGGACTAGAGACATAACCGTCTTAACCAGTCAACTGACTCTTATAAGCCTTATCTATGCCCTCTGCGGGCCAGGTTTGTTAAATACTAGGTTTACACTATATTTGTTCTGAAGCAGCCATTTCCTTTTAACAAATTAATCAACAATTAGTGTTTCCTCCCCTCACCTATTTGACTTTATTTGCAACAGGACCTTCTGAAAAAGCTTTTACTAGCTTGCCTTTTCCTAGCTTATCTCTTTACTCAATCAACTGAACTTAATTCAATTGAAAGCTTACTCGTTGCTAATGACTTGCCATATTTTTTAGAAAAAGAGCAAGCTGTCCAACGTACTAATGATTTAAAAAAAGCTGTCGATGACATTGATGAAAAATTAGATAATGGTACAACGCAGTTAGAGCTGCAAAAAATAGCAATCATAAACTGTCTAGACACGGTATGACTGTTTTTTTACTGGAGCTTAACCAAGCACCATGCATTTGATCTTGAGGCAAATATTGGTGATGGTCGCCAGAACTATGTTGCGAGCTATACCTACAAATACTGATAACTCTGACTAGATTTAGACCTTAAGCATTTAAGCTATGATGCCTAGAATCTGGCTTTCTAAAGCCTAGCATTTCCCTTTATTGCTCAGACTAGATCAAAAAGGCAAACCATCAGGTTCACCTTTTGTCTTTCTCATAATTAAAAATCTTGAACCTATTGTCGATGCGATTGCAGTGAGTTTTGCAGATGTTTTCTGTGGTATTACAGCTCAGTAAACGAGCCAACGATAAACTATTACGACTAATCGCTCATCTACTCCCATTCAACATAAAGCCGATATAACGCCCTATGCTCTATCATAGGTGGTATACGCTAGATCCATTTCATAAATCAAAACAAGCCTAATCTTGTTGCTTTTGCTGCTCTAATTCTCTTCTAACGAGAATAAACGTCAGATACATTTTTGTTGGCAATGACAGCACCATACCAAAAGCGATGCACATTGCACTGATAATGATGCCATTGACTCCCATCGCCTCTACTGACGCACTAAAGTTATGGCAATAGATCCCCAGCAAGATGAGTAGCACGCCAAGAGTAATACAGGTTTTTAGCAGTAAAATAAGCTTTGCATCCGCCACTCGTCCCCCTTATATAAGTATTATCCCATACGCTAATATTGAATTGATTCGACATGCAACGTGTTGACTCAGATCAAAGTAGAATAAGTGGCATTTAATTAAATAGCCGCTGTAATAGCGTAGGCTAAAGCCCCCACTTATGGCGACAAATCTAACTGTAGCGCAATAATCTCAGTAAAGAAGTACATATCGCTACGATGCCAACCACTCAACACCGTTTCATCTTTTTTTAATGTGAAAGTCTATTCAATTAGATTTTAATGTTGCTGAGATCCGTCATCAGAATCGCTAATCACATTGGCTTTGATTTAGATCAATGAGCGCCTACGCCTTTTCAGGTCATATAAGAGTGAGCTAAGTCACAAACGTAGATTTCCGTTACACCGCAAGGCTCACGCAATTAATGACTTTATCTCTTTTAACAATAACTGAAACGTAACATTTAGAGGTGCACGATGGAACTATTACCAAATTGTTATACCGATCTTTGTGTCAATGGAAAATGGTTCCACTATGATCATGGCGCAAGCTCAGTGTTCATGCTCAATGGTAGCAAGCCACTCTCTTTTGAATTGAACTGCCTTCCTAAAACTGAAGATGAGTTGGAAATGCATTTAAGCCATATTTCGAACAGCCTGATATAAATTCGGCTGTCTTTATCTGCACCGATAACATCAAGCGGTTGGCTTCAACGAGTAAGCTAAACGGTTAGGCTAAAAAAATTAAACGACTCACACCTTTAACGAATGGGCCACCTATGGCCTTTTTCTGTTTGATTTGACTGTCGCTTTCAAACCATTCAAACCATTCAAACCATTCAAACCATTCAAACCATTCAAACCATTCAAACCATTCAAACCATTCAAACCATTCAAACCATTCAAAAACAATATTCATAAAAAATAATTATTAAATCAATAATTATTGATAATTTTATGTTTACATTAATTCGCTATAAACTCTGTACATCGAAAATAAATCATCAAACCGCGCAACTCATACTGTTCACGTTCAAGTTCGGTGAGGCGTTTCAAAAGGCAATATATGAAGTTTTTACACACCATGTTAAGAGTCACAGACCTTGAGACATCCATCGAGTTTTATACCAAGGTATTGGGTATGAAAGTACTAGAAAGAACAGACAACAGTGAGTACCGCTACACCTTGGTCTTTGTCGGGTACGAGGCTCAAGCCGATAGCACCACGATTGAGCTGACCTTTAACTGGGACACTAATGAGTACGAGATGGGCAACGCATTTGGTCATATTGCACTTGGTGTTGAAGACATTTATGCCGCGTGTACCAAGATTAAAGCACTGGGTGGCAATGTCACTCGTGAAGCCGGTCCCGTAAAAGGCGGCAATACTCATATCGCCTTCATAACCGATCCAGACGGTTACCAAATTGAACTCATTCAAGTTTCAGGAGAATAACTCTATGACTAATGCACTATTTCAACCAATCCAACTGGGTAAACTTGCGCTAAAAAACCGTATTGTTATGCCGCCGATGACTCGCTCTCGCGCTAGCCAACCTGGTAATGTCGCCAACCAAATGATGGCTGAGTATTATGCACAAAGAGCATCTGCCGGACTTATCGTTGCCGAAGGCACGCAAATTTCTGCAAATGGTCAAGGTTATGCATGGACACCTGGTATTTACAGCCCTGAGCAAATTACCGGCTGGAAGCTAGTGACTGATGCAGTGCACGCTAAAGAGGGCAAGATTTTTGCGCAGTTATGGCATGTTGGCCGAGTTACTCACCCTGACAACATTGGCGGTGAGCAACCTATTTCATCTTCAGCACATGCAGCTAAAAACGTAAAAGTATTTATCGATAATGGCACTGACGCACCAGGCTTTGTTGATGTTGTTGAGCCACGCGCCATGACTAAAGCCGATATTGAACAGGTCGTTGGTCAATATCGTCAAGCGGCACTCAATGCTATTGAAGCAGGTTTTGATGGCATTGAACTGCACGCTGCAAATGGTTACTTGATCAACCAGTTTATTGATTCTGAAGCTAATCTTCGCACCGACGAGTACGGTGGTTCAATTGAAAACAGATTACGCTTTATGGCCGAAGTTGTTGCAGCGATGACTGATGCTATTGGCGCCGATCGCGTCGGTGTCCGTCTTGCTCCATTCACCTCACTCAACGGCACTGTTGATGCGACACCGGTTGAAACTTATACTGCTGCTGCTGCAATGCTCAATACACTCAATGTGGTTTACATCCACATTGCAGAAGTTGACTGGGACGATGCACCTGAAACTCCAAAAGAGTTTAAACCTGCAGTGCGCGCTGCATACCAAGGTGTGCTCATTTATGCGGGTCGTTACAACAGTGATAAAGGGGCAAAAGCGATTGAAGATGGCGTGACCGATATGGTTGGCTTTGGCCGTCCATTTGTGGCAAATCCGGATCTGCCAAATCGTATTAAAAATGGCTACCCATTAGCGCCTCACGATCCAAATACCCTGTTTGGTGGCACAGAGCAAGGATTAACGGACTATATAGAGTACAATCCGAGCTAAACCGCTTGTAGATTATTGGCCAGAGAGTATCTCCCGAAGCCATAATCTATCACAAGGTCTGCAAACGATACCCTACGGTTATGCACTGTGATGAATAGCGCTCGTAGGGTTAATACGTTACCTCCCAACATATTGTTCAAGAAGCAGAAACTGAAAGAATAACAATGAGAATACCAGCGCTGCGTGGAGAGATATTATTGTTGCTTGCGACCTTGCTTGCAGCTGTGGGTTGGATAGCCTCAAAACGTATCATTTTAGAAGTGCCTGGTGAGACGTTCATCACCGCACGTTTTCTACTTGCCAGTCTCATTTTACTGCCATTCTGTTACCAACGCATTCTCACTCTTACCCTTAAACAAGTTGCCTCAGTTTGTGCTGTAGGACTTATTTTAGCGGCCTCTGTTCAAGTGTGGGTACACGCAGTATTTATCTCCAATACGCTAGCGGAAGGGGCTTTCATTATGAGTTTGGCGATGATTATTGCGCCAATCACCTCATGGTTACTGTTCCAAATAAGACCGAACCGTGCCTTTTGGATAGCTTTACCGATTGCCATTAGCGGCATGACATTGTTAACACTAGCCAATGGTTGGCAGGTAGAGCCTAGCCAATGGTATTTCCTGCTAGCATCGGCGTTACTGTCACTGCATTTTGTATTTAATAAAAAAATCCTAACCAGCATCAATCCACTGACCTCTATCTGCTTACAGTTGTTTATGGTCGGCATTAGCGGTGCATTTTCGGTCTTATTAACCTCCCCTGAAGCATTTGAGATCAACCGCGATATTATATTCTGGTTTGCTATTTCAACAGTGATCGCGACTGTCCTGCGTTATCTCATGCAAACCATCGGACAGTTTTCAGTGAAAATTGAAACGGCGTCGTTGATTATGATCTTGGAGCCTATCTGGACACTGATATTAAGTATGAGTGTGCTTGGGGAGGTTATAGAGACACAAAAGCTCATCGGCGGTGGCATTATTTTTTTATCATTGTTTGTCTACATCAAGTTGTCAAAAAGATAACCGCCAAATCGATTGGTTATTTTTTAAAGACGCAATTAAAGTCAATAAAGGCCACTAATGTGACCTTTATTTAACACACTCTAAAACGATACTTTCGCTAGAATTTATACGCCACACTAACGCGAACATCTCTGCCAGCAGCCGCTACGCCATCGGCCATGTAAGGCTTGTAGTACTGGTTAGTAATATTCTTGACCGTAAGGTAGGCTTCCCAGTTATCCAATGCGCCAGACTCGCCAGTAAACGCCACATAAAAGTCCTGCAAGAAATACGCATCAGTGGCTTGATCCGTTCTAAAGCTACTTTTAGTCGGCATCTCATCTTCAGACTTACTGTCGTACCACTTACCACGCCAAGCAACCATTACGTCACTCGTCAGATAATATCCCAGCTTTAGTCCAATATTGGTCGGCGCTAAATCAGCCAGGTACTCATCTTCACCCGTTGAGTCCTTTAAGCTGCCATCGTGCTTGCCCTCTATATAAGAGGCGTCTAAATCTGCGAATAGATCTTGGTAGCGATAATTTAATACCAAGTCGACACCTTGATTGTAGTATCCGCCAAGATTGGTGTTGTAGCCTTGAGCTTGTTCTACAGAGTTAACCCCAGAGCGCTTAGCCACATCATTCTCGCCTTTGTGGTAGTACAAGGTTATTTGAGTTGATAACGTGTCGCTATTAGCAAACAAGTCATGATTAAGCTGGGTCAACCCTAACTTATAGGCGTGTAAACGCTCAACCTCTAGATCACGGCTTGAGGTGATAGCCTTACTGGCCTTGGCATATTGCACCGTATAAATATCATCAATGACTGGCGCCTGTAATGTATAGGCGTAATCAAAGTAGAGCTGGGTCTGTTCAGTTAAGGCGTAATGAACACCTAATCGCGGTGAGAGTCCCGAGTGTGAAACTGCGCTGTAGTCATGGCCTGCGGCTAAATCATTATAATCAGACGCCAAGTTTCCCTTACCTTCACTACGAATATAGTCATATCTAACGGATGGTTTAACCGTTAGAGCATCATTAACTTGGTAACTTAATTTGGCATAAACGCTTGAGGTTTGCTGCTTACCGCTGGGCTGATAATACGGCGTATACAGACCAAAGTTTTTCGCTTCTTTCTTCTCATAGGTTTTATTATAAACCAGAGAGTCACGGTCTGAACTTAAGTACTGCAAGCCGATTAATAAGCTGTGGTCGCCGAACCAGCTGGTGTTATTGATATCGACAAAAGAGCGTTTGTAGTTGAGCCAAGACTCATGGCCAAAGTTACCCACCGAGACATACATCTTTTCCCATGCGATATCAGGGCGTACCCAATGACGCTGATTCTCACTGGTTGAAACGACCAACTGAGTATCAATCAAATCATTGTCTGGTGTATAACGATAGTTCAACGAGTAATTCGTATCTTCGTAAATATTGTGAGCCGTTGTTGCGTAAAGCGCTGTTTTATAATCACCATACTTTTTAATATTGTAATCACTGATATTCGGCATTTGACCACGGCGATTAGCCCACGGCTTTTGGCCTTCATCGGTATAATCGGTCATCGATAAAGACAATAAATGTGAACCATAATCAAAATCTAACTTCGCTAATAGGCTATTTTGACGATAACCTGAGTAACTAAATTTAGCTTCATTGCCCATATCATATTCAACGGGCTCGCCCTCATCAGCAATATTCCCCCCCAAAACTCCATTACCTAAAGTGGTATCGTTAGCGTCTCGATAGGTGTAATTAACAATGGCAGACAGATGGCGGTTAAACTGACCATATAAGCTCACTAAACTACGCTTTTCATCGTCATTATCGCTATAACCTGCTTTAACTCTTGCGCCAAAATGCTCTCCAGTATCCAAAAAGTCTTCCGCACTTTTACTGGTTACATACATAGAGCCACCAAAACCGCCGTTGCCTGAACGAACATCGTGAGCCCCTTTAATCACCTCAACCTGTTTAATTAGGTCCGGGTCGATAAAGAAAGAGCCATAGCGGTATTGCTCAAAACCCAACGGTGCATTATCTAAGTAGAGGTTCAAATCCTCCACAGCGCCAAAGCCCCAAACATTAATTCGTTCGCCACCAGAACGGGTTCCACCATCAATGTTAACCCCGGGAAGTTGATCGACCAACTCAGCAAATTGTGAAGACTGCTGCTCCTCAACCTCTTTCATGGTAATCACAGCTTCACCCGGAGGTGTTAATTTTAAACCACGACGATATGACCTGCCGGTAACTTCAATAATCTCAATTGCATCAACCTTAGGCTCGCCTAATACTTGATTCATTGAGCGAGAACTGCCTTCTTCAACCCTTTGTTGTAGATGTTGATCCGTTTGCGCATATACATGCGACTGAACAGATAGAGATAAAAAAGACAATAAAAACAGCTTAATAGAACGTGACAGCACCAGGATATACTCATGAGGATGTAAGATGGCGGCAGTATAAAGAAAAAACACCCAAATGATAATGATTATCAACTGCAATTTACATTTGAAATAATTGTGTTACCAAAACACCCGATTTGAACTCATATTTTACAAAATAAACACAAAGTTAAAGTTCATGTTTTATCTGCGAGCGCATCCCCAATTACGTATCGGCAATTGACCACAGGCAAAATACAGCCCCTTTAAGCAACCAAGCCTAACACTATGAATTCCTACATTAGACATCCACATACTGCTGTATGTTGAACCTAAAGAATTTATCAATATAGTATTAAAATTAGACTATCATCTTACTAGTATCGCTTGCCTATTTAGGTGTTGATTACACTTAACATTAACACTCTAATCGATGGCAACAAGGATGAAATTACGGCGTCATACCTTCAATTTGTACGTTAGGATCATAGATGAAAAAACTTAAGCAAACTCGTAGAGACTTTATTAAAACGGTCGTTATTGCGGGGGTCAGTGTTTACTTCTCACCGCTTGTCAGTGCCAATAGTCGAGAGCAAGAGTACTTATATAAGCCAAAAAAACCATGGGCTAGTGGGGGTAAGGCTAAATTTAGGGTTGATGCAATTCAGAAGGTTACCGGTGAAAAAGTGTTTGCTCGCGACTTTAGAGCAAAAGACTTTGACCTCTGGCCTGATAAGCAGTGGCACGGATACATTGTGTGTGCAACGGTGGCTGATCGTACATTTGAGAGTATCGATTTATCTTTTTTAGAGAAACAACCCACTAAAGTTATTTTGGCCGAAGATCTCGCTAAAAATGACGTCAAACTCCCCCCTTTTCATGGTGAAGAGATGTTACTAACCAAAGGGAGTGTCGCCCACTTTATTGGCCATCCGGTGGCGATTCTATTGTTTGATGAGTTTGATGACTTTAACGCCGCGAAATCACGCTTAGATTTCAATCCAGATGTACTCAAATTTGGCGATAAAACAGAACTTTATCAGAGAAATCCCTATGCATCATGGCGTGTGGT
Organism: Shewanella sp. Choline-02u-19; assembly: GCF_002836205.1. Lineage (NCBI taxonomy): Bacteria > Pseudomonadati > Pseudomonadota > Gammaproteobacteria > Alteromonadales > Shewanellaceae > Shewanella > Shewanella sp. Choline-02u-19. The sequence goes on from NZ_PJBE01000013.1 coordinate 2,757,302, forward strand.
ACGCATAGCAAAAGAGAGAAATGATTCAAGCGATGTTTTTTCCCCCTTCCAAGATGGGCTATTTTTCCCCGCCTATCAGTTAAGACAACCCAAATGGCCTAGGGAACGTAATATAGGAGGAACCCTAGGTGAAAAAGGGATGTATTACGCGGATACAATCCAACAAGATCTATTAAAAACAAATATTCATGTCGTTGAAAAGCAATTTCAAACACAAATTGTTGAGCCGATGATGCTCGAGCCAGAAGCCGCTAATATCTGGTTTGATCAAGCGACTCAGACCGTACACGGTACCGTTACCTGCCAAGATCCAAGCGACTTTACCGAAATGGCAGTACATCTGCTAAAACAGAGCAAACAAGCTAAAGATATTAAAAGTATCGTGCTTTATTCAGGATTTGTTGGCGGCGGATTCGGTGCAAAAGACCACTCAGTATTCCCTTATTATGCCCTTGTCGCTAGCCTATTTTCCGATGGTAATCCGATTAGAATCGCCAATGACCGCTATCAACAGTTCCAGTCCGGTCTTAAACGTCATCCCTTTAAAATCAACAACCGTTTAGGGATCAATAAAGACACCTTAAAAATTGAAGCATTAACCTCTGTATGTGATGTGGATGGGGGCGGAAGAGAAAACTTCAGTGCCAGCGTAGCCTCTGCTGGTATGTCTGCAATGCAGGGCGTGTTTTATATTCCAAAAAGTGATTTACAAGCAACCGCTTATCACTCAAGGAATGTCACATCAGGCTCAATGCGAGGTTATGGCTCGACACAATGTATGCCAGTGGTCGATCTCATGATAGGACAGGCTGCCGCAGAGTTAAATGTAGATCCGTTTGAGCTTAGACGCAGAAACCTATTACACACTGATGATCTTAATACTCAAGGAGCCGAAATTGCAGGTGAGCTGCGCTATCGCGAAATTTTAGATAAAGCAGAGCAACATCCTATCTGGAAGAATCGAGCGGCTAACAAACACACTTTTGAAACCAACAACCCAAACAAAACATTTGGTGTCGGCTATTCATTGCTTTCTAAGAATTATGGCACGGGCAATGTTGGCCCTAATGCGGCAGTCAACCTGCTGGAGTCCGGCGAAATTGTTTTAGAAATTGAATATATGGAGATGGGCAGCGGCGCTCAAACCAGCCAAGGGTTATTAACCGATAAGTTCTTTGGCCAAGCAGCTGATGAAGTGCAAGTTGCTGTTACTGAGACTTGGAAAGCATTGCAACTGTTTGAAACAGACAACCCCTATACCATCAGTCAAGAGAAGCAAGATAAGATGTCTAAAGACCCACTCTGGACACCCGTAAAGCTGATGGCAAGTAGTGCATCCGATTCCGCTACTTTTCAAACCGAAGCAACCAAAGGAGCCTGTGCGGTCGTCTATCAATACGGGATTTTGCCTGCGGCGCGTACATTGTGGAAACTCGATAAAAACAGCGACCTTTCCGCAGCAACATGGCAAGACGGACAATTCACCCAAGCAGGTTACCCCAACTTACCTTTGGCGTTACTGGCATCAACTGCACACCACCTTGGGTTAGTTACAGGTTGTGTGGCACATACGGTAAACCGCTGGGCTTGGACTGAAGCAGAGTTCACCATTGAAGGTCATACCCAAGTACATTCGTTAGATGCATTAGCGGTTCGCTATGGTAACGGCGCTAATAGCGCTAAAACACAGTTGATGGATAATTTAGGCTATCACCTCATTAAACGTAATTGGGTGAAATACCCAAGCACTCAATATAACAACGCCATGGTGACCTATTACGCTCCCTGTGATTGTCTAGTAGAGCTCAGCGTTGATAAGTACAGTGGAAAGGTCGATATTCTCCGCACTCACAGTGTACTCGATGCTGGCCCCGTGATCTCAAAGCCTATCGTCGAGGGACAAATTCAAGGCGGACTCGCCATGGGGATAGGCCATGTTTTACATGAGTATTTACCACCATTTGAAGATGGCCCAGGTAACGGACGTTGGAATTTGAATCGTTATCACGTGCCACTAGCTAGAGATCTCAGCGTATGGGACATGACACTTGAAATCCTGCCATCAAATGACAGTTCAGAGCGACCTAAAGGGATCGCCGAAGTGGTGATGTTACCCGTGATTTCCGCAGTTCAAGATGCAATATTTAATGCGATTGGCGAACGCTTCGACCACACCCCTATTACCGCTGAACAAATAAAGTCGAGGTTAAGTGTATGAGCAAAAGCACCGTTAATTTCATCCTAAATGGTAAACAAATCGGCCCTATTGCTGTCGATCAAAATACCATGATGATCCAGTTTCTACATGAGCACTTAAACTTAACCGGCACTAAATTTGGTTGCGGTGCAGGGATATGCCATGCCTGCGTGATCTTAGAGAAAACGGCTACTGGGCATGTGACCCATCGAACCTGTATTAATGGCGTAGGGTCATTTAATGGTAAGAACTTGATGACGGTAGAAGGTCATGCACGAATTGATGTGAAGACCCAAGAGCTTGAGTTACATCCGGTGCAACAAGCTTTTATCGAACACTTCTCTTTCCAATGTGGTTGGTGTACATCGGGCTTTGTTAATGAAGCCATCGGTTATTACGAATCACTAAAACAAAATCCAGTTAAAAAGTCTGAGCTACGATCTTCAATTGAAGCCTCACTGGCTGAACATGTATGTCGCTGTACAGGCTACGTTAAATACTATGAGGCAATAGAGGATCTTATATTGTCTCAACCAGAACTTGTTCGATAAGGATGTTATGAAAAAGCTCATTATTATCGGTTTGGCTTTGGGTCTAGCCGCGATCATTTTTATCTATCTTGGTAGCGGTAAATTAGCCAATGTCGCAAGTGCAGTTCATCAAAGTGAGGCCGTAGACTTAATCGTTGAGCGTGGCCGACAAGTCGCCATTGAAAGTGATTGTGTTGCTTGCCATACAGGCCCCAGTGGCGCGCCATTTGCCGGAGGCGTGGCGTTTGATTCACCATTCGGAATGATCTATTCAACCAATATTACCCCTGATAAACAATACGGCATTGGGCTTTACCAACGTGAAGATTTTTATCGGGCTGTAAAATGGGGTTACTCAAGTAAGGTCGGCAACTTGTACCCTGCTATGCCATTCACTTCGTACCGGAAATTAAATGATAAAGATCTTGATGCACTGTGGGCTTATTTCCAGTCCATTAAGCCGATTGCAGAGCCTAACAGTGCTAATGATCTTATCTTCCCAGCCAACATTCGCTTTTTCTTAGGAGGCTGGAACCAACTCTTTTTTGAAGACTCCGACTTTAGCCCCGACAGCAACCGCAGCAAACAATGGAACAAGGGTAAGTATTTTGTCGAGGCTGCAGGACACTGCGGTGAGTGCCACACGCCGAGAAACCTATTGTTTGCGATGCAACCCAGTAAAGCACTACAAGGTGAATTTTTGGAAGGTTGGCAGGCGGGTGATATCACCGCTAAAGAGCTAAATTCACAGGGCTGGAACGCTAAAGATCTGGTTGATCTGCTAAAAATGGGTGAGTCTCGAATGGGCTCAACCTACGAGAATATGTATTTGGTCGTTAACCATAGTTTGAGTCACATGCCTAATGAAGACTTAGCTGCTATATCCGGCTATTTACTGGATAAAGATCAGGTCTCGATTGCAGAAGTTGATGGCTCTAGTGATCTTAAAATGGCTAAGCGAGTGTATTTAAGCCAAGAGGATAAAACACTTTCAGGCTATCAAACCTATGTTGATTATTGCGCAGGTTGTCATGGTTTAGATGGCTTAGGAAAACCCGAAGCCGTGGTGGCCTTAAATCAAAATAGCGCCTTTACCGCCCAATCGCCGTACAACTCTATCGCCGTTATTCTGCGAGGCTTGCCCAGTAAACGTCAAAGCCAAACCAGAGGCGTGGTGTCGATGTCATCTTTCAATGCACAAGTATCAGATCAGCAAGTGGCTGAGCTCGTTAACTTTGCAAGACAAGTTTGGGGAGCACAAAAGGATGCAAAAGTTGATAATGATATGGTCAAAGAGATTAGAGAAAAATTGGATACAGAGGGTTATTTGAATCATCTACAGATGAAAAAATCGGATTAGAAGCTTTAACGTTATTCCAAAAAAAACGAACCTAACGGTTCGTTTTTTTGATCTCGCTAGCCAAATCCAAATAGACACACTTGAGCTTGCGTATGATAAATATCTATCCTATTTGATTAAGTAGCCGATACTTTTCTTAGCAGTGAAAAAGCCTGTTTGGCATTTTCATTGGTCACCACAAACCCTGTCATATTATTTTGATCATCATATGCTTCTGCCGTCACGCCTTGTTTATCAAAGCCCACTTTCCATGATGAATCAGTATTAAACCTGCCGCCGACTTGGATCGGATATGACGGTGTTTTCACTTTCACCATCATCGCTGGGAATGTCAGTTGTGATGCTTGACCAAGTAACTGCTTAGCAAGCGCATTGGCACTCAAAATAATAGGTTGTAAATAAGCCATAACCTTGCCGTTAATCTCGGCGCAATCACCAAGGGCGTAAACATTGTTGGCAGATGATTGTAGCTTTTCATCCACTACAATACCGCGATTAACCTTAATACCCGCCTGCTGCGCTAAGTCGGTATTCGGTCGTAAACCCGCTGCAGAGATAACGCAATCGACAGTAAATACTTTACCCGCTTTAGTGGTAACCAGCATAGCTTGCTTGCCCTCTTCAGCTTTTGCGTTAATTTGCTCTATTGTGGTGACGTAGTCGTTAAGCTCGAGTGTCATTCCACCATCACGCAAAGGCTGTTCAAGCTTCAATGCGACAAAATCTGGTGCTACATTTGCGAGTAATCGACTATTAGGTTCAACAACAATCACCTTTTTGCCGCTCGTTTGTAGATCCATAGCCAGCTCAGCACCAATTAAGCCGCCGCCCATTATCAATATGCGATTAGCCGTGGTTAGCTTTTTCTGTGAAGCTCGGTACTCAGATAAACTGTTTAGAGTGACAATATCCACTGCAGCATCGCCTTTTATTGGCGGTACAAACGTGGTTGCGCCTGTTGCAAAGACTAGCTTAGAATATTGATAACTCTGCCCATTAGCTAACAGAGATTGCGTTTTAGTATCAACTTGTTCCACCCGTGTGTTGGCAAATAATTCAACCTGATACTGCGCAGCAAAGTCAGCTGCAGACAAGGTGATTAATGCATTTGCATCCTGCTGCTTGGAAAATACATGGCTTAAATCTGGCTTGTTGTATTCATCACCTTCATCAGCGGTAAAAACCTGAATAGGCAAACTAACATCTTGCCTGCGTATGTTCTTTATTAACTGATAGGCGGCGAAACCACTGCCAATGATTACAATCGGTGCTGTCATTACTACTTCCTCAAATACGTCGACTAAACCTTGTGTGCAATAAACACGTCTTTTCCCAAGTTACACTCAGGACAGAGGAAGTACTCAGGAACATCAGACCAAGGAGTACCGGGTTCAATTTCTTGGTTTGGCTCACCAATAGCCGGATCGTAAACCCAATTACACACGGTACAAATCATACATTGGCAATCAGAATCATGCTCAGCATCTTTGTTATTGGCAACCGCTGCTTGCTGTGGTTGCTCAGACAAGCTGGCTACAGGCTTATTAGCTTCAGCTTTCTCATCCACAGCTACAGCCTTAGCAAATTGATTTATAGCAGGCGCATCGACCAATGGATGTAACGCCCACTGCTTAGCAATTTGACGGCCATGTTCACGGCATTCTCGCATCGCATTCCCATCTGGACGCCACTTAGTTTTCAAGCTAAGGGCCGTTTCGAAACCCGCGTCCATTAAGCGAGTTTGAATACGATCGACCGCACCGCCGCTCCAACCATAACTGCCGAACGCAGCGGCTTTTTTACCTTTAAATCTTAAGCCGGTGATCTCTTCAAGCATGCCTGCAATTTTTGGCATCATCACATTGTTCATTGTCGATGAACCTACCAATAAACCCTTTGATCGGAAGGTATGCGATAAAATTTCGTTCTTATCATGCTTTGAGACATTAAAGACTTTTACCGCTACGCCAGGGTCCACATCATGGATACCTTGAGCAATGGCATCAGCCATCATGCGTGTGTTGTTCGACATTGAATCGTAAAAGATGGTGATCTTATCTTCTTGATAACTATCAGCCCACTCAAGGTATTGATGAATGATCTGCGTAGGGTTGTCACGCCAAACGATACCGTGAGAAGTAGCAATCATGTCCACAGGTACATTAAAGCTTAATACTTCGTGGATCTTAGCGGTCACCAGGCTGCTAAATGGAGTTAAGATATTTGCGTAATAGCGAAGACACTGCTCCTTAAGCTCATTCTGGTCCACTTCATCGTTAAATAGATGCTCGTCGCAGTAATGCTGGCCAAAGGCATCGTTACTAAATAACACCGCGTCCTCGGTCATGTAAGTCATCATACTGTCAGGCCAATGCAGCATAGGTGCTTCAATGAAGATGAGTTTCTTACCATTGCCGATATCTACGCTATCACCCGTTTTAACAATTTTAAAGTTCCACTCTGGATGGTGGTAGTGACCTACAATCGAATCAACAGCCGCTTCGGTGCAATAAATGGGCGTGCCGGGGATTTTTTCCAGTAATGCGGTTAATGCGCCGGAGTGATCTTCTTCCGCATGGTTCATCACGATAAAATCGATAGTATTAAGATCAATTTCCATCTCTAAATTTTGCACAAACTGATGACTAAAACGATGATCAACAGTATCTATTAATACTGTCTTCTCTTCACGGATGAGGTAACTGTTATAGCTCGTGCCTCTGGTCATCTTATATTCAGTACCATGGAAGTCTTGCACTTCCCAATCGCGTTGACCGACCCAATGAATGTTGTTTTTCACATGAATTGTCATTAGTTACACCCTAAAATATTAAATAAATTAAATCTTCTACTTGAGTAATTGCACTAACTATGCCAAAAAGTTAATTCATTGAAATAATTAGATAATGACAAAACCAATTCTAATAGAAGTGTAAATATGACAACGCGAACAAGTGTCAAATAAACACTATCAATGTCAAAAAGACAAGGTGATAATAGTCGCAATGACAGGCTAATAAAGAAGGGAATATCGCAGATAATGTCCATTTAGACAGAGTAAAATCAAGTAATTTGAGGACGAGAAATAGGTGCCGAGAGTAAGGATAATATTCGAGGGTCAATTCTGGGACGACTATATGACAACGTGGAATACAGGCAAGAGTAGATTTTGGCTGCCGTCTACAGCAAAGTTTATCAACACATATGACTAAACACATACCGCCAAGCCGATACTAGCTTCAAGCTAGCTCACAACCCTCTTTTTATTCTGACTCATTTGCTTTTTTATACGTATTATACCAATTGCATTAAGCATCTGTGTATTCAGTAGCAATAGCTCATGGTTTTCACTTCTGCTTTTCATTGAACCACTGCAGTCTCACCGATGCGCTTTGATTTGAAAATGGGTGAATGTGGCTGAGTTGACGACCTATTTAATCTAATGGGGATTAGAACAGAATTATTTTCTTTTAAACGCAAAAAAGCGAACCTAAAGGTTCGCTTTTTTTAATAACTAAAGAAAATTTAACTTTTCTTCAATTATTTAAAGTTGACTCAAACAGTAATTAAACTCTTTGTGTCGACTTTCGACTAGATAGCAACTACGTTAGCTGCTTGTGGGCCTTTTTGGCCTTGCTCTAGGTCGAAAGAAACTTTTTGGCCTTCAGCAAGAGTCTTGAAACCCTCTGAAGTGATAGCGCGGAAATGTACGAATACGTCAGCGCCGCCATTGTCTTGAGTAATGAAGCCAAAACCTTTGTCTTCGTTAAACCATTTTACGATGCCAGTAGTTGAGTTAGACATTTTATGTCCCTTATATTTAGTGGAGAATTAATAAATCTATCGCGAAAGTGCGATGTGCTGAGAGCTTGAATTATTAAATGTTACGATGAAGCTAAGGGAAACACAGATGATACAACGATAACGCAGAATCTGAAGCTTTACTTTTACTTGATGTTTCATTAATAACTCTGTATGCCAGAGCAAGGCGTACTTTACAGCACTTTGAGATATTGTAAAGCTTTTATTCATAAAAGATGAAGAGATACTATAAAAATTGAAAATCATTACCAATGTCGCATAGCTTTCAGTTTAGCCGCACGACTAAACTCAGTTCAGATGCTTGATGCTCTAAAGTCATCCTCGTAGCAATAGTACCCGCTCTATTTAGCTGCACTCACTATATACCCATTCTACTTGAAGATGCAGGATGCAGGTAGAACGGGTATAGTCGTGTTCGTGAATATAGTATGAGTGTACCGCTGTCAGCTTCGCTTAGCCTTGGTAAGGATAAACATCTTAATCTGCTGAGATGAGGAACCCTGGATGCTTTGATAACAAATATCTTCTATGTCTGCGCCTTTAACTAACAGTTCTACTGCGCTTCTTCCTGCTCGTCTAGCCACAATGATAATGCCTCCATCGAGCGCTGCCATAACGCTAACAACTGTTGATGTTGCTGCAGGTACTCTTCAGCCGTTACTTTTAATTGTTCGATATCACCACATGTCGTTGCCAGTTGCGTTAACCCCATGCTGGCGCTGCTGCCTTTTAGTGCATGTAATATTCGCTCGAAATCCTTAGGCGCTGCCGCTAAAGTTGCCATATGTGCTTGGCTAGAACCACGGTAAAGCTCAAACAGCTCAACCACAGCCTCTTTACCTAAGTAACTCATATCTTGCGTTAGCAGCGTGCCATCTAATAGTGCTAAGTTCACATGAGGCATAGCCTTAGATCCGGGCGCAGTTTCGAGCAGTGGTGCAATAGCTGTCGTTTGCGATGTCGCCTCGGGCGTAGCATTCAATTCATCAATCTCTTTTGCTCGTCCAAGCCAAGCGGTTAACGCCTTCATATCAAGCGGCTTCATTAACACCAAATCAAAGCCTTGCTGTTGATAATTTTCCATATCTTCTACTTGCAGTTGAGCGGTAAAGGCCGCGATCGGCAGAGAATGGCCTATCTGTGCATTAATCTGCTGTAACTCTTCAAGCAGAGTCATCCCCGAGCCATCGCCGAGTTGAATATCAAGCATCACCGCATCGTAATCACTGGCACTTATAGTTGTGTAGGCCTGCCTTGCAGCCTCACAACTAGTCGCTAACACGGAATCATGGCCAAGATGTGCTAAAAACCCTTGCGCAACCATCGCATTAATCTTGTTATCTTCCACCACCAACACCCGTTTAGAGCTAACAAGTACGGCTTGTAGCTGCTGGGCCATATCAGGTTCCACACACTCTGTAAGCGGTAATGAAAAACCAAAGCTACTGCCCTGAGTAACTTGGCTTGTTACCCATAAAGCCTTTGAGGCTTCAGCACCCGCACTCATAAGTTCGACCAGCTGTTTACTGATAGCAAGCCCGAGTCCTGTACCACGATCGCGGCCTTTACTGGGCTCGTTACTGTAGGCTTTAAAGAGTTTTGTCATGGCACTGCAATCAATGCCTACACCGCTGTCTTGTACTTTAAAGGCCAGTGCACCTTGTTCAACCATCACGCTCAATTCAACAGTGCCTTGCGGAGTGAATTTAATGGAATTACCCAACAAATTAAACAGTACTTGACGTAATTTTGGACCGTCTAAATAGACCCACTTTGGCAGGTTTTTATAGTTTGCCACTAATGTCAGGCCTGCCAAACCTGCGCCAGCAAGCATAATGGCTGTAACTTCATCGAGTAACTCAGCAAGATCCACAGCTCGAGGCTCATTAGCCAGCTTACTTTGCTCAAGGCGGGAGAAATCCAATATGTCGTTTAACAAGGTTTGCAACAGCGTTCCACTGTATTGTGATAATGCCAACATCTGCCGTTGTGATGGCGGTAGTTTTGAGTGACCAAGCAAAGTTAACGTACCAAGCAGACCATTTAGCGGTGTTCTAATTTCATGGCTCATAGTGGCCAAAAATAATGACTTTGCTTGGTTAGCCTGCTCTGCCATATCACGGGCTAATACATGCCCTTTGGCTTCTTTATCTAGCTGAACATTGGCCTCAGCCAGCTCTAATGTACGCGCCTCAACGGTGGCTTCCAATGCTTGTTTATGTTCAAACAGCTCTGTAGCAGTATCACGTAGTTCGGCTTGTAGTTTAAGGTTATGTTCGGTCTTCTGCTTAAAGGCTTTAATCGCGCTGGCCATTGCCGCTAATTCATCATCACCTTCAGTATCGATGGTCACAGCAGTATTGCCAAGACTCAACTGCGCCAATGCGGTTGTGGCCGCATTGAGTTTGAGTGCTATGCCTTGATAGATCACTTTGTAGACAACAAAGGCGATAACCAGCAGCATCAACAAGCCTGTCAGCAACAAGCTCACCTTAGACCAACTCAGCTGATTAAGATAATCGACTCTGGCCTTATCAGCTTCCACACGTTGAATGTTCATCGCCGTATCAACGGCACCATTTAGCGCATCTAATTTATCGGTAAGGGCTTGTAGTTTTAACTCTTGCGCTTGATTTAGTTGAGTGTGTTGTTTTTGCAGCAATATACTCTGGGGCAACGTCTGTAAAATACGGACTTGTCTTGCAAAAGCTTTCGATCTTACAGGGTCACGAATAATATTAGATAAGCTGGTCAAGGAGGCAAAGTAGCGTAATCCAGCATCTGATGCCGGATCATTCAAACCTGAAATGGATACCCCGAGTTCTCTCAGCTGACTATCGTTTTTAGCTAACGAATTAAAAATGCCACTATCTAACTCTGGAGATTGAAACACTTGCCCCATCAAAGCAATATTATGCACAATTTTAAGGGCACGATTCAGGCGCTCTTGAATATCGAGATCTTGTTCAATCAAGGTATCGAGCAACTTTGAGGTTTGCTCTACTCCCACGGCTTGCGGATATGCCAAACTGATTTTGGATAAGATACCCGAGTCAACGATGGCTAACTCTGCCAATAACAAGTCAGTGCTTTCGTTTGACGCGTCCACCAGCGCTTTACCTTGGAGCTGTAATTGATAAGCCGCCAAAATCCGCTGTCCCACTTGCTCTCCAAGACGCGACAAATCGAGAATGATATCCGATGCACTCTGTTCAAGGCTTAAGTCAAAGTTTACATTCAAGGCTTTTAACGCACCAATCGCGTTAAGCATTGCGGCGCTATTAATCGACAGTTTACGACCGACCAACTGCCGCTGAGACTCAAACTCAGATTGTCCAAGTAATTTGGCATTTTCGGCCAATGCATTACTTGATAATACCAACTGACGCGCCGCCTCTGATGCTGGTAGTGCTTTATCGTAAAGGTATTTATCGGCTTGCTGTACCCAGTGCAAACTTAAGCTGCCTAACGTCACCAGCAGCAATAACAGCAGTGCCAATAAACTAAAGGCCAGCATTAGGCGACCTATAAGGCTCTTTCTTGATAAAGATAGTCTGGGTCGCGATGATGGAGTCAAATACAAAGCACTCACTCTTTTACGTTATGCTGTTACAATATTGACTCACACATTAATACCAATTGCATTAAATAGGTAGTCAATTCAGAAACACTCAAGCTTTTCAATTCAAGACGCCTTGACCAGATAATGGTTAATCCTTTGTGAGCCGACGAAAGCAGAAGTGCAATGTCTGAACGCTCCCCATAGGCTGGATTTCAACGCTGACTTAATGCAATTGATATAACATGAATCAAGGGTATGTTAATTATGGCAAAACCATTCCAATTGTGGGTAAAAGTATTACTCGCACTATTGCTTGCCAGTCCATTTGCGGAAGCGGCCATATCGGTGCCCTCTTGGTCACTTGAACAAAGATTGCCTTTCGATAACAAAATCCAACACAGCACAGAGGTGCAATATACGCCGCTGACTAACGCTAAAAAAGACTGGCGTATTTGTGTGTTAATGCCTCATCTAAAAGACAGTTATTGGACCGGTATTAACTATGGCCTAGTACAACAAGCAAAGAAGTTAAAACTGCATGTAGAACTATTTGAAGCAGGTAGCTATTACGGCTTAGATAAACAATTAAGCCAACTCGATAACTGCATGAAGCACAATTTTGATGCCATATTACTCGGGGGAGTTCGCCCTGATCTACTTGAATTTTACAAGCCACCTATTAACAAACCTATTATTGCGCTGGTCAATCGCCTTGACCATAAACAGGTCACCACACGGGTAGGCGTTAACTGGTATCAAATGGGCTTTCAAGCAGGGCAATTTATTCGCCAGCAAACAGATAAAACCACCCAAGTCAGTTCCCAAGTCGCGCTACTTGCCGGCCCCGATAAACAAGGTGGCAGTGGTTTGGTTGAGCAAGGGTTAACAGCGGCTCTAATCGGCAGTAAAGTCAGTATATCAGCAGTACGTCACGCTGATAACAATCGCAACTTATATCGCGATGAAATGGAGGCGTTATTAAAGACACAAACGCCGCAGTATATTCTGGGTAGCGCAGTCGCTATCGAGGCGGGCGTTTCAATTTTAAAGCAGTACCAGCTTGAACATAAGGTCAAATTAGTCAGCAGCTATCTGTCCCCCGCAATACTCAGAGGGATCTATCGGGAGCGGGTTGAGTTCAGTAACGATGATTTGGTCGTCGTGCAAGGCATGCTTGCCATTGACGTTGTAGTGAGGGAACTGCAAGGTGCTAAACCCTTTGGCGATATTGGTCCCAAAATACAAAGCCAAGTCATTGGAAATATTCATCCACAGGTGTTAAAAACCAGCTTAGCTCCGGCCGACTATTACCCTATCTATCGAGTAAACCCAGAAAATTAATACCTAACGGAGCCTATAAACTGCGGCAAGTAAAACCGTGAAATATTAACAGCCCCTAGTCTTTCACCTTCGCGGCAAACAGATAACCTTCGCCATGTACGGTGACAAATAACTCTGGAGATAACTTGTTGCGCAGGCGTCTGATAATCACATCGATAGTGCGATCATTAACGTCCTGATTACGGTGACTGGTTTGCTGCATTAATCGGTCGCGCGACAACACTTGCTGTGGGTGAAGAGCAAAAGCAGTCAATAGTTCAAACTCTGCTTTAGTGAGTTTAATAATCTCACCACTGCAAATCAGTTTTCGGCTATTGAGCTCTAATACATAGTCATTAAAGGCAATAATATTGTCATTGGGATCAGCTTGTGCGCTACTCTCAGTAATCGCTTTTTGAACCAAAGAGATACGCCACAATAAGTTTTTAACCCGCACCAGCAACTCCCTTAACTCAAAGGGTTTGGTCACGTAGTCATCGGCGCCCATCTCTAAACCAACAATTTTATCGATGGTCTCATCACGGCCAGTCACCAGTATGATCCCTACATCGCCGCGACTGCGTAGTTCACGCGCCAAGCTTAGGCCATCGGTTCCGGGCAAGTTAATGTCGAGCATCACTAAATCAATATGCTGGCGATTAAATTCATACCACATCTGCTCACCATCTTGAGCTTCAAGGACTTGATAGCCCTCTTTCTCAAAATAGCCTTTTAATCTAGCCCGAATGACCGCTTCGTCATCGACAACTAGCACTCTGTAGCCCATACATCACCTCAACCAACACGCATTTATTTATCTAACAGCGGCATGCGAATAACCGCTTTATCGCTCTTAACGCCACATCATATACATAATTAGCCGCTAATACACTTACAGCGATCTCAATCTGCCGCAAGAGGTCTTGGTTTCAGCTTCAATAACAAAAAAGCCGATTCTGTAGAATCGGCTTTTCAATATAGGTTCGGTAGGCTTAGAAACTCTTACTTAAGCCAAAGACAACGCGATCATCAAAGATCTCAGTTTGTGTGCCATAGACTAAGTGTGACTTATCAACTGAACTTCCGTGGTAACGAAGATCAAAGACTAAACCGACATAGCTCGCTTCGACACCCAAGTTCCAGTGTGTCCAACCTTCAGCACCTTCACCGTCTAGGTCTTGGTAGCCCATTGATCCAGATACTTTAATGCCGTTATTAAAGTCATAACTTGGATGCACGGCGTAGTTAACCCCTTGCCAACCATCAACACCAAACCAATCATCAAGAGTGGGAGTCACTTCTAGCGTGACATTCGCTTGACCAAATTGCTTACCGACTTTAATCCATAATTCGGTGTAGTTAGAATATGATGCACCGGGATAAAGATATGAAAACACCATCACGTCGTAAGTAAAACCGCTATCACCGAAGCCACCAGCTTTACCGATGTAAGGCGCAGTGACAATCTCTAGGTTAGGATCGGCAAACTTGACGTTTGATGCAAAAACACCGGTATACCAACCCTCATCACTGCCCCAACCTAACGTGCCTTGCACTACGGGAACATCGCCATCCATCGTTTCAGACTCACCGCGGAAAACATAATCAGAGGCAAACTTAACGTTACCACTGAGCTGGCCACCAAACAGGTCATTATTGTCAGCAGCAAATGCAGTTCCCATGGTCGTAGCCGCTAAGCTTACAAACATTAAAGCGTGTGCAGTTTTCATATTCATCATCTCGTTATGTTATTTGAGACAAAGGTTACTCCCAAGTTATTAATAACTTTGGCAGTAGTTGTTAACCAAAAAATTAACTATATGAAAAAATATGAACGGCGAAGTTAGCCCGCCCTCTGCAATAGTAAGCATTTCAGCTCTTCGATTTGTACTTTAAGCTCAGCGACGTCCGCAACACTAGCAGGCTTTTCATCATCGCTTAACTCTGCTTCTTCTTCAGCGCGCATGGCTGCGGTTTCTTGCGTCATCACATCCAGCACCGCGCCCACCATCATATTCAAAAAAACAAATGCAGTCAGAAAGATAAAGCTTAAATAATAGATCCAACTCAGTGGGTAGACCGCCATGGTTTCGTACATCACCGACGTCCAAGACTCAAAAGTCGATACCCTAAACAGGGTTAACATCGCCACTGACACATCGCCCCATAAGAAGTCGTTGATATCCGCAAACAACATGCTACCGATAGCGCCGTAGATATAAAAAATCACGAACATCAAGAGTGCGATGTAACCCATTCTCGGTATAGCTTTAAACAATGCATTCACCAGCATTCTAAGCTCTGGGATCATCGACACTAAGCGTAATACTCTGAAAATACGCAGTAGTCTTGCCAGCAAGATGGCCGAACCACCAGCCGGAATTAAACTACCTATAACAATAATGGTATCGAAGATGTTCCAGCCGCTACTGAAAAAACGTTTCGGGCCATCACTGGCGAGAAAACGGATGATAATTTCAATCGCAAAGAACACCGTGATGCCAATATCTAGCAGCAGTAATCCCTTCTCCATCCAATTTGGCAGGTGATATGTGTGCGCGCCAATCGACAATGCTGACACTAAGATGACGAAAATAACAAAGCCCTGAAACGCTTTGCTGTTATCAATTAATTTTAACTTTGATTGTAAAACGGAGACATTGGCGAGCACTTACAGTTCCCTCAAGTAGAACGAAAATAGATGTGTAAAAGAAGCTGATTATCCCTTAATGCACAAGGATCGCGAAGTTTAATCAGTAACAGTTAATTTGACCTTAATTAATCGCAGTTAATTTTGCACTAGCTGTGCGCTGGCAAAACGTTAATTACCACGTATTGGTTACCGCGGTTAGTACAGAGTTGAAGTGTTAACCGTAAAATGTTGTGTGCCACTGCAGTGGTGAAATATTGAATGCTTGCTTAAAGGGCTTCCGATAAACGCTCTCCGAACCAGATAGAAAGCAAAAAAGGTACAATTCAGCGATTAATCAACCATTAATCACTGAATTGTACCTTTTGTGAGGCTTAACCAAGCCACTCAGTGTTGAGCACTGTCGCCAGCATAATTTTGAAGTAAAGTTACCCCAGTTCGGCTTCAATTAACGCCAAGTGTTCGCCAACCCAAACTCGGTTGATCGGCCCCCAGTCATTAATTCGGTAGTAGCCAGCGTTATTACGCTCACCATCTTGTACAAATTCACACTCGATACCCAGATCGGTAAAAGCCGCGATGGCATCTTGCAGGGTTCTGCGGGGCATACTTGTCAGCTTATGCAGCGACAGTAAATTGTGCTGCTCATGCTCAATCTGATAAGCGATGTAGAGCTTTCGATAAAAGGCTATTTGCTGTTTTGACGCCACTTTTTCAGTGTTCATGTATATCGCTCAAGCAGTAAGGTAATTAATTTGTATTATATGGCCTTTGATCTCTAAAACAAAATGTAGCCAAATATGTCTCAGGCTGGTGATTTATCACCGCATACTGATATAGTCGATTGAGGAACTGCGTCTTACATACGTCATATAATGAGTAATGAAATGGAAAATTCACACTTGGCTACTGATACAACATCTTCAGCAGCTAAAGCTGATACTGCAACAGCTGATCTCCAAAACCAACAAATGAGCGCTTTGAATCAACAGCACTCAGATTACCAGCAGCATAACACTGTCAGCCAAGCACAGTGGCAAGGGTTCGACCAAATCCCACTGCAGCCCATTGATGAGCGTCACTATACACAGGTGCTTTATGAGTCCTTATTTGTCGCGGTAATTATCTTTAGTGGTGCAACCTTAGGCATTATTTTACCTGCTGCATTGAGTGTCGTAATGGCTGTTGTGGTGTTAACCACGCTATTACTGTTACTTAGCAGTATTACCTACCTGAGGTATTTACAAGCAAAAAAGCTTAGCTACGCGGTTTGTGAGCATGAGTTTATTATGGAGCAAGGTTTGTGGTGGCAACAACGTACGTCCTTACCCTACTCTCGGCTGCAACACGTCAGCCTTTCTCAAGGCCCACTAGAGAGACACTTTAACCTGTTCACCTTAAAGTGCTTTAGTGCTGGCAGTGGCAGTGCTGAAATAGAACTCCCAGGTATTGAGCAACATACTGCTGAACATCTGCGCCAACACCTACTTGCTCAAGCGGCGAAGGTACATTTAGCCGATCCTCAGACCTCTGACGTTGAGACGATTACCGCTGGTTCTGAAGCGACTGATGTTGAAAATGTGAGTGTTGAGGCTGATGCTGTAACAGCAGATGCTATAAGCCCAGAGGCCACCGCTAAACAAGCAGAGGCTCATCATGACCAATAAGTTTTCACAGTGGTCATCGCTGTCGGCTTGGTCTGTTATTAGCTTTACCCTGTTTGCTATTAAACAAGTCTTTAGCAGTGGCTATGCATTAATCCCTGTGGTTTACACTGGTTGGAATCAAGGATTCAGTAGCCCCTGGGTGATTGTGGTCGCCGTACTGAGTGTTTTGAGTATTCTTATTTATAGTGTGCTGCAATGGCTAAAGTTTAGATTTAAAATTGACAAGGATAAGCTCAATATTAAACACGGTGTCATCTTTAAAAAAGTCGATGAGATCCCCTTCAATAAAATTCAAAATGTGCGCTTACAGCAGCCATTATATTTTCGCCCAATGGGGCTTTATAGCATTGTGGTTGAAACAGCAGGCTCAAAAGGCAATGAAGCTGAGCTTTCAGCACTCGATTACAAAGAGGCATTAGCGTTAAAAAAGCGCTTAATGGCAGAGCAGGATCAGCACAGCCAAACCGCTAACACAGAGGCTATCTCCAATGAAGATTCAGAGAATCAACACAATATCGTTGCTCGTAAAAGCCTAAAAGAGTTAGTGCTATTTGGCCTATATCAAAATAACGCAATTTGGTTGGCCGTTATTCTTGGGCCTATTTTTGGCCAACTAGATTGGGAGTCGATGGAAAACCTGCAATCGATGCAATCATTTTGGGCTTGGTATGATACCAATATAGCCGTTAGCATGGTGTTGCAGTTGGCATTCGCGATGTTTGCGTTGACGCTATTCTACTTACTGTTTTCATTGCTCTCTATAGCGTCCGCAGTCCTTAAATACTCTCCTTATCGCTTAACCCGCAGTGGCAATACGTTACATCGCACTGGTGGCATCATCGCCAAACAAAACGATGCATTGGCTATAAAGCGTATTCAGGTGGTTAAGTTTTATCAGCCACTAGTGGGTCGACTTTTTAAATTATGGACCGTGTATTTTCAACAAGTAAAAGGTCATGAAGTTGAGCATCGAGGCAGTAACAATATGTTAGTGCCATCAATGAATCGCAATAATATTCTTGAGCTACTCCCCAAGCTTAAAGGTATTGAAGCGACATCAACCCAGTTACCCCATCGCTATCAACATATCAACCTAGGTTGGTTTTGGCGCCGTGGCTGGTTGCCTTTATTAGTTCCGGCCATCAATACTTATTTCCACGGTTTGGATATTTTCGCTGAGATATTGTGGGTCGGTGCAAGTATTTTTTGCTTAGGGATCTACCTTAGATATCGCCAATATGGCTATGTAATAGAAGGTGATAATCTTTGGTTCCATTCTGGTCTATTGGGCCATAGCTGGCAACTTATCGCATTAACCAAAGTGCAGCATGTCGCCATTACCCAAAGCCCGAATCAAAAACGTAGTCAGCTGGCTAATTTAGAAATTGGGCTGGCCAGTGGCAATATTAAGCTACCCTATATAACAGTAGAAGATGCCCGCCATATCGCCGAGCGCTCTCTTACGCTTATTCACAATGATCACCGCAACTGGATATAATTATGAGCCCACAAAACAGTCATCCATTAGCAGAGCAGACGCCTGTGACACCCAATACCATCCTGACCTTTTGGTTTGAAGAAATTGAGCCGAAACTATGGTGGGTAAAAGACACAGAGTTTGACGCTTTGATTAAGCAGCGATTCGAAGGTGTTCTAACTCAAGCCATGGCCGGTGAACTCTACCATTGGCGAGCGACTCCAGAGGGGCGTCTTGCCGAGATTATCGTGTTAGATCAATTCTCGCGTAATATCTACCGAGACACACCGCAATCTTTTGCCGCGGACCCTATTGCTCTAGTATTAGCACAAGAGGCAGTCGCCTTAAATAGTGATAGCGAACTGAAAGCCAAGCAAGTGCCGTTTTTATTAATGCCATATATGCACAGTGAGTCACTGCCGATACATGAGGTTGCGATGCGATTATTCAGTCGTGAAGCTGCGCAAGGCAATCTCGAATTTGAGCGTCGACATAAGGCTATTATTGAGCAGTTTGGTCGCTATCCACATCGTAATGCAATTTTAGAACGCAGCTCTACTGAAGCCGAAATAGCCTTTTTAACTCAGCCAGGATCGAGCTTTTAAGCGCTAAATAGCATACGTTCTAATCCACGCAAAAGGGCTTATTTAACCACTAATACTGGGCACTTTGCTTTATAAGCTAAAGCTTCGCCGATATTGGGATTGAGCAGATGCGAAATCCCCTGTCGTCCATGACTCGCAATAACAATCATACCAATCTCGCCTTCCTCCGCTTCTGCCAGAATTTCTCTTAGTACCAGTCCACTGCGAATAACGGTTTTAACGGTCAGCCCTGCATTAAGCTCTTGCTGCACTTCGAGCTGAATTTTCATTAAGCTTTCAGTCGCAAACGAGGTTATCTGTTGCTCAAGTTCAGCAGCAGATTCTACCGCTAGCCCATAATGATGATCACTGAATGGTTCACTCACTACGTGTAACAACCGAACACCAACCCCATATAAATTAGCCATTTCCACCGCATAACTTAGCGCATGCGACGCCGTGATAGAAAAGTCTGTAGGACATAATATTTGACGAGATCGCATAGCGACTCCTTAATCGAATTTAACACCTTAGCCGCAATGCTAACCTTATTAGTTACTTCACCACCAACACCGGGCATATAGCGCCATTAGCCACCGCTTCAGCCACATTAGTATGTAGAAAGTGTGCCAGCCCTGAACGACCATGGCTAGCAATAACTATCATGCCAGCTTCTGACACATCCGCCTCTTTAAGGATCTGCTCGGACGCTACGCCATGGCGTATAACACTTTCCACTGACAGCTCACTCTTAAGATCTGACAGCAACGAATGCATTTTCGCTGCAGCAGATTCCTCCATACTTTGAGCTAGCTCTTCTGGTGTAACAGTGAGTATTTGGTAGTTCTCTAAGCCTACAGGCTGATCAATGACATGAACAAGTCGCAATCCGACATGGTAAAGGTTAGCCATTTCAATCGCATATTTAAGCGCATGAGAGGCCGTTTCAGAAAAGTCTGTTGGGCATAATATTTGACGAGTACGCATAACTAATTCCTCCAAACGTTGTTTAGTCCGTTAGCACAGATGCAGCACGCCTAACGATAACAAGGTTAATCTTAGTCTTTTAACCACTGATGTGCTTCAGTAGTGCTCTCAAAAAACTTAGCATCATAAGGGGTAAACCAATCTGCAATTTTCGCCATCCATTGTTGCAAATTTCCCTCTCCGACAATCGCTATCTTTTTAAAAGCACGTCCATGGGCCAAGCCTAGCTTAAGATCATCCCATGCCGCTCTTAATTCCCAGCCATCGAGTTCGGTCAAATCGGCGAGGACATTGATTTCAGGATGTTCAACCCCCGCTAAAGCGGATTCAAGCAGTGGCACCATATATTGATAGTCTTGATGTGTAAGCTTGCCTTTCGCAACCAAGTTCAAATAGAACTGGTTATCTAAGCGCTCAATTCCAATTGATATTCCGTGTCTTTTATCACTCACCTTAATCTCCTTAGAGGTTAGCTATTAAAGAGGGCTTTTAACGATAGCGTTAAAGAGCAATCTTCAAAACAGTCCATATTTCATTCTAGTGAAGTTTAGCGAAGCCGAGTTGATCTCGCTCACAAAGTAAACGAATATTTGACCTTTTCACAAAAGTGGATTACCATCAGACCGACTAATCAGTCGGTTAATTAACATACTCTCAGGAGCTTCGTAAATGAACATGCCTATTCAAGCCCAAACAGCATTGCCTCTGTCTCAAGTCTTAGTCAATCAGCGTACCCACTACCTTGCAGACCCTTCTCCCTCTTATGAAGCAAGAATCGAGCACCTGAAAAGTCTTAAAAAAGCAATTTTGAGCTATCAAGAGCAGCTAGTACAAGCATTGAATCGGGACTATGGTCATCGCTCAGTGGATGACAGCATTATTTCTGACATCATGCCCTGTGTTAACAATATCAATTACAGCATAAAGCATCTGAAAAAGTGGATGAAACCAAGCCGCCGTCATGCGGGATTATTACTGGCTCCAGCCAGTATTAAAGTGCAATACCAGCCACTTGGCGTTGTCGGTATTATTGTACCGTGGAATTTTCCTATCATGTTGTCTGTCGGCCCGCTTATCACTGCACTTGCTGCCGGTAACAGAGCGATGATAAAACTGTCTGAATTTACCCCAGAAACCAATACCGTTCTCACCGCAATGCTTGCCAGTATTTTTGATCAAAACCATGTTGCCTGCATTGAAGGTGAAGCCGATGTCGCCGCCGAGTTTTCATCGCTGCCGTTTGACCACCTACTATTTACCGGTTCAACCACCGTCGGCCGCCACGTAATGCGCAGTGCGGCACAACACCTGACGCCAGTGACCCTTGAACTTGGCGGAAAGTCACCGGTGATTGTTGCCGATGATATCGACATGGACACTGCGGTAGAGCGGATGATCTATGGTAAGTGTCTCAACTCTGGGCAGATATGTGTTGCGCCTGATTACGTATTGGTTCCAAGCGAAAAACTTAACGATTTTGTGCGAGCCTACAAACGTAAATTCATCAAAATGTATGGCCAAGTCAGTGACAACAAAGACTACGGCAGCATTATTAACCAACGCCAATTTGACCGGATAATGCTGGTTCTCGAAGACGCTAAAGCCAAAGGTGCTACCGTGATGAGTGCCAATGATGAAGCGATTAACATCGAACATCAAAAAGTGCCAACTCAGCTTATCACTGACGCAACCGATGACATGCTGTTACTGCAAGATGAGATATTCGGCCCACTATTACCCGTTATCCCTTATAACAATTTGCAAGAAGCAATTAGCTACATCAATCAACGTCCGCGTCCCTTAGCGCTGTACTTGATGAGTTTCGATAAAAATACCCAGCAACAAGTCATGACCCATACCCATTCGGGAGGTGTTTGTATCAATGAAACGGTATTTCATGTTGCTGCAGAAGATGCCCCCTTTGGCGGTGTTGGTCCTTCAGGTATGGGGCATTACCATGGTAAAGAAGGCTTTCAAACATTTAGCCATGCTAAAACCATCCTTAAACGCGGTAAGTATTTTAATACCGGTAAACTGATCCACCCTCCTTATGGCGGCTGGTTACAAACCCTATTAGTAAAATTCTTCTTGCGTTAAACACCAAGGTAATCGCTTTTATGAGCCGAATAGATAAAAAACAAGCCATATTAGACACTGCGCTGACACTGTTTGTCAGCCAGGGGTTTTATGCGACGTCTACCGCCTCAATAGCCAAAACGGCAGGGGTCGCTACCGGGACGCTTTTTCACCATTTTGCGTCAAAAGATGTATTGATGAACCATCTTTTTATCTCAATAAAACAAGAGTTTGCTTCTGCAATCAAGTCAAAAATGAGCAGTAAAGGGGATCTAAAGCTTGATGCAGAACACCTGTGGCAAGTTGCTATTGATTGGGCAATAGAAAACCCGCTAAAGCAGGAGTTTTTTCAGCAGTATTCAATGTCTCCCTCCATCGCTTCAGAGATAAGACAACAAGCGATGAACGGCATCCTTAGCTTTATGGGTGAGCTAATAATTCAAGGTCAAAAATTAGGCGTTTTAGCTAATTATCCACTACCATTAATGTTAGAAGGTTGTCACGGACAATACTTGGCCGCGACAAGGTACTTTCTAGACCACCCTGATAGGTGGAAAGATGTAGTCCACAAACAGGCGAGCTTTTCCATGTTTTGGAATGCCATGAGAGCCTAAATATTATGTGACAAGCTCATGGAAGAGATAAACCCTTGTTACCACCGCTGTAGATTTAAACTTAAAGACGTTATTCAAGGGAGTGAATTTATGTTAAGAATGAAGACTGAGTGCGAACACTGTAAAACCAAGCTAGCCCGAAAAGAGATCGCTTATATCTGCTCATTCGAATGTACTTACTGTAAGAGCTGTAGTGAAAAAATGCATTTCATCTGCAGTAATTGCCAAGGCGCCTTAGTCATTAGGCCGCCGAGATTAATAGAACCGTTTAAGATCCCCGCAGCCGAGCTTAAAAACACCCTCTTTAGCTAGCGAACGTTAGAAACATAAAGGTCAGCACATGCTGACCTTTATTGTATCTGGGCTTTAAAATATAAACGTTCATTTTTATGCTGTAAAAATACACACTCAAGATTAAGTATTTATTTTTAAGCTACTTATATAAAGTGCCGATATATTCATGAGTGGGCTGTTCAAGAAGGTCTTGAGGGTGATCTCCGCCGAATGTTAACCATTTACTTTTACCAGAGTAGGTCGTGTTACCAATTTCTTTTTTTGTTTTAGTATCATAAGTAATGATTTGAATTTCTACTTTATCAGCCTTCCCAGACCACTCAGTCGCTCTATCTTCCCAATGCAAAATAATGGGCTCGACATAGTAGCCATACTGACTCGAATCTATAGAATCTAAACAATTTTTCCCTTTGCAATCTGCAGTGATAGCGACTTTTCTAGTATTTTTAGAAAACGCACTTCTAATAGCATTAGCAGTCATTTGTCCCGAATGTTTATATTCAGTTTCACCGTACCAACCATTCTCAGGAGTTGAAATTAGTACAGCAAAATTTTGATCTAATTTAACTTCTGGTGATTGAAATTCATTGTGTTTATATGAAGAGCTACAACCAGCAAGAAAAACAATTGCAGCTCCAAACATCATTAAATTGCGGTTCATTTGTTTACTCCTGTAATACAGTTAACGTGACATTTTCTTCTATCGGTAGAGTATCTTCATTACTAGAATAAAAAAACTCTTTGCAGAAAGTATCGACTTCTTATGAGTAAGCTCAATTAAACATCTGAACTCTAGGAGGGGAGGCAATGCCAAATTCTGTCCGTAACATAATTGGCCTGTTTTCGAAGGCCTCAGCCGCATCTACACTGGATTAGAAAAGCGCAAACTCTCAGCATTTGTGCTTTTAATTTAAAGACACAAGCCTTAAATTAAACGATATTATCAAACAGAATAAACTGTAATCACAGAATCAAATCTCCCCCGTTGGAAATTTTGCTTTTTAAATTTCGCCGGGGCGCTGAGGGATTGCCAAGGGGCGCAAGCGCTTTGACCCTTGGCTTGGGTGTGGGCGAAGCGCCACGACTTTGACTTTTCTTACGGTAAAAAGCTAAGTCTAATAAATCGACTAGCAAGCATTGTAGCGTAAGTGAGTTAGCTTCGGCCCATAGTGGTTCCAATGACCTGCGGTCGGCGCATGTGCAGACGCAACTGAGGCTCGCTGCTGCTCTTTATAAAAGAAAGGGTCCTTGTAAGCTCAACGAAAACATCAATCAGCAAACCAAAGCCTAACTTGATAGTTAACGTTGTTTAGGTAACCACAACCTAACGCAAAGCCCTTTTTTATCGCGATTTTGCAAGCTTATACGCCCATCGTGAGCTTCTACAATTTCACGGCATAATGGCAAGCCTAAGCCCGTGCCTGATTGCTTAGTGGAATAGAAAGGGAGTAGAGCTTGGCGCAGCACTTCTGGTGGCATTCCAGAGCCTTCATCCTTTACCTCAATGTACACACCTTCGGTGCCATCCGACAGGCTAGAATCAACAATCGACAAACTGACTTTATCGACAGCAGAAGCTGATTCATGCGCATTTTTCAACAGATTAAGCAGCACTTGCTCCATCTGAATCAAATCAAGCTCCACAACTGAGTTAGGTAATTCATTTTCAAGAAAAAACGAGTAATGCTGCTTCAATTGTTCGGTTAATTTAAGCCAGTCTACGGGACTTTTCTTGGGTAACGGCAACTTGGCAAAACGAGCATAATTGAAAATAAACTGACTCAAGTGGCTGGTACGATCTTCGATGGTATCAAAAATAAGTTTGAGTTTAGGATCATCAAGATCTTTAGTTATTATCCGACCAGAATTGACCATTGAGGCTATTGGCGCCACGGAGTTATTAAGCTCATGGCTAATAATTCGGATCACTTTTTTCCATACTGCGACCTCTTGACGATTGAGTTCCCGCGTCATCTGTTTAAGTAAAACAAGATGATGAAACTGGCCGTTCAGTAGAAATTGTCCCCGCGACAGATGCCACGTTTCGAGCTCATCTTCACTGTCTTTGGCGCTCAGTGAAAACAAACCATCCTTGGGGTTTTCAAGTGCGGCCCCTAACTCATCGGCAACCTGCTCCACCAGCTCACGAAGCGGTATCCCTTCAATTCTCTGCCCATGATTAAACAAGTGCCTTGCGGCATCGTTGGCGTAGATGACGCGCTTGTCATCATCGAGCAATAACATGACATTAGGCGAACTTTGGATCACTTTATCGAGCAGTAATTCACGTTGGTAAATATATTGGCGCTCTTTTCTCAGCGCTTCTGCCGAGTCATTAAACAATACCGCCAACGCCTGCAATTGCTTATCTCCGCCCACTGGAAGAGTGACACTAAAGTCGTTGTCTTTAAAATTAAGTAGGCCAACTTCAAGCGCCATTAAACTTGTGGCTAGATGCCGAGAAGACACATAACTCACTGTAATCGTCAGGCCTATTGCAGCAAAAAATATCATCAACAACAGATTAAACTGCTTAGCAATCGCCTGCGATAAATCCACATCAGCAAACCATAATAGCAAGCTAAGCGACAGCATGAGTCCGATACCTGTCGCCAACGCACTGCCTACAATCAGCTTAGCTCGCAGCGAAATACCAGCGAATGCGGCGGTAAGCTTATTTTTCAATGCCATACTTTTCCATGCGTCGATACAGTGCTTGTCGACTTAACCCTAAAGACTTAGCCACGCGGGCGATGACCCCTTTATGGTTATCTAATGCCGCTTCAATATCGGCTTTTTCATCTGTTGAGCTAACAGGCACCCGGTGGTCAAATGCTGTTTCAGCACTCACTACTGCGGGAGGAGTTTGTGGTTGCACCGTGCGACTAGACACTGTGCTGCCATAAACGGTGCCGCCATTAGTCACATTCTGGGGGCTCGGTTTTGCCGTGATATCCATCAAACCAAAATCATCCGCGGTTAAACGGCTGCTTTCAGCCAATATCACCGCACGTTTGCAGGCATTTTCAAGCTCACGCACATTGCCTGGCCAGTGATGTGCCTCTAACGTTTGTTGAGTGTGCTTATCCAAGGAATATTCAGCGCCAACGAAATGGCTGACTAAAGGCAATACATCATCTATGCGCTCATTTAATGCAGGTAAAGCCAACTCAATCACGTTAAGCCGGTAAAACAGATCTTCTCTGAAACGTCCAGCCTGGATATCTTCAATCAAATCAGCATTGGTTGCGCTTATCACCCGCACATTCACTTTATGAGTTTGATGGCTGCCTAGGCGCTCAAACTCACCCGTTTGCAGCACTCGCAGCAGTTTGACCTGTCCAGAAAGCGGAAGATTACCAATCTCGTCTAAAAACAGGGTGCCACCGTCGGCAGCCTCGAAACGACCAATGCGGGTTTTAGTCGCACCAGTAAATGCCCCGGCCTCTGCGCCAAACAGTTCAGCTTCAAGAAGCTCCATTGGCAATGCGCCAATATTAACTTTGATAAAAGGTTTATGCTTTAAATTTGAGTTAGCGTGAATAATATCGGCCAGCTTATCTTTACCCGCACCATTAGGCCCTGTCACCAATACAGACACATCGCTACGGGCTATCTGTAATGCTAAATCCACGCAACGCTGCATCGCACCGCTACTAAAAATAATGCCGCATAGATCGGCATCTTTTATTACCGCCATACGCTGATTATCGACTCTTGATAACTTAGCATTGGCTTTAGATAGGGTATGCAGAGAGATCAGGTTACCCACACTGGTCAACAGCTTGGCATCGTCCCAAGGTTTGCCCATGTAATCTACCGCGCCCTCTTTGACCAGCTCAACGGCGATCTCAAGTTGGGTCCATGCAGTGAGCAGCACAATGGGTAACTCAGGCTGTATCTTTCTGATCGCATAAAATAGGGTTTTGCCCTCTTCACCCGACGTGGTGTCTTGTGTGAAATTCATATCCTGAACCACTAAGACAATATCATGTAATGTAATCAGCTCAAGGGCGACTTCAGGAGAGAGACAGGTGAGCGTATTAAAGCCGTTAAGCTCTAACATCAGTGCCAATGCATTACACACGGCTTGGTTATCGTCGACAATGAGAATCGTATCCATGCTTTTATTCTTGTTTTATGCTGTTGAAATCTAGATGCTCGGCTGTTAAAGCTAACTGAAAAAGAAAGAGAATTAAAGGTTAATACCCATTGATATCATTCTCTTCCTTCAGGCTCAGTAACTAAACACTGCGCGTTGCGATTGCCGGAGAGATATTTGCCGCCTTCCTGGCTGGCAGAATAACCGCAATGGTCGTGAGCACCAATAGTCCTGCTATCGTCGCTATCGGGTAGATAAGCTCGAGTTTAGGCAGGCTATAAACCGTCATTAATTGTTGCCCTAATTGCACCGCAACCAGACCACCAATCACTCCACCAACCACGCAGATAATATAGTTTTCAACCAGGAAGAAGCTGATAATATCTCGCTTCTTAGCCCCTAATGCACGGCGGGTACCTATCTGCTTAGTACGACGTTCAATATTGAACATCACCATACCTGCAAGACCGAGTGATGTGATAAGTAACAAGAGGATCACCATCATCGACAGTACCGTCGCCATCAACTCATGGTTACGGTAAACGCGTTTTCGATGCTCACTAATAAGGGTGAAATTTTCAACAACACGATTACGGTTGTCTTTAAGCAAGGTCGTCGTTATCTCTTGTTTCAGTTGAGCTAAAGTCCCAACCTCAGCACGCACTAATACCTTGGTAAACACATTAACCAGTTTTATGTTTAAGATGACGCTGTTATCCAGAGAGTCACTATTAACCCATGCGCCTTGAAGCTTGTCGACCACGCCGACCACCTTGATTGGCATGTTACCAAAATCCCCTGCATACATGGTTTTTCCAATCGCGGTGTCATCTCCCCAGGTCGCTTTAGCGAATGCTTTTGACACTATGCCATGAGTTGCAAGATCTGGACTTCCCGTCAGCACTTCCTCTTCATAGAAATTACGACCTTCTATCAACTCCACACCTAAGGTATTGAGCATATGTTCGTCACCATAATAGACGGCAGTATTTTCTGTATCTTTAGCCGTTTCTTCGCTGCTTCCGACGGTGTAACCCGATGACCAGCCACCGCCACTTAATGGCACCATACTGGTTGTTGAAGCGTCGATAACACCGGGCAAGTCTCGAATAGCACGCATATCACGTTGAATTTGAGACTCAAGATCGATGTTTTTATCGAAGCTATAAAGACGGAAGTCAAAAACTTGCTCTTCAGCCGTACCCGATGCTCTGTCCATCAAAGTGAGTCGTTCACTAATGATAAAGCTGGCATTTGCCACAATCGCGACCGAGAGAATTATCTGAATAAGCAGCAGTATAGGGCCACTTTTATTACGCATTAGCGTACTTAAAATTGGTTTAATCTGTAACATAATAAATTCCTTTTACTGACTCTTCAGGTGAACGCTAGGATTGGTCGAACATATTCGCCACGCTGGATATACCCCTGCAATAAGTGCGGCGGCAATAGCGATAGTCGGTGCTAACACCCACATCGTCAGATCCAACTGTGTTAGCGCAGCTTCCAGATCAAAGTGAGCCGACAACATAGACAGTGATCCCCAAGCCCATAAAAGCCCCAGCACTCCACCACCGAAGCCTATCAAACCTACCTCAACCATATGTTGAGCAAATATCTGTGCACGACTGGCGCCAATGGCGCGACGTACACCGACTTCAGGCGCTCGCTTAAGAAACTTGGCCAGCAGTAGACCTAACATGTTAACCAAACAAACCAGCAGAAATAGCCCACTGAGGCCAACCAAAATCTTGTTGTCTTCTGGTACCACTTCATTGATTTCCAGCCATTGCTCAACATTCGAAAGCTTTGCTGCAGCTTCAGGGCTATCAAAGCGTCCTAAAAGCTGTTGCTGCTCCACATAACGTTTCAACCACTGTGCATATTCATCACGCTGTGCGTCGTCTTGCACCTCTGCCCAGTACTGGATCCAATGCATCTCAGAGCTTAAACGTTGGTTGTAGGTATTAATCGGCTCTCTTTTCCAGCTTTGATTATTTCCCCAGCTCTGAAACTCCTCAATAGGCGCGAGTGAAAAGGGCACAAATATTTGCGCTGAATCTTTAAATGCACCAGTGGTGATATCATAATAGAGTGGGCTTGGGCTCCAAGTCTTAGTCACGCCGACAATTTGATAAGGCTTGCTGTCCAGATATAAGGTTTTACCAATACTGTCCTCACCCGCGAATAACTGCTGATTAAGGGCTTCATTAATAACGACTTGATAAACCGCTTCGGTATCGACGCTCTTATCCCAGGCTTTACCGTAGATAAAGGGCACCGAAAACATGTCGAAAAAGTCGCTATCGGTGACGCGAACAGCCTCTAACAAAGGCACGAAATCAGGGTCTTCCGTTTGTACTGCTAAGCCGGTGACAAACATGGCCGTTTGACGCACTGGCACATCACTTTGACGCAGATTATAAGCGTCTTGATAAGTCAGTTGTGCATTGAACTCTTTCCACGCATCTTTATCTTGGCTCCAAAGCTGCACTGCAACCAATTTGTCCGTGCGCTCGCCAGCAGGATTCTCCGACATTAACTGGTATACATTTAAGGTAGTAATGGTAATGCCGATACCAATTGAGATAGCTAACACCATCAGCAGTGACAAAAATGGCGTTTTTTTAATGCTGCGCCAAGCAAGATCCAAATAATAAAAAAACATAGTGATGCTCCTTAGCTTGCCGCTTGTTCAGTTTGAGCCTGCTCAGACTCATCACTCGGCTTATCTGCATCTGTCACTAAATGCGGCTTGTCTGCTTTAGTGCCCATGCCTTGCTGCCCTGCTCCACCTTGGTACATGGTAAAATCACAGACTTGGCCATCGACAATTTGAATATTACGCTGAGCACGGCGCGCAAGCTCGGCATCGTGGGTCACCATGATAATCGTGGTGCCAGCTTTATTAATATTTTCAAGCAGCTCCATTACTTGACGCGCCATCATGCTGTCTAAGTTACCCGTTGGCTCATCGGCAAGCAGGAATCTTGGCTCACCGGCAAGTGCACGAGCAATCGCCACGCGCTGCTGCTGGCCACCTGAAAGCTGTGAAGGAAGATGTTTCATACGCGCAGCAAGGCCGACTTGCTCAAGTGCATGCTGTACTCGGCGTTTACGTTCCGCCGCGTTAAAACCGCGATAGCGTAAAGGCACTTCGACATTTTCGGCTAAATTAAGGTCTGGGATTAAATTGAAGCCCTGGAAAATAAAACCAATTTTCTCATTTCGAATTGTCGCACTCTTGTTATCGTTCAAATTAGAGATGTTCACACCATCGAGAAAGTAGTCACCGTGGGTGAAGCCCTCTAATAGGCCCGCAATATTAAGAAAGGTAGTTTTACCCGATCCTGAAGGGCCTGTTACCGCAACAAACTCGCCCTCTTGCACTTCTAAATTAAAATCACGCAGTGCATGAGTTTCGACTAGGTCTGTTTGAAAAACTTTGCTGATATTCTTCATCGATAACATATTAATATTCCCTATTTTTATCGTTTAATTTTTTATCGTTTAATTCGTTATAGCACTGAGTAGCAGCGGCTCTAGCCGAACGTACAGTCAATGAATGCGTTGAGTTGCTGCCAAATTATTTCGCTTAAGTGACCCAAGCCATTCGCAAATACGGCATCCAATTGTTCGCTTAAATGCATGCTGACATTGGAGATATCGCTAACGAGCAAATTAACGGGCTCTGCCATCTCTAATACATTCAATCCCAATACAAACCAGTCACCAGCACTCTGAGTCGAAACCTGCACCGCAATGAGCAAGAGTAATAATGCTGCTACCGTAATCACTTTTTGTACGCTAACGGCTCTTAACACACTCAAGGCTGTTGCGACGCTGAAGCTGTTCTGGTTAATATTTTTATTCAATATGTTCATCTTGCTCTCCTTAACGTACTAGCACTTGTTCTGCTTTTTTGAAGGCTTGAATGCTCGAGATAACCCAAACATCACCGGCCTTACCGCCTTGTAGCACTTCGACATGACTCATACTGCGAGCCCCAAGCTGTATACTTGTTTGCTCCGCGATATCTTCGTGCATGGCATACACCTCAATACCCGCGCCCGTTGACACAAATGCGCCACGTTTCACCATCAACACATTGGGTCTGTTTTCCAGTAGTACCCGCGCTGATAGACGCTGGTTCTGACGTAGGTGGAGGCGGTCATCTTGCTTAAATCTAACTCGAGCGGTCACTTCACGGTTTCTCACCTCAGGTGAAATCGACGACAACTCACCAATCAAGGTCAAGGCACCAAAGCTCAGTTCCACATTCATGCCAAGTCCTAACTCATCGGCATAAGACTCCGGCACGGCTAATTCAGCTTCAAAAGCACTCAAATCAACCACGGTTAATATAGGTTGGCTCTGACCGATCCGGGCTTTCTGCTCGGTTAACCAGTTACCGATAATGCCGCCAACCGGTGCCGTAATGTTTAATGCAGCCACTTGACGCACAAGTTCACTCACCACCAAGTTTTGACGATTGACCTCAGAGGCTTTATTTTTTATTTCGAACGCTAAGGTATCTCGCATCAGCTCAGCTTCTTGTTTTGCATGGGCAGAAAGCAGCTTGGCCTTATGCAGATCATCTTTACTTTTTTCAAAATCTATTTTTGAGATGAGTTTATTTTGAATCAACTCATCGCCACGACGACTCTCTCTGTCGGCGGCTTCAAGGTCGACCTTGGCGATATCCAATGTTTGTTGTGCTTTAAGTTGCTGACGGCGGGCATCAAGACGGGCTCGTTCCAATGAACTCTGCATACCTTCCAGTAAAGCTTCTTGCTGCTTAAGACTGTTGGTTAATTTATGGCTCTCTATGGTCGCAACCACATCACCTAACTCGACTCTGTCGCCCGGATTTGCCAGCAGAGTCACCGTGCCTTGGTCTGTGCTGTAAAGGATAGGGGCGTTGGCCGCAACAATCTTACCTGTGGTGGCGATATCCCGAGTGAGAGTGCCTTGCTCTAACGTGGCGAACCTAAGTTCAGAACGCTTGATTGACGTTGCCACAGAATCACTGTCGATACTTGACCAAACTAAACCTGACACCAATAGCGCAGCAATACCTAGCATTGCAGGGCGTTTAAACTGGTTCACCTTACTTGGCTGCTTAACTGTATCTTGTGCGCTGGTATCCTGAATCATCTGCTTTCCCTATGGTGTCCGTTATCTACAAAAACTGTTTCAATAGGCTAATTAATACAAACGCCGTGCCAAAAAACAAAAAGTCTTTAATAACATGAGCTAAGATGGGTTCAGTTAGAGATGGACAGCTGAAAGTGTCCGCGGTCACTGCTTAAAAGTGTCCGCTCATCAATTTGATTGTCCGATATGAGGAAAGTGTCCGTTTACATACGGACGGTAGCAGGCATAAAAAAACTGAAGCACTTGGCTTCAGTTTTTATATTTGAAACAAAAGGTATCAGCTTACTGAAATAAGGATCGTGAGCTTATTAAAGCCATTAGCAGCTGATCTTTGAAATAGATAAGATTCAAATAGAGAGCTTTAAATCAACAACCTTAAAATGCTTGGCAAAAAATAGTGAAGCTAGCAATAATGGCAACAAACCAAGATA
Source organism: Shewanella sp. Choline-02u-19 (assembly GCF_002836205.1). Classification (NCBI taxonomy): domain Bacteria; kingdom Pseudomonadati; phylum Pseudomonadota; class Gammaproteobacteria; order Alteromonadales; family Shewanellaceae; genus Shewanella; species Shewanella sp. Choline-02u-19. The sequence continues at coordinate 2,790,132 of NZ_PJBE01000013.1, forward strand.
AACTTCTTAATGTGCCTTTATCCTTTAAATAAAGTATTTGGTAAGCCACACGTGCAATAACATGCACAATAGCCGCAATTTCGGCGACCATATTGACTTTTCCCGTCGCTAATACTGCTAACACCGCAATGCCAAAAATAAGCAATGATTCGAAGGCATTTTGATGCCCCGCAACCGCTCTAGCACCAAATCCCGTTAACTTTGATTGCTGGTCACGCGGGTGGCTATTGTCATACCCACCGAGTTTCGCCATCGCGATAGCCACCGGCCCCTTGGCAAAGTAAGGCAACAACATGCCAATGAGTAAACAGATAAGTAAAGTGGTCATGCTTAAATCCCTTTTTTAATTTTTATTTGAACGCTAATGTTGTTGAGCGTTAATATTTGAAAGCTTAATGCCCATATTTACAAACCCACACTTGAATGCTATTTCACGAAGATTAAAATGCAAAGTTATTATTGTATATTTTCAATCTACTCAGCACCATAACATGGGCAAGCGTATTAAACACCGCTAAGCATTAAACCTGCCTCTTATGACAAACATCAAATTTCAATAAACAATAAACAGCTAAAGCGACTAGTTTTATTGACTTTTATTCCAAAGGATTAATAATGAGCCCCTATAAATGCCTAGCTGAATCTAGCTCAAAGTCTATAAGCAGTATAATGGCGACGAAAGCCATTTTATACGGATAAACAATATTTAAAGGACTATCGATGCCACACTGTTCTAGCCCACTTTTTATTAATGACATTTTTTGCCCAGATTGTGGTGATAAAATTGAAACTCCACCGTCGATTAAGCCGCTCACTCAGCAGATCCCTGATATCCTCGATAACTTAAAAACTCACTGCCCCTATGCCAGTGTTTATACTGGTTGGGTAGAGAAAACACACCACTACCAAAGAGTTTATCGCAGCGGAGGTAACGATAGCCAAACCTTATACTATTCATACTGGTTTTTAACGCTGAATAACGAACAAAACGAGCCAATGACCATCAGTATTAGCTCTGAAGACAGTTCATTTGATAGTGTCGCAAAGGGCGATGTCATGACGTTTTTGCAGCCCACCAGCTATAGCTTAAATTACAAGTTAGCCAATGATGCTGACCGTAATATAGTCACTCATAACGAAGCTGCCACTGCCGTTGTCTTCCATCGCGATTCAGGACAAGAGTCAATCCTTGAATCTGCCTATGACGTTGAAGAGTTTTCGACGTTTTCAATCTTACTCAGCACACTCTTCTGGAGTTGCGCAGCTGCAGCTTCTGGCATGTTTTTTGAGTTATATACTATTGAAATAGCTGCAACTCTCGCCGCCCTCGTCACGCTGGTTTGGTCTACCTACCGTATCAGCAGTAAAACTAAAACATTTAAGGCTGAAACCACAAGGCTTGATGAAATTGAATGCACCATCAAGCGCATTCTGAGTGTCTCTGTCACCGGCATGGGTTACGACCGTAGAGACCGCCCCAGTAACCATAGCGATGTTTACTGTATTCGATGCGAACACCTGCTAGACAGCAACTACCACTATTGTCACTGCTGTGGTGAATCTCAAGTTTCAGTTATGGCTGAAGAACCCTCGCGATTAGCTCAGAATGCCTTAGAAAACCAAACAAACCTTGGGCATAATGATACAAACGTAGCTATACAATCCCATGCATTAGCAGCCAATAGCGTAAACGTCACCCCAATCACAAAAGCGAACGGTCAACGTATGACTCGACGCGACAAGATAATTCAAGTCTGTGCACCGTTCGCCACTGTTGAAAAAACAGAGCATCAACATAAGCACATCTTCGCCAAGAACTATCAATGTGTCTTATCAACCTCATCAAACATTGTTCGCGTAACAGACAAAGAGGTTGGTACTAGCGTGAGTGATGATACCAATTTCACCACAACAACAACCCGTACCGATTACAGAAATGGTTACGGCAATGTGCGCTCTGAATATAAAACAGAGACATCAAGCCATAGGCAAAGAAACTCCAATTTATACGGTGAACTTATCGTTGAAACTCCCGAAGGTGAAGTGCATAGCTTTAAAGCGGTAAGATCGCTGCTGGGCTCTACCGATGTCGGTGACTGGATACTGTTAGGCTCCAGTAAAATTGAAAGTACAACCGACAAAATTGGCTATGATGAGTTCTATTATAATATCAGCAAAGATAACCTTATCGAACCAGAGTCTCTAACCAGTTGGGGGCGAGTATCGAGTAAAAGCCAAACCATCGTCATATTGATGTTAGCGCTTGCAGTTGCTAGTACTATTTACTTCCACGATATAATGAATATTGTTGGCCCACTGGTGCCTGAGCTTATATGGAATTTGGTATTTGGTTTAACTAATTTACTCACTCTGCCCATTAACTACACACCTATGGTGCTATTTAGTCTATTTTTTGTTGTCGTGTTAGTTGTCGCAAAAATGTATGCAAACAACACCAAAAGGAAGCTGCACTCGGCGCTCAAGCCTCTACAGGCTACGCTTAAAAAGTGCCAACAAGCCCGAGAGTCTTTCAATAAAATTTAAGTTCGCCCATAAAAATAGCGCCTTATAAGGCGCTATTTTTTTAAATTTAAACCACAACGCCTACAAAAAACAAAATCAACTAGCTGCATCGATTAAGGTGAATTAGCATCATCCTAAATATGATAGCAAAGCCCCTATAATTTTGTTCACGGCGCCTCGCTATTGAATCAGCAGCATTAATCACAATCGTTAATGACAACATTGAATCACAACAGATCGTTCTTTATGTCGGCGCTCTGTTCAGCTGTAAACTATCTCACTATCTCACTTTATCAAGTGCAGCGCATAACGCTTCAACGCCCAGCAGTGCCCGTGGTGCAGCCCGGTGCAACAAGTCAGCATTGAGTTGATAGATGTGTTGGTTCTTTACTGCAGGGATCTCCGGCCATTGGCTCCAATCCACACCAATGATGTTACCTTCATCCTGGCTCTGTAAAATCACCTGCGGCATTTTAAGCAAAACGCTTTCTAAACTCACTTGAGGGTAATCATTAGCCGAGTCTACGAACACATTATCACCATGGCACACCGTAATAATCTGTTGGATCCAACTGTTTTTAGCGACCGTCATCATGGGAGTTGACCAAAGCTGATAGAAGACTTTTACTTCAGGTTTAGCAGCGTTATCACTGCGCAGTAATTTAAGCTGTTTGAGGTAATTGGTTGCCACGCTATGCGCCTGAGTTTTATGACCCGTCAGCTCACCTAACGCCTCTAATTCAGCAGCCACCGCTTCAAGAGTTTTAGGATTACTATTAAACACCTTGAAACCCAGCTCTTTGATACGCTCAATATCTTCCGCTTTATTACCGTCTTGCCACACCACAACCAAGTCAGGGTTTAGCTCAAGCACCCGCTCAATTTGAATACCATAATAACCACCAATACGAGGGATTTGTAACGCCGCTTCTGGATAGTCGGCATGATCTGTGGTCGCCAATATCGACTCCCCAGCACCAATGGCATACAGCATCTCAACCGCATGTGGCGATAATGCCACAATGCGTTTAGCCGGCTCAGAATCCGCAGCATAGGCAACCGATACCGTTGATAACGCAGCAGTGGATACACATACTCCAGCCACAACCGCTAATAAAAATTTAGACAAGATGTTCATAAAATCCTTTTAAATATAGGTTAAAACTGATTAAAGCCGGTTAAAGCTAAGACGATACTAGCCAAGACGGAAGAGCCGATAACGGCAAAGATGAAAAATACAAAGTATTTTCATCGGCTTTCTATCATCTTAGCTTTTCCAGCTTCAAATCGACCTCAAATTGGCTCTTAATCTGCCTCTAATCGACTCTTAATCTGCTTCTACCCTCTTAGCTTTCCCGGCTTCAAACCGTCTCAGCTTCTACCGTCTTAGCTCATTTCGGCTTTAAACCGTGCTCCCCCTGAGCATACGAGTAGTATGTGATGGGGTAGGAAAAAGAAGACAATGCAGTCATCATTTCAAACAGGAAGAAATTTAGTAATCGAAGCCGGGTTGGGCTTTGATGCCTGCATCAAACGCATGCTTTATCGGCTGCACTTCGCTCACGGTATCGGCTATCTCTATAATCGCTCGGTGGCAGGCTCTGCCCGTCACGATGACATGCTGCATTTTAGGGCGATTTTGTAATGCTTTAATCACCCGTTCCACGTCTAAATAGTGGTAGCTCACCATGTAGGTCAGTTCATCTAACATGACCAAATCTATGCTTTCATCTTGCAGTAACTTTTCAGCTTGGTCCCATGCTTTCACTGCGGCTGCGGTGTCTTTTTCTTTGTCTTGGGTTTCCCAAGTAAAGCCGGTTCCCATTACATGAAAGTCGACGCCAGCGCCTTCTAGCAAGGTACGTTCACCGCACTCCCAGTTGCCTTTAATAAACTGTACTACAGCCGCTTTTTTTCCATGACCCACGGCGCGTGCTACGGTGCCAAACCCTGAAGTCGATTTACCTTTACCGTTACCGGTTAGCACCAGAAGAATACCTTTCTCCTCTTGAGCTTTAGCTATTTTGGCATCAACACCCTCTTTAAGGCGTTGCTGACGCGCTTTGTGACGCTCTGCTTTAATCTTTTCTACGGACTTATTTTCGCCGCTTTCAGGCTCGTTTGAATCGCTCATTACATATCCTTGTGCATAGGGTTACTTGTGCATTTTCATTTGCACATAGTGTTAATTAAAAAGTGAATTTTGATGTTCAATACTGTTTATTTCTGCGGTGTTCAAATACCGCTAATTCCAAATATCAGTCAACGCATCAACATCTAAATGTTGCTCTAGTACGTCGGCTAAACGGTTCAGCTGCTGCTCTCTTATCTGGTCAACATCAATGCTGTTGGCATCTTGCATCCCCGCCCATTGCAGTAGCAGTTGGCAAGCTGCAGGTGAATCAAATAAACCGTGCATATAGGTGCCAAGAATTTGATTATCAGCAGATAACATACCTTCACTCTGCCAACGCTGAGGCTGGGTTTGTTCAGCGTCATTGACTCGCCGCGTTAGCGTTAATGGCTGCTCCAATGTCATTAGCGGTTTAGAGCGACCACAGTGAATTTCATATCCCTTGACCTCCACTTGCTGTTCAAGCAGCGACAACACGCCTTCAACTTGCAGCAGCACTTTATCATTGGTCAGTTCAGTCACCAGCGGCAGTAAACCTAAGCCTTCAGAGCAGCCAATACTGCCTTCAACGCCATCAGGGTCATCAATCAAATGCCCTAGCATTTGATAACCACCACAAATGCCCAACACCTTGCCGCCATAACGTAGGTGCTTTTCTAGTTCACTGTCCCAACCTTGCTCTCGAATAAAGTCGAGATCGGCGCGCACATTCTTACTGCCTGGAATAATGATTAAATCAGCAGGCGGTAAACATGAGTGGGCCGTATGGTCATTTTTCTGCGATTGGCTTTGAGATTGAGTTTGCAGTGACACATAATTGAAATCGATCTGGGGGTTGAGTCGTAATGGGTCAAAGTCGGTGTGGTTACTGATGCGAGGCAACACTAGCACCAGTACTTTTAATCTTGTTTGAGCGCTCTTTTCTGGCGCTGCGATTAGCGCATCTTCGGCATCTAAATGCAGATCGTGCAAATATGGCAGAACTCCCAACACCGGCTTTTTGGTGTAATCTTCCAGCCAATCTAAGCCCGATTGCAACAAGCTAATATCGCCGCGAAATCGGTTGATAACAAAGCCTTTCACCCGAGCCTGTTCTGATTCACTTAATAGCGCCAATGTTCCCACTAAGTGTGCAAACACACCGCCTTTATCGATATCAGCAATAATAATCACTGGGCAATCAACTTCTTCGGCAAAGCCCATATTGGCGATATCGCCTTCGCGCAGATTGATCTCAGCCGGACTGCCAGCGCCCTCGACAAACACCACTTCGTAATCATCACATAAGCGCTGAAACGACTGCTTAACCGCAGCCATCGCTTTGACCCGATAACCGTCGGCATTTTTGCCAAAGTAGTCCTGCGCCTCCATCTTCATTAAGGCTTTACCGTGCACAATCACTTGCGAACCAGTATCTGAACTGGGTTTTAACAATACCGGGTTAAAATCGATTTGAGGCTCTAGTCTACAGGCCACCGCTTGCAATGCTTGCGCGCGGCCAATTTCGCCGCCATCGATTGTCACTGCGCTATTAAGCGCCATGTTTTGCGGCTTAAATGGGGCAACCTTATGCCCAGCTCTAACAAACAAACGGCACAAACCTGCGACCAAGGTACTTTTACCCGCATCGGACGTCGTCCCTTGCACCATTAATACTTTGGCTTTTTTATTGTTATTATTGTTATCTAACGTCGCCACAACACTTCTCCTTTAGCCTTTCAGACTCAGCGGTAAACCCGCTGTTACCAAAGTGACTTTATCTGCAATAGCAGCAATATCTTGATGCAGCCAACCCGCTTCATCAACAAAGCGACGACTGATCTCGCCCATGGGCACAATACCGCAGCCCACTTCGTTACTGACTAAAATAACCTCTGCAGATAGCGCGGCAATAGCTTGTAAAAACTCAGTTTTAGTCGTTTGCCAATCGCTAGACGATTGCAGTAAATGATTCGTCAGCCACAGCGTTAAGCAGTCAACTAACACAATACTATTGACCTTTACATTGGCTGTTAATGCCGCCGAAAGCGCCAATGGCGACTCAATCGTGCGCCACGTTATGGCATGGTTATTACGCTGAGATTGATGCTGAGCGATACGTTCGCTCATCTCACTGTCGAGCGCCTCAGCGGTCGCAAAATAGAGACACTCTAACTCAGCGCCATTTTGACTCTCCGCTAGACGCCGAATCACGAGTGATTCAGCAAAGCGACTTTTGCCGCTGCGGGCACCACCCAAAACCAAATGGATCACCAAGACACTCCTAAAATTAACAGCAGCAGATAACAAGCCAGCTCAGCTATCTGCTGCGTAGCGCCGAGGGTATCGCCGGTATAACCGCCAATCTGCTTTCTAAACCATCCCGCCAAGGCAAATCGCACAATAAATAGACCGGAAACAATCACAATTGCTTGCATCAGCGTTAAGAGCAGCAGCAATACTGCGCCGCTAGCTAATAAAATCGATAACTCATTAACGCCTTGATGCATGGCCAACGGCTTGCTTTTACTGCTGGCATCTTCAGAAACGTACTGCTCTGAATATATTAAACTGGCCGCAGTGACTCGGCTCAGGGTATGACCGATAATCAACGCTAAGCTGACACTGCTAGGGGAAAATAACGCTAATTCGCTGAGCAATTGCCACTTGAGTAACAATGCCAATACCAGTGCTAACGCACCGTAACTGCCTAAGCGAGAGTCTTTCATGATGCTCAGTTTTGCTTCAACCGTCCAGCCGCCACCTAAACCATCGGCGCTATCGGCTAAACCATCTTCATGAAACCCACCCGTTAGCAAGACGCTAGCAATCATGGCAAATACAATCGCAATCGTCGGTGACACCCAATAGAGCATCACGCTATAAACTAACGCGCTCAGTCCCCCAATTAAGGTACCCACCAACCCAAAATAGCGACTGGCTTGATTGAGTTTATCTGCATCTACCTCAATCCATTTTGGCATCGGGATCCGAGTAAAGAACCCCATCGCGATAAAAAACAGATTAAGCTGTTTGAGCCAAGGCTGCATTTAGAAATATCCTTAAAGTAATAGATTAAAAGCCGATTAGAAGACGGTTGAGAGCAGAATAAGAGCCGATAAAAGCAAAGACGAGGAAGAGCCGAGAAAAGACCTAAAAAGCTTGAATCGTCTCAGCCTGTACCGTCTCTGCTCGCACTATCCGGCTCTTAATCGATTATCACCGTCTCAGCTTGTACCGTCTCAGCTTGTACCGTCTCAGCCTGTTTCGTCTCTGCTCGTACCGTCTCAGCACTATCCGGCTTTAAATCGGCTCTTAATCGATTATCACCGTCTCAGCACTATCCGGCTCTTAATCGACTTTTAAATCTCTATCCCTGCTTCTTCAAAGCTGGCCATTTCGTTGTAAAAATTTGCAGCCGCTTGGATCAATGGGAACGCTAATGCTGCGCCGGTGCCTTCGCCCAATTTCATGCCCAATTTGAGCAAGGGTTTGGCCTGCATACACTCCAGCATTAAGTAGTGGCCCTTCTCGTCTGATTGATGAGAGAAGATCATATAATCGCGGCAAGCAGCATTGATATTAATCGCCACTAATGCCGCCGCAGAGGCTATAAAGCCGTCAATAACCACCAGCATACTCCGCTCGGCTGCGGCCAAAATTGCCCCCGTCATCTGCACAATTTCAAAGCCACCGATACAAGCCAACACCTGCATTGGATCGTCAAGCTCGCTGTGATGTAATAGCATCGCTTGCTCAACGAGCATCTGCTTGCGTTTAAATGTCGACGCATCAATCCCAGTACCACGCCCTACACATTCAGCCGCCGGAATTCCGGTTAACACCGACATAATCGCGGCTGCAGAAGAGGTGTTACCTATCCCCATCTCGCCCAGCGCAATTAAGTTACAGCCATTTTCATGGTGCAGCTGAATACGCGCCGTCGCCATGTCAAAGCCTTGCTTCACGGCGCCAAGCGTCATGGCTGCACGTTTATGGATAGGCCCAGTTCCCGCGCCTAAACGTTGATCAATAACACCGCTGTCGCGATCAAATGGCTGTAAAACACCACAGTCAATCACCTCAAGATCTAGGCCCACTTGGCGAGTAAATACATTTATCGCGGCGCCGCCGGCCATAAAGTTTCTCACCATTTGGCAGGTCACTTCACTTGGCGCTATCGATACACCAGAATTAGCAATACCGTGGTCGGCTGCAAATACAATCAACTTAGGATTAGTGATGCTGGGACTATCTTTACCGAGCACTTTTGCAATCTGTAATGCAAGCGCCTCTAGATCACCAAGCGCGCCAAGGGGCTTGGTTTTCGTGTCAATCTTGTGTTGAATTTCGGCATCAAATTCTGCACTCAATGGCTTAATATTAAACATCTAATCTTATACTCCCATCATCCCGAACAAGGACAAATTAATACAACGGCTCAGCTTAAATCCGCTTTGCACTGCGGCCGCCTAAAATAAATAGGAAAAATACGCTACCCATCACCGAGGTTATAATGCCCACTGGTAGCTCTTGGTAACTCAATAAAGTCCGCGCCAATACATCAACCCACACCATAAATAATCCGCCAACCGCGGCGGTAAGCAATAGCGGATATCTTCCTGGAAACAGTAATCGTACTGTGTGTGGCACCATCAAACCGATAAAACCAATGCCACCACAATTGGCGACTAAAATGGCGGTGATGAGTGAACACAGTAGCAACATCGATAAACGCAATCGTCCTACGTTAATCCCTAACGTATGCGCGGTTTCATCCCCCGCACGCATCGCCACAATTTGACGTTTAAAAAGCAGAATAATCACAGTACATACCGACACGATAATCGCCGGTAATATCAATCCAAACCAACTGGCTTTAGCAAAGCTGCCTAAGCTCCAAAACAGCACCGAAGCGGCAGCTTGAGGGCTTGAAAAATACAGCAACAGACTCGCCATCGCGCCAAACATAAAGGATATCGCCACCCCAGAGAGCAGCATACGCTCAACCTGAGTCGTTAAATTGCGGCCACATAAACTGAGCACCATTAATACCGACAGGCTAGCGCCGATAAATGCGCCCAACGGCAAGCTCAGCCACAATATGCTCTGACTAAAAAGGGTTAGTACCACTACCGCGCCAAATGATGCGCCAGAAGAGATGCCAAATAGATAGGGGTCGGCTAACGGATTACGGGTCACGGTTTGCAGTACGCTGCCGGCAATCGACAATCCTGCCCCCGCAATAAACGCCAATATTACTCGCGGTAATCTCAGTTCCCACACAATGCGTTCGGTCACGCCCATGGAGCCACCCATTCCAAAAATCTTATGGCTGAAGACCTGCAACACATCGCCACTGGTAATACTTGCGGCGCCAAAACTGGTTGCCGCGAACGGGGTGATTAACCCCAGCAACAGCAAGCCAGACAGCAGCAATACATCAAGTGGCTGTTTCCAACCCGTCGCTTGCGGAGCCACTCCTAATGACCTAGGCATCAGTTGTTCCTTTATCTACGGTCACTGAATGAGTCACTGCACTCGCAACGGCTTTTGCTTCAGCGGCCGATATAACGTCACTGCGGGTATAACCATAAAAGTAACTAATCAAAGGATTACCATGTTGCGGATGGGCTTTAACTTCGCAGCACACATCAAATACCTCACCAATACGTTGTTCAGTCAACACCGCTTTGGGCGTCCCTTTTGCCAAGCAGCGGCCCTTATCAAGCAGCAATAACTCATCGCAAAGCGCACTCGCTAAATTGAGATCATGAATAGAGGTGATCACGGTAATATTAAGCGTGTGCAGTAGCTCTAATGTTTGGATTTGATAACGAATATCGAGGTGATTGGTGGGCTCATCTAATATAAGCAGTTGTGGTCGCTGTACTATTGCACGAGCAATTAATGCACGCTGCTTTTCACCGCCAGATAGGCTTTCATACGCTTGATGCGCTTTATGCGTTAAGCCGACTTTAACCAGCGCCTGCGTCACCACTTGGCGATCGCTGGCATTGGTAAATTCAAAGGCGCCCTTATGCGGTGTTAACCCGAGGCTAACCAACTGAGTGGTTGTCATCTCAAAGTGATGTGGCGTGTCTTGCAGCACCACGGCAATTTGCTTGGCAAATGCTTTGGCAGATAACACCGAGATATCTTCACCAAACAGCTGAATGTGGCCAGTGGTCGGTTTAATAAAACGATATAGGCAGCGCAGCAGACTCGACTTACCCGCGCCATTAGGGCCAATAATGCCCAGCATCTGCCCTTTCGCTAAACTAAAATTGATGTCAGACAAAATGGCTTGGCCATTTAACTGCCAGCCTAAACCGCTCACTGCCAGTACTGTTTCTAATGCCTGCTTAGACATTGAATAAACCATAAAACATTATTGAATAAACTCCCTTGAGACGCCCGCTCAAGTTGTTATCTAGTGTGAAGTGCTTATCTATCAAAAGTTAGGCTGGTATCTGACTTGAGGGCTAAAATATTGCTCTAGCGCTCATACAGTTGCGGGTACAGTCCGGACTATTAGCTTGTATTGCTTAAGCTACCGGTTCCCAATTGATGCGGTTAAGCACCTAACTTGATGACTCGTTCTTAATGACCCACTTAATAAGTGTGTTCTCTAGCGTATTTTTACGCGAGTATCACGCAGTTTACCACGCTCACCCAAATAGTAATTGAACTTGATCAATTACTATTTGGCTGATGGCTCAATTTCCATGCTATTGCATCAAACTTATCCCATATAAGTCGCTATTCCAGCCCCCAATTAAGGCTTAAGTGCTGTTGCTCGCCATCATGCAATACATCAATCACCACGGTTGCGGCATAGGGCAGTTTCAACGCGCTGTAGATCCCCGCGCACTGTTTTAATTGCAACGATTTTGCCATTAAGTGCCTGATCACGCCGCCATGAGTCACTAATACAATCACCTTACCTTGGTGCAGCTCAACGAGTGACCGCCACGCAGTATCAATTCTAGCTTCAAAGACCTGCATCGTCTCGCCATTGGGCGGAGTATGTTGCCAAGGGTTAGCCCAATAAGCATCAAGCTCGCTACTATACTGCTGATAAAGTGCGCTAAAAGATTGGCCATCCCAATCGCCAAAATTGAGCTCCATAAAAGCGGCCTGCTCAATAAAATCGATACCGTACTGCTGTGCAAATATCTTCGCGGGTAAAGCACAACGCAATAGCGGCGAACTGACCACCAGATCCGCTATCTTGTTTTGCGCCGCGACCCCGGTTTTGCTTGTTAACAGCCTCGATATAGCCCTATTTAGCTGCTCTTTTCCGGCTAAATTCAGCATGACGTCGGTATGACCGCGTAAAATATTACCACCTTCACAAGCACCGTGCCGCAGTAAAACCACTCTAGTATTTTGCATTGCAACATTCCACATATTATATTTATCAGTGACTTACATAAAAATTATCATCAATTCACACTGAAAAATTATCAACTTTTAGTACTTGCACTTCTGACATCGACTCACGTATTATGGACGTCTATACGTATAAATGTCCAAACAAAATAATGTCACGCAAGTATCGCAAATACTTAACTGATAAACACGGACAACGTTTACTGAAATTTATATTTTGCGACTCTGTAATTGGTAGGAATATTCTATGGCAACACGTACCCCAACAACTGCCCCGCATACTCAAGACACGGCTAAAAAAGTGCTAGCGGTGCTAACCCAAAAATTACAGCAAGAGATCCTGCTGCTTGATGGTGCAATGGGCACCATGATCCAAGATCGCAAATTTGAAGAGGAAGACTTTCGCGGCGAACCATTTAAAGACTGGCATTGCGATGTAAAGGGCAACAATGACATGCTGGTGCTCACTCAGTCAGCTGCGATTAAGCAGATCCATAAAGATTATTTATTGGCTGGCTCCGACATCATTGAAACCAATACCTTCAATGCAACCCGTATTGCCATGGCTGACTACGACATGCAGGAGCATTCAGCCGCGATAAACTTAGCCGGAGCGCGCCTTGCCCGAGAAGCGGCCAATGAAGTTGAAGCAGAAACAGGTCGCCAATGTTTTGTGGCGGGTGTACTCGGCCCAACCAACCGCACTTGTTCAATCAGCCCCGATGTCAACGATCCCGGCTACCGTAACGTCAGTTTTGACGAGCTGGTTGAAGCCTATGTTGAATCGATAGATGCCCTCATCGCTGGCGGCGCGGATATCATTATGGTTGAGACCATTTTCGATACCCTTAACGCCAAAGCCGCACTGTTTGCCATTGAAACCGTATACGACACTCAAGGTTTCCGCCTGCCAATCATGATCTCAGGCACCATCACCGATGCATCAGGGCGTACCTTAACCGGACAAACCACCGAAGCCTTTTACAACTCACTGCGCCATGTTAAGCCACTATCGATTGGTCTTAACTGTGCATTAGGGCCAAAAGAGCTGCGCGCTTATGTCGAAGAGCTATCAAAAATCTCTGAATGCTATGTGTCGGCGCACCCTAATGCCGGTCTACCCAACGAATTTGGCGGCTACGATGAAACCCCAGAGCAGATGGCAGAAGTCATTGAAGAGTGGGCTGAAGAGGGCTTTTTAAACATTATTGGCGGTTGCTGCGGCAGCACGCCAGAGCATATCCGCGCTATCCGTGATGCCGTGATTAGGCATGACGCCCGCGTACTACCAGACATCGCAGTGGCTTGCCGTTTATCAGGGCTTGAGCCGCTGACCATTGATGAAAACTCGCTGTTTTTAAACGTCGGTGAGCGTACCAACGTCACTGGTTCTGCCAAATTTTTGCGGCTGATTAAAACTGGCGAATATGAAGAAGCCCTCAGTGTTGCCCGCGAGCAAGTCGAGAGCGGCGCGCAGATCATCGATATCAACATGGATGAAGGCATGCTCGATGGTGCCGAGATGATGCACAAATTCCTCAACCTTATCGCCTCTGAGCCCGACATATCACGGGTGCCGATCATGATCGACTCCTCTAAGTGGGAAGTGATTGAAGCCGGGCTTAAGTGTATTCAGGGTAAAGGCATCGTTAATTCCATCTCCCTTAAAGAGGGCGAAGCCAAGTTTATCCAGCAAGCCACCTTAGTCAAACGCTATGGCGCCGCGGCAATTATCATGGCGTTCGATGAACAGGGCCAAGCCGACACTAAAGCGCGTAAAATTGAAATTTGTACCCGCGCCTATCGCGTGCTGGTCGATAAAGTGGGCTTTCCGCCAGAAGATATTATCTTCGACCCCAACATTTTTGCCATCGCCACCGGGATTGAAGAGCACGACAACTACGCCGTCGACTTTATTGAAGCGACAGCCGAAATCAAACGCACCCTGCCCCATGCCATGATCTCCGGCGGTGTGTCGAATGTGTCATTCTCGTTCAGGGGTAACAACCCAGTGCGCGAAGCCATTCACGCCGTGTTCCTCTATCACGCTATTCAAGCGGGCATGGACATGGGGATTGTTAACGCCGGTCAGCTGGCAATTTATGATGATATTGATCCCGAGTTAAAGGAGAGAGTCGAGGCCATAGTGCAAAACCTACCTTGCACTGCACTCGATGCCAACGGTGAACTGACCAACAACACCGAACTGCTGTTAGAAGTTGCCGAAAAGTTTCGTGGCGACGGTAGCCAAGTCGCTAAGAAAGAAGATTTAGAGTGGCGTAGCTGGGACGTGAACAAACGTCTGTCTCATGCGCTGGTTAAAGGCATTACTGACTTTATCGATGAAGACACCGAAGAGGCTCGAGCCGCTGCCACGCGCCCACTGGATGTCATTGAAGGTGCCTTGATGGACGGCATGAACGTGGTTGGCGACCTGTTTGGCTCCGGCAAGATGTTCCTGCCACAAGTGGTCAAATCTGCCCGCGTAATGAAAAAAGCAGTCGCGTACCTTAACCCCTATATCGAACTCGAGAAAACCCCTGGGCAGTCAAACGGTAAGATTTTAATGGTCACCGTAAAAGGTGATGTGCACGATATCGGCAAGAACATTGTCGGCGTGGTATTAGCCTGTAACGGCTATGAAGTCATTGATTTAGGCGTAATGGTGCCGGTTGAGAAGATCATCGATGTCGCCGTGCGTGAAAACGTCGACATCATCGGCATGTCAGGGCTCATTACCCCGAGTCTCGACGAAATGGTGCATAACGTTAAAGCCTTCCATAAAGCGGGCTTAACCATACCGTCGATTATTGGTGGCGCAACTTGCTCTAAAATCCATACTGCGGTCAAGATTGCGCCGCATGCACCGACAGGCGCCATCTATATCGCCGATGCTTCACGCGCCGTGCCTATGGTGTCGAAGCTGATTAATAACCAAACGCGTCAAGCCACTATCGACGCGGCTTATCAAGAATATGACGTGATGCGCGAAAAGCGCCTGTCACAAACCAAACGTAAGATCATCACCTCCATTGAAGCGGCGCGTGAAAATCGCTGTCAGCATGACTGGGAAAACTACACCCCGTTTGTGCCTAACGTCCTTGGCCGTCAAGTGTTTGATGACTATCCGTTAGAGGATTTAGTGGCACGTATCGACTGGACGCCATTTTTCCGCAGCTGGGAGTTACACGGTCATTTCCCGCAAATATTAACCGATAAGGTGGTTGGCGAAGAGGCGACTAAGCTATTTGCCGATGGCAAAGCCATGCTTAAACAGATCATCGATGAAAAGTGGCTCACCGCTAAAGCGGTTATCGGCCTGTTTCCAGCCAATACCGTTAACCATGACGACATTGAACTTTACACCGATGAGACGCGCACCGAGCTTGAGCTAACCACTCATCACCTGCGGATGCAGATTGAACGCGTCGGCAACGACAACTTCTGTCTGTCTGACTTTGTCGCGCCAAAAGACAGCGGCGTGGCCGATTACATGGGCGGCTTTGCCGTCACGACAGGTCATGGCATTGACGAGCATGTCGCCCGTTTTGAAGCAGATCACGATGACTACAGCGCCATCATGCTCAAATGCTTGGCTGACCGTTTAGCCGAAGCCTTTGCCGAGCGTATGCATGAGCGAGTACGTAAAGAGTTTTGGGGTTATGCAAGCGACGAGGTACTCGATAACGAGTCGCTTATTCGTGAAAAGTACAAAGGTATTCGTCCTGCACCAGGCTACCCCGCTTGCCCAGATCACACTGAGAAAGGCTTGCTGTGGGATTTACTCAAGCCTGACGAGACTATCAACCTTAACATCACCGAAAGCTATGCCATGTTCCCAACCGCAGCGGTATCGGGTTGGTACTTTGCCCATCCTAAGTCGCGTTACTTTGGCGTGACCAATATTGGCCGCGATCAGGTTGAGGATTATGCTGAGCGTAAGGGGATGAGTATTGAGGATACGGAGAGGTGGTTGGCACCAGTGTTGGATTATGATCCAGAGTAATTTCGGAGCGAGTCTAGAACCTCAAAGCAACCCGTTTGCTATGGGGCTCTAGGCTAGCAATAAACGCCCTCACATCATCACTTCTCCTGCATACGAAATCCACTAAGGAAAAACCTAGCTATGCACTCCTGCGCCATAAACTAAGAAAAGTTACTCATGCAAGAGTCAATTTTCAAAGAGGTATTATTAGTTAATAGTAGTGCCTTATATTGATTAATATTTCTTTCAACTTGATGCAGTAATCCTTCGGCTCCTTTTGCTGCCGAACTCTCATAAACCAAAGGTACCATCGTGAGTTCATGAGCCTGCGTCTGTGCATCGATGAACTGCAGCTGAGACCAAAATAAATTCGAAATCAGGTGAAAAAGGCAGCTACCGATACCAAGATGACGGAACTCCGGTACGACGTAGGCATACAATAAATAGCAGCAAACACCAACATGCCTCTCATCACTGGGTTGACCATCCGTATACCAAGAGTCGAGCAAGCCAACATTAAAGGTCACAAATGCCACTGGTGTTTGCTTCTTCTCCTCTAAAAAAGCCACTAATTGATATTGTCTTTGATGCCTATTTCGCGATATAGGGTTAACAGATACAAGATTTTTAAATATCTCATGGCTGACTAATTGGTTATCTTTACTTTTGGCACAAAAATACCGTTGTAAGTCAGCAATATCGGTATGAAGTGGAGCATCATAAACACTCACACAAGGGATATTTGATAATTCATCACCCCTAGCTGAGGGCGGAGCCTGAAGGCGTAAGTCTTTTTCAGCTAATGTTTGGACGAAGCCACCCTGTAGCTGAAATTGGCTAAAATCATCAAGTAAATGAAGTAAGGGGAATAGCTCTACCTTACTTTTGTTAGAAGTCATATACAGCTCCAATTAATAAACTTGTTGTTTGTATCAGGCTTATCAGTTGATAAATTAACTATCGTCTTTATTCGTTATAAAAACGTCAGGTTAAACACAAACAACACACTTCATAAACTGCTTATTCAATAACTATAGGTACAATTTAATTTCCTGTAAAACCCTTCACCCCTTATTGGATAGGGGCTGCGAGTTCGAATATCATCAAGCTATTGTAAATAAAGATGACTATCACCTTTAGTGTTCTGCTGTATAAATAAAATAAAATATCAGTAGCATAATATTTCGCCGTAAACTCCTCAGTTCAAATTATCAAGCCGTGTTGTGATACCAATTATCAGAAAAGACAGTAAAAGACAGGAAAAGACAGGACAGCCATATCTTTTGTACTTTAAACCATCCTCTACTAGGCTTTAATGACCGAACTGGTACTGCCTAGTGAAGGATTGTCATTATGACCTCCGCAAGAAGAACCCTAATAGATGCTGAAACGACGCCTTTTTATCACATCATTAATCGTTGTGTCAGACGAGCCTATCTCTGCGGTGAAGATAAAGTCTCGGGTAAGAGCTTCGAGCATAGGCGGGGTTGGATTATTGATAAAATTAAAGCGCTTTCAAACATCTTTTGTATTGATATATGCGCTTATGCCGTAATGAACAATCACTACCATTTAGTGCTTAAGATTGACGTTGATAAAGCCAAGTCTTTGAGTCACCGCGAAGTCATTACTCGGTGGTGTCAGGTGACCAAAGGTCATGATGTAGCGACTAAGTATTTGAATGGTGACACCTTGATTGAAGGGGAACGTATGCTCCTTGATGGCTTACTTGCTGAGTGGCATGAGCGTTTATCTAGCATTTCTTGGTTTATGAGGTGCCTAAATGAAGAGATAGCCCGCAGGGCAAATCGAGAAGATGAGTGTAAAGGCGCTTTCTGGGAGGGACGTTTCAAATCTCAAGCCTTACTCGATGAACAAGCACTGCTAGCATGCATGATGTATGTTGATTTAAACCCCATCAGAGCAGGGATTGCTGATAGCGTGCAAACCTCTGACTTCACCTCAATCCAAGAGCGAATGACTGAACTTAATACGACCGAGACAGACTCTGCAAAGCACTCAGAACATTCAAATGAGCAATCATTAAAGCCCCTCGCCGAATTTAATGGTTCAACCCACCTTACAACTCAATCAGGTATTCCATTTCACTTTTGTGATTATCTGGAACTTATCGATTGGACTGGCAAAGCTATCAGACCAGATAAGAGAGGGTTTATAGACTCAAGTCGCCCTAAACTACTCGATTGTCTAGGTATCTCACCTGATACCTGGATAACGTCAGCGAAAGAGTTTCGTCGTCAATACAGTGGTATTAGCGGTCGTTGGGACGCGATGTGTGAGTTTAAAAGGCAGCATCAAAACGGGAAGTGGTGTAAAGGAAAGGCCTATAGCAATGCACTACATCCATTACCCTGAATTACAATCAAAGTGAAAGACGAACAGTCATATCTTCTGCCTTTGTCACATGCTCTTCCTAGCGAATCGCTTTTGCATGATGTGTAACAAAGAGAAAGAATATTCTTACCACGAAGCACTGTCCTTTCGAAAAGGCAAGATGGCATTCGAGCCGTTTACTCCTCCCCTATCCATATCTTTAATGGTTGATGATTCAGCCTGCTTCATCAACCATTAATATACTTCAATAGCACTCTAACGATGTTACTTCATCACTGCTTGTTGGAAACGGTTGCCAGCGATAGCACCACCAATCATTACCAGTAAATACACCCATCCAGATAATGAGAAGTTAGCAATAGGGGTGAACAATGCTCCGACATTACAGCCATTGGCAAAACGAGTACCAAATCCCATTAATAATCCACCTAAAGCAAAAAGCGCCAGCTGTTTAGCGGAGTGGTTTAGAGTAAATGAAAACTTAAATTTTCCCATAAACAACACCGCAATTAAGGTGCCTAATAAAATCGCAAAGTTTTGCACTGACACGCCATGTTCAAAAAACGGCGTGGTAAACATCGCCTCTGGTCGCTGGCTTATCTCAGTAATGGTGTTTAATTCAACCCCAAATAACATCAATCCCTTTGCAAACCAAATACCAAAGGGTGTCGATGCTCCCCAGCCTGCGCCGGTACTTGCCATCATGATGCCAAAGATAACCGCGATGACTAACGCGGTGGTGCGCATTTGCCAGAGGTTAGCGAACCAGTTTTGATATGTTTCACGGCTGAATAATGTGAATGAGTTATCTTCGCCATTTTGATTACTTTGGCGTTGAATATTCTGTCGCTCAATTTCACCCGACACACCTAAATATGAGCCATTGCGACGGCGATAGTTTTCATACTTTTTGGCAATAACCACCACGCTTAATGCTAAAAACAGGGTCACTAATATAGACATAAAATAACCATTCAGCGGTGTACCAGCAAACAAGTCCGGTAAAAACACGCCTTTACCTTGATAGCTTGCTGACGAAAACCACGAATCGGTTATCCAGCTTTGGCTGCTTTGTAATGGAAAACCAAAGAAGACGCCGGCACCAAAAAACACCAGTGTCGTTGCAGCTCTTGGGACATCACTGACAAACTCCACCATCATGCCGGTTGCGCAGCAGCTTGATAAGCTCATGCCTGCGCCAAACATGATGCCGCCAATAAGCAGCCCTGCATTGATAGGATTAATCCATAAATCATATTGCTGGCTGCCAGCATTAAGCAGTAAACCGGCATTGATGATTGCTGTGATGACAAACATAAACATTAGGGTTTGCAGTAACTGCGTTGAACCACGGCGGTAAGCTCGGTTAATACTACCGGCAAAACCAACGGCGCCTTTGGCTAAGGCAAAGCCTAAACTGAGCCCTAATAACAAGCGTAAAAAGAGCCCGTCATTGGCTAATTGAGTCGCGCCAACCACTAACGTCAACAGTAAAATTGTTACGGCCATCACCGCTTGATTCTTATTTATAACCACAACACTAACCAACTATATTTAATAACAAGTTTCAAACAAAAAACAAACAAAACGTTATATTTTTCAAACGCTTTGGCATTCCTGCCATTTAGGTTGCAGATTGTGGTGAATATAGCTGTTTCTGTCTATCGCTATAGCGTGTTTTAGATAGACCCCTTTGTAATAACTCATGCGCTTGTATTAAGTGGAGCGAGAGTAAACTTAGATATTGGGAGTCGAATTAGCCATTAACCTATCTGCCGTCGCTTTTATAGTCCCAATATTGTTGTGGGGATGGAATTGCCAAAGTTCAGCCAAGGCGGCTCACTCACTATAAAATGAGCGCCAACAATCCTGACTCTTGGGCTACTTCTGTTTTTTAACGTCTATTTCACTCGCTTTAAGTCGGTCTAAAATTGAGTTGCCGATATATTGATGAGCGTTTAACAGAATAGAAAAATGATTTTCGTTAGTCACTTTTTGTAATGTATGAGCGGCATATTGTGGAGGGTTGGCCTCGGCAAAGGCGATGACTTTATTAGCGTCAAAGGCTTCGTCTTTATCACCAATCCATAAATCGTATCGTTGAAGCTGTGCTAGCTGTTCATCGGGCGCTTCGGGAGTCAGGGCATTAGACATATTAACGGTATTAAACGATACGATCTTAGGGTTGTCATCTAAGACCTGTTGCGGGAAATGATATTGAACCGCCTTTGAATGCCCCATCAATAAACCGCCACTCATCGCATTAGTCACAAAAGAGGAAACGCTGACAGTGCTAAACGAAAACGGCTTTGGTTCATCATGATCCGTTTCTGAACGGAAACCAAAATACGGTGCAATAAAGAAGTAGCCATCGACAGAGGCGTGTTGATCCCAGCTTGAGTAATTGAGTATTAGCCCAGATCCCGATGAATGACCAGCCATATAGAGTGGCAAGCTTGGGTAGCGTTGGCGTGCATATTCAATGACACTATTAATGTCTTGCCACACTTGTTCCTTATCGGGGGCATCGCCCCTAGGACCAGATGATGAGCCGTGACCACGAAGATCCGGTGTGAATACCGCAATGTTAAATTCATCACGTAAGCCTGCGCCAACATGGGGATAAATAAGGCCACTGTGGGCGCCTGCACCATGATAAAAGATCACCACCGCTTTGGGGTCGCTAGGTAAGTAAGCGCGTAGTGCCAGTTTTTCATCATCGCTGGCGGCAACATAGTCGAGCGAGGGGATGGTTGTCTGCGGTGCGGTTTTTATTTCACTCAGAGAGAAAAAATCACTGGGGGTGTTTTCGCCTACAGCTACATCCTTGTCTAATAAAACTGCACTGTCGCCTGCTAAAGCGGGAGTCGCGGCATATAGGAGGCTAGCGACGATTAAGTTGAAGGCTATTTTTTTCATATCGTTCTCTCTAAAAAAGAAATCATTAGGCCACTCAGTCCAATTCTATCCTTGTTAGCCTAGCAATAAGTGCCCCTAAAACGCGGCGCTTTTTTGATTGACGGCGGATGGTCTAAAAGACATGCCATTTTAGTCTCTCGATAAGGCACTTTCTGTCTTTAAACACTACTTGGTCGTTGAGCATCTATGTTAATGTGACTACACACTTAATAGCAACAAAATAACAACATGAAAATCAAGCGTGTCTCGGCATTAATCTTGCTCTGGATAATGGTTTTTTTTAGCTCTTTTTCAAACTCTGCTGAGTTTGAAACCCAGCTAACAAACACCACAGACATTGTCATTCAAGATACTGCGATTTGGCGCAAAATTAACACAGTGCCTGACTCTCTCCCTGTATCACTTGAAACGCTTAAACATTTATACCAAGCATCAACTCCCATCAAAACCTCATTGGTTAACCAATCGGGTACCTATGCCGCCCGGCTAAAGCTGAATAATCAGGCTGCATTACCAGCAAACTGGTTCGTCAGGATCAATGCTAATTTTGTCGATCAGGGGCTTGGATTTTGGGAGTCTGAACAATACCTAAATACTGCAGTGATTAACTTTTCACAACATGGGGATAACAACACCCCTGTGCTAATGCACACTCAGGCGTTTGAATTACCTTTAAGTCAGCAAGAGAGTGGTTACCTTTGGCTCTACATTAACGCTGAGCATTTTGCGTTGCCACTGTCGGTTGATATCACTAACAGCGCCAGTTTTTACCACAAGCAATTTATCACTAACACGGTGACACTCTTTTCTATTGCCACCATGCTCACGCTGGCCACCATTGCTTTAATTCTGTATGTCAAAACACGCTTAATCGTCACCCTTGCCTGTTCGGCTTATATTGGGTTACACGGTTTAGGTTGGGCTGCAGCCTCAGGCTTAATCGATGATATATTTAACATCCAAACTATTAATACCAGCTATCTTGGTATCGTGATATTTCCTTTTGCCATCGCTTCGGCCAGTCAATTTACTAAGTTATTATTTAACTTTGACTCTCTGCATAAGCGTCTGGAAAAACTCTTTAATGGCCTGTCTATCGTTTGCCTGATTATTGGCTTTATCTTGCCGTTGTTAAGCTTTTCAATCGCATTTACTATTTCCCATATCATCGCGCTAATCTGGGTGCCGCTTGCCATTGTTATTGGCATAAAAATGCTGGCTTCTAATGATTTCAGAGCCAAATACTATCTACTGGGTAACCTCATGTATGGCCTGTCCATGCTTTACTATATCTTGTCTCATAGCGATGTATTAACGGGACAACGACATGCCGAACTCATCGTTATGCTGGCCTTAACTGGCGATTGTTTTTGTATACTGCTCTCTCTAGCGGCTTGGTTACAACAGAAAAAACAAGATTACTCCCGCACCTATTATCAAGCCAGAATCGACCCCTTAACGCATATAGGCAACCGCTACGCCCTGAGCGAAGCATTAGCTAAGGTCGATGACAACTACATTATTACCTTTATCGATTACGATGGAATGAAATTAGTTAATGACGAGATCGGCCACAACCAGGGCGATGCCTTATTACGCTATGGTGCTAAAACCATGACAAATGCCCTTGATAGTAAAGGTGAAGTATTTCGTACTGGCGGTGATGAGTTTGTGTGGTTACTCAATGCTCAATTGTTTAGCGATATGCCGTCAGCGGTAGAGGACATTGGCCGGATGATGATGCATTGTCAAAGCGCAATGCAGTCGAAATGGCCACACTCTGGGATCAGTTATGGAATAGCGCACGCGCGGGAAAGTAGCAATCAATCTGAATGCCTCGCCCTTGCCGATGCACGTATGTACCAACACAAGCGCAGCAAAAATACCCCTCCGCTCGCTGAGAACGTCAACGGATAGATGTTTAAAACACCATTCTCAGCGGCCAACCACAATCCCTAAAGCCATCTGAAGCAAGGATGGCGGTAAAAAAACCTTTAGTGTTAATTTACAGCAAAACACCTACAAACCATTTTATGTGCTCTTTTTCTCTTTAGCGACGGCTGAATAGATAAATAGCGTTACCATAATGTTGCCCACGTAACCGCTTGAATGTCATTAGGTAAAACTAATTAATAGTAATTGTTTTTAACATGTCAGCTTAAGGTTGAGGTTTGCGTTCTAAAAGTGGGATCTATTTCACAAATATGCCCCTAGTTATCAGTCTTAAGGCCTACTTTAGCCTCTCAATTATGATTTAATTACTGTTCAATTTGGAAACACTGAATTCTGTATAATGAAAAGACTATTATTGTTAACCGCCTTTCTCTCTGTCAGCTCAGCCTATGCAGCGAAAGGGGATATCTGTACCAATTGCCCTGATATTACTCCTATTGCTAATCGTGCCGATTTTGATATAACAACTTATTATGCGTCAGCTAATGCCGCTGATAACACTGATATGGTTGAATTTAAAAAGGCCATTAACAAGGATATTTCTGCCCGTCATAAGCAGTTAAGTTATGCTGAAGTGTGGACGGCATTGACCTTCACCGATGAAGATCCTGCTAATGCCAATAACGTTATTTTGCTTTACAAAGGCAACTCTATTCCTAAAAATCAAAATGCATCAGGTGTTAATAATCCAGATTACTGGAACCGTGAGCACGTATGGGCTAAGAGTCATGGTTTTCCTAAGAGTTCTCAGCATGGCTATACCGACATTCATCACCTGCGCCCTTCTGATACGTCGATGAATTCTCAGCGTAGTAACAATGATTTTGATAACGGTGGCAGTGCGGTCGCTGAAGCGCCTGATAATCTTAAAAATGGCTCTATTTCGTGGGAACCAAGAGAAGCGGTTAAAGGTGATGTCGCACGCATGATGTTCTATATGGACACTCGTTATGAAGTCGGCAGTGATACAGATATGCCTGACCTTGTCTTGGTCGATAGAACGGGGACTGCCACAAACAGTGACAACTCCAAACCTGGCGAAATGGGTAAACTATGTACCTTGCTTGAGTGGCATGCTAACGATCCTGTTGATAATTTTGAGCGCAATCGTAATGATGTAGTATTTGAATATCAAGGTAACCGTAACCCTTATGTCGACCATCCAGAATGGACTGACTTTGTTTATAAGAACAAGTGTAGTGACATTCCAGCTGTGACTCCGAGTGTGAGTATTGCAGCAACAGAACCTGTGATTGAAGGTGATAGCGTGACCTTAACGGCGACGGCAAATATTACTGATGCCATCTTCCTTTGGGAGCAAACATCAGGCGCTGATGTTAAGCCTGTAGATACCGACAGTGCTACGCTGACTTTTATTGCACCTAAAGTGACAATGGATACGGATTTCGGATTTAAAGTCACGATTACCGATAGTCAGGATGCTAAAGCAAATAATGAAATTAGTATTACCGTAAAAGACAAGTTTATAGCCTCTCCATTTAGATTAGATATTGCAGCCGTTTCGGTTGTGAGTGAAGCACAGCAAGTGAGTCTTATTGGCTCAAGTAACGGCGATAAGCCCACTTATCAATGGGCTCAGACTGCTGGACCTAAAGTGAATTTGGCAAGTACCACTCAAGCAGAGTTAGTTTTTACTGCACCAAGTGTGAGCCTTGATTCAATGGTGAGCTTTAGCCTTACCGTTAAAGACTCTCTCGATCAAACGATCACTAAAACAGTGAATCTCACCGTGAGAAATACTGATTTAACCACGCCAACAGAACCCACTAAACCTACCACTGAGTCATCAGGCGGGGCGCTGGGATCATTATGGATTGGGGTATTGGTGTTACTGGGGCTAAGAAGACGCATTCGTTAAAATGATGATATTAAGATATGGTTAGCTTGAAACTGCCATAACTTGAATTTATCCATTAAAAAAGCCAGTCGGTCTCTCCGTCTGGCTTTTTTAATAGCTGCTAATAAGCCCAAACTCGTTATTTCAACTTAATATTTAGGCTTATCAGTAATGCACCACACGTTGCTTCTCAGCTTACTCCGCAGACGTTATGAAGATAGTATATTGTACATGTTTTAGTATATATACCCGCTCACTATATTAGCAATTAATACATTATGCATGTATGAATAAAAATCTCGAGTGATGTTAGAGATATTACCAAATGTTCACCTAGCTCTAATATCATCGCTGCTACGCTAAAATTTCCTATAAGCACTAAATATCAGTTACCCAATATTCAACTGTGTGCTTTTACAACTTAGATGTCTCTTTTTGTAACGTATTATGTGTGAACCTGATCACGACCATTAATATTGAAGCCGATACAATTCAGTTCAGTTAATTAAAAGTTATTAAAAAGTAGCTAATTAACCATTTAGTAATTTACTGAAATACTGAGGCGTTTTATTAAAATATTTGGAACAACATAGTGTAATGATTTATTTAGACACTTTTATCTTATAGATGGGTTATCTATAAATAGTTTAAATAATTTTATTATGGGTTGGTTACCGAAAATTTTAATCACTTATTGGGATTGATTATTAATACTAGTCACCACTCGCCTCAGTCAATAGATGTGCAAATAATGCACAATTAAAATAATACGGGGTTGAATATGAAAAAAACTACTCGCAGTGTACTGTGTTTAGCGGTACTTGCTGCTTTAGCTGGCTGTAGCGATGATGAGACAATAATTAATACCGACAGTGGTTATGCGCCAGTAGCCACACAAGGTAAAACACTCACGAATACACCCGACATCATTGTAAAGAGCCAAAACGAAGTCGACGAAGTCACCATCACTATTGGTGCAACATCGGATCTCCACGGCCGTATTTTTGGCTATGATTATGCGCTCGATGCGGTAGATTCTGATGCTGGTTTAACCCGTATTTCTACCTTGCTTGAGACGGCAAAAGCACAAAACCCAAATATGATCTTGATCGATATCGGTGATACCGTTCAAGGCAACTCAGCTCAACTGTTCAACGATGATCCAACGCATCCTGTCGTGTCTACCTTAAACTCACTTGGTTACGATCTCTGGGTTCCTGGTAACCATGAATTTAACTTCGAACGCAGCTTCATCGACCGTAACCTGAATCACTTCAATGGTGCCGTGGTATCGAACAACATTAAATGGGAAGAAAACGATGTTAACTACATTCGTGCTTTCCAAATCTTCGAAGTCGATGGTGCTAAAGTTGCTATCGTGGGTGTGAGCCCATCAAATATCCCTAACTGGGAAGCGTCTGCACCTGGACACTTTGCAGGTCTTAAATTTGATGAAGAGCTGGCATCCACACGCGCTGCAGTTGATAAGTTAATCGCAAAATTCAATCCTGATGTCATCGTTGGTGCCTTCCATATCGGACGTAGCTCTGAAGGTGGAGCCGGTGTCCATAAGATTGCGGCTGAAATGGCTGATAAGTTCGATGTCATTATTGCCGGACACGAACACGCAACGTATATCGAAAGCATCCAAAAAGCGGCAGCAGGCGAAGAGATCACTGCAACCGATATCTCTGTTGAAGGCGGTGATACCGCTGAAGATAAGACACTGTCTGGCACTTATGACGAAACAAACCGCGGCCAGAGTGTGAAGATCATCGAGCCGGGCAAGTGGGGTTGGGCTCTGGCTAAGGCTGACATTAAGCTTAAGAAGAACACCGATGGTAAGTGGGAGATGGTGGATACAACTCTGAGCAATGTCACCTCTAAAAATATCGAAGAAAGTCAGATAACAAGTTCGCAGTTCCAGTATGTTCATGACATGTCTAAGGCCGATGCTCAATTGGTTCTGGGTCTAGTCGGTGGTGACTTTACCCCGGGTACTGGCGCCGATGAAGCCGTGCATGAAGATTACGACCATGAAGCGGGTCGTCTATATTCAACGATTCATACTGCTAAAGTCATGGATACGCCGTTGATGGACTTCATTAACCAAATCCAGATTAAAAAATCTAAAGCCGTGGTCTCTGCAGCATCTCTATTCTCTGATAGCTCTAACCTGATTGACGGTCAAGAGTACGCGAAGAAAGATTCCACTAATCTGTACAAATATGACAATACCCTTATCGGTATAAACATGACGGGTGCAAACCTGAAGCGTTATATGGAGTGGTCTTACACTTACTTTAATACCTATGAAGACGGCGACATTACCGTATCGTTTAAGAAAGGTGCTAAAGCTTACATGTATGATCAGTTCGACGGTAAGATTGACTTCGTTGTCGACCTCGCTGGCGATGCATTAACCATGGATGAAAACAATACAGTCACCAATGAAGGTAACCGTATCGAGATCATCGAAATCGATGGTAAGCCATTCGATGCGACTGCGACATACAAGGTTGCTTTAAACAGCTATCGTTGGGGCTCAAACATCAAGAAGTTTGGTTGGGCAACGGGTGACGATGTTTATTATGACTCAGTCAACGAGTCTGTTTACGCTATCCGTGACATGCTAACTGAATATGTTGAGGACAATAAAGGCGTTGATGCCAGCGACTTCACCAATCCTAACTGGGAAATTAAACAGTATCAGGATAATGGCGCTATCACCTTACTACGCACAGACAAGGCCGAAGGCCAGGCACTGTGGAATAGACTGATTAGCAAAGAAATCTGTGTCAACATTGACCCAGACAACCCTAAATATCCAGGGATTTTGGACGCGGTCAATGTTAATGACGTGAACTCATACTTTGTCAATCCGACTCAAGATTATGCAGGTTGTGTCACTGATTAAATCGCACTCAACAAAGGCCTGGTAACAGGCCTTTTTTCTGTTCAGGCTAATCTGTCATTATCGGTAATGACTGGTGTGTTAGACGGCCTTAAGATATTTTTGCTCACTTAGTTACTGACAATCTATATTAAAAAACTTATGTTAAAAGACTATCGATTCACCCTATTCATCGCCATTGTTTCAACCTTAATTTTCTATATTTCTCCCAGTTTGAGCGACAGCTTGAAACCTAAGACGCCGCTGCAGCAAGAATTTGTAGAAGCTCGCGTTGTCGCTGTGCTCTCAAACAATCTGGCCCCTGATGCCAGAGTGCCCTCCATATTGACGGGCCTACAGGTGATCACCGCCGAAATATTAGAGGGAGAAGAAAGCGGTAAAGTGGTCGAAGTGCAAAACCCCCTTAGCAGGCAACATAATGTACTGGTCGCTGAAGGCGACGTCTTTATCATGATGATAAGAGATACCTCTAACGGCACCGTATATTGGGCCTACAACCACAAGCGATCGACGGCTATCTACTGGATGTGTTTTGCCTTCCTGCTGTTGCTGCTCTCTTTCGGCAAGAAAGAGGGATTAAATTCTGTGGTGTCGCTCTACTTTACCGCGGCACTGATCATCGGAGTCTTGATCCCGGCTATTTTTGCCGGGTGGAATCCAGTACTTATCACCATCATCCTGATGGGATTGAAGATTGTAGTTAATTTCATTCTGGTATCTGGTTATAACAAAAAGAGCTTCTGCGCCATGGGTGGCACCTTGCTTGGCGTCATTGCGGCCGGCATTATGGCGCAGGTATTTGGCGAGTTTGCTCACCTTTCCGGCATCTATTTAGATAAAGGCGAAGATGTTATCTATTTGGCCACTCAACCAATTCAGATCCGCTGGTTAATGTTTGTCGCCATCATGATTTCAGCCCTTGGCGCAGTGATGGATGTGGCCATTTCTATTGCCTCCGCCTATAACGAACTGAAAATTGCCGATCCAAAGCTCAGCCCAAAGCAGCTGATGAAAGCCAGTATGAATATCGGACGAGATATCATGGGCACCATGACCAACACCTTGATACTCGCCTTTGCGGGTAGCTCTTTAACCACCATTATGATGGTTTGGGGTTTGGATATGCCACTGACTCAGTTTATCAATACCCCCATTATCGCGTTGAGTATCATTCATGCGTTGGCTGGCAGTGTCGGCATTGTATTAACGATTCCTCTTACGGCTTGGCTCGCTAGGTATATGCTCAGTGAACCAGCCCCCGTTGCCGAAACATCTCAACCGATGTTAGAGAATGAAGTTATTGAACAAGTTGTTACGCCTCGGCCAACCACAGCAGAAGCTCAATAGCAGAGTCTATTATCCGTGAGCGCAGCGTTCCGTTATCCGTGAGCGCAGCGTTCCGTTATCCGTGAGCGCAGCGTTCCGTTATCCGTCAGCGCAGCGTTCCGTTATCCGTCAGCACAGCGTTCCGTTATCCGTCAGCACAGCGTTCCGTTATCCGTCAGCGCAGCGCTCCGTTATCCGTCAGCGCAGCGTTCTGTTATCCGTCAGCGCAGCGTTCCGTTATCCGTCAGCACAGCGTTCCGTTATCCGTCAGCGCAGCGTTCCGTTATCCCTGAGCGCAGCGTTCCGTTATCCGTCGCTTTCTTTAGAGGCTTAGCTTTAATGATACGTACCAGAAAATGATGAGTAATCCAAATAGCCAAAGAAGTGCAGACTACCGCCATCAAAATGGAGCTAAAGCGGTAGCAGATAGAGAAGAATGCATCTTTTTGCTCGGGAACAAACGATGTTGTCAGTGGCACCGTTAAGGCCGACATGGCTGAAAAACCGATACCCGCTTTGATGTCCCCTAACGCTAGCCATCGACAAAAAATCCCGGCGGCAATGGCATAGGCTAACAAAAACAATAGCGCATTATTAGACCAAGTATATAGCGTCAGTTGGATCAACATTCCCGCAAAGCAGCCGAGAAACGTGCCAATAATACGGATCTTTGCGACCGCTAATGATCCAATCAACGTCATAGGCGTTAGCACGATAAAGATTGATGCCTGTGCTGACAGCGAATCATTTAAATCTGCAACTTGAAACAGAATGAATGCCGCCATTGCAATCAACCAACCTAATAACGCCTGACGCACCAAACCATTGTGATCTTTACGCTGGGTATCAACATGTGCCCTGCTCTTTGCTGCTGTAGGTTCAGCAGTGAACGCCGAAGCAGGCAATATATTTTGCTCAGGAAACAGATAAAACGCCAAGCCAACAATGGGCGCTGTGACTAATGTTGACGCAATCAGCCCCATAACGAACTCTTCAAGATCAAATCCATTGTAGCTAGCAAAATTCAGTAAAATAGAGCCGATTAATAGCCCGATATAACCGAAAAGATAAGTGCTTTTATGGGTCATCGCGATACATTTAAACATCAGCATCAGCCCTACCGCGAGCGTCATAAGCAGAGGATAAGGTTGTAAAAAACCAACGATTAACGTCACTTGAATACAGATCCAAACAACGCTAATGATCAATTGCATGATAATGCCACTATTCCATCGATCAATTTTAGTCAGGACGAACATTGGCAACAATGCGGCAAAAAGACCATACCACCAACCAAAAACCAGCGTCACGGCTAAGCCTGTCACACTGCCAAACCATATACGCTGGGTTTTTCTTAAAGTATCTACTTTCAAAAGAGGGGTTCCTTGGCGCTAGATAGATTAATAGATGTAATGCAGAAAACTCACCGTCTTAATTTGAGCTTGGCCTAACAATGCCCATAGCCAGTTGTCTCTGGGATACAGCACGACAGTGGCGCGCGAACCGATAAACAGTTGCTTAGGCAATGCAATATTACTGACTAAATTGACCCGCACTCGTTGCGCATCACGCACCCAGCGGTTGTTGGTTTCTATGTTGGTCAATTGACCATTCGGGCTTTGCTGCGCTGCTGCGACCCCAAAATCACGGCTCTGTATTTTCAACGAATAAACTTCACCAGGAAAAGCATCGAAAGCCACTAATGCAGCGGTTCCCTCATCTAATAGTGCCACCGCTTTTTCGCGAAAATCAGCCGCTATCCACAATGAACCCGTCGGGATAAAGGTCATTAAGGGCTGGTTAGTACTGGCTGTGCTGCCGACTTCTAGCTGTAGATTGGTAATAACGCCATCACTGGGGGCCATTATTTGTGTATGTGATAGATTGAGCTCTGCTTGCTCTAAGCTGTTATTCGCTGCGCGTACCATACTGCTTTGCCCAGGTGACGTGCCTAACTGCACGCGCAGTGCTCGTCGTTCTTGCTGAGCGGCATGCAGGTTAGATAACGACACATTGTTATTCGCCAGAGAACTATCAAGCAGCGAGGCTGATACCAGTTTTTTACCAGCAAGCTGCCGAATACGTTGATATTCACTGCTGGCATTATCAAATGCCGCTTGGGTGGTAGCCACATTGGCGTCACCCGCTTCAACTTTGGCGTATAAAGCACTTTCTTGCTCGTGGGCCTGCTCTAGCGCCACATTGGCCTTATTGACTGCCAGTTGGTATTTACGCTTATCAATCGTAAAGAGGCTATCTCCCTTACTGACCTGCTGATTATTTTCAACCTGTACACCGATGACGTTACCACTGACTTCAGATGCTATCTGAATGACATACCCTTGTACTCGGCTCTCGGTCGTTAACGGGGCATAACGATCGGCAATCACAATATAGCCAAGAAGAACAATAAAAAGAATAATAAGACTTTGCATCCAACGGCGAAAAGCATGTTCGGCAGTTTGCATTAAACGGTCCACAGTAACCTGAAAGGGACGCTATTATAGAAACAGTGGATTAGATTAAGTAGAATGACAAACAAGACACTTACAACCTATAGGCAGGACAATGAAGCTAAGTATGGATGATCTATACCTGTTTGTACTCACGGTTCGACATGGTGGGATCAGCGCGGCGGCGAAACACCACTGCCTTCAACGTTCTAAAGTGAGTCGACGCTTACAAGAACTTGAAAAAGCGTTAGGTTGTCAATTATTGATCCGCACCACACGCAAAATTGAATTAACTGAAGATGGTCGATTGCTATACGAACAAGTTAATCAGCCACTCAGCAGTGTGGCACAGGCTGCGAACTTACTGACAAATCAACATAAGTCATTACAAGGTGCGTTACGCATAGCCGTTCCTGCTGCACTCATCACCTCCAATCTGTTTACCTCTTTATTGGAAGATTATCTCGAACGCTTTCCCGATGTATTGCTCGATGTGGTTAATAGTCAGGAAAGTCTCGATTTAAGGCGTGAAAACATCGATATGCAGCTATTACCTAAAGGGGTAAAAGTGACCAATGAGGATTATGTTCAACAAAATTTGTTGCGGTTTCCGAGCTGCTTAGTCGCCTCTGCCGATTACCTCAATAGTCATGCTGCAATTACAGAGCTATCTCATCTGTATGACCATCCCATTATGGTGAGCCGATATAACATGACAGCGTTACCAGACAATCTGAAGATCCGACTCTGCTCCGATGATTTAGGATTGATACAGCACATGGCAACCT
Organism: Shewanella sp. Choline-02u-19; assembly: GCF_002836205.1. Classification (NCBI taxonomy): domain Bacteria; kingdom Pseudomonadati; phylum Pseudomonadota; class Gammaproteobacteria; order Alteromonadales; family Shewanellaceae; genus Shewanella; species Shewanella sp. Choline-02u-19. Next base: position 2,822,714 of record NZ_PJBE01000013.1, read on the forward strand.
CTGGTAAAGGGGTGGCCTTGTTGCCAATATCTTTACTCCAAGATGCGTTCAAAGCCGGTGAACTGGTGACGATTCTACCTCGGGAAAAATTCACTGATATAAAATTGACTTTGATCTATCCATCACGTGAATTTTTGCCAGAGAAAACCCGTGTATTAGTACAGTTATTACGAGAAACGTTTACCGAAGCGAATATCAAACTTTCGGTTTAACGAGTGTTAGATTATCCGTTACCTAAGTCATTTATCAATTGTCTATGATCGAGTGCAGTCCCCCTGATAAGTCCTTGTGACGAGAATGCCAATAATCTACTTTTTGGTGCAGCCCCTATTCATCCAACAAATTAGTGACCGCATCAGCCAACCACATTAAAGCAGGGCCTCTGGCTTTTTGTTTTGCCATCACACGATCAATCGGCACTCGCCATGGCTTATGATCAAAGCTTAAATTCATGCGCACCATTTCTCCCTGATGCTCATATCGCTCTGCCATATAAGCTGGAATATAACTCCATCCCAGCCCTTCCTTTACCATGCTGTTAATCGCATTAAAGCTATTTCCCCACCAGATATGTGCAGAGATCTCAGGACTGTGTGCCAAGGCTTGTCCTTCAAGGCCACGGATCAATAATTGACGTTGTGGGATCAAATCTGCCGCAGTGATGATATCCATTTTTGCCAGTGGATGCGCTGGGTTCACTACGCCATTGAACGGCAAGCTACCGACGTAACACAAATCCACCTCTTGAGGAAAATCGTTACTGGCAAACATCAAACCTAAATCAGCTCGTTCCGTATGTACTAGCGTTAACACATCGGGGGTTGAAACGGCATAAAGCTCCAAGATGGTACCTGGGAAACGCGTTGCAAAAGTGTTCAACAAACTCGTCACCACCGGCAGTAACGCATCATCTACTGCCATTTTTATCTGTGTTTCATGTGATGAATTTAAGGCGCTAGTCACAGAGTCGAGTTCATAAGTTTGTTGCAGGATAGCTTGAGCAAACGGCAATAGCCTCTCACCATGAGCCGTTAATGAGGGTTTGCGGCTGCTACGATCAAACAGCGTGGTATTGAGCTCAATCTCAAGGTTTGCGATCCCCTGACTCACCGCTGACTGCACTTTACCCAGCTTACGAGCACATGCTGAGAATGACCCTGATTGTGCCGTTTCAACAAACATTCTTAGCTGTTCTAAATTATACATATCACTTTTCCTGATAGTAACTGACTTTATTCTTACGCAATAATTGATGATTATAGCAACCAAGAAGCATTGAACAACCTAAATGAGACTGACTATGAACACAAAAGAGCGTATTTTCCACAGCATATTATTTGAAGCGATTGCCTTAGTATTTGTGATCACTGCCGCCAGCATTTTTACCGATGCAGGGGTAACATCGGTGACCGGTTTAGCTATCGGCCTGTCGTTAATAGCCATGTGTTGGAATTACGTTTACAACTTAGGATTTGACCGCATATTCGGAAACAATCGTATTGAGCGTACATTTAAAATGCGCATAGGCCATGGGCTTGGTTTTGAGTTAGGCATGATTGTTGTCACACTCCCCTTGATGATGTGGGTGCTACAGCTAGATTTTTGGACCGTATTTATCATGGATATCGGCGTTGTCATTTTCTTCTTGGTATACGCAATTGTCTACAACTGGTGTTATGACCTGCTGCGTGAGCGTTTCTTCGGCAGCAGCGCAGAAGTGAGCAATGCCCTCCCTAGATAAGCATCTGGTGGAAGTAATCATCAATTGCTAACGCTAATACGCTTCATCATAAGCGGTCATAGGTGAATTCAGCGTAAAATACTGAGCTCACCTAGCCTCCATACCTTGCTAATCTAGGACTTTCCCCCAAGAGATACAGGTAAGCGGCTTCTCTGGCCGCGAGTCCTATTTCCATATAAAGAGTAACGACTGCAGAACGCTATATTGTGCAGTTATGGATTTATACCAATTGGATTAACTATTAGCTTCAATCCCCCATCTCGCCTACAGGGCTTTTAATTCCCGCTGAATGGTCAAACTTTTAATGCAACGGGTATTATATCAGTGACTTTTTAGCTCTCGATTGCTAAACATCCGCGGCTAACTCTGCATCTCAAGTCGTCATCCGCCATTAATAATCAGTGCATCCCTACAATTTGCTAATATTGGTCGCCGACTAGCTTCCTTTAAAGCAATAGAATAGAGTTTACTTTCACTCCCGTTATGGGTGTTCTATAAGAGTATCAATACCACTGCCTACTCTTTCAGAAAGCAACGCTTTTACACTGATACCACAGAACGACTTAGGCCGTTAACAAACCAAGGAAGAGAAACAAATGAGTCAATTACTTGCGCATTCATTAGCGGTTTTCATGGCCTTTTTTGCCATTATGAATCCGATTGCAAATACAACCGTCTTTGCTGGATTAACTGCCAGTATGAGCAAATCTGAGCAAACTAAAACCGCAATAAAGTCGTTAACCATCACTTTTATTATCATTGTACTTTTTTCGCTTTTAGGTAAATCAATCTTCAACCTGTTTGGAATTACCCTGCCAGCATTGCGGATCGCGGGCGGTATTCTGGTATTTCTAGTCGGATACCATATGCTGCATGGAAAAAGCTCAAAGCTGCATACCGCTGCAGCAGATAGCGAATCAGATATCGCGGTATCACCGCTGGCAGTGCCGTTGCTTGCAGGGCCAGGAACCATTGCTACCGCAATGAACTATTCGGCGGCTGGAGGATGGGGAGAAATTACGGTTACAGTTCTCGCGTTTGCAGCCCTGTGTATTATCACTTTTATCTGTTTTGTTTTTTCCTCTAAGATCATAGCTGCAATCGGTGAGAATGGACTGAGCATAGTGACTCGCCTGATGGGGCTAATTCTGTCAGTAATAGGAGTTCAAATGCTAATAGATGGAATAACAGCTGTTGTTAGTAGCATAGGTTAGCCAAATACAAGTAAACCTTGTCCTTGTCCTAACCTTAAGCCCTAAGCCTAGGACAAGGTTTACTCTAAAAATCCTAATCTATAGTTGTCCATTTTGATTTAGGTTTACCGGTGATAAATAATTAGCTTCATCCCTATTCTGAGTCTAATAATTGCATTCAATATAATTAATCCATCCCTGCTATAATTAATTTATGATGAATTTTAACAGTATTATTTTTGACACTGTTAATTGTCAATTAACCTACACAAAAATAGAGTGTTTACTCTCTACAGTAAAATACAACCCTAAACCACTAATAAACAATACGATATTAATTTACACATACAAAAATTCGATTTTAGTCGACTCGTAACATTTACCTTTTAAAAGTCAAAAAAATAGCACGTGACAATTAATTAAAAAGTGTCAATAAAAAGACTATTGACTAAGTGATAACATTCACATAAATTACTGAGAATCAACAACAACCATTTCACAATGCAATATTATATAAACATCCAACAACACAAATATAGTTATTAAAAAATAATATAAATATTGAATCACTTTAAATAATTTAAAGTAAATATACCCACCAACATGTATCAACAAGTAACACTTACAATGTAAAGCAGGGACAATCAGACCATAAAAGTGATGATTCCAATCAAACCTGAAATACACAACAGAGTTCAAACTTAAATAACCTAGCATTTAAAACCATCAAAATGCGTCAACAATTTAAATAAAAAAATATTATATAACAAAGGATGAAAAATAATGAAGATAAAACATTTCAGCATGACAATGACGTCAGTATTTTTGATGTTATCCAGTGTACAAGCACAGGCTCACGGGTGGTCGGAATACCCAGAAGCTAGGCAGCAAACCTGTTATAACGAAGGTGGTATTTGGAGTGGAAGCCCACCAAACGCCGCATGTGCTCAAGCCAAAGCAATTTCCGGCACATACCCATTTGTACAGCGTAACGAATTTTCGATTAATATTACTGATTACAACAATATCCAAACAGTTAAAAATGCTATTCCTGATGGCACCTTGTGTTATGCCAATGACCCACAAAAAAAGGGAATGGGTGCAGCACACAGTGGCTGGACACGATCGGAAGTCAATGCGGGAACATTCGAATACGTATTCAATGCAACAGCACCCCATAATCCATCATTTTGGCAGTTCTACCTCACCAAACCTGATGCAGACTTATCTAAAGCGCTAGCATGGGGGGATCTAGAGCTATTTCAAGAAGAGGGCAACGTACCCGTCGTCGGTGGAAAATACCGAATGGATGTCACCATTCCGGCAGATCGTGTCGGCAATGCAACTCTATTTGTACGCTGGCAACGTGCAGACCCAGTAGGTGAAGGCTTTTACAATTGCAGTGATATTGTCATTGTAAATGATGGCGTAACCCCACCACCCATTGATCCCGATCCAACACCTACCGAACCGTATTTAGTGGCAGGGGATGCTTTTATACCGCAATCGGTCAATCTAAGTTCAGCGACTATCGGCGATTCAGTAAACTACAAAGTATTTAATAAAAACGGCGAAGAACACTCTTCATTCTCTGTTGTGATTACAGAAGAGAACAACAATGATTGGGACCGATTACTAGCATCGAAGGTCAATGGCTGGTACGAATCGAATCATCAAGGCAATGTGTTCATTGGTCGCTGGCATGAAGACATGCGCCACTACATGTATTTCAAGAATGATTTACACGGAAACGACTTTAATTCAAAAGATTCACGAGCGTCAGGTGAGTTTTCCATTACTACAGATACCAACCCAGTTGATGCAGTGATTTCACCAAAAGTACTGAAAACACTAAATAACGCTACTGTTACCCATGGTGATTATGTCGTACTGACCCATGATGAAAGCACGGGTGCAGCAAGCAATATTCAATGGTTACAAGTTAGCGGCACACCGGTAGAAATCAATATTGGTTCAAACAACGAATTAATTGTTGATACAGCTAAGCTCACAAATACTCGCCATGAATTAACTTTTAAACTAGTGATCAGTAATAACGATGCTAGTGATGAGGAGGTCTATTCATTCGTCGTAGAGGCTTCTACTACAGATCCTGTAGATCCTGTAGACCCTGTAGACCCTCCCGTTGACCCAGAGACTAAAGCTTGGAGCGCAACGAGCACTTATACCGAAAACGATGTTGTGACTCATGCAGGTAAATCTTGGACTGCTCATTGGTGGACACTTGGTGAAGAACCCGGCACCACTGGCGAATGGGGAGTATGGCGTTAAACCAATAACCTAAAATAGTTCCCTGTTTAACCAGAAGGCTCGACCTTCTGGTTTTTTTTCGAGTAAATGTCAGCTAAATCGAATAAATACACACCTGAACGCTGCCTCGTTTGAACAGCTGCCACTACCAAGAGTCAGCATCAAAACGAGCGGTTCTGGCTTCACTCATGGTGCAATCGGTGACGTGTATCAATTCAGCCAAGGTGACATTAGGGTTTTCGTTAATTAGGCGAACTAACTTTTCCGCTAAAGGCTCTAACTTATCAGCATGATCAAGCAAGGCAGTTTCAATCTTTTGCACAAGATAACGAAATTCCCCCTCATCAATCGACTTCAACTCCAGCGCTTGTAATGACTCCGCTTTCAACTGCCCTGCGAATGATTGAATACTGATCGCCTCACCAGAAAGCCCCCAGTTTCTGGAACGCCGCACACGTTTAAGCTCGCAATGATACTGGGTAGCAACAACTTTGGCTCGATTGACGGCATCCCTTCCTATTCGGTGAATAAGAGACGGAAGTGAGATCGTGATGGCTTCATTCATAACTGTATTTCAAAAGTTTACTCTGCACCGATTTAATCATTACTTGAATCCAGCTTAAGTTTATTCGCTTCTTAATGACATAGTAACAAAGCAGCAGTAATAGAATAATTTTTCTATTTGATAAGTACTCTTAATCACCTAATTATTATAAATATTGTCTCAAACAACAGAATGACAACTTATCCTTATATACTAACGTTAAATTTATGACCTCATAACATTAGCAAAGACTAAAGCCTAACTATGACTAAAAATGACCAAGTAGAATTAAGCACCGAAATTGGGCCCAACTGGTTTGCCGCAGTTATGGGCACCGGCATTATTGCAAATGCTCTTGCTAACCTGCCTTATGTCGGTAAGCAATTAGTAAACGTAGGATTAGCCATTTGGCTGTTGGCATTTTTAATGCTAATTATCATGGTGGGGCTGAAAACACTTCAAGCAATAGTCAAACCTCATATTATCAAACGCCAGCTTAATGATCCCATCATGGCGCAGTTTTTCGGGGCTCCACCAATGGCATTATTAACAGTGGCTGGCGGCACCATTTTATATGGTAACCATCTTTTTTCAGAGCCGACGACGTTAACGATAGCGTGGGCACTATGGGTATTCGGCACGTTGAGTGGCCTTATCGTCTCCGTTGCCATTCCCTACCGTTTATTCACTCACTATGAAGTACGTGATGATGGTGCTTTTGGTGGCTGGCTGATGCCCGTCGTACCACCGATGGTGTCTGCAGCGATAGGCGCAATGCTTATCCCCTATATAGCCAACCCTGAGATACAGCAGTTAATGCTTTACGGTTGCTATGCCATGTTTGGGGTGAGTTTGTTTAGTGCATTCATTATCATCACTCTGATCTGGAGTCGCTTAGCGCATTCCGGTACTTCTGGTGGCCCTCGAGTACCCACACTTTGGATAGTATTAGGGCCGCTAGGGCAGTCGATTACTGCGGCGGGTGCGTTAGGTACTGCTGCATTACTTGTTGTTGAAGGCCCTATTGGCGATAGCATGAACAATATGGCGATTATTTATGGTGTGCCGGTTTGGGGATTCGCCTTCTTTTGGTCAATATTAGTAAGCCTACTCACCTTACGCGCACTGCGTAATAAGATGCCTTTTGCGTTAACGTGGTGGGCATTCACCTTCCCCGTCGGCACTTGCGTAACTGGGACGATTCAGCTGGCAATCCATACCGATTTGGATGTGTTCCGCTGGGCTGCCGTCATTTTATTTATAGGTCTATTTATTTCTTGGATCGTTGCCGCTGTAGGCACTATCAAAGGAATAAAAAAGGGACATATTATTAAAAATCCAATAACACCAGTTCATGCGGTATCGAAAAAAGGCAAATCGCTCTGAGTCCCTCTACGCTATAACCTAAATATTTTAAGCCCATGTTTAGACTGGCCTAAAAAACGAGTTTAGCACCGTACTTCTGATTCAGAAATTACCCCACTACTATGGGTGGTCTATTCGCTTTATTGCATTAAATAATAGGCCTCCCATTCGTTCAACAACAAACAGGAGATAGAGTGAGTTTAATCTTATTGTTTTGATTGATAACTGAATTTATCAATCAAAAAGTCTAAGAATAATCTAATACGTTTCGGCTGATACTGCTTACTAATGTACACCACATTCAAATTTGCACTCGATACTGATGTCGATGCATTGAAGTTCTGCATGTATCCATTGAGTACAGTCACCAGACGTAGGTTATCAATATCATCTTGAATGTCTAACACTGATTTAAGGGCTATTCCAGCCCCTTCTAATGCCCAGCATCGAATAACCTCGCCATCATCAGAAAATCGCTTGGGGACAACAGTGATTGAATTCCTCTTATCTTTATCTTGAAAATGCCAGGTTTTTAACTCCTCATTACTGCGCAACATGGCAAGGCAATGATGACTCACCAAATCCTGTGGTGTTAATGGTACTCCATGTTTTTTGAGGTACTCAGGCGAGGCACATAACACTCGCCTACTGGCCGACAGACGTCGTGATATTAAATTGCTGTCAGCTAGCTCTCCATACCGAATAACAATATCCATACTCGATTCAGCAATATTGGCGATGTTATCGTTCAAATATAGGTAGGGCACCACATCAGGGTACTGTTTACAAAAGTCAGACAGTATAGGAAGAATATATTGCTTACCGACATCCTTTGGCGCCGCTATTCTCAGTGAACCTTTTACCTCCTTGACGCCATTCTGGATCAGAGCTTCAGTTTCACTGACATTATCTAAAATCTCAATACACGCCTTGTAGTACAAAGCCCCCGAATCTGTCAGAGAGATATGTCGGGTACTTCGATTAAGCAGTTTCACCGCGTATCTTTCTTCAAGCGCCTGTAGCCTTGCCGTCATTGTGGCAGGAGAAAGGCCAATATCGCGCCCAGCGGCGGCGAGTCCTTGATGTTTCACAATGCTGACGAACATTTCCATATCAGAGAATTTATCCACTCCCCCTCCTATTATTCAGCTCAGACGAATAATGACTTCGTATTTTGCCCAATTATCAAATTAATACGAATGAATATAATAGCAACTGTCATCAAAAACAACTGAAGGAACTAACCATGGACCAGAAAAAAATAACCTACGTCATCATTGGCGGTGCATCAGGGATAGGTGAGGCCGTGGCAAAACACTTCAATAATGGCAATAACATTGTTCATGTAGCAAGCCGTACAACCGGGTTAGATATCAGTGACGAGAAAGCAGTACATCGTTATTTCGAATCCATTGGCCCTTTCGATCATCTTATCGTTACCGCAGGCTCATATGCCCCTGCGGGAAAAGTAACTGACGTTGCCGTTGATGATGCTAAACAAGCCTTCGATATCAAGTTTTGGGGTGCCATCAATGTTGCTAAGCATGCTGCCCGCTACCTGACACCCAATGGAACAATAACACTGACAACGGGCATGCTCTCTCGCAAAGTTGTTGCCAATACTTACGTAAAAAGCGCCATTAATGCGGCGTTAGAGGCGGTAACAAAAGTGCTCGCTAAAGAGCTCGCGCCGATTCGAGTTAATGCGGTTAGCCCTGGTTTAACCATGACTACAGCATATAAAAATATGGATATCCCATCTCGTGAAGCCATGTATGAAAACGCTGAACGCAATTTACCCGCAGGCAGAGTAGCAACGCCTGCAGATATAGCGATGGCTTATGTCATGGCAATTACCAACCCGTATATGACGGGCTCTGTCATTGACGTTGACGGTGGCGCTCTCATCAATTAGTCGATAAAAACAACCTGTCTGGTGTGCAAAGCCATGCCAAATAAATCATAAAGTAAACCAAGGTCATTAATCATGAATAAAGAAAAAATGCCGTTGCAAGTATGGATCCTCACACTTGCAGCCTTCGCTATTGGCACAGCAGAATTTGTTATCGCGGGGATCCTTCCTCAAGTTGCAACATCACTATCAATCACAGAAGGTCAGGCAGGATATTTAATTAGTGCATACGCATTAGCGATTGTTATCGGTGGCCCAATCTTAACTATTTATCTAGCCCGTTTTAATAAGAAAAAAGTACTCATTGGCTTAATGGCATTGTTCATCATCGGCAATATAATGTCAGCGCTAGCACCCACTTATAATTTACTCCTTCTTAGTCGAGTAATTGCCGGCTTGGTACAAGGGCCCTTTTATGGAATAGGTGCAGTTGTTGCGACAGGCTTAGTATCAGAGAAAATGGCCGGTCGCGCAGTAGGTCAAATGTTCGCGGGTCTGACACTTGCTAATGTACTAGGTGTTCCTGCTGGCACGTGGATCAGCCTAAAATTTGGCTGGCACAACACCTTCTTTATTGTTGCTGCGTTTGGCGCCATCGCCATGATTTCAATCCTAATGTCTATCAAGTCAACGGGTCACGGTGAAGCAAAAAATATAAAAAGTCAGCTACAAGCATTCAAAAATCCAATGCTCATAATGAGCTTAGCCATCACAGCGTTAGCTTGGTCAGGTTTCATGGCACTCTATGGATACATCGCACCTATAGCAACGCACATTGCAGGTTATAGCCCAGAGGCAGTCACTTGGATTCTGGTTATTGTTGGTCTAGGTCTCATTATTGGCAACATACTTGGTGGTCGCTCTTCAGACAAGAATCTTAGAAAAGCGTCAATGTTCTGGGCAATCGCGATGATTGTTTCCCTTATCATTGTTGGTCTGGTTATTGATAACCAAATTCTGTTTGTTATTGCCCTATTTGTATTCGGTATAGCCTCATTTGCCAATGTACCGGCTATGCAGCTTCGCGTCATGAATCACGGTGGTGAAGGCCAAGAACTTGCGGCAACAGCCAATATATCAGCATTTAACTTAGCCAATGCATTTGGTGGATTCCTTGGTGGGATGGTACTTGATAGTCACATGGGAGCAGGCATGATCCCTTACGCGGCCATTATTGTGCCCATCATAGGGTTATTCTTTATCGCTAAAGCTAACAAACGTGAGAGTACACAAGATAAGTTGGTTGCCAATTTAGCCAGTGTTAATCGCTAATATCGACTTGCAGTAAAGCACTTACGGAGTTTAATTAACAGCTCCCTGCCTATTCGATGAATAAGCAGGGAGCTGAAATCATAATGAATTAAGCAGGAGTTTGTTCGTTAATCATATCGACAAAGAAGGATTTAAGCGCTTGTTTGTTTTCATCGTCTAATGATTGCCCCTCTTTATCAGAGACCAAAAATACATTATCAACTTGCTCACCCACGGTGGTTATTTTTGCGGAGTGAATATTGAGTTCGAATAACCTGAAACCGTTACAGAAGTGACTCATAAATTGTGGATTGTCGAGCGCGGTAACACTGATCAGCGTTCTATCCTTTTTACGAGAGTGCAAAAATTCTACTTTAGCTTCGCTGACAAATGAGTCAATGTTGCTATTAAGGCGCTTTTTAGGCAGCTTTCTGTTTTCAAACAGCACTTGTTTAAGCCTTTGCTTGATACGATCACGTCGCCCAGCGGTTCTTATTGGATGTTGATCGTAATCGAGTATTTTTAAAGACTCCACCACATAACCATCTTTAGTCCTAGAAATATTAGCTTGCTGAACCGAGATCTGTAGTGAGGCTAAGGTATTAAATAGTGTCACAAATAAGCCCGGCTTATCTTTCATATAAACGAATAGATCGCTGCTACCTTTAGTGCTGCTTTCATCGAGCAAAATAAGTGAATGCTCTGCAGGGTGTTGTGTCATGGCTTTAGAATAGCGAGCAATTTCACTGGGTTGAGCATTACTGAAAAAGGATAACGGTAAGCGTTTCCAAAGCTGTTTAATCACATCAGGATGTTCACTCAAGCCTATCAATTCTAGCGCTTCATTTTTATGTTCACGGACGATAGTTCGCTGCTCTAAAACATTTTCTAAGCCATTACGCAGTGCATAACTAATCGACAAATAGAGATCTCGCAGTAACGTTGCCTTCCAGTTAGTCCACAGATCATCGTTGGTCGCCTTAATGTCGGCAACCGTTAAACAATAGAGAGCGTCGAGTCTGGCTTTAGTGCCAATCGCTTTGGCAAGGTTCTTAACTTCCGACGGGTCATATATATCTAACCGTTGAGAGGATAACGATAACAATAGATGATTTTTAACTAACCAAGCTATCACCTTAGCTTGTGAAGGTTTTAGCTCATGAAACTTAGCAAATTGCAGCGCGTCGACAGCCCCTAATTCACTGTGATCACCGCCACGTCCCTTGCCTAGATCATGGAATAAGGCCGCTAATAGCAATACTTCTTTATTCTCTATCGCTTTGTAAACAGCGCTAGGCTGGGCAAGCGAGGGGATTTCAGCTTTGCCGCCGAGTGAATATAAGTTTTTGAGTAACTTATGAGTATGCTCATCAACGGGATAAACATGGTAGAGGTCGAATTGCATCTGACCGACAATTTCACGCCACTGCGGAAGATACGACGCTAAAATGCCATGTCTATGCATTAATGTCAGCGCAAGCCCCATGCCTTGAGGGTGACGAAATAGCGCGAGGAACTCTTTACGGCAGCGATCAAAATCTTGCAGGTCGCCCAGTAGTCGTCGCCTAACCTGGCGTATTAGTCGAATCGTTTGCGGCGAAATACCATCAATATCGTTAGCGTTTTCTGCAATATGGATAAACAGAGCAATAAGCTGCTTACGGTCAACAAAGACATCATCATGGCGAGCATTTATCTGTCGACCATTTATTTCGAAGTGTTGATTTAACACTATCGACTTCTTGTCTGTTTGTACCAGTATTTCATCTTTAAAATACTGCAACAACATTTGATTAAGTTCGCTAATCCGCCTCATGGCACGGTATAGCTGACGCATCATTTTTTCGATGGCAAGGTGACTGTTGTCGCCAAAGCCCATCAGCCTAGCAACATCACTTTGCAAAGAGATAAGTAGTCGGTTTTCAGAACGTTGTGCTGCAGCGTGTAATGCCCAACGTGTACGCCAGATAAAATGTTGTGACTCTAATAATTCTGCATGTTCGTCGGCGGTAAAGAAACCGAATCGCCTTAAGGCGGCCATATCTTCTGCTGCAAAATACTTGCGGGTTACCCAGATAAGCGTTTGGATATCGCGCATTCCACCGGGACTATTTTTTAGGTTAGGCTCAAGGCTAAAAGCACTGCCTTGTGCCTTTTTATGGCGTTCATCTTGCTCACTAAATTTGGCTTTAAAGAAAGCTTCACTGCTCCAGAGATCATCACCATAGAGTCTCTCTAACACCTGTTTAGCGTGAGACTTTGGTCCTGTTAAATGGCGAATTTCAAACAGTGACGTTGCAATGGTGATGTCTTCACACGCTTTATCTATTTCATTCAGAGCTAGAACACTATGGCCAAGCTCTAGACCAATATCCCATAGTTGGGTAAAAAACTGCCCTATTTGTGTCTCTTGATAGGGACTCAGCTCTTGCGAAAATAATACGCAAATATCAATGTCGGAGTGCAGGTGTAACGTTTGACGGCCATAGCCGCCGACCGCATTAAGAGATAGGTTTTCGGTCGCAAGACCGGCGCATTCCCAGAGGTGGAGCAGCAAGGAATCAAAAAAATCAGCGCGTAACTTTACGATTTCGTCGATAGCAACGTGAGTAAAGTGCTTATTAAAGTAGTTGTCGGCATCTTGGATTACTTTTTTATAATCAGTAATGCCCATTTTTGAACTGAATTGAGGTGATATATCAGAGTCTGACATGTTTCTCCTGTGGCCGTTTGCATTAAGCCCTATAGACCTTATTTTTACGGATTAAACCGCGATGCAATTCCCTTTAAATGAAAAAACAGGTTAGATGATCTAACTAAGAATTACAAATCGACAACAACTTTAACGATTAAGTATTCGCTTATAAATAAACCATGCAGGCAAAGAGGGCTCTGTCTCTAATGACCCAAACGGGCTAAATACAAAAGTGAGTTTGATAGCCAGCTGCTTGGTGATTATGGTGGGGATATTGGATTTTATCTGGCGTAGTCATAAGTGTTTCGAGCGGGAGGTTAGCATCAAAAAAGGACGATAGTCATCGTCCCTTACATATATTAGCACCAAGGTTAGTATTATTTAACGCTATAACCCTTACCTTCTAAACAAGCTGAACGGGCGCGATTAAACTCTTCCGTTCCTTGAGTATTACTGCTTTGCACTTCGGCTTGCGCTTGTTGTTGTGTTGCCGCCTGTTGATCAGCTTCATTAGCATTTTGTCGACGGCTTTGTCGTCTTGCTGCAACAGCCCCTACAGCGGCACCATTGGCTGCAGCATCACTTCTATCATCATCACCTATCTCTGCAACAACAGCACCGGTAGCGGCGCCTGAGATTGCTCCACGCATCCCTGAACCGCGTTCAGCACCTTGCTCTTGAGTAGGAGCTGCTGCAACGGGTGCCGCTTGCGGTTGACTTGGATTGTAACCTGACTCTGTTGCCGCCCATGCATCACAACTGGCTTCATCGGCTGTTTGTTGTTCAGCGGTTTGTCCTTTCTCAGGAAACACATACTGCTCGGCCTGAGCGGCACCTAATGAACTTACACATAGTAAGGTTATTGCAAATAGGGTACTTTTATTGACTGATATCATATCGTCTCCAATAGCAGGCTGATTTATGTAAAAGTTGATTTTTAATCAACATTTATTCTAATGATCTATTCAATCATCAATCCATTAAAGTGTTGTTAGAAGTGATTATTCGCCGTGAATAAAACTTACTGCCATCATTTACCGACAAACCCAATAACCCCACGCCACTTTTCTATTCCTTACTATAGTCTTGATTTAAATAACGGTACAAATACATGCTTGCTAATAAACAGTGACTCAAAGAATTGGCAGTCATAAAAAATACTAAGCCAGCCAGTTTTATGAGCGAAAAAACCCAGAATGAGGACTTCAAAAAGCACGCTTTTGTATCGATATTTGACTAGGCTACAAGGTAAGTTTATTAGAGTCGATAATTAGGCATAGTGCGTCTCGATGAAACACGCAAATGCGATTGTAGGCTTGGGTTTAGAATTTGAGGCTGAGTAAAAGGTGGAGATGTCTGAGTTTAAAGGGCCTCGCTTTAGCCCTTTTAATCAGCAGCGCTAAGCGGTGATATCGAAAAAGAGTTGGTCGGCAAGTTCTTGCAGTGTTTCACCCTTAGGATGCGTGTGGGCAAAGGTTCTTAAACCATAAATGCCCATGACTAAAAAGCGCGCCAAATGCTGGCTATCACGTTTATCGCTGAGCTCACCTTTAGATTGAGCTAACGCCAACACATCGGCGATCCCCTGTTGCCAGTTGGCTAGATTCTCGGTAATGATTGTTTGCACTTCTTCATCTTGTTGCGCCATTTCATTAAGCGCTTTAGTCAACAAACAAGCCTTAGCGGCTTCGCAACTGATGCACTCCTGCACTATGTTATCCAGATACGCTTTTAGCTCGACTAATACCGGTTTATTCCCAGAGAAAAACCGCAGAAACTCGGCACTTCTATCGGTTTTATATTGCTCTAAAGCCGCTAATAGAAGACCGCGTTTATTATCGAACGCACAGTAGATAGAGCCTGGGTGTAGACCTGTGGCTTTAGTGAGATCTTGCATACTCGTCTTACCGTAACCTTTGTCCATAAAAGCAGTCATGGCAGATCTCAGTACTTTTTCTCTATCAAATTCGGCATTACGCATGCGAGATTGGCTCCAGGCTTCGACTCATTCATCGACTATAAACTGATTGTACTGAATTTTGAATGTTTGTTCAAAATAATACTTGAATGATTATTCAAATAAGAATATCTTGAATGTTCATTCAAGATACCGAGGTCGTTATGACGGATAACCTATTTCAATCTTTTGCGCTCAACGAGACTATCACCCTACAAAATCGCATCCTGATGGCGCCATTGACTCGTTGTATGGCAGATGATGAATTAGTGCCAACTCAAGCCATGGCAGACTATTATGCCCGCCGTGCCGAAGCGGGTTTGATCATCTCTGAAGCGGTAATTATCCGTCCCGATGGTCAAGGCTATCCCAATACACCCGGCTTATTTACCCCAGCTCAGATAGATGGTTGGCGAGTAGTGACCGATGCAGTACATAACGCTGGTGGCAAAATATTTGCGCAGTTATGGCATACAGGTCGAGTGGCTCACCCACACTTTTTTGAAAACTCAGGCTCGACTCAGGTAGTTGCGCCCTCTGCCGTTGGCCTAGAGGGAAGTGTTCCCAGAAAGCGTGATTTAACCTATCAAGTCCCTAAGGCTGTTAGCCATGACGAAATAGTGCAGTTAGTCGCTGATTACTCTCAGGCTGCGGCAAACGCGATAGATGCAGGTTTTGATGGTGTCGAGATCCACGGCGCTAACGGCTATCTTATCGACCAGTTTTTACATCACGCCAGTAATCATCGCACCGATGAATATGGTCAAACAGCCGAAAACATGGCCCGTTTTCCGTTAGCAGTAATCGATGCTATCAGCGAGCGTATTGGCAGTGATAGAACCGCACTGAGAGTGTCACCGGGCGCTTATTTCAATATGGCCGGCGACAATAAAGACCGCGCCGTATTTGACTACTTATTAGCTCAGCTTGAGCTGCGTGATTTGGCTTTTCTACATATCGGTATTTTTGACGACAGCATGCAGTTTGATTATCTCGATGGCAGTGCATCAAGTTACGTACGCAGTGTTTACAGTAAAACACTCGTGGGCGTAGGCAGTTACAGCGCTGAGACGGGCAGCACCGCCATCGCCGAAAATAAATTTGATCTGTTAGCGATCGGCAGGCCGTTTATCGCTAACCCTGACTATGTCGCCCGCGTTCGTGAAGGCAAGGAACTCGTGACATATTCAGATGAGATGCTAGCCAGCCTAGTGTAAACAAGCTTAATGCGCAGAGCTTAATTTGGAGAGATAAGAGTAAAGAGTTTACTGCGAAAGATTTAGTGTGAAACGTTTATAAAAATCATCAATCCTGTGTCTCCGTATTAGTATTAGTATTAGTATTAGTATTTTGAGACAGAAGAGGTTAACCCTAGGGCTAACCTCTTTTTTTTATATCAAAAACCTTAAGCCATTAGCTATTAGCCTAGATTTAGGGGCTGCTTTATTTGCGGTCAGCGATAGCTTTTGCCATAGCTGCATCGGCAATCTCTTCCAGCTTTAGCAGATCGATATCTTTATGGGATTCACAGATAAACCACGGCTCGCGAGAATCAGGTTCTAACATGATGCCGCTCTTAATCAAGTTATGGGCAAACTCGGTATACAAGTCGCTGTCTGTTTTCTTCCAGTCACGATAGTTATGCGGCACTTCGCTGCCAAAGTGAATACCAAACATCGCATCAGGACCAGCAAATTTATGCTCGATTCCGTGTTTAGTAAATACCCGCGATAACACCTGTTGAATGTCAGCACCGGCTTTATTGATGCTGTCATAGGCATCGGTTTCGTTCAAAATCGTTAATGTCGCTTTTGCGGCACTAAGTGCAATCATGTTGGCGGTATACGTGCCACCGTGGGTGACGCCATTCTTACCGAAACTGATCACATCCATGACATCTTTACGACCACCAAAGGCGGCGACCGGATAACCATTGCCCATGGCTTTGGCATAAGTGGTTAAATCGGCATGGATACCGTAGAGCTCTTGTGCGCCGCCTTTAGCGACACGGAAACCTGTTTTAACCTCATCCATAATCAACAAGGTGCCATTAGCATCACAAATATCACGCAACTTTTGCATGTACTCTTGTGAAGAGGCAATGCTGCCGCAGTTACCTAAAATAGGCTCAATCACGATAGCAGCGATATCATCACCAACACGTGCAAAGACTTCATCAATGGCAGCAAAGTCATTCAGAGGCACTGTTTCTAAATGCTCTCGACTCGCTTCAGGAATACCGCCACCAAATGAGGTGATCTTTGGTGCCTCTTCAGTGGTGTTGTCCCAATTATCAACATCAGACTTCCACATCATCTCGTCGTATAGGCCGTGAAAACCGCCCTCAACCACTACAATTTTGTTACGATTAGTAAAACCACGAGCGGTACGTACCGCGCCAATCACCGCTTCGGTACCCGAATTGGCAAAGCGCATCTTTTCAATATTCGGACACATCTGCTTAATAAGTTCGATGACTTGGGAATCAAGATCGGTTGAAAAGCCAGAAATAGTGCCACGTTCAGTGATCGCTGCGACCACTTCTTGATCGACTCTAGAATCGCGATAACCCAAGATGATAGGCCCATAAGCGAGACGAAAATCGATAAACTGCTGATCGTCGGCATCGGTAATGGTGCAACCCAGGCTGCTTTTAACGAATACGGTATTTTCTTCACCCCAGTAGCGGTAGCTATCTGCTACACCTAAAGGCATGTTTTTGTGGGCTTGTTTTAGCAGCGCATTGGTAGCGGGTTTATTGGCATTGCTCATCTTGTCAGTCTTCATCATAAATGTCTGGCACGTATGATACAGGGCAAGATAAGGATTGACTATATTACGGATAAATATCTAAAGGAGCGCATGCAATATTGCGCCCCCTTTTCGATTACCATTCTTTGTGCAGACCCGCCTTCTTACAGTATGGCTGGCGTCTGGCTCTCGTATTAGCGCTTATATTAGCTTTCGTTATTGTAAGCAGTTAAGCATTCAACAATCAGATCAACAAAGCCTGTTCTATCAATATCGCACAGCACCTGAGTATTGTGCGGACGTTCAGTCAGTTGATATCGGTCAACCACCGTCATGCCTTGGGTGTATTCGCCCTTAGTTTCAATCCCAACCCAGCAATCATAAGAGGTAAATAACTCAGGCTTAAGCAACCAAGCGATGGTACAAGGATCATGCAATGGTGCACCTTCAAAGCCCCACTTAGGGTCTCTGTGGTAAATCATGAAGAAATCGAGCAACTCTGCTACGCACTTGGCGACATGATTGGGGATTTTTCTAATGCGCTCAATATCTTCATCCATGATTTGCGCTTGGTGGGTAACGTCTAATCCGCACATGGTGATGGGAATGCCCGCCTTAAACACCATATCAGCGGCTTCTGGATCAACAAAAATATTAAATTCAGCCGCAGGAGTCCAGTTACCGGCAGCTGCCGCCCCGCCCATCAAGACGATACGTTCAACTTTGCTATGCAGCTCTGGGTAAGTTGATAGGAACAGCGCAATATTAGTCAGCGGCCCAGAGGGGACCAAGGTGACGGGCTCGTTGCTAGCACGGACTTTTTCCGCTATCAATTCTATCGCAGACTTATTTAGTGGCATAAAGCTGGGTTCAGGCAGTTCAGGACCATCGAGACCGCTCTCACCATGAACATTATCAGCAATAATAAGCTCGCGGGATAATGGCTTGATAGCCCCACCAGCAACAGGAATATCACTGCGACCGAGCAAGGTCAGGATCCGCAGAGCATTGTTCAAGGTTTTATCTGGCGTTTGATTACCGGCGCTGGTGGTCACTGCCAAAGGCTGCAGTTTACTGCTGCTTAACGCAAGAATAAGTGAGATGGCATCGTCATGCCCTGGATCGCAATCGAGAATAATAGGCTTTGGGGAATGAGCTATATGGGGCATCGTTAGACTCCGCTAATCGGCGTGTTATAAAAAATAGATAAGCAACATCCTAGTGAGTTGTTATAGAAAAAACTGTGACCTGTTGTCGGGTTTTAGGGGCCAAGTGACCCATCGTGTTCGCTTTAAACATCCGTTTTCCCGTCTAATTGGCCCGCCATTTTAATCCCTCTATACAAGGTGGTTAAGCAATTTGATGATCCGCAAAGATCGAGTCAGCCCCCATTTAGCGACTAATGGCTGGCCAGTTCA
The DNA here is from genome assembly GCF_002836205.1 of Shewanella sp. Choline-02u-19. Lineage (NCBI taxonomy): Bacteria > Pseudomonadati > Pseudomonadota > Gammaproteobacteria > Alteromonadales > Shewanellaceae > Shewanella > Shewanella sp. Choline-02u-19. Next base: position 2,841,812 of record NZ_PJBE01000013.1, read on the forward strand.
TTGCTGTCCCTTAGCGTTAAATCCATAACCTGATAGCTAAACGCATTGCTGGCTAAGGTTGATTTTACTTATCAAAGCTAGTCGAACCGATTTTATGAATGGCTAAATCGGCGCCGATATATTCATCTTCCTGGCTTAAACGTAAGCTTGATATCTTATTGATGATGCCATAAATAATCACGCCGCCAATTAAGGCAAAAGCAATACCGGTCACTGTGCCCACTAACTGCGACATAAAGCTAACACCACCGAGACCGCCAAAACTTTGTTGACCAAATATACCTGCAGCAATACCGCCCCAAACACCGCATAAACCGTGTAATGGCCACACGCCTAATACATCATCAATTTTAGTGCTACGCTGCAATTTAGTGAACACCATGACAAACAAGCCGCCGGCAACACCACCCACAACAAATGCACCGATAGGGTGCATTAAGTCTGAACCTGCACACACAGCGACTAAGCCTGCTAATGGGCCGTTATGAATAAATCCAGGGTCATTCTTGCCGACAATAAGCGCAATAATAGTTCCGCCCACCATCGCCATTAAGCTGTTGAGTGCCACCAGTCCGCTAACACCATCAAGGGTTTGCGCTGACATCACGTTAAAGCCAAACCAGCCGACGATTAATATCCATGAACCTAATGCTAGAAAAGGAATACTTGAAGGTGCAAAGGCAACGCCCGGTTTGCGGCCGCCGCGAACACCTAAAAAGTAAATCGCCACCAGTGCTAACCAGCCACCCATCGCATGGACAACAACGGAACCGGCAAAGTCGTGGAATTCAGCCCCGAAAGTGCTCGCTAACCAAGATTGGTAGCCAAAATTACCATTCCAAATCATACCTTCAAACAACGGGTACACGAACGCGACGATAAGCGCTGAAGCAAATAAGAAAGGACGAAAGCTACCACGTTCAGCAATACCACCTGACACAATGGCAGGAATGGCCGCGGCGAAGGTTAGCAGGAAGAAAAACTTCACTAAATCATAGCCATTATTAGCCGCTAAGGTATCAGCACTCACAAAGAAATGGCTACCGTAAGCGATTTGATAACCAATCACAAAGTAGGCTACGGCTGAAAAAGAGAAATCAGTTAATATTTTCACTAAGGCGTTAACTTGGTTTTTATGTCGAACCGTGCCGACCTCTAAAAAAGCAAAACCGGCGTGCATGGCTAGCACCATGATTGCACCAAGTAGGATAAATAGCGTATCTGCGCCCTGCGCTATCACCCCAATAGCATCACTAATATTGTCCATTGCTGCTCTCCAAAGCTATTCTCTTTTTAATTTCATAGACTTAAGAGAGCAAAAACTATTCCCACTTTACAAAACCGTGACATCAATTAATTTCATTATTGGTGCAACAGGGTAAAAGTAGCGTACTAACAGACAGTTCCGTGAACCATTAAGGTGCAAGATGTGCGCTTTATTAGCGTGTAAGGGGTATTTTATTGACAGCCAAAAATAGAACTTTGTTTCAATTTGGTGCAATAACGAATCAAGACAGTGCAATAAACAACCATTAATCATCTCAGGTTAAATTCATTTATCGCTCATTTAGGCCTAGCGTCAGCTGCAAAAGTCATCAAGATTGGCCGAGTAATCTACGCCATCCTATTTTAGAGCCGGAGATGCGATTTAAACCGATAAATCTCCCCCCAGAGCCAACGATTAAAACCGCAATGGTATATGACCGATAACTCCCAACGCCATAGCGCAAACCTTACAATGGAATAGCTTCAATATAAGCTAAGCCATTCGCGATTTGTTCAACTTTAATTGGCGTAAAACAAAGCGTTCGTTCCGCCGGTGAAGTCTCATCATGCCAAATAATCTCACTGGTTACTGTTATCTGTAGTACACCGCCTTGTTGCCAATCGCAAAATAATAGACTGGCAGTGGGGTTCTCAAGCAAATTACCTAACGTGTTAAAAAAGCCATTACCCACATAATCAGGTACCAGTAATTGTCCCGCCGCATTAATCGATACAAAGCCTGCAGAGCCGCCACGGTGAGAGATATCGGCGCCGCGGTTATTGAGCCGTTCGCCATCGTTAAAGCTGCTGGCAATAAAGAAGGTGTCTGCCCCCGTAATGAGCTGTCGATCTGTTTCACTAAGCTGGGCACGGGTGTCAACGGCAAACTCACCATAATGGCGGTTGGCCGCGAATTTTTTTGGTTGAATGTATTTCGGGCAATTGCCGAAACTTTGTAGCACCTCAACTCGAATATATTTTTGAGTGACATCAGTAATGATACCGTTGATACGATTACGTCTTTTAGTATCAAACTGGATCCCAAGTAACCCAATACGGTCACCCACACTCAAGTTATCACCGATAACATCGCCTAGAGACTGCTGAGTGTTGATCACTAGCTCGACTTCAGAGGGCGATTGGATAAAACCTGGCGAACCAAATAGCACACTGGCACAAATGTCTGATTGATGATCGCTATAGCCGATAAAAATCATCGACTGAGATTGGTAAAAATCTCGATGCTGTTGCGGCATAAATTGCCGAATAAATTTAGGTCCCACAGCAGCCATACGTTTATCCGTTCCTGCCCGCTGCTGCACAGCGATCTCACCTTTATGCCAACTTGGCGCCAGTTCGTTATCCATATTAGCTCCTTAAGCACTGATTAATTCAAGTCTAATACCACCGGGGATCAGGCACATCATGTGTTTAAAAGGTAGTTGCCCTAATGGCTCTGGCGCAAACTCAATCTCCACATCATCAAGAACTGCTAGCTGCAGATGCAAGCGTTCTAGCTCCTCGATATTAGCGACCTTAAGGGCAAAGTGATGCAGACCAACATTGTTTTTACGATCAAAGGTCGTCATATTTTCGACCGAGCTAATCTGCCACAGCGTCAACATAACAGTACCGTCAGAAATAAAAATGGAAGGATAGTCAGCATTTCCGCCTATTTGAGTAAAGCCCAACTGCTCAATAAAAAAGGCTGCTGTTTGCTTGATATCTGGCACGCTGAGACCGAGGTGATGGATCCCTAACGTACTAATGGACTCTGCTTTGGTGGCTGTATCTGTTGTTGTGCTGCACATAGTAAATTACCTTTTTTTGTATTGTTGGAACAAAGGGTGAACAAGTCTGTACACCACTATAGGTGAACAGACTTGTTTACGTCAAGTTGAAAGTTGCTATAATGTCAAAACAGCAGCCAAGGTAATCAACAATGCAACCAAGAAAACAACACTTAATCGACACCGCATTAGCGCTATTTAATGAGCACGGATATCACGCTACTGGCATTGATTTAATTTTGGCGCAATCAGGGGTGTCAAAAGCGACCTTGTATAAACATTTTCGCAGCAAAGATGAGTTGATTTTGACCGTGTTGCAACAGCGTCATGAGCAGGTATTAGCCATGCTTAACAGTAAGGTTGAACAAGCAACAATCGCAGGTAAGTCTGGCGTATTAGCCATATTTGATGCGCTACATGAATGGTTTAATAGCGACACATTCTTTGGCTGTAATTTTATTAATGCCAGTGCTGAATATGCTAAAGCGGATAATTTAATACACCTGTTTTCCGCCAAGCATAAGCAGAGAATAGTCGACTTAATCGCCGCGAATTTGCCAGAAGATGAAGCGGAAACGGCGATTCAAATAGGTTTACTAACAGAAGGGGCTATTGTGATGGCGCATACTAGCGGTAATAAGAACGCCGCGATGATAGCCAAAAGCATAGCGGTAAAACTCATTTAGCTTAAATAGCCAATGAATTAACTTTCTAGCGCCCAGTAAAAAGCGAACCTATCAGTTCGCTCTTTAAACAACAATCTTGGGTGGCTATGTTATTCAAGCCACTCTAACAAAGGCTTATCAGCTGATTAACTGTTCAGGACATTGATAACTAATGTGTTGATGGAACCGTACTATGAGTTCTTGACGTGATTTATCTAACGCCAATTCAGCCGCAAAGTTCTTTAGCGCTTCTTCAACCCGATTCAAATAACGGCCAAGCCCACCATCTTTAGAGTCTTTCACTCCTGCCGCAATAGTAAAGCTAACCATTTCAACTAAGTGGTCACCCTGCCAATGACGAATAAATTGTTGCTCTTCAACATTGGGGTCAAAGCCGAGCATTTGTACTTCGTCGGTACCATCAACTTGATCGTATTTACTGTTGCGTACTAGTGGTGTGAGTCCATTAGCCACCATCGCAATTCGATTGAGCTGTTTGGCTGATGTTGCTTGGATAAAGGCATCTTCTAGCTTTTGATACAGTGGTGTAAAGTCATTTGCATCTGCTGGCAACATAGCTTGTTTAAGCATACGGCTTAAAGGTAGTTTTACCGTGACATAGCATAATGAACCGTGATCGGCAGGCAGCGGACAGTGTCTGGCTTTATATCTGTCGCTAATTGAGCGCAGTTTATATCCATAACTCTCTTTACTGCCCTTAGCTTTGGCAAACAGATCATAAGATAAATGTTGATGATCGCGGACTTTAATGGTGAGATCTTTTTCTGGCAATTGAGGCATCAATTTTGCGATAAAAGACTGCACCTTTAGATGAAGGTTAGCCGAATTACTGCGAATATCTTCACCCGTCGCTAAAAATACAATCCTGATTTTACGTGCGCGATAGTCGTCCTGACTATGCAGACTTTGTGCTTCATGATACTCAGGATTATAGAAAAATATGATCTGCTCTGCGGTTGGAAAGCAATACGCTTCGGTGTGAAAACGCACCACGGGTAACTTATCATTAGTGATCACATGAATGTTATATAACTCTTCTTGCTCAGCAAGATTAAAAATGGCGCGACTAAGCGTCTTATAACACGTTTTGTAATCGGGGTAATGGGCCAACAAAGCATCCGTTACTTTGATTTCTGCAGTGATGTATTGATTGCTTCGAACATCCTTGGGTATGTACACTTTTTGCTGATGGCTAAGGGACATATATACTCCTTTGATAAGTTAACCATGTTTAGCTTGGCGCCAATGGTAGCGATAAACGCTGACGATAACCCTGCGGTAAGACACGCTTTTACCTGCTGGCAACATAATACCCGTCGAATATGATTTATTTCTTAAAATCAAAATGTAAATGCTCAATGTAGGGATAAAAGTAACCATCATGGCTAGCCATGTCGTTTTTAGAACCTCGATTTATATCCATGTTATTCGACTCACTCGCCGCACATTAGCAAGCCTGTGTATCAACAGAACCGCCCCAGTCTGTTTTGCATTATTCAACTAAACTAAGGTAAACAAATAAGAATTGGTCAAAAGGGCTTTTGATGATCAGTACCGATGAATAGTGAGCCCCCAAAAGCGCCTTTGGGTATTTTTCCAAGTTCATGGAGTGAACAACGGGCGGGTCGAATTCCGGGCCATATTCCGATATGGGTGGGGATCCTGTCTGAATTAACCGAATTTGGCATTTTCTTTGTCGCCTATTTTATTGCCAAATACAACTACCCAGAAGCCTTTTCCCAAGGTCCCCAAAGTGTAAGTACTCTCGCTGGGGTGACTAACACATTGATACTACTTTCCAGTAGTTACTTTATCGCAAAAGCCATGATCAATATAAGGCTAGACAATCGAGCCAAGTGTGAAGTCTATCTGTGGCTCACTCTGGCTTGTGGTTGTTTGTACCTATTGGTGAAGACGGGCGAATTCTATTGGAATCATCAACAGGGCTTTCGCACCAGTAGCAGTCAGTTTTTTACCGTCTATTACTATATGACTTTTAATCATTTTCTCCATGTGGGTTGGGCGGCATGCGCAGTGTTGTGGGTTATTTTTCGTTTGCGTCGAGGGGCCTACTCAGCGAAACAGCATTCAGGTCTAGAAGCATTAGCCATGTACTGGCACATGATTGATTTGATGTGGATCCTTATTTTTCCACTCTTGTATGTTCTAAGGTAGGCCATGATGAAATCTTTTGGAAAAATGGAGTATTGCTGGTGGACCCTGATTGGAATAACGCTATTCAATACGTTTTTGGGTGAACAATTCAGTTCTTCAGCGTTGGTTAGCATCTTGGTGGCATTAACCGTGATGTGTAAGGGGTTAATGATCATCGATCATTTCATGGAGTTACGCCATGCCCATCGTTACTTGCGATTAATGATGCGTGTTTACCTTATTTTTTTCCCATCCTTAATTGTCGTAACGACCTTTTTATGAGCCACCTATCTTATGGAATAATTATAAACTCGCTTTCTAAGGAACCAGCCGAGCTGTTTTTCTGCTAAACATTTGATAAATGCTATATTTAAATAGATTTATTTTTGAGTAGTATCGAATGTTAGGGACCAATATGACCTTTTCAACTACCACAGCTATTGCTATTAAAGACCCGATATTCTATCAGCAGCAAGACAAGGAAATACAGCTCTTCGAGTACGCGTATTCTCATCAACTGCCATTGCTCATTAAAGGGCCAACTGGCTGTGGTAAAACACGTTTTGTCGCTCATATGGCGGAGAAACTTGGCAGACCTTTATACACTGTGGCATGTCATGATGACTTAACCGCCGCTGATTTAGTTGGACGCCATTTGATTGGTCCAAATGGGACTTATTGGCAGGACGGACCGCTAACAAGGGCAGTAAGAGAAGGCGGTATTTGTTATCTCGATGAAATCGTCGAGGCGCGTAAAGATACCACTGTGGTACTGCATCCTCTGGCTGATGATCGTCGCATATTACCCATCGAACGCACCGGAGAAGAACTCGCTGCAGCGCCAGGTTTTATGCTGGTGGTGTCTTATAATCCTGGTTACCAAAATATTCTAAAAGGAATGAAAGCGAGTACTCGGCAACGGTTTGTCGCATTGCGTCTTGGCTATCCCGATCCTTTGCTTGAGAGCCAAATATTGATGACAGAATGTCAAATAGAGCAAGACTTAGCGGTTAAGCTGATTGAATTAGCAGGCTCACTGCGCAGACTGGACTGTGACTTAGATGAGGTGGCTTCTACCCGCTTGTTAATTTATGCGGCGCGAATGATATCCAGTGGTATGTCGCCGTTAGCCGCATGTCGCAGCTGCCTAGCGGAGCCCTTATCTGATGATATTAGTACTGTCGAAGCGCTCATGGATGTCGCGCGCCTGTACTTCGACTGTTAATGCCCTCTAGCGATGAAAAGTCATAACATGGTCAATACTGGATCCAATCAGGTACCGACTGCTGATGTCGCGAGTGTGGTATCAAGCCCACGGCCATATTTGCCAGGTGATTTAGCCATGTGGTTTTTTATATTGGCGGAACTGACAGTATTCGCTATTTTTATTATTGGATTTGCAGTCACACGGCAGTTGTATCCAGATATGTTTCAACAGGGACAAACCTACCTGCATCCCGTCGCAGGGGGGATTAACACCGTTGCATTAATCTCCAGCAGTTGCTTGGTCGCCTTAAGCTTAAATGCGGTAAAGCATTCTCGCCAAAATTATGCTGCTGCGCTATTGGGCGGGGCGTTACTCACAGCGAGTGTCTATTTAGCGGTGAAATCATGGGAATATAACGAGTTAATCCAACAAGGATTTGGTTTGTCGACCAATACCTATTTTACCTTGTATTTTTTTATCACAGCGTTTCATTTCATGCATGTCATTCTCGGGATGATCATCTTAGGATCCATGGCATTCAAAACCACAAAAGGAGCCTATCAGGGCAAGAGCCTTTCCGGTTTTGAGTCAGGTGCATGCTACTGGCATATGGTCGACCTCGTGTGGATCATTATTTTCCCACTGCTGTACGTCATTAACTAATGATCACTAGGCTAATGCGAGGCTGCAAAATATGACCCATCATCAAGGCCTCATTCTCCGAGTTTATCTCTATCTGATTATCCTGACATCCGCTTCTGCTTATATGGGCAGTGTCGCGCTGGACTCAAGTCATTCCTGGTTGCAGGGTATGGAAGAGGTTATTTTAGCCAGCATCATGCTGTTCACATTGGTAAAGGGACTACTGATCGTTGATGTCTATATGGAATTGAAACAGGCGCCGCCATTGTGGCGCAACTTACTGCGGGCCTATGTCATCTTACTGCCGATAACGATTGGCTTGATATACCTCTTATTTTAAGTGTTGTGCCGCCTACGTACAATTGAACAACTGATTAAGCACAAGGTTTAGTATATGACTTAATCCACCAAGTATTAGCCTCTATATCTGCTTTCGCTATGGTATCAATAACTACACTTGCTTGTAGCCCATTTTATTACCCGCCCACGCTCGCACTAACATCCATACGGAAATAAGAATAAATACCGCGTGCACTGAGATAAAATAAGTAATGACAAATACCCAAGTCATTCCGGAATTTAAACCCCCAAATAATATTATCAGTGCACTCACGAGTATTAATGCCGTTGCGGCGGCTAAATTCAACTTAATGGCAAAATTGAGGTGATAAGTGGCAAAGGAATTGGCCGCAAAATTATTGATTTTGCTGAGCAACACAATAAACGATAGCAGCGGCAAAAAGGTGAGATTGAGTAGCGACCACAAGGCGATTGCAGACGCTTGTTTTATTTCTTTTTGATCGTATTTATTTATTTTCATGTTTACATACCTGTCTGCTGACATCCGTTATCGGGGTAAATAAATGATCATCAGTAAGCAAAATAACGCAATGAATACAAAGGCCCATAAAAACACTCTGGTTTTGTAAAAACGGCTACTAGGGTGAGCTTTTGGTAAAGCCATGCCGCAGTGGCAACAGACCGGCACTGGGTCGGTCAAATAACTCGTCGTTTCGCTATCAAGTGTATTTTCAGTCTGACAATACAAACAGGGTACTTTTTCAATCATTTAGGCCTCCTTTGCTCAATAAAATCTAGTAAGAAGATTGAGTCAGTTGATGATACAGCTGCGGTAACTTTGTCGGTAACTGGCTCGGGTCAAAGATAACGCTGAAGCCATTATGACCAAAAATGTAAGGCAGATATTGATCAGCCTTTTGATCTATAGTGATACAAAATGGAATGAGCCCAAGGCGGCGGGCAGCAATAATCGCTTGCTTGGTATCTTCAATGCCATATCGACCTTCGTAATTGTCGATATCATTCGGCTTGCCATCAGTCAAAATAAGCAGCAATTTTCGGTGGTGTGTTTGTTCCGCCAAAATATTGCTCGCTTGGCGGATGGCTGCCCCCATGCGGGTATAAAATCCTGGCCGCAAACTCAGAATGCGGCCACGTATATGATCATTGTAGGATTCGGAAAAGTTCTTTAACAGTGTAAACCGAACGTGATGCCGCTTTACCGATGAGAAACCATACAGTGCAAATGGATCGCCCACAGCAGCCAAAGCTTCACTGAATAACAGCATACTGTCCTTAATCACATCAATAACCCTAAGCTCATTATTGATGTAGGCATCTGTCGACATCGAAAGATCTGAGAGTAACAAGCAGCTGATGTCACGCTGGCAGCGCTGAAAGCTACGGTAGAGTCCGGTGTCTTGCGCCATTGAGGTCTGACTTTCAATATGAAAATCCAACCAGGCGGTTAAATCAATTTCATCTCCGCTCGGCTGAGATTTCTGCCAATTTTTAATACTTTGCAGTTGCTGGAATTGTTGGCGTATTTTTTTGGCGGCCGAGTGTAATGATGACGGCAATGCCAGTGGCTTGCTATCGCGGGGTAACATAGGTTGCAATAGACAGCGATCGGCAACCAGTAGGTTAGATTTATAATTCCACTCTGGCAGTGTAATGCCTTTCCCTAAGGGTAAGTCATCCTCAATGGCTGCCGGTAAATCGAGATCTATTTTAAGCTTGGCAGTTTTTTGCTTTGAGCCCTTTGCCACTGTAATAATATCAAGGTCTTCTGCCACTCTTTGGGCATCATCATCTTCGGTATCGTCCTCGGCCCGATTCACTCGTGAAAACTCGCTCCATGAGAACAAATTTTCTAAGCGAAAAACCATCAGACTATCTTTGGTGTCATCTTCCTCAATTCGTTCTGATTTTTTTCTAGCCTTTACGCTTTGCTGCTTCTTTGCCGCTGATGAACCTTGCTCTTCTTCGCAATCAATATCTGCTGCGCTAAAGGGGTTCGCTTTGACGTTCTCATTAGGATATAACCAGATATAAATGGCTTGAGGTGCGTAGTGGGCAACCGGAAATTCAATAATAGATTCAGGATGTGTTATTGCTTGGATCACTGCCCGTTCGAGCGGTTGTAAGGATTTAGGCAATGCTTCAATAGGGACTCGTTGCTTGAGTATTGCAGCCACCAGCCGTTGGTAGCGTGGCCTTATAGCGGGGTATTTACAGAGTACTTTTGCTACGACTGTTTGATTGTCTCTGGCCCAGTGAGTGAACTGTTCGGGGTAATGCGGGGCAAGAGCTGCAAGCCAAAGGTAGAGTTCTTTATTCAGTTCTGGCGTATCAAAAATAGCGATGGATTGCGGCAAGCGCAGGCTGGTTTCATCTTGCCAAGCAAGGCTGACTTGTTGCTTGGCTCCTGAAATTTTATCGATAAACTTTCTATGGGCATAATAATCACGCGGTATAGCGGCTTCGACGCGTTTTGTCGGTGAGCCTCCGAGAGCACGAAAAATCACCCCAACCGATTTATTGATATCATCAAATTGAACTCGGGCATGATCAAATTCAGTGTTGCTCTTTTGCACAATGAATTTATGCCAAATACTCCCAACCCATTCTTCCATATATGGTTAACCATGGTGATAAAAAATAGGTGGAACTAGCGTCGATAGCAACTCAGCACTAGCTCCATTTGATTAATTCAGTCTATTTAGCAGCTTTTCTGTCGACCAGAAAGTTGCACATATAGGTGATTAAGCCTATCAAGAATATAATCCCCGTCGCTTCTCGTGCCCAATAGAAAATCGATAATTTATCTTGGGTTTCCATAAAGCTTAATGCTTCGCCGCCTTCGGGTAGACGTTGTAACCAGACCTGCAATACCCCAGCTCCAGTTAAGAACAGCGTAATGAAAACCATGGCAACCGTCATTAACCAGAAGCCCCACATTTCCAGCACTTGTGCTTTTTTACTCGATGCTTCGCCAATACCGCGTAACTTCGGCATCGCATAGGAAATAATGGTCAGCACTATCATTGCATAGGCACCGTAAAAGGCCATATGGGCATGTGCCGCGGTGATTTGCGTACCGTGAGTGTAGAAATTGACCGGTGCCAATGTATGTAAAAATCCCCAAACACCCGCGCCAAGGAATGCCATGACTGCCGTGCCTAACGCCCACAGCGTGGCTGCTTTGTTCGGATGTTCTCGGCGGCGGTTGTTCACCATGTTGAATGCGTACAGCACCATAGCAAAGAAAGGTAGAGGCTCTAACGCAGAGAATACCGAACCCACCCACTGCCAGTATTCAGGCGTGGCTAACCAGAAAAAGTGATGCCCTGTCCCCAGCAAGCCGGAGATCAATGCCATTGCAACAATCACGTAAAGCCACTTCTCAATAATTTCTCGGTCAACGCCAGTGATCTTGATCAGTATAAAGGCGAGGATCGCACCCATAATTAATTCCCACACGCCTTCAACCCAGAGGTGGACAACAAACCACCAATAGAATTTATCCAACGCAATGTTGGACGGATTGTAGAAAGAGAATAGGAAAAACACAGCCAGTCCAATGAGACCGGTGATCAGTACCATATTGATCACCGTCTTTCGGCCGCGCAACATCGTCATACCGATATTGAACAGGAACCCGAGGCAAACGACGACAATACCAATTTTAGTAATGGTGGGTTGCTCTAAAAACTCTCGCCCCATCGTCGGAAAATACTCATTGCCCGTGATCTCAGCCAGCCTTGAATAGGGAACCAACAAATACCCCAACACCGTGAGTGTGGCAGCTACGGCAAATACCCAGAAGAGCAAGATAGCGAGTTTAGGGCTATACAATTCAGTTTCAGACTCTTCGGGCACAAGGAAATAAGCGGCACCCATAAAGCCAAATAATAGCCAAACGATGAGCAAGTTAGTGTGCACCATTCGAGCAACGTTAAAGGGAATGACCCCGGCGAGAAAATCTCCAACCACATATTGCAAGCCCATCACCAAGCCAAATATGATTTGTCCAGTAAACAGAATAAGCGCAAATACAAAGTAAGGTGTTGCAACCGATTGTGATTGATATTTTAAAGTGCTCATGCCTTAACCCTCAATGTTCGGTGGCCAGCTGTTAACATCTATTTCAGCGGTAAATTTTAAGAACTCTGCTAAATCGTTAACCTGTTGTTCCGTTAAATTAAATTGAGGCATTTGTCGGCGTCCAGGGACACCAAGAGGTTGAATTTGCATCCAACTTTGCATAAAGCCTTTAAATGCATCGAGATCACCGCCACCGCGGCGATAATAAACATTCCCCAACTCCGGCGCATAATAAGCACCTTCACCAAGGAGCGTGTGGCAACCAATACAGTTGTTGTCTTCCCATATGGCTTTGCCGTTTGCAACGGCTTCGGTGAGATTCTCTCGGTGATCAGATTTGGGCATTTCTCTGGTGGTATGCATAGCGAGGCCGGCAAACAACAGTAGAAAAAAAACACTGCCGCCATAGTATATATTTCGAGCCATACCTTTTGTAAAAGTGTCTGACATATTGCTATCCCTTATACTTATTTACTTTAGCTTTTGGTCGAAGGCTGGCTAAGTATAGACTATGGGGAATTATTCACTGGAATTAAGCAGACATAGTAAACACTGGAATACAGTACTGTCACCAGCTTAAATAATTTAGATTAAGACGCTGTTATTATTGATTTAATGAACCAATGCAATACAGTCATATCAAAGGTTAAATCGCGCTAGTTCAGCCTATTTGCCACGTGGAACAGCGAGTCTTATCACCGTTATGCAAACCAACATTTTTTATAAGACACCCATTTAAAAATATAAAATGTCGTCGATATGATTGAGCTGAAATGTCAAAGAGTAGACGGAGTTTCATCTAAATTTGGTTGTACTTTAAGGCTTAGCCATCGTCATTGAGGAGCCTGTTGTTACCAACCAAGCGTGCCACTGAGAATAAGCATGGCAGGTCATATTATTGATTAGTCGAGCTGATTGTTTGTTGATAAGTTTTTGAGTACAAAATCTAGAAAAGTACGATTTTTAAGCGACAGCGTTCTGCTTCTGTAGACAAGGTGTATAGGTTTAGCTATTGGGGTAAATTCTGCCAATACCTCTTCTAATGCACCGAACTCTATATCCTTACAAACCAGTATTCTGGGCTGAAGAATAATACCCGCCCCATTCAATGCCGCAGCCCTAAGCGCATGCCCGTTATTCGATGCCAGCCGACTATTTCGTTTACTGAATGCATCCGTGCTTAGCTTAAAGCTTTGCATTGTTTGCCCCTGACTATAGACAAAACCCAAGCAAGAATGCCCTTTCAAATCTTCGAGTTCATCAGGCTTACCCTGGTTAGCTAAGTAAGCTGTAGAGGCACAAAAGCACAAATTGTAATACCCAAGCTTACGTGCAATTAATGTCGAGTCGTTCAACTCGCCTATTCTCAGCAAAATATCTGCATCGGATTGAAAAGGGTCAATCAGCGAATTATCCAATGTCATCTCAACATCAAGCAAAGGGTACTCCTGCAGAAAGGCAGCGACTATCGGCGCCAACAGCTCACTGCCAAGGGTAACCGGACAATTTACCTTGATGGTTCCCATTGGCGTATTTTCAAGCATTTGAATTCGATTTTCTGCATCGACGATGTCTTCAATGATTCTCTTACACTCTTCATAATAGATTTGGCCACTTTCAGTTAATGACTGCTTCCTTGTTGTCCGATTCAAAAGGCGTGTTTCAAGTGATGATTCAAGAAACTGGATATGCTTACCGACCATGGTTGCCGACATATCAAAATAATTTGCGGCACTGCAAAAACTGCCATGCTCAACTACAGAAACGAACACTTGCATGCTTTTCAGCTTATCCATTGCGCACTCACAGTTTATTAAAAATCAATTAAAGCTCACTTTATCAAACTTGAAGACTCAATTATATTGAGTTTTTTCCTACAAAGTGAATAAGCAATGACGATAGCAATAACAGGAAAGCTTTCTATAACAGCAGAGCTAAAGATAAAAGACACTGTTGAACTGAATGACGGATTATTAGCCATTCAGAAATTTTGTATCGATATGAACAGCGAACAAGGCTGTTTCCTTGCCGTTGCTCATCAAGATAATCAAGATCCAAGAAAAGTCATTTTGTGGGAAATATATCGAGATCAAACAGCATTCGATGAACATTTTAAGGCTGAGCATACTCAAGCCTTTATCAAAGAAGGCCTAACAGACTTAATTACCGCCTATCAAACACAACCAATGGCGACTCTACTCACAGGAGCTAACCAATGAAATGGGGAATAATAGGCACTAGTTTTATTTCTGGCATCATGGCTGAAGCCATTAATGGTGATGATAAAAGTGAGCTATACGCAGTCGCAGGAAGAACGCAGACAACATTAGATGAGTTTGCCAAAAGTTACGCGGCGCAAAAGTCCTATACTGACTACGATGCACTCATTAACGATCGCAATGTCGACATCGTTTATATCGCCCTGCCAAATCATCTTCATCATGAGTTTGTCGTTAAAGCTGCCGCTGCGGGTAAAGCGATACTGTGTGAAAAGTCACTGTCTATTGATATGGAAAAGACCGAAATTGCCCTAGCCGCCGTTCGGAAACACCAAGTCTTTTTTGCCGAAGGCTTAATGTACCTGTGCCATCCCTATATTGAAAAAGCACTCAGCGTATTAGCTTCGGGAGCCATTGGAGAGATAAAAGCCATACAAGGCTCCTACGTCGCGGCAATTTCTCAGTTTGTAAACGCCGACAGTAAGGGCGCCTTGTATAACCTGGGTTGTTACCCAATGTCACTGGCTTATCTCATCCTAAAGCAGTCGCTACCAGCAGGCGAACTGATGGACTACAGCGTATCAGCCATCGGCAGAAAAGGGGCTGACAACAATATCAGTGAATCCAGTGCAACTTTTCGTTTTGCGAATAAGGCCAATGTACAGATCCATACCGCGGAAGATTATGGGCTTAAACATGGTTTTACGGTGCTGGGTAGCAAAGGCTGCTTAACGTTTAATAGCAACCCGTGGCTTCCAGGCCAGAGCAATGAATTTGAAGTAGAAACCTACGAAGCGAACAAAGAAACCGTGACAGTAGATGCCGCAGGCGATGCCTTCTTCTATCAAGTTAGAGCGATACGTGAAGCGTTTGAGCGTGGGGATAAATCACTGCAAGCGCCTAAAGCTACGCCGGAAAGTTCAGCAGATATCATGAGATTATTAACCGACTGGGAGTCGAGTACCCAACTTAGTTAAAGCACCATGTTTGCTCTGTTAACTGTCATCACACCATAATTTTGCTATTTTTTCATTGAGAAAATAGCAATCAATTTTGGCTTCATAGATAAATGTACAGCTCGATATGAGCCAGTTAAGGCTATGTACCGCCGATACTGTTAACGATGGGTGGCCATGTTGTTTCTTGGGTAAAAATGATTCTGATCTACTTATTTAATCTTCAGATTTAAACGCCTAAAAATATTTACGACTAACGAATTAAAGTCATTATAGACAATACGATCTTGGTACTCGTAAGAAAAGCGTCCGTGAAACATCAGCGTCATCACTAAATCGCGATAGCCCAAGTAACAGGTATAGCCATCAATATCATGCCAAGCTGTTAGTCCATCTAAATGGTATTTGTCATCATGCTTCTTCCCCTTTGAAAGCACATGATTAAAGACGAAAAGGTGTTGCGATAAAGACATAAATCCCTCCTTTAAACGTATATTCCCGCTTTGATTAGTAACAGGTACAACCCACAGCCAAACTCGCTGATTGCTAGTTTAATACGTATAAAAACCTTTAATGGTTCAAAGCGATATTGATGCATCTTTTTATATCAGACGAGTAGCTCTCATATTTGGGCCTGCGTAAAGCGCCACGACTTTAATACCATAATCACTTTCACCACCATCCTTGGCGATCACGGATAAATACATCCATGTATAAACCCCCCTCTTTCACCATCCTTGGCGATCACGGATAAATACATCCATGTATAAAAAAAGCGAATCCTTAGATTCGCTTTTTCATTTGCAGACATGAGTGACCAATGATCATTAAGTTTTACTCAATGAAGGTTACTCTGAGACATCTATGTCAGCTACTTACTTATAGAAGGCTTCAACAGTGCCTTTTGCCGTCACCATCAACGGTTGGCCACGACGGTCTAATGCTTTGTGTGTCGGCACTTTAACCCAACCTTCACTGATGCAATATTCTTCAACATCAAAACGCTCTTTGCCGTTAAGCATAATGCCAATGTCGTGATCGAAAATTGCTGCCACGTGATGTGGGCTACGAGGATTAACGGAAAGGCGATCAGGTAAAGCTGGTTTTGATGTAGTGTCAGTCATGGTCTGGCCTGTAATGAAAAGTGGTTATCAATAAATCGTGCGCCATTGTAGGCAATACAGACCTTATGCTCAAGTGCGGCCGTCATAAATGTTAGTGCACTCCCCCTCACTTATCTAGACATTAGCTAGAAAAGGATTATCTTTGCCGCCCGTTTAAAAAAACTACGGATAGCTTCGAGCTTCTCAAGCAGGATTCGCAATAGTGGGTTCCCACCCCGTATATGCAAGCTGTGCATATAACGATGACTCAGCATCTCAAGCCAGCATAAAAGAGACAATGAGTTGTTATGGTACCTCGTTCGCATTTCATTTCGACTTTTGCCGAAATAAGTTGACAGATTATAAATTCAATCTTATATTTCCATTTAAATAGAAATATTTTATGGTTCACATTTCAAGCCTAAGAGAAGCCATATGGCTATCATTGATTTGGCGCGTTGTTCTATCTACTAAGTTTACTTAATTAATAAAACCTGCACAGGAAAGCATCATGATTGACAGCATTTCAATACACGCCTCACAAGATGCAATAGAGTGGGCGCTAACTCATGGTATGGTGCTAAAAAACACCCCTTATTCCGCGACTCATACGGCATTTAGCTTTACACCGACAAGCATTAGCCGAGAGAGATATGCTCATTTGACTGCTTCAGTTAACTTACTGGGCAAGTTGGTGCACTTTGCATCTGAAAATCATGCATTTTTACACCAAGCCATATCTCCAATAACAAGCGGTGATCCATTTTTCAATGCATTGCTTCTTATGCATAAGCAAATCCATGACTCCCCAAGCAGTGCAAAAAGATTACCCCTGTTGCTTATGCGCAGTGATTTTATGGACGATACAACTGATGGCCCTAGGCTCATTGAATTCAATGGTATTGCTGCTGGTATGGGCCCTTTTGGTCAGAAAGTACATCAACTACATAAATACTTGCAGCTGCAATCAGCACAAGCCTACTCAAAGTGGGGACGCTTAGACGCTGAACTCGTCGACAACCCTGCAATTGAAAGACTCTCACTTGGGATAGCAACCGCAGCGCAGAAGATAAAATCAGAGTTTGACGATGCTGGACCCGCTGTATTTTTAATGGTGGTACAAGCAGATGAAGATAATGTATTTGATCAGCATTTACTTGAACACGCCTTACAAGCCAAAGGCATTAGAACCGTAAGAAGAACATTCCGACAGTTACACGGTAAGTTATCAACGGGCGTTAATGATCGGCTGATTTTAGAAGATGTCGGGGCAATTGATACCATTTATCTCCGAGCAGGTTACCAATATTGCGACTATCAAGCACATGACTTAATCAGCAAGGTTTGTTGTGATGCGCTAATGCAAACTCGTATCTTTATCGAAAAACATCGCGTAGCGGTTAACGCAACCGTAAGCCAGCAACTCGCCACCAGCAAGCGTGTACAAATGTTGCTGTCCTCTATGACGCCCAAAGAGCTCACTGCCTTTGGTTTATCCGTTGATGAAGCCATGGTTGTCAGTGAGCTACTCGGAGAAATGGTGCCTATCACCGAGAAGTCTGCCACTTGGATAAAGCAAAGGCCGACAGATGAATGGGTCCTTAAAAACCAAGGAGAAGGCGGCGGACACTGTATTTTTGGCGACGATATCCATCAAAAATTATTAACGCTACAACCTAATGAGTATCAGGCTTGGTCATTAATGCGCCGTCTACACCCAGCTCCAAGATCTGCTCCAGCTTTGACGATACGTAAAGGTGAGTTGCTGCAGATCGATGATTTGATCAGTGAGATTGGCATGTTCACTGTGCATATAGATGGTATACCCGCTACAACTGAGCAAGGTTATGCCGGCTATTTGATCCGAAGTAAATCGGCACGCGCAACTGAAGGTGGCGTCCATAGCGGTATGGGAGTATTAGATTCGCTGGCTTTTAGTGATTAGTCATCATGGGAGCCCAAGTTATTTATTTAAAGTTTACCTAAAGCTAATTGACTAGAGGTTGATTTATCATTGTTCTCCATAGAGAATGGCAGCTCGTTTTCGTAGTTTATTCTGCAGTATAGATCAGGAGTTAGTGTTAGATGATGACAAAATGGGCTACACGTTTTTTACAGATGGCCGAGCTCGTTGCATCTTGGAGTAAAGACCCCTCCACTCAAGTTGGGGCAGTGATCACCGAAGAGAACCGGATTGTCTCATTAGGTTACAACGGCTACCCTAATGGGATCTCCGATAGTGCCGAAACCGACAACCGTGAGATGAAGCTCCTAAAAACCCTTCATGCAGAAGAGAATGCCATTCTCTTTGCTAAGCGTGATCTCAGCAGCTGCGAGATCTGGGTGACTCACTTCCCCTGCCCTAACTGCGCTGCAAAGATAATCCAAACTGGCTTAAGCACAGTCCATAGCCCGCAACCAAGCACTGACTTTCTGTCACGCTGGGGAGAGAAGATTAAGATAAGCGAAGATATGTTCAAACAAGCTGGCGTTAAAGTTGATTGGATGCAGGTAGGATAATAAGCAGGGTCAGTTTCTGACCCACTTATTGAATCTAAAATAACGGCTATCCCGCATTTATAATCAATCTTACCAAGGTAATATCTGGCCGTTTGAATGCCTAAATACACCGGACTGACTCATATCAAGCTGCTCAATTAGGCCAACAATCCGACTGGCCGAATCTGTTGCTGAGATATCTCCACCGTGATTAACCATATCTGTTTGCACATAACCAGGATGATAAATACCAACAGCCACCTCTTTAGGGGCTAAGTCATGGCTTAACGACATTGATGCCGCATTTAAAGCGGCTTTCGACATACGATAACCATAACGGCCACCAGAAGTATTATCTTCAATTGACCCCATTCTCGAGGTGATCATCGCCACCTTAGCACCACGAGTTAACTGCTGCTGAAGCGCTTCAACCACACGCAGAGGTGCAATGGCATTGACTTCAAACTGGGCACGAATGGTATCAAGGTTTAAGTTTGCTAAATTCTCATCCCGTAATATGCCAGCGTTACACACCAACACATCAATCTGTATATGAGTTAATGCTTGCTTCATATTGGCAATACCAGCATCCGTTGCCACATCAATATCTGTTACCACGTTCACCTTTAAAGCAGATAACGCGGCTGATGATGTACGACATAAAGCAAAAACACTTTGACCTTGAGCGGCATAGAGGGTTGCTAACGCTAAACCTATACCGCGATTGGCACCGGTTATGACGACAGTTTGAGACATGTTTGCTCCTACAAGCTAAATTGATGAATGGAAATATCTCATTATAGCTTTAGCCGCACAACTAGCATTGGCAATGGCTCACACTTTGTCGCCGTTTACGCAGTAAATGTTCACAACTTAGAGCAGGCTGCACTCTTTTTAACTCAGTGGCTTTTAAAGGAATCGCCATTATTTCAACCATCCGCTTTGAAGTTGATTCGCTCAGGCAGCTATTAAACCTGCAGTTTGAAGTAGAACCTATATAGTTCATTTGCTAGAATCCCCCCCTATTTTATGGCAACTGTATTTACTGCCACACTCAGGTGTCACGGATCAGTTTCGCACTGAGTATTCAGGTTTTACTATTTAAAGGCAGGCTATGACCGTTCTTCTTATGACTCCACCGATGACCCAGCTGAATACGCCCTATCCGGCAACTGCGTATTTAACGGGTTTTTTACGCTCTCGAGGTTATGAAGCGGTTCAGCGAGATCCTGCTATTGAGCTTTTTCTAGAAATGATGACAGCGCCTGCGCTGGAGATTATTCGTCAGCATGTGGAAGAAAACTTCGACCACTTTGAAGAAGATGAGCTGCCTGATGTTATTTCTACTTTTCTGGCTGAATTTGATCGCTACCACCTAACAGTTGAGTCAGCTATTCGCTTTTTGCAGGGCAAAGATCCAAGCCTGGCACTGCGTATTAACTCGCGTCGTTTTTTACCAGAAGGTCCAGCGTTTGACGCGATTGCTCAAATGGAAGCGGTATCTGGCGATGTGTTGCAAGCGGCCTTTGGCAATCTAGGTGTACAAGATAAAGCCAAATATCTAGCAACGCTGTTCATTAATGATCTGTCGAACGTGATTACTCAGGGGGTTGATCCCTACTTTGAAGTGAGCCGTTATGGCGAGAAATTAGCGGCGGCCAACCCCAGCTTTGACAATCTCTACGATACCTTGATGGGCGAACCGAGTTTCAGCTCGGAAATTTTAGAACAATTGGTTGAGCTGTATCTAGAAGAAACCCAGCCTAGCGTGGTCGCATTAACCGTGCCCTTCCCCGGCAATATGCTCGGCGCCTTACGTATTGCGCAAACCTGTAAAGCCATCAATCCTGAGATCCCCATCATCATCGGTGGTGGTTTTATCAATACCGAGCTGCGTGCGCTGAAAGACCCACGTGTATTTGAGTTTATCGATTTTATCTGTCTGGATGACGGCGAACGCCCTTTTATAACGCTGCTGGAATACTTTGAAGGCAAGCGTGAAGTCGACGAGCTGGTGCGAACTTACTTCCTCGCAGAGGATGAAAATGGCCAGCCATACGTACACTTCAATGAAAATGCAGAGCTGCAGGATATTCCACAAACCGAAGTCGGTGCGCCAATATACGATGGCCTACCATTGGGAGACTACCTGTCTTTATGTGAAATGCTCAATCCTATGCACCGCATTTGGAGCGATGGACGCTGGAATAAACTGACCATAGCGCATGGCTGTTACTGGCGTAAATGTAGCTTCTGCGATGTCAGTCTGGACTATATCGACCGCTTTGACGCCGCAGGGGCCGACGTGTTGGTGGATAGAATCGAACAACTCATTGAAGAAACCGGAGAGACAGGTTTCCATTTCGTCGATGAAGCCCTACCGCCAAAGCTTTTGTTTACGTTTGCAAAACGGCTAATCGAACGTGGCGTAGTGATCAGTTGGTGGGGCAATATCCGTTTTGAGAGGACGTTTAGCGAAGCGCGTTGTCAGTTGTTAGCGGATTCCGGTTGTATCGCTGTTAGCGGCGGTCTCGAGGTAGCATCAGATCGTCTATTGAAACTGATGAAAAAAGGCGTGAGTGTTGAGCGAGTCGCCCAGGTAACCAAAGCCTTCAGTGATGCAGGTATATTGGTTCACGCCTATTTGATGTATGGCTTTCCAACACAAACCGAACAAGAGACCATCGACTCGCTGGAAATGGTACGTCAGATGATGAATCAAGGTTGCTTCCAGTCCGCCTACTGGCACCGTTTTGTGGCCACGATCCACAGTCCTATTGGCATTAACCCTGAGAAATTTGGCATTACGCTAGCTGAGCGCCCTGAGATCTTATTCGCTGAAAACGATGTGGACTTCACCGATCCAACCGGCACAGATCATGAAATGCTTGGCGAAGGGCTGCGTAAGGCGATCTATAATTATATGCACGGTATTGGCTTTGAACAGCCGATGAGCTTCTGGTTTACACAGCCTGTTACACCAACTCTGATGAAAAAAGATCTGGTATCAAGAGCCGTTAGCAATCTAATTTCCAGCAATGAAGAATAATCCGCTCGCTTAAAAAGCGTC
Organism: Shewanella sp. Choline-02u-19; assembly: GCF_002836205.1. NCBI lineage: Bacteria > Pseudomonadati > Pseudomonadota > Gammaproteobacteria > Alteromonadales > Shewanellaceae > Shewanella > Shewanella sp. Choline-02u-19. The sequence goes on from NZ_PJBE01000013.1 coordinate 2,863,811, forward strand.
AGCTGAATATCCATAGATTGTATCTATAAAATAGGCCACTTTCTTGCTGCAGAAGAAAGTGGCCTTTTATTAGCGACAAAAGGACTCATTCCGTTTCCGCAGTTAACCGGGTCAGAGTAAAATGTAGCTGTATATATAACCCCGATATTGAACATGGGTGACCATGTTATTTAGACATAATAAGCTAACTTCAGTACAACATGGTCTAGGCAATCACATCTATTTGAAAGTCCAGTTCAGCATTTATATCTCTCACTCAGAGAGGTCATTCTAGCTTCAGCCTCGTTTCCTCAAACATCTAAAATTGAATATTTGAAGTATAAACAAGACTCAAAATATCAACCCGCGGTTATTTGCTGCCATTGTATTTGTTTTCTAAAATAAGACATTGATTTCATTAATTACTCTTATATTCACATACTATCTGCGTCCTATTTAAACGTCGGCCTGCATGGCTGCGTTTATTCAGTCAAGCCAAGTACGATAAACCAAATTCGATAAGCTCGGAAAGAGCAGGATCCAAAGGATAGTAAACTATGAGGGAGATGAGTCGATTGAATAAGAAGGTTATTATTGGCGCAGCGATATTGTTTTCACAACAGGCATATTGCGCTGGCTTTCAGCTAAATGCGCAATCAAACGCAGGCCTGGGACGCGCATTTGCCGGAGATGCGGTCATTGCAGATAACGCGTCCTCTATGTCGCGTAATCCCGCCACTATGGCACTGTTTAATGAGCCCGCTTTGTCAGTGGGTTTCATCAGCATCACTTCCATGATCGAAGTCAAAGATGCGCTTTATAGCCGAGAGTTATATAGCCAAGGGGCTCTCGTCGATAGCTCGGTTCAATCAGCAAACTATGATGATGCTGGCGACATGGCTATCGCTCCTAACATTCACTTTATCATGCCAGTCAATGACCGGTTTGCTTGGGGCATTAACGCGTATTCCAACTTTGGTACTAAAACAGAATATAGTGATGATTACATTGCTGGTGAGTTTGGTGGCCAGAGTGAAGTTAAGAGTTACAATCTTGGTTTATCCGCCTCTTATCGGATTAATGAGCATGTTAGCCTTGGGGCTGGACTGGATATCATTGCCAGTACGGGTAAGCTCAAAAGGAGTTTACAGCCAACAGACACTAATCTACTGACAGTCGATGCTAAAGGTTGGGGGCTGGGGTTTAATCTGGGGGCTGTGTATGAGCTAGATGATAATAACCGCTTTGGTTTGTCTTATCGTTATAGCCCTACAATTGAAACTGAGGGCGATGTCGATTACGCGGGTTATATGGCCGAGTCCGGCCCTATCGACGATACGCTACCGATCCCGCTGCCGAGCATGGTTGAATTTTCTGGTTTCCATCACCTCGAAAACACTAATATCGCGCTACATTATAGTATTCAATGGATAGGTTGGAGCGTGTTTGAAAATCTGGATGCCGAGACCAGTGGCACACTGAATAATTATGAGTGGAAAGATGGTTGGCACTACGCTATTGGTGCGACTTACTACCTGAATAATACTTGGACCCTTAGAGCAGGTTATCTATACGATGTCAGCGCACAAGATCAATTTACCTCTATTTCGGTGCCGGATTCAGATAGACAATTTTTCTCAACTGGTTTTACATATCAGTTAACGCAAAACTCCAATATGGATTTTGGGTTTACTTATGTATTAGGCCAAGATGTGAGTGTGGTGGAATCAAAACCTATGATCCCGATAGATATCGCCAGCGGTACCTATTTGGCCACAAACCTTACGGCAACGAGTCATGCCAATGCCATGATGGTCGGATTACAATATAACCGTACTTTTTAGACTCGTGGGTTAAAACAGAGCTAACACAGCGCTTAAAAAACGGCTGAAAATATGCCTTTCAGGATCCTGACGGGCATATTTACTTATAATTCACTGACTATAACTAGAACCTCAAAATTTTTACCAAACATATTCCGTGAACAAACTGTTGAGTCAATAACATCCCATTAAAACCTTTGTGCCGTTGAATAATCCCCTCTTTATCTGACTATATTTTTGGTTCTATCAGCAGCTACTTTTAACACTTACTACAAGTGGTTACTCATCACAGCATAGGCGCAGACACCAAAAGGCTTTACGGACAACACGAGAGATACAATGATAATGGCTGGCCATGGTATCTACTCTCGTTACCCACCAATAAAAAGGGAAGCGATAAGCTTCCCTTTTTATTGCGCCGGCTCTTAGCCTCTATACCTTAAACTGTCCAACCAAACGCCCGAGAGTATCGCCTTCTTGAGTCAGCTTGTGGCTCACTCCAGAAGTACTTTGGCTCGAACTCATTAACTCGTTGACGATATCCTGAATCGTAAACACGTTACGGTTAATCTCTTCGGTCACTGAGCTTTGCTCCGTTGCTGCGGTTGCTATCTGAGTACTCATATCATTAATCGATGTTACGGCCGATGTCACCGCGCCAAGGCTCTCAGAGATGGCTCTGGACGACTCAACCGAACGTAAACAGCTCTGCTGACTTGCATCCATGGTACTTACAGCCAATGACACTAAATTGTGAAGCTCACTCAGCATTTCGTTAATTTCCAAGGTACTGGTCTGAGTCCTGCTGGCTAAGCTGCGCACTTCATCGGCAACCACGGCAAATCCTCGACCCTGCTCACCGGCCCTCGCCGCCTCAATGGCTGCATTTAACGCCAATAGATTCGTTTGCTCGGCAATACCACCAATCACAGTCAATACACTGTTAATTTTCTGAGATTGTTCACGCAGGGAGTTAATATGCGCTGCAGCCGTGTCGATTTCAGACATTAATGATGAGACTTCGGTTAATGAAGTGTCGACACAATTTTGAGCCTTGGTCACATCTCCAGTCGCCGCGAGCGTTGCCTCCGCCACTTGCGAAGTATTGAGTGCGACCTCATTCGCGGTAGCCGACATCTCAGTGATTGCGGTGACAACCTGATCTGTCTCATTGTTATGACTAGCTAATTGCTCAGCCATCACTTGTGTCTGACTATTAATATTGTCTGCGCCACTCTTTACCTCTTGGGTGACATTAGCGACGTCTTTGATAATCCCCTGCAGCTTATCAACAAACAGGTTAAAAGCTCGCCCAAGCTGGGCTATCTCATCATGCCCCTCAATGTGGAGTCGCTTAGTCAGATCCCCTTCTCCTTTGGCAATATCTTCTAAATTAGTCACCATATTTCTAATCGGATGAACCATTCGCTGAGCAATAAATAACACTGCAACCGTTATCAATAACACAATAATAAGGACGATAATCAAGATGGTTATCGCCTTATCTTGCATATTCTGTGTAATAACATCCCGATACTCACGAACCTCTGCTTCGATATCATCAACATAAGCACCGGTCCCAATTAACCAATCGGTACCAGGGATCATCTCACCGTAACCAATTTTCTCAACTAAGCCATTCCCACCAGGTTTATCATTGTGATAACTAAAAATACCATCACCGCTTCTGGCAGCCCTAAGTAAACCGACAACAACTTTTTTGCCGTTGGCATCTGTCATTCCAAGATAATTATTTCCTTCTCTATCAGCGCTAGCACCATGAAAAATACTAATGCCCTGTTCATCATAGATGAAGAAATAACCCGACTTACCGAAATGCACGTTACGCAATGCAGCTTTAACATCTCCTTGTTCGCCCAGGGATCGCTGGTAAACAACGATTTGAACGCCAATTTCAATCTCTTCTTTTAGCATCGTCTTGCGATCTAGAATTAATTTATCTTTGAAAGAAGTAATATTTCTTTCAAGGTTATTCGACTCGATATTGTAGGTAATAGCCATTAAGCTAAAAAAGATCACCACCACAGGTAAAAGAGCAAATAGCAATAATTTATTCTTCAGACTCATATTTATCATTATTTTTATTCTCCAAGAATAACTTTTAGTCGGTATATAACGAGCAAGATCTATCATTTACCCAACCAAATTAATACAAATAAATAACACGCATCTCAATAGTTATAACTTGATCACATTGAGACTTTTACGAGCCTGCGTAACAACGCAGAACTGATGCGAACTGTAGGAAAGAAAGGAGATGTGGATCGGGATGGATCCAACATAAAGAACTAAAAAAGGCAGCCATAAGCTTTAATGCCGATCCTTTAGTGATTTATCGTTCGGTTGACTGTTCCTTTGGATGCTTAAGAATCTAAGTCCTATCTCTAGATCTCTGGTTTTATACAAGATTTTCAAAATATTGACATGATAAATAATTATGGGTGGCCAAGTTATTAACTTGGGAAGGCTATCAGAAGGTAATTCTAAGCGAGTCTAGTTACAGTCATAACTCGAAATAATTTGGCACTATTTGTTAGACGGCTAGATAGGATAGCCATGTTATTTAGATATCACCTCCACGACTATTGCAATGAGTAAGTACTTTGCATTAGAGGCTTGAGGCAGTTTCTTAATCTTAGAGGAACATCTCGATAAACGGATAAAATCGCGGTCATTAAAGCCGCTCTACTTAACGAGTTTAAAGGAATAAACGATGGCATTTCCAACAGCAGTAAATAGTCAAATCACCGACTCGGTATCCCAGGTAAACACTAAAGTTCTTGGTGATGCGCCCGCTGTAGCAACCGGTAACTTCATGCTAGCAACCAGTCAGGCGTTGTCGAATGCGGCTCACAACGCAACAACTGGCCAGCAAAACAACAGCGTTACGGCTCAGGCTGCACTTGTGCAGGGTGTAAATACCATGTTTGCCATCGATGTCGCATCGGCAGCGGAAGGCACTGCAAAGATTTACCGATAAGGTCAATACCGCTGGCGATATTGATAGGGAAAACCAACCAATATCGCCAACTATCTGAAATAGCATAACGGCAATAAATAGTCATGGTGGCCATGTTATTTTCCCACTTATTCATGTTATTCCTATCAGAGAAAAGCTTCCTAAACCAACGCCAACAAACCATGTTGTAGTCCAATAGCATTGGCTACACTTGTCAATCTGTCCTTTATCGCCTGTTCAATACCAGTACCGTTCTGAATCAAGTCATTAACGGCAATAAAGGCGATAGTCTTCAGACTACTGCTGTCATAGTGATAAGCGTAACCCAGCTCTACAATCCAACCTTCTGCACCTTCTGCGCTCACAGCCGTCAGCAGTGGTGTTTTTTCTTCCAATGTCCTGACCAGAGTAAAGTCAAAAGACAAGATACAATCTTCATTACCGTACCAATCCGCTTTTACCGCCTGAAAATTAATCCATAACTCGAGCTGGATTAACAACGGCTTAAGCGAATTCGAAAATTTACCCTCGGCCACTATCGTAATTGGGAGTTCTTGCTGCATATTTTCATTCACTTTAATCATGAGCCATCAGTCATTCTGGTTATAACGTTAGATTTTGCTATCTAACGATCCCTGATGCAACCGTCAGCCAGTAAAAGCGTCGATAAATCGTTCAGTTATGGTACAGCATTCTGCCGCTATATTAATTATCAAAGTAGATGATTAAGCAGAGGCGACAGATGAAGCAATTAACGAAGATGTTAGCAACAGCAGTAAAAACGGTAACCACTATCGCCCTGACCTTGTTTATCTCAATTGGCAGCGCTCATGCTTCCTTAAATACTGCTGTAACAGCAAATTTAGTGAACTCTAAAACTGATAATAACTTGTTAATTTGCCAATATCAGACAGTAACAGGTAGCCATTTTCAGGTGTTTGATAAGGTTTTGGACAATGAGTATGCCTGCCCAACTAACATGCAGGTCGCCCACGAGACTATGCTTACCGATGCTGAAAAAGCCCAGATGAAACAGATGCTCTCTCTGCAGAATTATTAACTCTGGGATAAATAGGGTCAGAGTCTGATCCTATTTATTGCATTGGCTCTTCAGCACTCTTTTTCCGCTTAAAGGCTGCCGGAGTGAAACCTGTTAACCGTTTGAAATATTTATTAAAGTGGGTAATATCTTCGAAACCTAGATCATCAGCAGTTTGTTGTACTGATAGACCGTCCATAACGAGCTTGCGCTTGATCTCAAGCGTGATTCTGAAATCGATTAATTGCTTGGTTGTGCGGCCACAGCATGATTTGCATAGTAGGTTTAAGTTCTTGTAGCTTGTGTGCATCCACTGTGCATATTGAAGGGCTTCCCTAGCCTCGAAGAAATGTTGTTCCACTAGACTGATAAACTGGTCGAAGCGATCTTTTTGATGCTCACTCAAGTGGCTAAGATGACTCTTTCTCTGCCGGCCTAATTTGATCAATAAGCTGGAGATCAGTAACTGCACCACCACATCATCGTCAGCTCCCTCATAAATGGCCTTTTTCACCTCTCTTAACAGCACGGTGCAGCTCTCGTTTAAATCCGCAGGTAGTGTCGTTAGAACGGGCGATGACGCCATGCTTTGATGAAACGGAGCAAAGTAAGAAGTGCGTATATTGGAAGCGCTATCGGAGAAGAAGTCCGTGCTAATGTTGACCATAGTACCTTGTGGTAAATCCTCTGAATCGAAGGCGTGTACTTGATTGCGATTAACAAAAATAACACTGCCCGACTGGTAGGGATAGTGTTTGAAGTCGATTAGATGTTGCCCTTGCCCTTTGGTAATGAACAGGAAACAGAAATAATTCACTCGGTGGGGTTGGTAGGGATCGAAGTCGTAGCGACTGAGCCTTTCGCGGAAGCACTCAAGATCCATAACTTCGATACCAGAGTTCTCTATAGAGGGAGCTCGGTAGTGAATGTTGGGAATTGAATCACAATTGTTCATGCATGCCACTATAACACCTCCTTAAAAGAGTGCCTGTGTAGGGACGGGTTAGCCAGCGACAAGTCGCCGCTGGCCAAAGAGTACTAGCAAAAGATGACTAGCAAGAGAGTACTATAAGTGTATTTTCCCTATACGACTGGCTCGCTCATCATAGTCATCCTCATGACAACCTGAACAGCTATCAAAAGCACGAAGCCAGGGCTTCATGTAGTCACCATCTGCCGAGAAGTGTCTTGGGTCTTCCTTTGCCCCCTCGAGATCGATCTTGAGCAAGTGAGATGAACTTGGCATATGACAGTCAGTACACTTGGCGATGAACTCGTGAGCGGCAGCAGCTATTTCGCTATCAGGGACGTCGGCAAATTCCTTGGTATGACAATCGGTACACTGTCTTACCATCGCGTCTTCATGACCCGGCTGATCCTGATTGAGTTCAGAGCGGTGAGGGTTATGACAAGTTGAGCAGGTGAAGTCCTTCTTCTTACCCATAGCCTCGCCAGTATCCGGATCGGTTCCTATCAAGGTTGTCGCAGCATGACGGCCACCACGGCCATCTCGGCGCCCTTCGGGACCAAAGCCGGAGGTCCGCAACAAGCGTGCATTCAGGGTTACGCCACCAAATTCCTGCTCAAAGGGAGACTGATAGTCCGGGTAGCGTCTGACGGCATCATCGGTGGTATGACACTCCTGACAGGTAGCCGCCTTAGCATATCCCATATCCTCTGAAGTGTAATCTCCGGTAACACGTGCTTCAGCTAGTTTAACAATATTATGTTTTGACGGGCCCTTAACGTGTTCACTACCGCCGCCATGACAACTTTCACACTGAACCCCGGTCATAGCGAACGTACCGCCCATTCCCGGCATATCATCTTGTCTGTTTAGGTTTCGATAATCACCGGTGCCTTCGGTGTAATCTTGCCAACCGGTAGTGTGACATCTGCCGCAGTAATCATAGCCATGTGAATCCGGTGCATCATTCGGGTTCCAGGGCCACGCCATGTGGGCATTCGCTTCAGTCCCCTCTGGAACAGGGAATGTACCAACCGCATTCCCGGTCATGATGTAGCCATTCTGGTCGATGAACATGGTACTGCTTTTGTAACCACCGATAACGTAACTGATATCGGCCCAGCTGGAAGGGTTACCCAGCGTGTTGTTTACATCGAAAAACTCCAGGATTCCATTAGGAATAGAGGAAAACGGGTAGATAGGTTTCTCTCCATTAACCTTAGTCAGCTTGAAGTTATGGCCGGTCTCGAAAAAGGTTTTCTTATCTGTATGACAGGTAATACAGGTATTGGAACCGACATAGGCCAGAGCCACTTCATCTGATAGCACCACGACAGTGACTATCGACTCTGCCTCGCCACCATTACCATCTGAGATAGTGTAATTGAGTGTTGTGGCACCGACTTTATCTGACACGAACAAGATTTTATTTTCTTTAATCAATGCCGTTCCTGCGCCTGATGTCACGGTCACGGTTTCGATAGTCAATGGGTCACCATCGGCATCGGTATCGTTGGCCAAGGCGTCGATCAGAATACTGGTACCGACAATCGCTTCAGCATTGCTTGGATTAGCAATCGGTGGATTATTTTCAGCTGGAGGAGGAGTTGACTCATCATTATCATCATCGCTGCCACATGCACTCAGAAGGCTGAGAAGCATGGCTGCAATGAGCGTCTTGCGTGGGGCACTGCGCCCGTTAAATTTCATCATCATCATTTCCCTTTATTAGTTGATACAACGGCCCCTAGGTATGGGATTTAGCCCGGAGCGCATTAATTTGTTCATTTGTTAAATTAATGCTAATGCCCATGTCAAAGTAGGTCAGTAAGGGACTGGAAATTGCCGATTAAATACCGAAAGAGAGGAGTGTGAACCAAAGCAGTCACTGGGGCTCATCGAAAGCTGTGATTAACGAATGAGCCACAACATTGGCGCGTCATAGCGGTTGCAAGGAGGATAAGGACGGGGGGTCATTCTTGCTCAGGAGTCAGAGAAGCACCACGACCATAGTGGCCGTAGACCATAGAATAAATAGGTGTCTATGATGGGTTTTTATCTTCTCCCTATACATTGATTACCAAATGTTTTTTGATTATTAATCAAGTATCATCCTAGTTACAAAAGCAGTTAACAAAGATAAAATGCATCCACTAATTAAATTTAATCTGTTAATTCTCTTATTTAAAGATTAACTCTTTTATTAATATTCACTCATGCATTATTTAATATTAAGAACAACTACCTAGCCTATGCAGCACTTGTTTTTATTAAGGTCAATTTATGTCATTAAATCCTTATTTACCTATTAAACTAGAGGATAACTGCCCTCACATTGATAATAAATTCAACTCAGTTTCATTCCCCATAGCTCACACGGCGCTGGTTGCTGAAGGGGGAGGACAAAGAGGAATATTTACAGCTGGTGTTCTCGATAGTTGGCTTGAGAAAGGCTTTAACCCTTTTAAATTACTCATAGGAACCTCTGCTGGAGCACAAAATCTATCAAGTTATATTACCAATCAACCTGGTTTTGCCCAGACATCTATTGCGAGCTTGTCACGAGACCCCCACTTTTTTAACCTAGGGAGACCGCTAATAGGAAGAAGTACAATCGACCTCGACTGGTATTTTAATCGAGTAGGAGTGGTAAACGAAAAAGGAAACGGATTACTCACGCATAAATTAAATACCGAGTGTGGTTTTAAACGTTTGAAGCAGCGTGAACTACTTATTTCAACCACCAATAGTTCTAATTATCAGGCTCAATTTTTTAGTCCTAATCAAGATAATTGGCTCACTCTCTTAAAAGCTTCAAGTGCTCTTCCGTTTTTGTACAGAAAAGGAGTGAAACTTGGGGATGAGTTTCATGTTGACGGAGGACTATCCGCACCTCTTCCTGTTGAAGAAGCCTATAAACGTGGCGCTCATAAAATAGTTGTAATACGTACTTTACCAAAAGAGTATTCAGCTCATACTCCTTGGATTTATCGTTTAAAATCTTGGATATGTTCATCAAACCAATGCCCAAAAGCTATAGACTACTTTGTGCATCATGAACATGCCTACCGTGAATCACTTAAATTTATTGAGTCCCCTCCTCCCGGTGTTGAAGTTATCCAAATTTTTCCAGATAAAGGATTAAAGAGCAGACTATTAGGCAGTAAAGAGTCCGACATCCACCTCGATTATCAACAGGGTAAACAAGCTGGAAATAAATTTATGGATCAGCATTTACAATCCCTAGTCGAATTTCAGCCCTTAGTCCCAGAAATAAATAAACGAACTGAAGCTAGAGTCGCTCGCTATTGTTAATACTCAAGATAGAGAACCATTATGGGTAGCCAGGTTATTTTTTATAAGTTGACGCAGCTTATTTCATTGGCCACGTCATCCATCGCTTTAGCAAAGCTTGATATGCCAGAAGAGGGGATGAACAAGTGACGCTTATTATGTTGCTTACAGAATCGCTTCAATCTGTAGTAGGCGTCGTGGCTGATGCAATCGGAGGCGCAAATAACCGCATCGGCAGACCACAACATGGCATCTAAGCGCTTGCTACGGTCTTGGACACCGCCATCATGATGGCTGAATTCGCCATTACAACGAGACACCAGCTCCCTATATTGTTCAGTCATGCGCTGCAGGCCACCAACACATAAAATTTTCAGCCCCTTAAGGTCTGGACAATCGGTGCAAGAAGCGGCACTGCATCTATTACAGGGAGACAGACTCTGCTTTACTAACCCTTCTAGAGATCGGGATTCTTGCTTCTGTAGTTGCAATTTTTGAGTTAAACCCAAAATATTCTCTTCACTGTGTTGCAGTTTTTGCTGCCACTGCAGTTTCTGTTTATCTAAAATCTCAAGCGAGATATTTTTACTCGCCAGTTCGTTATGTAGCTGCTTTAGTTCAAGCGCCGCTGCATTATTATTTCCTTCTCGTTCTAGGCGCTGGCAGTGCTCTTTGAGTTGCAAATTGTCCGCCTTAATTTCAGCCAGCTGTTGTTGTAGTTCACCTAGCTGTCGCTCTTTACTAGAGATAGTCTGATGGGCTTTTTGCTGACTTTTATCTAACGATTTTTTCAGTTCTAACAACTCCTTTTCAACAGTGTGTAGGCGTTTAAGATCCGCTCCCTGGCCAGCCCCAATCTGATGAGACAACATATGAATGGTTTCATAAGCCATTTCTTCAATAGTCAGATCACACAAAGGGTGCGTTAACAGTGCCCATAGGGCTTCGGCGCTGGCTCCTCGATCTATATGCTGCTGCCAGACTGGTTTGAGCTCATCGCGACATTTAATCAGACCAAAACGCTTTATAGCGGCAGTAAACTTTTTATCTAGGTGCTTTTGTACCGTCAAAGACAGGTGATGTTTAACGTCACAGTTGGAAACGATCCAAGTGTGTAGCCAGTAATCACTTTTCCGAGCCTGTTCTTTGTCGACAATTTTCTCTGCCAGCTTACGGATCTCAGATGTCGTCAAACAGGTACCTATGACAGGACATAGCAGTTTAGCGCTTAGCTCCCACAATTTACGTTTACCTTTAAAGCAATTAAATGCCTGTGTTCCAGTGGCTGAGATATCACACATGCAGTCCTCCTTAATTCTGTCGCAGTTAAACTTGCCTTTAGCAATGATTGAGTCGTCAATGGTATTAGTGCAACTAACATATCGCATATGATAATAGTTATCATTCGCGCGAATAGGAAGTGTTACTTGAGAATATTTTTCGCGAAAGAATAATTATGGGGGCAATGTTATTTTGGTTTTTGTGGCCGCGTTCAACACATGGCTTTAATGATGAGTGTCTATGGTTAGCTGTTGGGTAAAAAGAGGATTGAGAGAGAAAAATTGATGTAGGTGATCGGTTTAAACTGCAATGACCGTTCGCAATCACCGCAATACGCACACTCATGCGGTTGCCCTGCTAGGACATTAAATAGAGCCTAAATATAATATCTAAGCTCTACTCCGTTGGAAATAAATTAAGCTGCCTATTAATCCATTTACTAGAAAATACTGGAGAAGAATTTACCTACTGAAGAAATTGCCCCAGAAGTCCAATTTGCAATTGATTTTCCAGCATTACTGAACCATTCCCCGATATCATTGAAGAAGTTAACAATCGAGCTTGCTAGATTTGCAAAAAACTTCCCTACAGAAATAAGCAAAGTAGTAAAAAATGCACCAATTGCTTCAGTCGCTGATAAAATGCGCTTTTGCTGCCCTGGATGATCAATCCCTGCTTTAATCAACTTATCGTAGTTTTTATTAATTAGTGCATCAGACGCTTTTTTTGCTTCAGCTTTCTGATTCTCCATCGCTTCTACAAATGAATTGGTTGTTGCATCATTAGGTTTTTTATTGTCTTTCAATATAGTAACTGATGCTGTGGCGCCACTCCTTTGGCCTTCAACAAATGAGTTTGTATCGTTTTTATACGCCTCTAAGTCAGCTGTAACTTCCGAATTACCAGCGACATCTGTTGCTTTAAAAGCCATTAACCCTGAGTCATTTGTTGCGCTAGCGTAAAGTAAATCAACCGGAACAGAATAAGTATGAGTTGCACCTGACTTATGGTGTTCACGCATAGCATTCATATGATGTACGAAAGATTCTTGAGCATTCATAGTATTTATCCATTTAGAGTATGCAAGATAATTGGCCTATATCCTTAGCCAATGATTTCGAGCTATAACTTTAGCTAGCGTTGACTGAAATCTCCTTCTGATAACCTTCTTACGCCGCTTCCCTGTTCCGTTTTAATATAAATCTAGAGCCAGAATACCGTTAAGGTTATTGATTTAAAGCGTAAATTACAGATTGTTTTTTAGATGGAGAATAGTGAAGCATCCTTATATTCCACTATCTTCAGGTAACCTTCCTTTAAGCGCCTCTAGCTCAGTAAAAACCAAAGGTTGATAGCGACGATCGATAGACTCCCATTATTAATCAGTCGAAAATTCTAGACTAATGAGCGTACTTCTAAGGCAAGGCATAACAACTTCCTACTTAAGCAATGCCTAAAGCCTAATGAGAGGCACTAAAACATGTAATTAATGATGGGTGTCTATAACTGGCTCAAATACACAGCTGTATGCACATAAGTATTCAGCATGGTAATGTAAAGCCAAATTTGTGGTTTTTGAGTAAATATTTTATGAATTTCATTCTTAATAATTGTGGCAACAGGGTCTATAGCGAACACTACAACCTTGAAAATGTTGTATATGATTTCAGCATAGGCGCGAATAACAACCACTTGTTCAGCAGCATTATGAAGGGAGATGAAGTTGTAGTTCTGTCTTACGCTGACATCAACAGCAGGGACAGTGTAGTAGCAGTAACATATTGTGTTGAACGTTTAGAATTAACACACGATTATTACAAGGCAGGTAGAACATCACCGCCTTGCGGCTTAGTGATCGGCTACGAGTTAATGAAATATACGTTTTTAAAGTTTCAAGCTGTGGTTATGTTCCCTGAGATGTTTGATAAGAATGGTAACTTCAAACGTGGTGTAAATATTAAGGAACATGCGTAACAATCAATGATGTGTGCCTATGCAATTCCTCTTTCAAAAGCTTAGTAGGTGGTCGTTATTTATGCCATTAACTACGGCTGGTACCTTTTACCCGAGCGAAAGCAGCTCGCGAAGAGATCTAAGAATGTGCTGATATCCATCCTATACTCAATCAAAGGCGATCGGCCTTTGATTGCTATTGACGGCCTAGGGGATGGATATGAATGTATTACGAATAGTACTGTTATTACTGGTGGTGATGCCTATCACCACGGTCGCCGATGTCGATAAGCAAACCCTCGATAAAATCTATCAGCTAGATATTAAGCTCACCGAAGAAGACTTGCTCGTTAAGGTGCAGGGCTATCCGGTGCCAACCTACGACGCCTTTCATGGTTGGTTGATTATTAACGACGTCGAAGATCGCTACGATGAGATAACAGCATTCTTTGCTAAACAGGGCGTCGAGAAAGTTATTCCTATTTACTTAGCGATGTTGCAAGGCACTAGTTGGGAGATGAAAGGCACCTCCGTTTTTACCTTTCCCGAGGTCGACCAATGGCAGAGCATGGCTAATACGCTGATCTTTTTACAGCAGGAAATAGTGCCGATTATCGGCGATGTGATTCCGGTCTCTGGTGACCGTTCCGATGAGTATAATCGCCTCGCTGGCGGTGCCGGACAGAGTAAGCACATGCAGTTCTGCGCCTTGGACATGGTGCCGGTTAAGAGCTACTCCCGCGAGGAATTAATGTCAAAGCTGAAGGAGATACATCGTAAGGTAGGGCAGAAATATCAGGCCGGTTTGGGTATCTATGGCGGTATTCGGTTTCATATCGACACCTGCGGCTTCCGCCAGTGGTAGTGAACAAGTGGGGTCAGAGTAAACTAAAATTATTCACCTATACTCCTTAGCATAATGAGCTTTGCAAAAGGAACTTGCACATGCCAAGAAAGGCTAGAGCCAACCCTATAGGTGTGCCTCAACATATCATTCAACGCGGTAATAATCGCCAAGCCTGCTTTACTTCACAACAAGACTTTATTGCCTATGCAGGATGGTTAAAAGATTACAGCAAGAAATTTCATGTTGAAATCCATGCTTGGGTCTTCATGACAAACCACGTTCATCTACTTTGCACACCACGTAGAGCGAATGCTATTAGTCAAATGATGCAATCCCTTGGTCGACAATATGTAAGGTATTTCAATTACACCTATAAACGCTCAGGAACACTATGGGAGGGACGATTTAAGTCTTGCCTTGTACAAACAGAAGACTACTTAATTCAACTCTATCGCTATATAGAGCTTAATCCAGTTAGAGCCGATATGGTCAATGACCCTTGTGAATATGAATGGTCGAGTTATCAAGTCAATGCCCTAGGGAAAGCCTCGCAACTTTGTACACCTCACCCGGCTTACCTTGCGATTAACCCCAAAGAAAAAGCACGACAAACATGTTATCGAGCACTGTTTAAATATCATCTAGACACTAAGATCATTGACGATATTCGACAAGCAACCCACAAAGGCATGGCTATCGGAAATGATAAGTTTAAAGATGAGATAGAAAAAATAACAGGCAAAAGCATGAGACCAAAGAAACTAGGGCGACCTTCTAAGGCAACAGAATAAAGTTTACTCTGACCCCAATTGTTTTGAATAAAGTTTACTCTGACCCCAATTGTTTTTGACCCAATTGTTTTAAGTAATAGACTTTTTTTCGATAAAATTGTACGGTTGTGACCGTATTCATTTACATACCATTAACAGTGGTCTTAGTTTGATTTTTGCGAATTTCAGACCTAAATCAATGCTATTACCATAGAGGTTCGATATAACTTTAATCATTTATAAGTGTTCTTATATCTGAGTTTTACCTCTATCACCTTGATTCAAGTTAGTCCCAAGGATCGTTAAAGGAATGCATTTTACCAAGCTAAATAATTGACTATTTAGTGTATTTCAACATATTCAGGAAGAAAATATGACGGCAAAAAAATGGACGTTAACTGCAATATCTGCATTGATTTTAACAGCTTGTGGCGGCGGAGATGACTCATCAGGCTCTGCTGAAAATGGCGGAGCATCGGGCGGTAATGAGCCACAAATCACTTTAAATACAGTGGTTAATAATAAATGTGGAATCGAAACACCTAAGTCAGGTGTTAACGTATTTGTTCACAATAATGCCGGTGACATTATTGCTGAGTACGTAACAAATAGCGCTGGTGCTCTCACGGCTGACTGGCCGAGTAACGCTAAACATATCACCTTAACCGCTGAAAACCATATCTATTATAAAGACCAGCCTGAACTCAAGGTTATGTCTACTGTTGATGTTGAGGCAGGTGATTTAGGTGTTACCTATTTTAGGGATGATAACAACGAAGAAGGTTGTAACTGTAAACAAGTCGAATTTCCAGTGCAGTCACTTATAGCCGATGCACCTGACAGTATGTTGTACCTGGGGGGCAATAGCTTCGAATTAATGCCATTTGCCAGTAATCCCAAAGTAGAATGGTGTGATGGTACAGGTCCAATCGATGTGCAATTGGTTGCAGCTGATGGTCATAGCAGTCTCGCTGGCAGTATTGATTTGAGCAATCAAACCCAATATACATTGGGCTTGAGCGACTTTACTCACGAAGGTGTAGCAGTTGATTACGTTAACCCTAATAACGCAAGATACTTATATGCTTTATCGTTTGATGGTTGGCGTAATTTTAGCCAAAATGATTTGGTATTTGTTTATCCGACATTAACGATTAAAAGTTATGTTTGGCCGGCGGTATATGGTCAAGAGTACGTGCGTAATAAGCTCGCTGAAAGTTATAGCTCAGCGCGACACCTTGTTACATCCGAAGGCACCACTTCTCCGGTTATGCTCTGGGATCCAGCAAACGGCTTCGCTGATTCTGTTAATGCATTATTAGCAGAAATATCTACTGGGCAAGCCCCTTATCAATATGATTTTACGAGTGTTGGGGATGTTGCATTGACTCATATGACTCTATCGGGATCTACCGATGATGGTCATGCCGAGTGGGCTATTTGGGGCGGGGCATCGGGTAGCATGCCAGATCTAAAACTGCCAACAGCTTTAGATGCAAAGTTTGACTCTCTTAATTTACCTAATTTACGAATTGGTATTAGAGGATACGACTCAGTTAAACCATTAAATGAATGGCGTAGGTTATTAGCCGACAGAAATCACATGACAGATGATGAAATCAGTGTGCTTGATTATCAAACCAACTATATGGAGCTGACTGTTTTTATTGAAGATTAGTTTTATATAAGGTTTTTATCACTGCAGATAAAACTAAAAAAGACAGCATAATCTGTAATGCCAGTAAGTTAAGCTTACTGGCATTAACCCAAAAGGTCGCTTTTTCAATATCTATAGCTTCTAATCCCAACCTAACACCAAAGCAGCACGACCTATAGCCACCCATGTTAAATCATAACTAAAGCTTAGTAAGAGGCACAAAAGCTTGTAATTAATGATGGGTGTCTATGATTGGTTCCCCTGTTTAAATATCATCTAGACACTAAGATCATTGACGATATTCGACAAGCAACCCACAAAGGCATGGCTATCGGAAATGATAAGTTTAAAGATGAGATAGAAAAACTGACAGGCAAAAGCATGAGACCAAAGAAACTAGGGCGACCTTCTAAGGCAACAGAATAAAGTTTACTCTGACCCCACTTATTTTTGCTATTAAATTCGTGGGGATCCCTCAGACTCTGACCCCACTTATTCTCAATTGTTCTAGGCATAACAACCTCTTACTTAAGCAATACCTAAAGCTTAGTAAGAGGCACAAAAACATGCGATTAATGATGGGTGTCTATGATCACACCATTTTAAAAACCAAAAAAGTTAGTATATAAATATGCAAATCCATATCGAGTTTTATTTCCAACCATATAAGATGTAACGATTTTATTAGCTAATAAAACTTCTTTACACTCTTCCATAGTAGAGTTTTTTATGACTTCTTTCTCTTTATGATTAAACCTAATCTCAGCTAATAGCTTTTCAAATGCATCCTCATACAACATGTTCTTTTTATATATAGTACTTACTTTATTATTTGAAAGGTCATGACAAAAGTACTTTACAAATTCATTACCCTGTTCATTCCATAAATCGTCCAAATATTTAACCACTGCATTCTTACGTACTTGACTGCTAGTACAGTAAACTAAACTCAAAATAGAGTCTTTTCTAAACCCTTTTTGCTCATCTTGTTCTTTTTGCTCTTTTATCGCATATGAGATTAAATCAATAAACGGGCGTAAATTGACCGTTTTATCAGCGCTTTGAATATTCCGATAAAGGTCTTCATACGCAACTCGTATTTTGCCATTTTTACGAGATTTTGGTGCCCCGAAAAAAAGGTTGATAATGGGTTGGATTAAATAAGTATCTAATGGTAATTGATTGTGCACATAACTCTTGGTCTTCAATTTCATTTTTATCTGTTGAATATTAATTCCTGTAGCAGAGGAGTGTTCATTCAAAAACTGAAAGAAGTCTTCTTTACATGAAACGAATACTATTTTCAAAAAGTATGAAAACATTTCATTCTGAGTCCACTCTAAACTAATTGATCTTGCTATAAAGGAATTTTTATTAGTTAAATTACCAAGTCGCCCATATAAATCACGACGTAAGAAAAGTTTAGGGAAAATATGATCCCATGGGAATGTCATGCAAAGTTTAACTAATGGTGAAATGATATTGTTCCACAAATAAGGCTTCACTATGTTGTCTAATCTATCGAAAGTAATTATTAGCCTTTCATCAGAGGACTTGAGTTCAGAGTTTACTTGATATAACTCATCTTCAATAAGTGAGAATTTACTATCATCATTAATTAACTCAATAATTTTTATCGTGGCATTGGTTTTACTTAAGTCTATAAAGAGCTCTTTACGAGCACTTGTAAAATCACTACGTTCACAAATAGCTTGCCAAATAAAAAACATCCAAAACTTCTTAAAAAATAGTTCTTCATTAAGGTATTCATCAAAATTAAGCATTTCAAAACTATCTTTTTCGAAGTTAGTTACATTCAAAACTTTGTAATGCATATGCTTTTTTTGTGATTTTTCTATTAACATTTCATAAAAGCTTTCTATTTGTAACGCTTTGTAAAATGCTGTTTTACCTGTACCTTTATCACCAAGTAGAATGCTTTTTTCTGGAATGAAAAAATCCTCCATACAAGGTCTAACGTAAAAATTATTTTCTATATAATCTTGGTCATACTCGATACTCTCAGCGTATAACTTAGGCAATTTTTCAGTTATTTTATCAAGAATTTTATCTTGTAAACTAACACTATCAAACCCAATATCATCTGATTCCTTTACTTCCAGAGTTTCAGGTTTAGTTTCAGGTTTAGTTTCAGGTTTAGTTTCAGGTTTAGTTTCAGAGCTAGTTTCAGAGCTAGTTTCAGGTTTAGTTTCAGAGCTACTAGTTTCAGGTTTAGTTTCAGAGCTAGTTTCAGAGCTAGTTTCAGAGCTAGTTTCAGAGCTAGTTTCAGAGCTAGTTTCTGTAGTGTTAGGTAGCGAATCTACGCTCACCGACTGCAGTGCTTCAGGTTCATCTACATCTTCAAATACAATATTTCCAGACAGAGCAGCTTCATTGAAATATGAGGTTGACTCTTCGATGTAGCTAAAGAATTTGTGATATTGTGTAGAACCTACATCACCATTAATGAAATCATCTAAATCATCATCGTCCCCCAATGGAGTCCCAATAAACTCTAATACAGGTTGACGATCAAAATAGAATATTTCAGCATCATATCCATAACTATTGTGTATTTGTTGGGAGAAATTCTTATATCGCCTACTGAAGTTACTGCTCAAAATAGACAGCGCGAAGGTAGTATTGACTTTAGTATCACGCAATAGTTTACTAACATATTCAATACCAGGTTGATTTTGAATATCATCACCAGCCAACACAACAATGTGTTTAGATAGCTTCGCCAGAGTACCAAAGACATTATTAAATCCAGTTCTAGAATCTATCAGTATAATATCTGGATTATACATTAATTGTATTTCATCAATTAGTGAACTAAAGATATTTACTAAACGGAGACCTTGTAGATCAATTTTAGCTAAACCTTCTAAATAACTACCTAAGTCATCATCATCATTATCATTTGACAAAATATTTCCGGCAGCCATGAAGTTTATAACGCCTGTACCGGAGTAGCTTTTTTCAACATTGTATACATAATCTTTAATATCATTCGTTTTTGAAAACAACTGATCATTTAAATATTCAACAAGCCCATTTTTTTGTTTTTCAGATTGAGCACTGTTAAAGAAGTTTATTAAGCCCGGTGCTTCAAAATCACAATCCAAAGCAAAAACCTTTTTACCTTTCCGTGATAAATGAGTAGCAGTAAGAGCCAGAGATGTTGTTCTACCAACTCCGCCTTTATAACTAAAAAATGTTACAACATTATCTTTTCTTTGACTTTCGACGGTTTTTTTGTCGAGTAAAGCGCTAAGCGATCTTCTCAACCCGAAAGATACTTTATCATTCTCGAACAAATATTTATAATCATCATCTTGGGATTGTTCACTAGTTAAGAATGTAAATGCTAAATTATTATTTTCTAATTCAGAACTATCAATACTAGATAGCAATAACATACCTTTACTATCTACTAGGTCGCTAACTATATAGATATCTACAGTTTGATTTATTCTTAATTCAATAAAAAAATCATTGATTTTTTTTAACTTGGCGTTTGCAGTTAGATCACTTTCTAGCCGTTTCATAAAACTTATTGACTTTAACATTTGTATAACCCTTACATTTTTCTCATAAAGCTAGCAGCATGATCATACAAAGAGCTAACATCTTGATAATTAAGAGAAACATCTTCATACCTTACTATTGGATCCCATTTATCTAATAAACCATCTATTTCAATGATTTCGCTTTTATGGGATATATCAGGTACTTTAGAATCCAAAAAGTTTTGCAACTTATGAAAACAATGCACTCTAATTTTTTTCCTATAGTTAATTCCAAAATTTTTGCATTCATCTTCATCTATTTCAACTTCAGTGCTATAACCACAAACCTCAAATATTTTAAATTTTAAGGAGCATTCAATTATATACCCTGACAAATAATAAAGGCTTATAACTAAATGTTTATAATTTTCATCATTTTCTCGCTCTTCTGCATAAGTATCGAGTTTTTCTTTTAATACTCTGCAAGCTTGTTTGTGTCTTCTAGCTGATGATAAATATTCGGGATATTTCAATGCAAGTCCTATTCAGCTTAATAAAAAGTCCAAATAATTAATGATGTACAAGATACGTTTCTTAACTATTTAACAGTAGAAACTACATCATCAAACACATGATATTGTATAAGTACTGGATATTATTACAAAATAGATACAACCACCATATTTTTTCGTTTTTTATGTGAAATCCTAGAACAACAATCATACATTGATTAAAGTAAGCTTTTTAAAGATAAACAGAATCAGAGAAAGCTGAAACACTGTCCACAAAAAAAGCGACCCAAAAGGTCGCTTTTTCAATTCTTTAACTAGCAGAAACTACCAAACTCACAGTTTCCATAATTGCGTCGCTGGCGATGCTAACTCTTTATGAAAGCTAGCAGCACCGAGCCTAAGCAGCAATTATTACTCATACTCGCTAACAGGCACACAAGCACACATGAGGTTCCTGTCGCCAAACACATCATCAATACGGTTAACCGTAGGCCAGAACTTGTTTAGCTTAACCGCTTTAGTTGGGAACACAGCCTCTTCACGCGTATATGGACGTGAATCAAATTCTGAGTCCATGATATCGGCTAAGGTATGCGGCGCATTGTGCAGCGGGTTGTTGTCCGCTGGCCACTCGCCTGCTTCTACCTTGGCAACTTCACCGCGGATAGACACCATTGCTTCGATAAATCTGTCTAGCTCAACTTTAGATTCTGATTCTGTCGGCTCAATCATCAAGGTTCCCGCCACTGGGAAGCTCATGGTTGGCGAGTGGAAACCGTAATCGTTCAAACGCTTAGCGATATCCATCTCTGTCACACCCGATGTCTCTTTAAGCGGACGCAAATCGATGATGCACTCATGGGCAACACGGTCATTTCGGCCAGAATAAAGAATCGGGTAATGCTCAGACAGTTTCTTCATGATGTAGTTAGCGTTAAGCAATGCCACTTGCGTTGACTGACGCAGCCCCTTCTTACCTAACAACTTGATGTACATCCAAGTGATAGGCAAGATGCTTGCGCTGCCGTATGGCGCTGCAGATACCGCACCATTATTGTCAGACTCAAGACCGTGCTTAATCACTGTGTGACCCGATAAGAATGGCGCAAGGTGCTTTTTAACACCGATTGGGCCCATGCCTGGTCCGCCGCCGCCATGGGGAATAGCGAAGGTTTTGTGTAAGTTAAGGTGTGATACATCCGCGCCGATAAAGCCCGGTGATGTAAGGCCAACCTGTGCGTTCATGTTGGCGCCATCAAGGTAAACCTGACCGCCGAACTCGTGAATAACTTCACAAATTTCGCCGATGCTTTCTTCATACACACCGTGAGTCGATGGGTAAGTCACCATGATGCAAGATAAGTTGTCAGCCACTTCTGCGGCTTTGGCTCTTAAGTCATCCATGTCGATGTTACCGGCTTTATCACAGGCGGTAACTACGATTTTCATGCCAGCAAGCTGGGCAGACGCTGGGTTGGTACCGTGAGCTGATTGTGGGATAAGACAGATATTTCTGTGCGCGTCGCCACGTGACTCATGGTATTGCTTAATCGTGAGTAGACCAGCGTATTCACCTTGTGCACCCGAATTTGGCTGCAGTGATACCGCGTCGTACCCGGTAATTTCCACCAACCACGTTGATAGCTCTTCGAGTAACTGTGCATAACCTTCCGCTTGGTCTAGCGGGCAGAATGGGTGCATGCTACCAAACTCAGGCCAAGTGATAGGCATCATCTCGGTGGCTGCGTTTAGCTTCATGGTGCATGAACCGAGCGAGATCATTGAGTGGTTCAAGGCCAGATCTTTATTCTCGAGACGCTTGATGTAACGCATCATCTCGGTTTCGCTCTGGTAGCGATTAAACGTTGGGTGCGTCAAGATTGCATCGGTGCGCACTAGCTCAGCTGGAATTGATGTGCTGCCGTTAGCCACAATAGCATCATCAAGCTTAGCGACGTCTAGACCATGATCTGCGCCCAAGATAACGTCGAATAGCTCAGCTACGTCACTGCGGGTGGTAGTTTCAGCCAAGCTGACACCCAGCATGCCGTCAGCGTCGATGCGCAGGTTAAGGCCTGCAACAGCTGAACGTGCAGTCACTGCGGCAACGTCTAAGCCTTTAAGTGACAAGGTATCGAACCAAGTGTTGTTAACCAGCTCAACGCCTTTGGCGCTTAGGCCAGCTGCCAAGATATCGGTTAAGCGATGGATACGCTCTGCAATCACCTTAAGGCCTTGTGGGCCGTGGAATACTGCGTAGAACGACGCCATGTTGGCCAGTAATACCTGTGCGGTACAGATATTGGAGTTCGCTTTTTCGCGGCGAATATGTTGCTCGCGAGTTTGCATTGCCATACGCAGTGCACGGTTACCGCGAGTATCTTGTGATACTCCGATAATACGACCGGGCAGTGAACGTTTAAAGGCGTCACGGGTCACGAAGAATGCAGCGTGTGGACCACCAAAGCCCATTGGCACACCAAAGCGCTGTGAGTTACCCAATACGACATCGGCGCCCATAGAACCTGGAGATTTAAGCATCACCAGTGACATGATGTCGGCCGCGACTGAAACGATGGCCTTTTTCTCATGCAACTGGGTAAAGAGTTCTGTGTAATCGCAGATTTGACCGTAGCGGTTAGTGTACTGGAACAGTGCACCAAACAGCTCGTAGTTAACGGCGTCAGCTGCAGGGCCAACAACAACTTCAAAACCAAAGCATTCGGCACGGGTTTTTACCACGTCGAGTGTCTGTGGGAATACGTCATCTGCCACAAAGAAGATGTTGGCTTTTTTCGCTTTAGAAACACGCTTAGCCAGCGCCATTGCTTCCGCGGCAGCGGTGGCTTCATCAAGCAGTGATGAAGAAGCAAGATCAAGACCGGTGAGGTCCATTGATAGCTGCTGGAAGTTAAGAATCGCTTCAAGACGACCTTGAGCGATCTCTGGCTGGTATGGCGTATATGCCGTGTACCAACCTGGATTTTCAAGCACGTTACGTTGGATAACGCTCGGTACTTCAGTACCGTAGTAACCCATACCTATGTAGCTTTTAAAGACTTTATTTTTATCCGCAATTTGACGAATATAAGCTAAGCCTTCAGCTTCACCACATGAATCGCCAACGGCGAGATCACGATTAAGAAGAATTGATCCTGGCACGATTTGTTCGGTCAAGTCTTCTAACGATTCAGCACCCACAAAATTCAGCATCTCTTGCTGCTGTTCGGCACCTGGACCGATATGACGGCGAAGAAATAATTCGTGCTGCTCTAACTGCGTAAGGGTTTCTTTGGTCATGAGTAACCTGGTTCCATATTTGCCAGTATCCAACCTGTAGGGGAGCGGATTTACTGGTCTCGTTGTTTTAGACCAATGTCACTATCGAGCATATTTGCTCATTTAATGAATGGCATTGGTATGGTCTCTATTTCAACTGTTCACGTTATCGGGCATTGCCATATAACGGACAAAGCCCCAGTCTTTAGCAGAGTGGGGCTTTGTTGATTATCACAACTTATTCGTCGTCGATAACCGCTTGATAGCCTTCGGCATCAAGCAAATTTTCTAGCTCAGCGAGGTCAGTAGGCATGACGCGGAAGAACCAGCCATCACCAAATGCATCACTGTTAACAAGCTCAGGTGAATCTTCTAGCGCTTCGTTAACGGCAAGAACTTCGCCCGTAAGTGGTGAGTAGATGTCTGACGCGGCTTTTACAGATTCAGCTACGGCACAATCTTCACCGGCGTTTAGCTCGTCGCCAACATCTGGCAGCTCAATAAACACCATGTCACCCAATAGCTCTTGAGCGTGCTCACTGATACCTACTGTGTAGCTACCGTCTTCTTCTTTACGGATCCATTCGTGAGAAGAAGCATATTTAAGTTCAGCTGGGATATTGCTCATTGGTCTTAATCCTTATTCGATTGTTCTAATTTTGTAATTTAATAAGACGTTTACTGATTTGCCTATTTAGGCTTATATCAGTTTTTTGCGTGTTTTCGCAGCGGTTTCAGCACTCTTTTGCCATTAACCTATTGGATATTGTTTCAATACACTTCAATAGGATAAGGCTATTACTCATCATTATATTCACCGCTAAGCTAAACGCTAATGAAAAATGATTTTTAAAGTGACCTGAACTGCTATTTTACCCTACTGGCCAAGTCCATCAACGTACTTAGCCAATAGTCATATATCTATTAAAACGCTTGCTTACCATTACGTACAAACGATGGTTTGATTACTTTAACAGCGACGCGCTTTTTACGCATCTCTACTTCAGCAACATCACCAATAGTATTAGGTACACGCGCCATGGCGATAGAGTAACCTAGCGTTGGCGAGAAGGTGCCACTGGTAATAGTGCCTTGTTGCTCAACACCGTCGCTGTCGGTAAAGAATACTGACATGCCGTGACGGATAACGCCTTTAGCGTCCATAACAAGGCCGACTAACTTGTCGGTGCCCGCTGCTTTAATCGCTTCAAGGGCTTTACGGCCGTTGAAATCGCGATCTTCCGGTGCCCATGCCACTGTCCAGCCCATGTTAGCCGCCAGTGGGTTAACACTTTCGTCCATGTCTAGGCCGTAAAGGTTCATGCCCGCTTCAAGGCGCAGCGTGTCACGCGCGCCAAGTCCACATGGCTTAATGCCAGCGTCTAAAAAGGCTTGCCATAATGCTTCGGCCTCAGCTTCAGGAACGATAACTTCGTAACCTGTTTCGCCGGTGTAACCGGTAGTGGCAATAAAGAGAGAGTCTGCTTGCACACCAAAGAATGGCTTCATGCCTTCAATCGCGGTGTTTTGCGTGGCGTTAAATACCGTAGCCGCTTTTGCTTTGGCGTTAGGGCCTTGAACGGCAATCATTGCTAGCTCTGGACGCTCAGTCACTTCGACGTTGAAACCTTTAACTTGTTCGTTTATCCAAGCAAGATCTTTTTCGCGAGTCGCTGAGTTAACCACGATGCGATATTCAGTGTCTGACAGGTAATAAGTAATGAGGTCGTCGATAACGCCGCCATTATGGTCCAGCATTCCGCCGTAAAGCGCTTTACCAGGTACTTTTAGCTTGGCTACGTCATTGGCTAGCAATTTACGTAAGAAGGCACAAGCGTCGTCACCAATCACATCCACGACTGTCATGTGTGATACATCGAACATACCCGCGTCTTGACGTACTGCGTGGTGCTCTTCGATTTGTGAACCATAGTTAAGTGGCATATCCCAACCGTGGAAATCTACCATCTTGCCATTCGATTCTAGGTGCTTGTTAAAAAGTACAGTTTTGTTAGCCATTTCTTTCCCTTCTTTGGGGTATTCGAGTCTGCAACTGGTGTAGGGTGCTTGTCACCAGATCAATTTGGTCGTATTAAAATGCGGCGAAATTATACCTTGAGTATTGCTTTTGTATACAAAAGAATTTTCTAATCCGAACAGTTTAGTCATTAGTTTTTCTCATGCTGTAATGGTAATAATTTCATACCAAAATGCTGTTTTCCAAAGATAAAACAACAAGTACATGAAATAACAAGCTTATTCAGCTTTAGCTAAAACAGAAGAATGTTAATCTTGTTCACTTTTACACAGCTTGGGTAAGCTTTTTTTGTTGCCGAGCGCCTGCTGAATAAACAGTGTTTTCAATGGCGCAAAATTATCAACGATATTTAAGCCAAGATCGCGGATGACTTTCTTGAGAGGATTGGTGCCCTCAAACAGTCTTTTAAAGCCTTCCATTGAGGTTATCATCTCTAACGCTTCGGCTTTACGCCAGCGCTCAAGACTGCGCAGGTGACGGTAATCACCAATGTCTTTACCCTGCTCTTTTAGCTCACTGATGGTTTCTATAATGCTGGCGGCATCTAAGAAACCTAAGTTAACGCCCTGACCTGCTAATGGATGAATGGTATGTGCGGCGTCGCCAGCCAATACCAAACGGTGACGAGCAAAGTGGCGCGCATAACGCATACGCAGTGGAAATGCTTGGCGATCACTTTCCAGTGAGCACATGCCTAAACGGCCATCGTATGCGGCGGTCAATGCACGTTCGAACTGCTGCTTGTCGAGTGCCAGTAGTGCCTCGGCTTTATCGGGTGACACCGACCATACAATTGAGCAGAGGTTTTTTTCGTACAAAGGCAGGAAAGCCAGTGGGCCTTCACTATCAAATACCTGCCTTGCCGTGTCGCCATGGGGCAGTTCGGTGCGGATCGTAGCGACAATGGCGTGGTGGTTATAATCCCAAAAAGTCATCGGGATTTTGCACTGTTCGCGCACCCAAGAGTTGGCGCCGTCTGCGGCCACCACTAATGCAGCGCTGATGTTGTCGCCATTATCTAAGGTTAACCATGCTTCACGTTCACCAAAGGCGATACGCTCAAGACGCTGGTTTTCGATGTAGGTCAGTTCGCTAAACTCTGTTGCGCGTTCAGCTAGTGCAAACGCGATAGAGTCGTTTTCAATGATGGCGCCAAGATGAGTTTCGCTAAGGGAATGTGCATCGAAGTCAATTTTGCCAAGGCTGTCTTTGTCCCACACTTGCATTTTTTGGTAAGGACTAATGCGGTTTGCCGCCAAATATGGCCATGCACCTAGATTGGTTAGTAAGTGCTGACTTGCTTTATTAATGGCACTCACTCTGAGTTTAGGCGGGCCAGATACGGCGTGGGTTTGGCCGGCATCAATCACCACAACGTTAATGCCTTCCATTGCCAAGCCAATGGCGGTCGCTAAACCCACCATCCCACCGCCAACAATCGCGACATCATAAGTTTGTGTGCTTAACATTTTTAACCCTTACTCATTTAACTAAATTGAATATCAACGGTGCTGACTAAATCAGTCAGCTTGGCTCAACTTTTTGTCCAGCCCATGGCTTTTCGCGCAACGGGCGCTTTCAGCGGCGGAAACCAAGATAATAGGCGTAAGCCTAGGTTTCGGCCAATGACTAACGGCCAGTGATCATTAGAAAAGCCGCGCACTAAGAACTCAATATTGTTCATGGTGCTTTCTCGGTCGACATTGCGACGCGCTAGATAGTCGTGCGTCACTTGGCTTAGACCGATATCTAACTCACTGTTTACACTGTGAGTGAGCGATTGCTTTACCACTTCAAGTAAACTGACCACGTCGCGCAGCCCAAGGTTAAAGCCTTGCCCTGCGATAGGGTGCAATGTTTGCGCGGCGTTACCTAGAAAGACGGTGCGATGATAGATAGGCCTTGGCATATACGACAGCATTAACGGATAACTAAAGCGCTCACCGATATCGATAAAGCGCCCTGCTCGGTAACCAAATGTGCTTTGCAGTTTTTCGATAAACTCCGCTTTGGGCGCCTTAAGCAGTTGCTCCGCCTCTGCGGATGACAACGCCCACACCATAGAAAGTCGATGTTCGCCATTACGTTTAGACATCGGCAACAAGGCTAATGGCCCCGTTTGGGTGAATCGCTCAAACGCCCAACTTTGATGCGGCTGCTCGGTTCTAATATTAGTAATGATCGCCGTTTGCTGAAAATCGACCTGCTCTAATGGCTGTTTAAAAGCATGGCGCACTTTAGAGTTAAGACCATCGGCGGCGACCAAGAGTTTGGCGGCGATCTGTTGACCGCTGTCTAAAGTCAGCAACTGTTGTTCGGCTTGTGCCTCAACGTCAGTCAAACTGGCAGGGCAATATAACTGGATGTCACTTTTTTCTAGTTGACGGAACAGCTGTTGCCCTACTGCTTCGAGTTCAACCACTTGCCCTAAATAAGGCAGGTGAAGATCGTCGCTATTGAGCTCGGTCATGCCGAAATTGCCGCGATCAGAGATATGGATATTTTTGATTTCGCTGGCGAGCGCCGCAATGTGTGGCCATATCTGTAGTTTTTTTAACTCGAAGATAGAACCATGAGAGATGGCAATAGAGCGAGCATCGAATCCCGGGTGTTGCTCATTAGGGCGATGCGCTTCAATCAAGGCGATTTTAAGAGGTCGTTCAGTTTGCTTGGCAATCTGCGCGAGTCCAAGAGCTAATATCGCCCCTGCCATTGCGCCGCCGACGATTGCAATATCAACCTGTTCGACCGCATGTGTATTAGCCATGGAATTTTTAACCCGATAACTGATGTTATTGCTGTTACTTATCTTAGTCTCTTAGAAACCAAAACCGCCATAACACGAGTGCGATGGCGGCTTAAGCAACGGACGTTTAGTGCAACACACCAAGGTCTATTGGTTTGTCGTCTTCGATTGCTGGCCCAAACTCTGAGTAACATAGCAATGCAGCCATGCGAGTGAACTCCATCAGCTCGATAAGTGCCGCTTCTGACTCATCGTCTTCAGCTACATCAAATTCTACCTGGGCAATTTCGGATAGGTCTTGGATCACTTCGCGCACCTCTTTCGAGGCTTTATTCAATTTAGGTTGAATAATTGCAATCCCAGTCAGGAAGCTCTGTACCCATAACGATAGCGCTTCAACACGCTTTGATATTGGCTCCTCTTCCTCTGGCAGCATAGGGTTAAAACCAAAGTCAGTATCGGACAGACGCGTGACCGCATCTTGATAGAGCTCTTCGATTAACAGCTGTAATTTTGGAGGTAGTGCTTGGCCGTCATTCATCAGCTCTAATAAAGGTGATGTCCAACCTTTAGATGATTGTTCAACACCGCCACAGATCAAGCCGACTAAAGCGCCGTGAACTTCGACAGGGTGCTGAGCAATTTCAGCTTCGTTGAGTGCCGCAAGTAAGTTATCCATGCGGAGCGTTGGGAGGGTCGCCATAAAGTCATTTCCAGTCGCAAAATTTACTAGCTTCATGCTAGCAGAACTGATGGATTCGACCAAGAGTTGCCACCATAAAGTGGTTAAAAGTTTGCGGGCACCACCACAAAAGCAATAATCAAGAATGCCAAGGGCAATGGTAATGGCTATCGATACCTGAAAACGGCTGCCAATAAAGCCATACTTAAATCGGCGAGCAACCATAGCCATCGCCAAAACCGCTCTATGTTTGTACGCCAATGGCTATCTAAACAACAATTAATCTAAACTATCTAAGTTTAGGAGGTGATGCTGTTGCACTTTGCTTTTTAGACCGATATAGTCCGCTCAAGTACACGGTTAAAGGATTCCTTTAGGAATGGGTAACAAGGCAATTGAAATTACCCTTATGGGGCGCACCTACTCTATCGCTTGTCCAGATGGACAAGAGACAGCACTTAGGCACGTTGCTCATAATCTTGAAAATCAGTTATTGTCGTTAAAAGCACGCACCAATAACATTAGTCGTGAAGAAATTGCCATTATGGCCGCATTAAATACCGGCTATGAGCTGTTGGAAGAACAACAGAAGAATCAAGATTATAACAAGCAGATGGATGAAAAAATCGGTTTGCTGCAGTCAACTTTAGAGCATGCATTAGTAGAACGTTCTACTAAAGAGGCCTAAAAAGGTTATAATCTGTTTTACTGAAGCTGTACCTAATTAGTGTCGTAAGCCATTTAGAGGTCAATTGACCTGCTTACGAATAAAAGTTTTGCTCCCTGGGATTCGCGCTAGCTGGCAATGTCCCTGTGCCGATATTTACAAAACCCAGGGTGAACGTTTTACTGACATTGTGCAAGCTCGGCTCGTATCGAGAAGCCTTAGGAAGTATGCGTTTACCCGCCTTGAACTACGGTTCAAGGGCTACGTCAAGCGGTCGGTGTTCCGGGGAGCAATTTAAATTTACTGAAAACCACTCTTTTTATTAAGAGTGGTTTTTTTGTATCTGTGGATCTAAGTCGGATAAAGCTGAGACGGTGAAAAGCCGGATAGTGCAGAGACGGTACAGAACGGGAATACGAAGACGGTGGAAAGCTGGGTAAAGCCGGACAAGCAGAAAAAGCAGGAAGAGCAGGAAGAGCAGGAAGAGCAGGAAGAGCAGGAAGAGCAGGAAGAGCAGGAAGAGCAGGAAGAGCAGGAAGAGCTAAACATCATCAAGCCACTTTTTATTAATGTTTGAGCAGTGCAACTAAATCCACAGCTAGATCGCCCTATCAAAGACTTACAACTTGAATAATCCCCTACCTATGTTACTTTTTGTTT
This sequence comes from Shewanella sp. Choline-02u-19, assembly GCF_002836205.1. Taxonomy (NCBI): domain Bacteria; kingdom Pseudomonadati; phylum Pseudomonadota; class Gammaproteobacteria; order Alteromonadales; family Shewanellaceae; genus Shewanella; species Shewanella sp. Choline-02u-19. The sequence goes on from NZ_PJBE01000013.1 coordinate 2,894,497, forward strand.
TTTCATTTACAGCAACGGCTTATGTTTGACGAATTTAAAGTTCAACTAACGACTTTCGACTGGAATGGTGTTTCTGGCTTAACCAATATTTTAATGGTTATTCTGACAGGTCTACTACTTTACGGCCTGAAGCAAGGTTCTAACAATATCAAGGAATCTTCGTTATCACGAGATGCTGATATTCTTCGCTGGGCGATGGCTGAAATGGATCTGCTAAAACCAGCAATCCGTGTTTTAACAAATGCACACAAAAGTCGCCCCTATTGTAATTGCCCCGGGGAGCACATAAGGCACTACGACTGTAGCTGGAATACTGAAGAGTTGGCAGCAGCACAAGAGGTCAGTGTAAAGCTGCAACGTATAGGATATATGGCCTTACATAATTTGATTTCAAGAAACCACTTTATGAATATTTGGGGGCCAATGTATCTATCCACTTGGTACTCTTTAGAAGCATGGGTTAAACACAAAAGGCTTGATTTGGATGAACCTTTAACTATAGAGAGTGGTGCATATTCACGTATTTACTTAGAGCAGTTTGCTCATTATTGTGAAGAAAACATGCCTGATGTTCTAGTGAACAACGAGCGTAGAAGGTTTAACTTACCCACACTCGCCATTCATAAAAAGAAATCAAGACTAAAAGCCTCCAAAGTGTTCAAACCTAAGAAAGAAAAACTTGATATTTAGCACTAAAAAATTCAGCTTTTCTTTATATAAACGCTTTAATCGTTTTTAGACACTGCTCCTAATTCAGAGCTCAAGTAATCCTTAAGAAATAATAGCCACACTTAAAACCTCAGTCCCTGTAAAAAGGGGCTGATCTCTAACCTAGTTTTAGTGTAAAATCCTCTCTTTCGTCAGTCCAAAAGCCAAGTTGCTTAGACCTTAAGAATTTGACCCTAAGAATAAACGATGTCACAGACTCTGTTTTATCTCATGCCTAAAGGCAGTCATACGCAGCGCCATGCTCAATTTTCAGCGTTAGAGCAGGTGCATATTTTTGCGTGTGAGTTGGCTCAACAGGCGTTTGTAAACCAACAGTGGGTCTACATTCATTGCACTGACAAAGATCAGGCTTATGCCATTGATGAACTTTTATGGCAGTTTGAACCGCAATCTTTCGTGCCGCATAACCTTAAAGGTGAAGGGCCGGCAGGTGGCGCCCCAGTTGAAATCGGCTTTGATAGGCTTGGGGCCAATAAAAATCGCCATGTTCTGATTAATCTTGCAGACCAAGTACCGCAATTTGCAGTAAACTTTGGTCAGATTATCGACTTCGTTGCCAACGATGATAGCCATAAAGCGATCGCACGCGATCGCTATCGGCAATATCGCACTCTTGGGATAGCACTAACGACCCAAGACTTGAGCAATACAACCAATTAATTTTAGTTTGAGATAAGTACGCTCCCATGGAAAAAACATATAACCCGCAGTCTATCGAACAATCTCTTTACCAAAACTGGGAAGAGAAAGGTTACTTCAAGCCACACGGCGACGAGTCTCAAGGCAACTATTGCATCATGATCCCGCCACCAAACGTGACGGGTAGCTTGCATATGGGCCATGCTTTCCAAGATACCATTATGGATACCTTGACTCGTTATCAACGTATGAAGGGCAAAAATACCCTTTGGCAGGTCGGTACTGACCATGCTGGTATTGCAACGCAGATGTTGGTTGAGCGTAAAATTGCTTCTGAAGAAGGGCTAAATCGTCATGATTTAGGTCGCGAAAACTTTATCGATCGTATCTGGGACTGGAAGAAAGAGTCTGGTGGCACCATCACTAAACAGCTACGTCGTCTTGGCGCGTCTGTTGATTGGGAACGCGAGCGTTTCACCATGGATGACGGTATGTCTGAAGCGGTACAAGAAGTGTTTGTCCGCCTGTTTGAAGATGACATGATTTATCGTGGTAAGCGTTTGGTCAACTGGGATCCAACCCTGCACACTGCGATTTCAGATTTAGAAGTTGAGAACAAAGAAAAACAAGGCAGCATGTGGCATTTCCGCTACCCGCTCGCCCAAGGCGCATTAACTAGCGATGGCAAAGATTACTTAGAGATCGCCACGACGCGTCCTGAGACCATGCTAGGTGATAGTGCCGTTGCCGTGCACCCAGATGATGAACGTTATGCCTCTTTAGTCGGTAAGTTTATTCACCTGCCGATTGTTAACCGTCTTATCCCAATCGTTGCTGACGATTATGTCGATATGGAATTCGGTACCGGCTGTGTGAAAATCACCCCTGCACATGACTTTAACGATTATGAAGTCGGTAAGCGTCACGAACTGCCAATGTACAACATTTTGACCTTTGACGCGGCTATCCGCTCAAGCGCTGAAATTGTTAACACTGACGGTACGGCTAACACTGAATTAGACAATAGTCTGCCTGAGCGTTATGCCGGTCTTGACCGTTTTGAAGCACGTAAAGCGGTTGTGGCTGAGCTTGATACCTTGGGTCTATTGGGCAAGATTGATCCACACGCATTAAAAGTGCCTTATGGCGACCGTTCTGGCGTTGTTATTGAGCCACTATTAACAGACCAATGGTATGTGTCTGTTGCGCCTATGGCTAAAACAGCGATGGAAGCAGTTGATAACGGCGACATTAAGTTTGTGCCACAGCAATACGAGAATATGTACAACTCGTGGATGCGTGACCTTAACGACTGGTGTATTTCACGTCAGCTTTGGTGGGGACACAGAATTCCAGCTTGGTATGACGAAGCGGGCAAAGTCTACGTTGGCCGTGACGAAGCCGAAGTACGCACTAAATACAAACTTGACGATGCAATGGTACTGCGCCAAGACAATGATGTACTTGATACTTGGTTTAGCTCGGCATTGTGGACCTTCTCTACTTTGGGTTGGCCAAAAGATACCGCTGAACTTAAAGCCTTCCACCCCACAGATGTGTTGGTGACGGGTTTTGACATCATCTTCTTCTGGGTTGCCCGTATGATCATGATGACCATGCATTTCATCAAAGATGAAAACGGTAAGCCACAGGTGCCTTTTAAAACCGTTTACGTGACCGGACTTATCCGTGATGAAGTCGGTAATAAGATGTCTAAATCTAAGGGTAACGTACTTGACCCATTAGACATGATTGACGGTATCGATCTTGAATCGTTAGTGACAAAACGTACTGGCAATATGATGCAGCCTAAAATGGCCGCTAAAATTGAGAAAAGTACCCGCAAAGAATTTAGCGAAGGTATCGAAGCACATGGTACTGATGCACTGCGCTTTACCTTAGCGTCTATGGCGTCAACCGGCCGTGATATTAGCTGGGATATGAAGCGCCTAGACGGTTACCGCAGCTTCTGTAACAAGATCTGGAACGCATCACGCTACGTACTGATGAACACTGAAGTACAAACAGAAGATGCTGATGACGATGCTATTGGTGAAGCGTTAGATTGTGGTCAACTGCTGGTTGATGGCAAGCCGGGTGAAATGGAACTGTCGATTGCTGATCGCTGGATTATCGGTTTGTTCAATGAAACCGTTAAGGCTTACCACGAGCACATGGCTAACTACCGTTTCGACCTTGCGGCTAACACTATCTATGAGTTCACTTGGAACCAGTTCTGTGATTGGTACTTGGAACTGACTAAGCCTGTTATGCAAAGTGGTACTGACGCGCAGCTTCGTGGTACTCGCCACACGCTTGTGACGGTACTTGAGCAGATGCAGCGCCTAATGCACCCTATGATGCCTTACATTACCGAGACTATCTGGCTGCGCGTTAAGCCGCTAGCCGGTGTTGAAGGCGACACCTTGATGTTGGCTGCGTTCCCTGAATATCAGGCAGACAAAGTTGACGCCGTGGCGATGGAAGATCTTGAGTGGGTTAAGCAAGTGATTACCGCAGTGCGTAACATTCGCGCCGAGCTAAACATTGCCCCATCAAAGCCACTTAATGCCCTACTTCGCGGTGTGAGTGAGCAAGATAAGGCGCGTTTAGAGGCCAACCAAACCTTCTTCAAGACCCTAGCTAAGCTTGAGTCTATGACGATTCTAGCGGACGGTGAAACTGCGCCAATGTCGACCACTCAGCTTGTGGGTAACATGGAGCTGTTGATCCCAATGGCTGGCTTAATCGATGTGGCTAAAGAAGTGGCACGTATCGATAAGTTACTTGAAAAAGCCGCTGGCGAATTCAAACGCATTGAAGGCAAGCTATCGAACCAAGGTTTTGTGGCTAAAGCCCCTGCTGCCGTGATTGAAAAAGAGCGTGCCAAGCAAGCTGAATATCAACGTGATATTGAAAAGCTAACCGAGCAGAAAGCCGAACTGGCTAAGCTAGAAGGTTAAGCTTACATCGTTACGCTAACGTTTTAGCTAATTGCTAACGCGAGCAAAAATAAGGCAACCTTCGGGTTGCCTTATTTATTTCCAGCCATAAAACCGCGCTAGCCGGTACATATACCCATTGCACTTTGCCAATATTCCACCACCAGCCAAAAAATTGACTTAACTATTGTTTTTATTGATTATTTTGCATTGAAAATCATTTTAATAGACAATGTAGCAAAATGGTTATGGAGTGTTAAATAAATGAAGTATTGGCTGTTATCTAGTTGCATAGTACTGGGCTTGTCCGCTTGTGGTGGTTCTGAAGATTCAGACCCAATAGATAATGGCGGCGGTACGACTCCCCCGCCAACCGTGCTAGCTCCAGAGGTTGAGTTAGGTGACCCGATCACCGCTTGGAATGACAAACACCTGTCGGTGACTGCGGATGTGACCGTTCATGCAACGGGCAATGCTTCATTTGTTTGGTCGCAAACCGCTGGCCCAGAGATCCAACTGATCAATGGCGAAATTAATGGTGTGGTGCTTGATGCCAGCAATCTTAGCCAAGACGGCAAAATCACCTTATCACTCAGTGTGACAGACAGCAGTCATCAAACCACAATCGATACGGTCGATATTCTATTAAACGATAAAATTAGCGCTGCAATGCAAACAGGCGATGCCAGCATCTCGGTAGGGTTAGAGCCTGAAATCGTCAAGCGTGGTCTTGAGCATATTACGCACTATCGCCAAGAGGGTGCTGAGCTTTTGCAGAGCATTTATCTTAATGACGCGGTGCTGTATGACCAAGGTCGTCATTCACAGATGCTCCAACTCTCTGGTGCTGAACATGCTTATCCACAAACAAAAGCTTTCGCGTTGGTAACAGGTAATAAAGGCTTAACCTTTGCTGCCACTAGCGACAAAGCGGGCCAACGTAACGCCGCCTTCGGCACCGATATTATCTCGAGTTTGCAGCAAGGCAATAACGCCCAATTTGAGCCCAGCTTTAAACGTCTTTTAGGCTGGATGCTAGCTCAAGATCAAACCCAATTAGCCACCGCAAAACAGGTACGACTGTTTTTAATGAATGGCAGTACGGTTAACCGTATTACCGATTGGGTATCAAACCAATATCCCGATTGGCAAGTCAGTACCTGCAGTGACGAAGCCACACTGGGCAGCTGTTTAAGCGAGGCGCAATTAGTGATCAGCGGATCTGCGGAGCTATTCTCGATAGATACTGTAGCGCCACTCATCGCGCAGATCCAAAGCACGAAGCAACCTCTGCTGTATATGCACCTTCATAGCTGGAATAGTGTGCCGTTAACGCAAACGGTGTTAAACCCTATGGGATTCTCGATGCAGGGACCGGGTGGCCCTGGTAACTACTTTGCCCAAGATAAAGCGGATTGGTCGTCAGCCACTGCCATGCTGAAAGACCATAGTGCACTGCAAAGCGAGCAGCTTTGGTTAAGCTTATTTGATAGCGGTAATATCGACTTTACCCTAGCGAATTGCGCCAGCAGCTGCGATGACAACTTTAGTAACGATTACCAAAGTGCACTTAAGCAAATTAAGCAAAAAATTCAGGCCTTCGATAGCGCTAAGCAGGATATTTTTGGTCTGTCAGATCATAAGCTATATAAATTATTAACCCTATTAGGCGATGGTTATCGTCACTCTATTCAGTACCCGATGGATGTCAGTAGCACTGATAACTTAAATTACCTTAAAGCTTATTATGCAGACCATAGTGTTTATCATTTCAGAGAGTTCAATCTATTGCCTAATGACTTAGGCAATTTTAGTCGCACCGACTTTAGCCATATCACTGCCGTCGATATGAACGTCGCCATTAACAGTAAAAAAGGCTTCCGCTCCGCGGGCGTGTATGCGCTGCCAGGGCAAACCGTTAAGGTCACTCGTACTGATAACAGTAAGGTTCGCACCTGGGTATTTATCAATACTCAGCGCTCAGGTTCGACCCATGAATTTGCCGTTAATGGTTATAACCGCCCTAAATATCTGCAATCGAGTCGTATAGAAGTCAAAGCCGGCGAAACCATTAAACTCACTAGCCCCTATGGTGGTCCGCTACAGGTGCAGTTTGATCAAACTGACCTAGCGGTTACTTTGGCATTTGAGCACATTGGCCAACATCCCTATTGGCGTAAAGGCAAAAACAGCGAAAAGTTTATGCAGGACTTAGCCGCTGAACAATATGATTGGGCGGAGCTTGCAACGGAACATTTTGAAGTGCATTCACGCCTCGACAAGATGCAAAAAACCATGAGTCACGAGCCGCTGTGGGATACACCTGAAAAGATGGAAACCGCCATCATGACGCAGGTACACAACTACCCACATCTACTCGCAGGCTTTAAAGGGCCATTCATTGATGAAGTGGCAGAGATCAGCAATTTTGCCGCCAGCCAAGGCTGGGAGATTGATAGTATTGATACGGTGAAACACATGAATGCCGACCAACCCACCTGCGGCTCAGGTTGCTCAGGTAACCCCTATGATGCCAGTTGGTCGTTTAGTCCAACGGGACATGGTGATATTCATGAACTTGGCCATGGACTTGAAAAAGGACGTTTACGTTTTGATGGCCATGAAGGTCATGCATCCACTAACCCTTACTCTTACTACAGTAAGTCTCGCGCTTATACTGAGCTTGGCAAACTCCCCTCTTGCCAAGGTCTCAACATCGATGACGAGTTTGCGGTATTACAGGCAAGTGTTAATCAACCCGATCCATTCGTATACATGCAAGATGCCAAGCTCACTAGTTGGTCAAACGGCATGGCGACCATGTTACAAATGATGGTCGCAGCACAAAAGCATGCGGCGCTTGAAAATGGCTGGCACCTATTAGCAAGATTACACATATTACTCAGGGAATTTGAGCGCGCTAAAGGCTCAGATGAACTTTGGCAGCAAAAGCGCAGTCAACTTGGCTTTAGTCAATTTAGCCTCGAAGCGGCAAAAACGATCACTAATAATGATTTTTTGATGATCGCTATGAGCTATTCAACCAAACTCGACTATCGTGATATGTATCAAATGTGGGGACTGGCAACCACTCAGGCTGCTAAAGACCAACTGGCGCTGCTCGGTTATCCTATGATTGAGAAGCAAGTATATGTTTATGCACCAGGTGACTACTGCTTGAGCTTAGATCTGCAATCAATTCCAGTCGATGGCCAGCAAGCTTGGCCATTGTAGGTTGGGGAAGTTGCTAGATTTGAGAATGAGCTAAATTCTAGACTGTTGCCAGTGGCTTATTGGTTAAGCGCTGGCATGACGTTTACATAATCACTAATTTAGATTAAGTTTATAGTAGTAGTTATGAAGAGCCGAATGTCGTCATTATCGAGCTAATACAACGAGCTAATACTTTTAAGGAAAATACGCTATGGATGCCAACAAGCTGTTACTTATTATTCTTGCAATTTTATTACCGCCAGTTGCCGTATTTCTAAAAAATGGCGTAGGCAAAGACTTAGTGATCAATATCATTCTGTGTTTACTGTTCTTCATCCCTGGCGTGCTACACGCGCTGTGGGTTGTCACCAAATAGCGTCATTAATGATGCACTATTATGGTGCTCAGCGATGACGTTCAACGACGAATAGTATTAAGCTTTTTTATTGTCTGCAATAAGTTGCAACTTTACTATTTCAATCATCGCTTTTGCTGCAAAAGAGAGCGTCTGCTGTTTACGCCAAAATAGTGATAACTCCCAGCGGAGATCACGACTGGCCAGTGGCACGTTAACGACCGCATCGACTCGATAACGCTCAGCAATGATCTGTGGTAGCAACATCACTCCCGTCCCTGCCGCCACCAGCGCAATGCCAAAATCAGCATGACTGACCCGGGTTATTTCAGTCGGAGCAAAGCCCACTTTTTCGCAAGCACTTAACACAAATTCATAGAGTGTGTATTCACGCTCAAACATCACTTGGGCTTGATCGCGTAGATCGTTAAGCTGTAGCTGTTTTTTTGAAGCCAAAGGGTGGCTCTTTGGTACTACCACCACCATTGGCTCGTTGCGAATGCGTAGCCCGTCAAACTCATCGTCAAAATCAATGATCCCTGTCGCTAGCTCAATGTCATCTTTTTTGAGTGCGGCGGTTTGCTCGATGCCGCCGCGAACCAGCAACTGCATCTCTATTTTGGGGTAGTCTTGTCTAAATTTAGCGATTGCTGGTGCGAACAGCTCTGCGCTGCCCAATGGGGCTAAGCCTAATCTTAATGTGCCTCCCGTCAGATTACGCAAACCATCAAGCTCCGCCAGCATACGTTGCCGACCACTGAGAAGCTGCTCAGCATGACGGTAAACCACTTGCCCTGCGGCGGTAAGCTTAACTTGAGTGCCACGCTTGCCTCGTTCCAACAACACCATTTGCAACTCTTCTTCGAGCAACCTTATCGCCTTTGATAGTGCCGGTTGTGTCAAAAATACGGTTTTACTGGCCTTAGAAAAACCACCAGCGTTAACGACTTCAACAAAGTAGTACAGCGTTTTCAGATCCATTTAGATAACCAATAGTTATAGATTCCATTCATAATATTCATTTTTTCTATTCATTAAGCAAGCGTAAACTGACGTTATCGAAGTAAAGCGACCCCTATAGGAATCAACATGGCGGCGAAGGAAGGCTCAATGGCTCTATATATGCTCAGTAAACAAAGCCAGAAAATGCCGCTATTTTTGCAACGTTTTTTACAGATAGTGCTGTTTTGCGCTTTCGCTTGGGCCTGCCAAGTTATTGCCAAGGATATTAATTCCCCCTTACCTGGCAGCGTCATTGGGCTTGGAGTGTTACTCGCGCTACTGTCATTAAAATGGGTGCCAGAGCAAACGGTGAGTATGGGAGCGGCTTGGTTGATAGGTGATCTGCTGCTGTTTTTTATCCCTCCAGTCGTCGCGGTGATCAAGTATCAAGCGTTACTTGAACATTTTGGGATGGTATTAATCAGCTCCATGCTAGTGGCTAGCACCATCGTATTGCTCGGCACTGCCTTTACGGTTGACCGATTGTTTAAGTTCGAACGAAAGCATAGATTAAAGGTGCTATTAAGCCAAGGGGGCAACCAGTGACTCCATCACTCTGGGGAGTCTTCTGTTTTGTGCTAACGCTATTCGGTTACTACAGCAGTAAAGCACTCTATCGCCGTCATAAAAAAGTGTGGTTTGCGCCCATTGTTATCGCACCACTTATCATCTTATTTGTGGTCATTACCTTGAACATCCCGTTGGCGGACTATTTTAAATACACCCATTGGCTAGCTGCACTATTAGCCCCTGCAACGATTGCCTTTGCAGTGCCCATTTATCGTGAACGCGCATTGATAAAACAATACCCAATTACCTTAAGTGTCGGCGTGTTAGTTGGACTGCTCCTCGGTATTGGGTCCTCTTGGTTGGTTGGCTACTTCACATCAATGCCCGCTGAATTATCTAATAGCCTAATGGTGCGTTCGGTTTCAACACCTTTTGCCATTGTTGCAACCTCCTCCTTTGGCGGCGTACCTGAACTCACTGCGATGCTAGTGTTAATCACGGGAGTAATGGGAATGCTTATTTGTGAACCTTTGTTTAAAGTCGCTAAGATCCGTAGTTCCGTGGCAAAGGGAGTTGCGCTAGGGGCTTCCGCTCATGGTGCCGGCGCAGCAAAAGCCAGTGAGATAGGCAGACAAGAAGGCGTCATCGCCAGTTTAACCATGATTTTCACCGGTATTGCGATGGTGATTATGGCGCCTGCATTTGCTTACATCATCAATTAAACCGCTTTTCCATAGCAAGGTTTTGTGCCAATACTATTGAGCCTGCACGCAAAACCGTTCGAATAGTGACCTCCTCTTAATCAAGCCCAGTCTGAACTTGATGCCAAAGCCCTGAGTTATTCTCAAACTTCCATTAACGCATTGGTGTTTGTCATCAAATTAGGTAAAGTGTTTACCGCAATCACAAGCTTGCAGCGTTTTGGCAAAGAACATTACCTTCATCTCACCCAAAACCAACATAAAAATGCTTCTTAAATACGAAAGCAATAATAAATATAAATAATTAAAACAATTAAAGGAAAGTTATGAGCGAGTCAAAAGATGCTTACGCAGATAACGACCTACGGGAAGTAAAACAGCTGGGAATGTGGGCCTCGATTGCCAGCTTAAGTTATATATTTTGGATTGTCGGCGGCATGGAACTGGTCGAGCGTATTGCCTATTACGGCGTAAAAGCCAGTGCAGGCCTTTACGCTAAAGCACCAGTATCGAATGGCGGCCTAGGCATTAGCTTAAGTGACTACGGTATTATTATCGGTATCTGGGCGATGATGCAGACCTTCGTTCCAGTATTCACTGGCGGCATTTCAGACCGTGTTGGTTACAAAGAAACGATCTTCGCTTCAACGCTAATCAAGATCTCTGGCTACTTGGTGATGGCGTTTTTCCCGAGTTTCTATGGTTTCCTTTTTGGCGCCATTCTCCTGGCCGCTGGAACCGGGGTATTTAAGCCCGGTATTCAAGGCACACTCGTGCTCTCCACTGGGCGACAGAACACCTCGATGGCTTGGGGTATTTTCTACCAAGTCGTTAATATCGGTGGTTTCTTAGGACCGTTAGTTGCAGTGCATATGCGTCAACTCTCTTGGGACTATGTATTCTTTGCCTGCGCCGCGATTATTTCTTTTAACTTTCTATTTTTACTCGCCTATAAAGAGCCTGGTAAAGAGGAGCGTTTAGAGCGTAATCGTAAGATTAAATCTGGTGAAATTAAACAAGTAGCACTGTGGCGTGATGCGCTACACGAGCTGAAAAAGCCAATCGTAATCTACTACATGTTAGTGTTTGCAGGCTTTTGGTTCCTGTTTAACTCCTTGTTTGATGTATTACCTATTCACATTGCTGAATGGGTCGATACCAGTGTGATTGTGACCTCACTATTTGGTCCAGAAGGCACCACTAATGGGTTTTTCCAGTTCTGGCTTGGCCTAGATAATACCGGTACTAAGGTGATGCCTGAAGGCATGCTTAACCTTAACGCGGGTATGATCATGACCACCTGCTTCTTAGTGGCGGCGTTAACCGCAAAGTACCGGATCACCTCGGCGATGTTAGGCGGGTGTTTACTGAGTATTTTGGCCTTCGTTCTCGTTGGTGCTACCAATGCCGCTTGGATGATCGTATTCGCTATCGCGATGTTCTCCTTCGGCGAAATGATGATTAGCCCGAAGAAAAATGAGTTTATGGGCAACATTGCCCCTGAAGGCAAAAAAGCCATGTATCTTGGTTTTGTGATGCTGCCGCAAGGCATTGGTTGGACGCTTGAAGGTTTCTTTGGCCCTAAGCTCTATGAGATGTATGCCTCGAAAGAGATCTTCTCGCGGGAGTTATTGGTAGATCGTGGCATGAGTGCCAGTGATGTTAGTGCTATACCTCTGGGCGAGGCATTTTCAACCTTAGTCACTTATACTGGTGAGCCGGCGCAGCAGCTAACGACATTGCTTTATAACACCCATAACATCGGCATGGCGTGGTACATCATCGCCGCCATCGGGTCTATTTCAGCCATTGGTATTTATCTTTACGGTAAGTGGTTGTTTAAGCTTCAACAACGCTAACCCCGTTTCATAACGAAAAAAAGCTGACATACTTGTCAGCTTTTTTGTTATCTACAGCCGTAAAACGCGAACGGTTATGCGGCTTTTAAAACAGGTTTTGCATCAACAACCGTCTGTACGCTTGCTGAAAATCTGGCCTTACCGACTGGTAAAATCACGCGGTTATACTCTGCGTTAAGCACTTGAGCCATACCAAAGTAGATCGCGCTTAGACCACAGAAAATACCTTCAAAGCCTGCAATCGTGCCGATAAGTGCGTTGCCAGTAAAGTCACGCGCTGCTAATAAGAAGAATAATATCGTCAGTGAACCAAATACAATCTGTTTGGCCAGCGGGTAACGCATTGAACCGATAAACATAAAGCCAGTGAACGTGCCCCACAACGCTAAGTACCAACCCATAAATCCTGCTGGACTCGCCGCGAAGCCCATTTTAGGCATCACGATAAGCCCAACCAAGGTTAACCAGAACAAACCATAAGAGGTAAATGCCGTGGTACCAAAGGTGTCACCCCGTTTGAAACACATCATGCCTACGAGTACTTGCCCAATACCGCCATAAAATATGCCCATCGCTAGGATCATTGAATCCATCGGAAAGAAGCCTGCGTTGTGAATATTAAGCAAAATGGTGGTCATACCGAAGCCCACTAAGCCAAGTGGAGCAGGATTTGCCAAAGAATTTGTAAGCTGTGTAGACATTGAGTTCCCCTACAGGAAGTGATCAATTAGATGTGTAGCGGTTACGCTCTACCGCACTAGATTAACAATGGTTAATCTTAGCGCCGCGGATTTTAGTTAAAGCACACGCAGCAAGCAAATGAGTGGTGTTGATAATCACGATAAGAGAATGGTTCAAAAAATAGCGATTAAATATTATTATCAAACACTTAACCTAAAAAACTAAAGATTGTAATAACCACCATCCGCAACCAGCATCAAGATCACACTTCCTGCCATTACTTGCTGCTCCTCACGCTTATTCAGCATTATCACTTTAGCAATTGCTAAAACGGCTAAGCGATACTGTTGAATAATTGCACTCGGTCACAAACTCGGACATTGGTTCATTTTTATTAAAAATAACCAACCAACAGGGTCATTACACGCTAAACAAAAAAATAAACCCCAAAATCATCGCAAAAAAAGGGGAGCCCGAAGGCTCCCAAGAGGTTCAATGACTATGAGAAGCAGGGATCCCATAGCAGGTGAAACTTTTATAATTTTAAGTTAGTGAGCACCTCCCATATGCATCTTGTCGATACCATAAGTCTTACCTTCAGCGTGACACGTTGCACAAGATTCAACAGGGAGGTTAGCTGTAGCTGATGGAGCACCATCGACTATTGCACCATTGCTCTTAAAATGTGCCATCGCTGCAGCATCTGAGTGAGCGTGACAAGTACGACACGCCTCAGCTGTTGGGCTAATGAACTGAGTTGCACCACCATCAACTGCAATCGCGCGCTTACCTGATGCTAATCCACCATCGGCAGCGAACAAGTTCACACCGTCTTTATGACAAGCTGCACATTGAGTTGCTACCGCTGGGTAACCTTGAGTTTCCATATCAGCATCAAGATGGATTGCAGGGAAACCACGGTTGTCGTCCCATAAGCCACTATGGAAACGGTGAGCTACCGCAAAGAGGTCGCGAGTGTTGTAGTTTAGACCGTCAATCGCTTTAAAGATTGGATGGCCGTCGGCATCAACTTCGTCAGTTTTGTACTCTGGTTGTGGGTGATAAGAACCGCCCCAAGTATCATTATGACAACCAACACATTGGTCAAAACGTTCATTACCGTAATGCTTAGCGATACCTAGCGATGTATGACAAGTATTACACTTGGCTTCATCGGCAGTAACACGTAGCGGGTCACTTAAGCGAGAAATTATTGCACCGCTACCATCAGCATTGGCAAGGTTCCAATACGTTGGAGCCATAGTAATTGCAACATATCCAACATCGTATTGTGCCTCACCGTTTGCATCTAGACATTCAATTAACATGCCTTTTGAGTCAGTACAAACTGAGAAACGCGGAGTAATCGCAATGCTCTTACCATCGAGGTCATAGTTGTCTACTTGGGTAACAACTAACTTGCCACCTGCTGCGACGGTACCATTTAGATTGACTGATGCACTGCCGTAATAAGTACCGTCAGCATTTACCCAACCGGTCTTCATTTCGTCGTACTTAGTAAACTTAGTAAACTCGAAGCCATCGGCAACGGCTACACCATTAACAGTCACATCAAATGTCACTATGATTTTATCTTGTATTTCATTACGCGCTGGAATTACTGCGCCATCCCAACCTTCACTCTCAGGAATCGCGACGGTTTCAACATCTTCTGCATAGGTGACTTGCGAAACGGCTATCTCAATTGAATCTGTCGCCATTGCACGAACGCCAACGTTATGCGCTTGCATAGGACTTAAGCTACCTGAACCATGACAACCTGAACAGGCGGCATCACTCTCTGGCACAATACCTAAGTGACCGTCACCGGTGGTGAAGTCAATATCAGCATGACAAGACACGCAAGCTTCAGCATAAACATTGTCGTTCCACTGAGTACCGTTGTCATGACAAGTGGTACATTCGTTTAGCTCTGACGGGAAGCCAATCTCACCAAACTCCTCTTCAGCTTCGCCTGTTAATGGAACAAAACTCTTATGCCCACTATGTAACGTATGGATCATTGCATTCCAGTTTGCATTCCAGCCTTTCTCTGGATCTGCTTCACCACCAGCATAAGCCGGATTATGACAAGCAACGCAATTTTCTACTTTTTGATAGTTGTGGTGAGCACCGATATTATCAATACGGATGTCAGTAACGGCGTAACCAACTTTGCTACTATGACACTTGATACAAGCGGCATTAGAGACTGAATCTTTTACTGATACCGCGAGCTCACCCGTTGCAGGAATAAAATCGACAGGCGTAGACAGTAGTTTGTCAGAGATGCCGGCCCCTGAGCTATCAGAGACATTATAGGTACGCACCATAACGCGGAATAGGTTATTAGCATCGCCTTCGGCGAGTACGACTGGCGCATTACCATCATGCTCCCACGTTCCGGTATAAGTGCCAGGGTTAGCTTCATCTTCAACCAAAGTACAGGCATCTACTTCTGCGCCACCGCGAGCCGTTGCTTTACCCGTTAGCGTACAATACATACTTGAGCCAAACTCGTTAGCCAGTGCATTGTTTTGCCACAATACCGGTGCGCCAGTATCAGTGGTGTTAGCAGCCTGGTTCATTACATATAGCGCAACTTTTTCTAGCCCAGTAAAGGGAACCGCTTCGCCTTTGCTGTTTTTACCTGTTGCGGTAAATTTAATAGTGAAGGCGTCAGTACCCACGACTACGATATCTGCTGGTGCTACTGTAAGTACGAAATCAGCGGCACTACTAACGGTATCAACCGTTATGCCTGCTGGTGTGCCTGGGGTACCAGGAGTGCCCGGTGCGCCTGGTGCACCGTCTTGGCCATCATCACCATCTCCACAACCAGTCAAGCCGATGGCAGCTATCAATGCCATCGCCAATAAAGACTTCTTATGTGTTCTCATCATCTTATCCCTTTATAGGTATTATTTTGCTGCATACGCAGTAAATCAAATATAAAAGAAACCGACTATTTCGACACCAATTTGTATCAAAGATGTGACTAAAAATTAAAGATTCAGTTAATGGAATTTCAATTACTGAAATTGGTAATACCAGTAATTGAAATTAGAGGCGGGAAATAAATTAATTAGATTGGAGTAAACCCTGTACCAACTCAACGACCAATGTTCTTCTCTCTTGCGTATACCTTCTATTTTTAAGTTCTTTTTCAATAAGATAGTATTTTGGAGATAACATATCGCCATGCAACAGCGCGACTTGTTCACGAGGTAAAGCTTCGGTTCTTAAAGACGGAATGTGATTACACTCATCAGCTTCTACCGCAGGCAGGAAAGCTAAGCTTCCCATCGTCATCAAATGACAAAACCATGCCTCACGACTCGTGACTTTTTCAACACTTTCAAGCTCTATTTGCGCATTACGACAATACATTTCCAGCGGATCAATCTTGTCATTAAACCCTTTACTTTCTAGGTATAAAAATGGATGGATCGCAATATGTTCTAAGGTAATATTTGGAATGTTTTGCCAGATAGGGTGTTGTTCTTTAGCGGCTAAATAAACACTTTCAAGTGTGCCTAATAATTCGTATTCAAGTTCAGTGGTGTGCGAAATATCAAATCCAATACCAAAATCAAGCTCGCCATTATGAATAGATTCAGCAGAATTGGCTTCCCAACTTTGCAGGCGGATCTTACCAATAACCTCTTGCTGGGCATGACTGCTAATGGCTATCGCTAAACTCCTCATAATGCCTTGGGTAACAGCAATGTTTAGCGTTGAAGTAAGTTCTGATTCAGTTTCGTCAAATGCGACCTGTTCAATATGCGTCACAGCATGATAAAAATCACAAATAGGATCATATAACAGTTCAGCCAAGGGCGTAGGTTTTAGCCCCTGCAGTCTACGGTAGAATAGTTCGTCATTGAACGTTGTGCGTAACAACGTAAGGCAACGGCTAATTTTTGGAGCAGACACTTGTAACTCAATTGCCGTCGAGTTCGCATGGCCATTCTCGTAAAGAGTCTTAAACACGATAAGACAAAAAACATCTAATTCAGACAACTTTTTCAGTGATTCATTAAGCATTATTTTTAGTCATTATTTGAATACTTAGCTATAGATATAGCATACTCTTGCATCTCAAATAGTGATCATTGCTAATAGCTGCAACATAATAATCAAATATAGGGTACACATCATACCGATCCGCAACAATGTGACGGTGGAATTTCGATAGCGACTGAATAACATACTATCAAAAAGCGCTATTGAGGCTATTCAGATACTTCTTCTGCGGTTAATAATCGGCTCTGTCCTGGCACTAAATTGGAATCGAGTACAATGTTGCCCACGGATATTCGATGTAGACCCACTACGGGGTTACGAAAACGGCCAAACATACGCTTTATTTGGTGATAACGCCCCTCCATCAGACTCACTAATGCAGTATATTCATCAATAATTTCAAGCTTAGCTGGCAAGGTAGTAATATCTTCAAATTCAAAGTACATTCCCGCTGCAAACGCGTTAATGTAGGACACATCAAGTGGGTTCTCTAGTGTCACCCGATACAGTTTGGCCACTTTATGCTCTGGTGACATTAACCGCTTTGACCAGCGACCATCGTTAGTTAATAGCAGTAATCCTGATGTATTAAGATCTAAACGGCCGACAATATGCAGACTATGTTTATCTTTTTGAGTCAGTAGATCGATCACCGTTTTATGCTTATCGTCAACAGTGGCACTGACCACCCCTATCGGTTTATGCAGCATCACATAGCTTGGTGTGTTGGCTTGTAATACTTCGCCCTCTAGACAAACATGAGAGAATTCATCGATGATTTGATCAATATCTCGTGCGACTTTACCATCAACTTCAACTAATCCTTTAGCCAGTAGTAGTCGAACATGTTTGCGATTAATGGAGGTTTTTACACTAATAAATCGATCTAGGCGTGCTCGTTTAGATTCCACCTTTTTCCCCCTACCCGTCAACCGGGACAATCTTATAAGCGCAGCGACGTGCCCCCTCAATAATATGCTCTTCACGGCTAACACTGGCGTCATCTTTTAGCAGCGACTGAAACAGTTGCAGTTCTGAGCGGCAAAAATTGAGGCATGAGGCAGCTGCTGCACATATTGGACAGTGATTTTCAAGCAGCCAATAAACATCATCACTCACTTCAACGCTGGCCATATAACCCTCTTCCGTTCGCAATCTAGCCAGTACGGCTAACTTGGCGGATAGATCTGTCGCGTCAGTTAATGCCGCTTGATATAGCGTAAAAGACGCCTCTTCACGATGGGCGATGAGCTGCTCTAAACCTTGATCACCAAAAATAGTTTTCACTGAATCAATTAATTGCACCGTGAGCTCTTCATGGCGATCTGAAAAGTGGCTGTTGCTTTTAGGCGTCAGGGACCAGTAACGAGTCGGTCTGCCACGAGTCGCTTTTCTATCTGCAAAAATCACATCGCTACTGTGTTCTAGACTTTGTAGATGTTGACGCACGCCCATAGTGGTCAATTCAAGTTCTGTTGCGATGACTTTGGCTGTCAGCTCGCCTTGGGTCTTTAACATCTGCAATATTTTGTCACTGGTTTTCATATATACCCATTCTACTTGAAGGTGCTCGTTTCAGAGGCGGTATTCTGTATACACCTCTATAACGCTTAAGGCACATTATTACTGAATCCATACTTAAGTAAACTTTTATCTTTACTTTATTATGTAAAGATATTACTTTACATAAAAATTAATAAACAAAAAGGTTTACTTAAATGGAATTAGTGATTGTTAGCGGCAGCCAACGTAAGGACTCGCAAAGTGCAAAAGTTGCCCAATACTTAATGCAACAAATGCTACCGACGCATAATGTAAAACACATTGAGCTTTGTCAGTATCAGTTGCCATTTTGGGACGGTGAGCCCGAGAGCAAAAATGTTGACGGTAGTCGCTGGCCTTTTATCTCTCAACAAATTAAACGCGCAGATGCACTTGTTTTAATAACACCAGAATGGGGCGGTATGGCCTCACCGCTCATTAAGAATTTCTTGTTGATGTGTGATAAGCAAGAGACAGCCCATAAACCGGCGTTATTAGTGTCGGTGGTGAGTGGCATTAGCGGTGCATACCCGATTGCGGAGTTGAGGATGAATGCATTAAAGAACAATAAACTGGTGGCGACACCTGACCATCTGATTATTCGTCAGGTTGAAGAGGTGCTCAACCAAGAAGAACCCATGAGCGAGCGCGATCAGCACTTACGTGAGCGTATCAATTACTGCTTACACATGTTGTTGCAATACAGTGAAGCATTAACAACAATTCGTGTTAACCATGAAGCCATGCCCTACCCTAAACAACAGGAGTACAGTTATGGCATGTAAAAACTTAATCACTAAACAGGCTGCAAGGAGCAAATTATGATGCATTTAGAACACTTAAATTTGGTGGTAAAAGACATCCCGACCACTCTGGCTTTTTACCAAGCTATTTTTCCCCATTGGAAGACACGTGGCGGTGGGGTGAGTCAGTGGCATGGGGTTGATCGCAACTGGATCCATTTTGGCGATGATTATCAATATCTGACGTTTAATGATGATGGTGTCGACAATAATCGCGATCTGAGTGGCCATCAAGTCGGCTTGGCTCATTTTGCTTTTGTCGTCGATGATATAGACGCTGTAATAACGCGCCTAGCGGCGATAGGCCATCCTGTCGATAAAGCGGGTGCAGAGGACCCTTATCGACGCAATGTATACTACATTGACCCAGACGGTTACGAGGTTGAGTTTGTTCAATACCTTAGCGATATTCCCAGTGAACGTAACCGTTATTGATCGTTATAATGATTAACCGTTATAACCGTGAATCATCGCACTGGCGAGTCACATTAGTGCTGCAAATTTAGTGGTACGTCTTTAATGATGACTTGCGTGAACGTGATCAACTCATTTTTCTGACCCACGAATCTGGTACTACTCGCAGTGCCCAATGCAACAGTGCCCAAGGCCATGTAGGGACAAAACTATTGGCTTTTTCAGCCTCTATCGCTTTGACCATTGCACGGCACCCAACGTCAGTATCGACGATAAAGGGGACCTTTTCGACCTGGTCGTTAATTTCACTTCGAATAAAACCAGGATGAATACAACTCACACTAATTGGGGTGTTCATCACATCAATGCGGATCCCTTCGGTCAACGAGGTCACAGCCGCCTTTGTGGCCGCATACACTGTCATCGCTCGCCTGAAGCCTCGAACTGCACTAACCGATGATATAGTGACTAAGTGACCCGCATTTTGCTTTCTAAAAATCTGCATCGCAGCTTCTGCTTGTGCCAGTAAACCAATAAAATTAGTCTCTGCCGTTTGCTTGTTAGCTTCAAAATGACCAGTACCGATTGAGGCACCTTTGCCCATACCTGCATTAATAATGATCCGGTCAATGCTGCCCAACTCTTGATTAAATTCATCAAACACATCGAATACTTGTTGATGCTCGGTTACATCTAAAGATTTAATAGAGACACGGATATTAGGATTGAGCACTTCAAGCTCACACTTTAGGGCTTCTAACCTATCGATACGCCGTGCGCACAGCGCTAGATCTCGTCCCATCTTGGCAAACTCTAATGCCATTCCACGACCAAGCCCTGAACTCGCGCCCGTGATAAGGATAGTTTTTCTTATTTTCATATCATCTAGCAACTTTGCAGCAATTTTTAGCTAAGCTACTGTTGAATGGATAAAATGTAAACAGTTGTTTTAACTTTGAATGACTACAGAAATGCCTCAAAATCATCACTAACCCAGCCAAATAGCCAGTATGAAAAACAACAGGTAGAAAGAGAATCCAATGATAAAGGTTATATTAAATGGGTCTTTCTCTTTGTACTTGCGACGGTGAAAATAGCTAACGGGTGTTAGAGGGTAGCGGGTTTTGCCAAAGCTAAAAATACGGATCAGTAATGCCCCGGTGAGACAAAATACAAATGACAACACATAATCCCACAGCACCCAAAACACCAACTCCATAGCAAATACAAACATAGCCTCTCCTTAGCGAGTTAGCGGCAATACCTTTGCCTTTAGCGAGTAATTAACGATTGCTTTTTTCGTTAACACAGCAGTGAAAATTGGCGTTTATCTCAACGTTCAACTAGGTTAACGAACCGTTAAAAATAAGTCATGTTAAACATTGTTAACAGGAGAAACCGCAGAATTTACGCCAGCTAATTCTTGAAATTATGTGAATTTAGTAATTGCAGTCGTGGTGCTTTTGAAACAAATCAGTTAGTTAATATTGAGTATATTGAATTGCGCTGTATAAACGGACTTTAAGCGCTATTCGTTATGAAGAAAACCGTGTGTTCATGGGGTTTTCGTCTACAGTTGTTCAAAATGGAGTGAAAGAAAACGGAGTACTTCAGATGATCTCTTACCACCATACGTTAGCGCTAATAGACAATCATTCAGCTACGCAATTCGCCCTAAATAAAGCCCTACAGCTCGCCTGTAAAACTAAAGCGAAAGTCACCATATTGAAAGTCGATAGACCCTATAATAACTTTCTCAGCCGCTTAGGTTTGATCCCCAACAATGCGCTGGACCCAATGCTATTTGTCAATAAACTAATGAGTAAATACCAACGTCAGGGAGTCGAAATAGACGTTAAAGTGATCAAGAATGTCAAAGACCATCAGGCTATTCTCAATGAAACAAACGCCAGTGATTATGACTTAGTGGTTATGAATAATCAGCACCACAATACCATTATCAACGAACTTATCCCCAGTTGCGAAGCGCATCTGTTACGCGAAAGCAATTTGCCTATTTTAATTGTTGGCAATAAATGTTGGCAACGACAGGGGCACATTTTAACTGCGCTAGAAACGGCGGGATCGACGATTGCCCATAAAGAACTTAATCAACATTTGTTAGATGATACACAGCAACTAGCAGACTTACTGGAAAATGACATCCACCTGCTTAACTGTTATCAACTGAAAAACTGGAGTATGTCAGTCAATAAAGATCATGGCTTATTTACTGATGAGGAGCAAAGGAGTCATCACTGGGATCACCTAATCGATTCGGCTAAAGAGTATCATTTGCGAGATGATCATCTGCATCTTGAGCAAGGGCTGCCGGACCATATTATTCCCGAAATTGCACATAAGTGTAATGCAAATCTGTTAGTGATTGGCGCAGGTGAACATCATGGCTTTATTAACGACCTAAAAGGACACACTTCATCGGTGATCATTGACCAATTAAAGTGTGACATCCTTGCCATTAAGCCAACGCAGCACTAATTACTCTAACGTATCAGCGCAAACACCTACGATTATAAATAACCTGTATTGACGCTTTGATGATCTAGCTGGCGTCTCTTTCACTTTGGTTTTCAATAACGATGTCTGAGCCCGCTTGCGCCCAAAAATCGACCCTAAATTGGGTTTCTTCGGTTAATAACTCTACTTTATGCCAATATTGCGGTGGCGAAATAGCGGTCTGGCCGACCTCAATAACAATCTCTTGTTCCACCTCTGCTCGCCTATCTTTAAAACCATAAAACTTCAGCGTGCCACTTAATACATGAATTTGCCCATACACGCCTGCTTTAGTGTTATGCAGATGCAAAAACATCTTTGGCACAGTGTCTTTATCAAACAATGGTGTTGATTTATAATTTACAAAATCTGTTGGTATCGTTGCCATAATCTCTTTTAACCCCTTTATCATTGCCAAACCTTGCTTCAATATAGCTTGATTAAGCCTGAGTTAATCAACTAAATGCAAACTTAAGGGTATAATAGCCAATTAGCGCCTTAAGCATTATCTTCGCATTAAACTAATGAGCCCAAATGAAATCTGAATACAGCTATACCACTCAATATACTTTAGATAAAAGCCACTTTAGCGAGTGCTTTGATGAGTCAGTTGTCATTGATACCTCAATACGCGCTCATAAAAAGGCCATCATCTTTATACTTATTGGCATTGTATTACTGCTGACTGGGATCAATGCTTATGCTTCGTGGTTTTTAATCGTACTCGGCGTATTAGAAGCATTAAACATACGTTACAAAAAACCTTGGTGGCTTATGCGTCAAATGGTCAGTAAAGCGGCCAGCAATGAAGTGACACTAACAATCGACGAACAAGGGATCTCTAATGACTCGTTTTATGTCAAAGGAAGTATTCTTTGGCAAGATGTTGTGTCTATTTCTGAATCAGAACAAGGCTTTTTAATCAAACAAGCTAACACCGTTAATTACTTATCCAAACGTAGCCTAGATGAAGAGGCCATTGCATTTGTCTGCAGTAAGATGAATAACGTTTAAAAGCGATCGTTGAGCCCTAGTACCGTTTTGACGATGCTAGGCTGCCACATCGTTCAGCCAAAAATATTAACTACGTCTAGGTAATTGAATAAGCTCTTAAAATTCATGCTAACGTAAGTTGCAGACATCAATAAGCACATCCCTCCACTAAGAGGTTAACGTCTTTAAATTCAGCTAAAAAATCGAGCTAGGCTCTATGCATGTACCGATAACTGCATTCATAAACCCTTTTTATTCAGTGCTCTAATTAGAATGCGTCAAATTTATCCCATTCTGCGTCAGTCGTTGCAGATTTAGCGGGAGCTCAAATCTGACTAGCCTGTTGATGACTTTATGACCTGTATCACTTTGCAACAAATCCACTCATCCCCATGATGCGATTAACGATTAGTGATACTCTATATTCTCTTTTGTTAATTTTGTAATCATAAGTCGATATCAATCTATGCATTATCTATTGGCGCTAATCCTAAGCATTAGCTTTTTTGCAACTTCTGCGCACGCTAGTAATAACGATGCTTGCAGCAACGACACCGACTGTATTGAAGTTGGTCGTTGGGATATAGGTATTGCACTCGGTTACGGCGTTAAATCAAACCCGCTTAAAGATTTTGATGATATCCCTCTCTATGCCGCACCAACCATTGCCTACTATGGTGACAGTTGGTTTTTTGATAACGGCAGTATTGGTTACACTATTACTGAAGGTGAAAATTATACCGTCAACGTAGTGAGCACGTTTAGTACCGACCGCGCTTTCTTCTATCGCTGGGATCCCTCTAATATTTTCCTTCTCAAAAGTAGCAGTGTTGAGCGAGCGACAACGCCTGCAGGTATCTCAACCATGAGAACCAAGGCAGAGCCAGAGATCGATACTAATGAACTCGAAAATAGAAACTTTACATATCTTGGCGGAGTAGAAGCGTTTCTTTACACTAGAATTGGTATAGTCAAAGCCTCTGT
The DNA here is from genome assembly GCF_002836205.1 of Shewanella sp. Choline-02u-19. Taxonomy (NCBI): domain Bacteria; kingdom Pseudomonadati; phylum Pseudomonadota; class Gammaproteobacteria; order Alteromonadales; family Shewanellaceae; genus Shewanella; species Shewanella sp. Choline-02u-19. The sequence continues at coordinate 2,918,407 of NZ_PJBE01000013.1, forward strand.
TACACATGATCTTTTTAATGTGCATAATGGAACAGAAGCGCAGTTAAAATGGTTGTACAATATTCCACTTGATAGTTGGAATTTTGAGTTCGCAGCTGTGTTAGACTGGAAAAGCGAACAAGTCGTTGATTATTACTATGGTATTAGACCGAGTGAGAGCCTCTATTGGAGCGAGAAGTACCAAGCGGAGTCAGCTTTGAATCAAAGTATCGAATTCACAGGACAATATGTGTTAACTGAAAATTGGAATATTTTGCTGGTAGCACGTTATACCGACCTTGCCGATGAAATTGTTGATAGCCCTCTGCTCGACAAAGATTATACGACTACCTATTTTGTAGGCGCAGCGTATAGGTTTTAACGCCAGTGTTATCAATAGCAAAAAAATCATGGTTGTGGTTCCTTTTTTACTCGGCGTTCAGTGGCTACGCTGTCGCTGAAGAGCTTGAACCTCTTACTGCCAGTCTGAGCTTATCCCCCACCATTTGTATTACCAGTGAAGATGAAGAAACTTGTAATACTGAAGTTGTACTGACGTGGGAGCTGTTAAAAAATCGCTCAATATGCATCATATCTGACTACAAAGAACTTAAGAAGTGGTGCAATAGTTCACCTGCCGTTAACTCTTTAGCGATCAATGTCAGTGCAGACAAAGATATTCAGTTTGTCATGATAGACAAAGATACCCACGAGACTCTTGCGGGTGTAAAATTAAAAGTTACTCAAGCTTCTTCGCCTCAAGTAAGGCGTCGTTACCGCAACCCATGGAGTTTATTTTAATGACCAACTCTCAATCTACGCATAGAGTCCTACTCGTAGAAGATGACATTCGTCTGGCCAACTTGATCGTAGACTACTTAAAATCGCATGGAATGCACGTTGAAGTGGAGCGTCGCGGGGATACCGTATTAACCCGACTAATCAACTATAAACCTGACATCATTTTGCTGGACATTATGCTACCAGGCATGGACGGTTTAACGCTGTGTGAGAAGCTACCTGATTATTTTGCCGGGCCGATCTTATTAATGAGCGCATTGAGCTCAAATGAAGATCAAATTAAAGGCTTAGAGCTAGGGGCTGATGACTACGTAGTTAAGCCTGTCGACCCAGCGTTACTCGTTGCAAGAATTAATAACTTACTACGTCGTCAAGCAAAGCCACCACAAGTTGAGTCTCATTGTCTAAGCTTTGGTAAGTTAAGTATCGATCCTCACACTCAAGCCATTCGTCTGGGTCAAATAGAAGTTGACCTTACTAGCCATGAGTTTGAACTATTATGGTTACTTGCTTCTCAAGCAGGACAAGTCATGAGCCGCCAGTATATTTATCAATATTTACTGAATATCGACTTTGACGGTAAAGATAGAAAAATTGATGTGCGTATTTCGCGCTTGAGAAAGAAACTTGGTGATAATATTGAAACACCTTTCAGAATTAAAACAGTTTGGGGACAGGGATATCTATTCGCACCAGAAGCCTGGAATAACTAATCTTCAAGCTAGTCTAAAATGAAGCGTCTATTTTTAAGCTTATATTTACTGTTAAGCCTTGGCTTTCTCGGTATAGGTTGGACACTCGATAGTTTTTGGAAACAGAATGCCGATCAAGAGGGTGCACTCGATGCACCTTTAATCGCTTTGGCGCAGGTATTAACAAAATTACCCGCGCTGCAGCGACAAGAGATGCTCAACAGCATTAACAGCAATCCTGACTTTCCGTTAGCACTGCTCGATGCCGACCAAGTCGCGTTCTCAGAAGAACAGATGGTACAGAGCCACGCAGTTATCGCTACGCCGTATGATATCAATCATGAACTTCAATTCGTTGCTGTAGGCGAACAAATCTTAATGGCTGGCCCCATTGCACTTGATCCTGATGCTAGCTTGCGTGGCCTTTATAATGTCTTCTTTTATCTCTCATTAGCGTTTGTCACGCTCATTTGGGTGTGGCCACTCTCTAAAGATTTAAAAACACTGCGTAACGCGACAAAAGAGTTTGGCCAAGCAAAGTGGAATACCCGTATCAAACTCGCTAAACGCTCACAAGTGTTGCCATTAGCCACCACCTTTAATGATATGGCGGCGCACATTAGTGCACTCATCGAAAATCAAAAACACCTTTCAAATGCCGTCTCTCATGAGATAAGAACCCCACTAGCTCGGCTCAAATTCGCCCTGGCATTGATCCCACAATATTGTTTGCCAGAGTCTGATGAGCAGCGGCGCCAAGCATTTTTGGATGAGATGTTACTCGATATAAAAGAGATGGAAGACTTGCTGCAAGAACTGTTGACCTATGCCAGTTTAGAGACACAACGAGAAGGACTACAATTTGAACTCTGCGACTTAAACAGCTTAACAAAGCAAACCATTAAACGGTTGCAGTCGCACCACTCAACCCCTATTGAGTTAATTGAGCCTCAACAGATAGTACAACTGAAGGCCGATCCGTCGTTAATTGAACGGGCACTTCAGAACTTAATCACCAACGCTCAACGTTTCGGTGTCGAAAAGATCACTGTCGAAATTAGCCGTAAAGGTAAACAGATATGTCTCAGTGTGACGGATGATGGCGAAGGGATATTAGCGCAGGACCAGCTGAAAATTTTCGAACCCTTTTATCGCAGTGATACCCGTTGTAATGGTAATAAAGGCCATGGTTTAGGCTTGGCAATCATCAAGCGGATCATGGAGCGTCATCAAGGGGATGTATCGCTAAAAAGTCACCCCGGCTTTACCCAATTCACCTTAACTTGGCATCACCCATAATTGAGCTGCTAAAGCGTTTAATAGTGTTAATGGTAACGCGTTTAGTCTAATTTAAAATCACTCACATCGAGTGAGTCTGGCGCTTGATCCTTAAAATCTAAACTCGGATTGACTGTGGCTCTTTCTTCGATAAGTTGCGCCTTCTTTGCTTTTAGTATCGCAAGCTGACGACGGCGTTTACGCTGCTTACACAGCCTGATGACATCAAATTTTTGCACATCAGAAAACTCGAGCCACTTGAAACGTTCGTCTCGATTACGTAAACACCCTTTGCAATATCCCCTCGCATCACTTTGGCAAATACCGATGCATGGGCTGGGGATCTCAAAAAACTCTAACTGCTCCATACTCTAAACATATACTATGTAAGAGGTAATACCAATTTCATTAACTATGCTATCGATTCAAAACAGCAGAAGACAGCATACTTAATGACGTTGAATTAGCGTAACGTTGAGCACGCTCATTGAAGTTATTGTCTTCATATCAGCGAGTGAACCAAAAGAATAATGGGGCTTAACGCCTTAAATTAAAGAGGCTAAATAATGAATACACTAAAACGAACCTTATTAATTTGCTTGCTATCACTACCGCTACTTTCCCTACTCGGGTGCAGTTCCCCTCCAAAGAATGATTACGACCTTGATTACAACTTCTCTCCGCTAAAGACATTTTCACAAGTAGAGCCAGCGCAAACAACCGATCCGCTCAGTGCAGCAAGAATTCAGCAATCTATTGCAGCTGCGCTTATCGCTCAAGGATTTATCCAACAGGATGAAGCTGCTGATTTTTTGGTGACTTATGGTTTTAGAGTCGATGATAAACCCAAAGATTCAGGCTTTTCTATTGGACTCGGTGCAGGCTCATGGGGTAGCTCTAGCGGCGCATCAATCGGCACCAGTGTTGATGTTCCCGTGGGGAGTGATACCGCAAAAATCCAGACCATACAGATTGATGTGTTGGATCCACAAACACAAAAACTCATTTGGCGCGGCAGTGACAAATTTACTTTTGATGATGGCGGCGAAGAAAAGGCGCAAGAGACCAACGCGACTGTCAGCAAAATATTAGCGCTATTTCCACCGCAGAAAAAGCCATAACATCAAATTGAAGATATTAAAAAAGGACGCATAGCGTCCTTTTTTGTTCCCAATATTATTCGGGATTAGTGTGCGTGTGCAGCACTTGCTTCTGCAGCAGGTGCATCCGCTTTTTGGATATCCAACAATTCAACTTCAAATACTAAAGTAGAGTTAGCAGGAATAGTGGCTGTATCGCGATCACCATAAGCTAGTTCTGAAGGGATAACGAACTTAAACTTAGAACCCACAGACATTAGCTGTACGCCTTCAGTCCAACCAGGAATAACACGGTTCAATGGGAACGTTGCAGGCTCGCCACGAGCTACTGAGCTGTCGAACTCAGTACCATCAGTTAATGTACCAACATAATGAACTTTAACAGTGTCAGCAGCAACAGGCTTCTCACCAGTACCTTCGGTTAATACTTCGTACTGTAAGCCAGACTCGGTCGTTACAACACCCTCTTTTGCTTTGTTTGTTTCAAGGTATGCGGTGCTGCTAGCCAAGCTTTTCTCTGCTAATGCTGCCGCTTGTGTTTGGCGCTTTTCATTTAGCTTTTCATCAAGGGTTTGCAATACTGTTTGCATCTCTTCTTGCGTTAGCTTTAGCTCGCTGTTCAAGCCTTCGCTGAAACCAGTCACGACTAGGTCCCTGTCTACAGTTAAACCTAGTTCCTCTTGTTCCTTGATATGGCCAGCCATATAAGTACCAATTGACGCGCCAACGCTGTAGGCTTCTTTTTGCGCATCAGTTTTCAATTCTACCGGCGCAGCAACTGCTTCTTGTGCTTGATTACAAGCACTAAGACCAACAACGGCCAAAGCCACTAGTGAATATTTATAAATAGATTTCATTTAAAGCTTCCTCAGCATCTACACGTGGTTACTATAACCTTTACTTTTATTAAGCGAACCACTTTATACTAGTTAAATAGGTTATTCCAATCTGATTAGATAAAAACGACGTCACCGTGATTTAGCCACTTTTCCAATACAGATTAATATATTACATACATTGCCTGTCACTAGCCTGAACGACTATTGCACTTGTATGAACAAAGATTCACTTAAAAGACAACACAGAATAGAGCAAGTTCAAAGCTGAATGATGACATTGGTTAATAAACCACTTATTAACTTCTTTTTCGCTTACTGTTTACTGACAATCCACCTAACATGTTGGACAAGTTGTTAATACGACTATCCCCAAATATACGGAGCCGTTGTATACTCTGCTTCAACTAACGATAATCAACAGTAAGTGCAATGAGCATTTGCCCATCCATCAGAGGTAAACGTGGATAATATAGAACACAGAATTGAAGAGTTAGAGATGAAATTGGCATTCCAAGACGGCACCATCGAGGAGCTCAATCAACAACTCATCAAGCTAAATGATGTGGTTGCAATACAGCAGGAGCAGTTACGTTTATTACTCAATAAATTACAATCAGCTGAACCGAGTAATATGGCATCCCAAGCAGACGAAACACCACCGCCACACTTCTAGTGACAAATGGATAACGACAACGACTAGATTAACAGCTTAAATTCTTGCTATATTTAAACGGTAATAGTCGTTATGCATTCATGTTACGTTCAGATTCGATATGTTAAAAGTGCGCTGCTATAAATGAAACTTTGTAAATATATATACATTCTCTTATCAGATTGATTTTATCATTTATACTGCATTTTAGTGCTCGGTCCATTCTCCAGAGCAAACAAGGAAGCCAATGCAAATAGCACACTATATCGAGACGTTAGCATGAGACGTTTATTCTTACTGACAACCATGATGCTAAGTCTAAGTGGATGTGCATTTAACAGCGTATTCATTAACTACCCTTCTCAGATAGCCCCCGTAAAAGCGCAGCTCAATTCTGCAATGCCTCAGCAAGCGGCAAAGATTGTGGAATCAGAAGTGACCAGTGCCGATGGCTTACTGTACGCACAAGAAGCTGGACGCTCGGCACAAATAGCGGGCGATTTTGAAGGCAGTAAAACATTCTATCAACAAGCGGCCAATGCTTATCGAGTGTTTGATGATAAGGCTAAGCTCAGCTTAAGCGATGCGGGAGCCACCGCCACCAGCCTCTTTATTAATGACAACGTGATCCCCTACCGAGGTCCGGGTTATGAGCGAGTCATGCTCCACCAGTATCAAGCGCTTAACTATCTATTCAGTGGTGACGCTGAAGGTGCATTAGTGGAAGTTCGTCGCAGTAACGAGCTGCAAAGTTCAGAGCAAGCACGCTATCAAAAGTCCAACAAGTCAGTGCAAGCAATGGCTAATGGCACCATAGACGCCGAAGTCAATAAACTCGGTAAAGCAGCGGGAAGTACCACTAGCTCATTTTTAAATGCCTATAGCTACTACACCACTGGTATGTTGCATGAGATCTTAGGTGAACCTAATGACGCTTATATCGACTACCGTAAAGCAGCGCAAATATCGCCAAACAACCCATACTTACAAAAAGATTTAGTCAGACTCGCTAAGCAATTGTCGATGCCACAGTACGACGAGTTTAAAAAACGCTGGGGCGACGCCATATCGCAAAAAAAGGAAGAAGGACAAGTTATCGTGATGTTGGAGCGTGGCTTTGTACCTGAAAAGAAAAGCCTAACCGTGCCTTTTACGATACATGGTAACTGGCAAACCGCTTCACTCGCCACCTACTTCCCAACGAAGCAAACGGTAAGAGCGGGTCGTATACAAGGTCTGGGAACCGTTCTAGTTGCAGCGCCTATTGCCAATATTGATGCATTAGCGATTACAGCACTAAAAGAAGACTTACCTGCCGCACTGATAAGACAAGCCGCACGAGTTTATGCAAAATCAGAGATGGCACAAAGCGTAGAAAGCAGTAGCAAACGACGCAACAATCAAACGGATTATGCTTCAATTGCAATGCAAATATTTAACGTCGTCACCGAGCAAGCCGACAGACGTAGCTGGCTAACCTTGCCAGAACAAGCACAAATTGCCCGCACTTACATAAAGGCAGGTAACTACTCCGTTAAGCTCGATAATGCAGCACCGAGCTCTATTGAGGTAAAAAGTGGCCGAACCACACTCATTTGGGTCATTGATACTGGCAATTACACCCGTTTTTATTCAATAATAATTTAGCAATCACTTGTATGGAACTCACTATGAAACATTTAAAAGTTATTTTTATTCTCGCGGCAGTCATCGGCTTGTCGGCGTGCCAATCAAAAGTTGAATACGGTGATGCCACGGAAGTGGAAACCGTCAACGAAAACTTTGGCTCAACCGATCTACAGGCTATTGCCGCTAAAATGGTTGATAGCATGTTGACCTTCCCACCTGTTGTTGCGATGACCGCTAACGACCGTCCGATTATGTTTGTTGATAAAATTAAGAACAAAACCTCTGAGCATATTGATACGGAATCGGTTACTGACTCCATTAGCAATAAACTATTACGCTCTGGCAAGTTCCGCTTTATCGATATGACTAAAGTTGACTCGGTACGTAAGCAACTAGATTATCAAAATAATTCAGGTATGGTTGACCCATCAACAGCCATTAGCTTTGGCCGTCAAATTGGCGCGCAGTACATGCTTTACGGCAACCTATCTAGCATCGTAAAAGAAGATGGCAGCACTAAAGATGTTTACTACAAGATGACCATGCGTTTAATGGATTTGGAAACAGGCCTTATTGAATGGTCTGATGAAAAAGAGATCCGCAAAGTTAAGTCTAAGTCTTTCCTAGGCATGTAATGCTTAGTTAGCACTGCACAACCGAATAAAGCCAGCATCTCGCTGGCTTTTTTAATGGCTCAACAAGGTGATTTTAACTTCAGCGTATCGCTGAAATAAGGTACCGTATGCAGCTTGTTGCTATTGGCACTAAATCGCTTATTAAAAGGATGCTGTTTTGAACCTGCTTCATACTGCTGTCGTTATTGTAATATCTGTTGTACTTGCTGCATGTAATTCAACGCCTCGAGAGCCAATATCGACGCGAGATGCTTCTGCCTACATTAGTCAACAATCTGCAGCACAGCGCTCCGCTAGAGTGTCTGATGTGCATTATGATTTGGACTTTACTTTAACGGGGGGCACGACATTCTCTGCAACCACTAACGTTAACTTTAACCTCAGTGATACCAATAAAGCGCTCACACTCGATCTCAATCAAGCAACCATTAGCCACTTTAGTATTAATGGCAAAAAGGTTTATCCAAACTATAACAACCGTTATATAACCCTTAATCCAGGATTGTTAGTCAGTGGCCGCAACACCGTTGAAGTTCAATTCACCCGTGCGCATAGCACCAACGGCGAGGGGCTGCATCGCTTTGTCGATCCGGTTGACGACAAAGTCTATCTTTACTCCCACTTTGAACCCGCCGCAGCCCAACAGATGTTTGCCGTCTTTGACCAGCCAGATCTTAAAGCGACCTACACTTTGTCGGTCACCGCGCCAAAAGAGTGGACGGTCATCAGTGCGATGCGAGAATCTTCAACAACAGAACAGGGCGATACCCGCCAATGGCGCTTTCCTCAATCCCCTAAGTTGAGCCCTTATAACTTCTCAATGCATGCCGGCCCATATCATCAGTGGACAGATAACAGTGGCAAGTACCCGCTCCGTTTATTTGCGCGGCAATCTGTTGTAGACCAAGTCACACCACAAGACTGGTTTACTTATACTCAGCAGGGACTTACATTTTTTGATGAGTACTTTGGGATCCCCTACCCGTTTAAAAAGTATGACCAAGTGCTGGTGCCCGACTTTCTCTATGGCGCGATGGAGAATGCCGCAGCAATTACCTTCAGCGAAAGTCGTTTTCTGTTTAATACCGAAATGACCGCAACGCAAAAGCAACGTCTAGCAGGCGTGATTATGCATGAGATGGCACATCAGTGGTTTGGTAATCTCGTCACCATGAAATGGTGGAATGGTTTGTGGCTAAATGAAAGTTTCGCCTCCTTTATGGGCACTATTGCCACCGCAGAAGCCACTGAATTCACCCATGCTTGGCGCAGCTTTTATGCCAACAATAAACAGAGTGCTTATCATTTAGATAGCCAAGCTAGCACTCACCCTATTGAAGTCCCCGTCGCCACCACACAAAATGCTTTTGATAATATCGACGCAATTACCTATTCGAAAGGCGCTTCAGCCCTCAAACAACTGAATCATCTATTGGGTGAAAAAGCCTTTCAAACTGGAGTGCGAAATTACCTCACTCAATACAGTTATCAGAATGCTGAGCTAAATGATTTTATTAAAAGCTTAGGCAAGGCGGCCAATAAAAATCTCACCACTTGGAGTCAGCAATGGCTTTATGAAGCCGGGGTTAACAGTATCCAAGCCAGCTTTAGTTGTGAAAATGGTCGCATCACACAGTTTAGTCTTAATCAGACAGCTGCAAGCGACGCGCTACCGACATTACGTGAGCAGCACGTTCAAATAGGCTTATTTACTAAAGGCCGTAACCGACTGCATCACAATATCAGTATGCCAGTGACTTATAGTGGCAGCACCACCAATGTCACCAGTCTTGTGGGCCTTTATTGCCCTGATCTGGTCTATCCCAATTATCAAGATTGGGGCTTTGTAAAAGTTAATTTAGACCCAGTATCATTCAACACCGCAAAACAAAGTTTACGCTTAGTAAAAGATCCACTATTACGCTCTATGCTTTGGCAAAGCTTGTGGGATAGCGTGGAAGATGGCAGCCTTTCACTGAACGATTATATCGGCACAGTACTGGTAAATTTACCGGGGGAAATTGATTACACCATTGTAGGTCAGGTGCTTTCAAGCTTATCTAAGACGCGCATCTATCTCGACAAGATGGCTCCAATAAACCAACGTTATGCACAAAAAGCTATCCGAGCTATTGAGCAAATGAGCCTTAGAAAGGTGATGATAAATAGTCAAAATCGTGATTTTCAGCGACGTTGGTTTGCCAATTATATCGCGTTTGCACGAAGCCAAGATGCGCTCAATAACATTGATGCCTTGCTGAATAATAAAGCCAGTATTAAAGGCTTAACCTTGGATCAAGATCTTCGTTGGATGATGATTAGCCATTTAAACCGCTATGACCACCCGAGTGCGATGTACTGGCTACGTAAGGAACGTGAACTGGATAGCAGTGATTCGGGCCAGAAATCAGCACTTGCCGCTGAAGTATCCCGCCCAGATGCACTCAAAAAGCGTCAGTGGTTAACCCGCATTCAGCAAGACACCAATCTCCCCTTCTCCAAGCAACGTACCATTATGGATAACCTGTATCCCAGTGAACAAAAGTCTCTCAGCGCCGTCACTGCAGAGCAGCGACTAACCACACTGGCGCAGTTGGACCAAGACAAAGGCCCAGTATTTATGCGCAGTTACGCAAAAGACTTAATCCCAACGGATTGCAGCTATGGCAATGTCAGTGCATTACAACACTTGCAGAGCAACAGTGAACAGCTGTCTGACGGCACCCTGCGGGCACTAAAAGAAGCCATTCAACAGGAGGAAAAGTGCCTGTTGATAACCTCTAAAATGAGCCGATAATAGTAAAGAAACAATTATCTCGAATCACAAAAAAGCCACCTTCGCGGTGGCTTTTACGTTACATCGACTCACTTAATCATATTTAATTGATTAAGTGAGTTAGTGAAAGGCTTAAATAAACAACTCTCTAATGTTCTTTAAGTCGCCTTTACCTTCTGCAATCTCTTGTGCTGAAAGGCCAGAAACTTCATGAGGGAAAACCAACCACTCTTCAGATTCATGAATATAGTAGTCAGGCTTTAACGGCACCGTAGTGTTTTTAGGCTTGAAATATGGGCAAGCAATGCGCACATCTTTAGGCATATTGAAACGCATCAATTCACTTAACTTCTCTTTAAGTGCATGGATACTGCGGCCTGAATCAAACACGTCGTCAACAATTAACAGACCGTCGCCAGCATTGGCATTTTCAACAATATAGTGCAAACCGTGTACTTTAATCTGCTTACTTTGTTGGTTAATTCCGTAGTAAGAGGACGTACGCACTGCAATATGGTCAGTTTCTACTTTTTTAAAGTCAAAAAACTCTTGCACGGCGATACCGATTGGCGCGCCACCACGCCAAATACCCACAATAAACTGCGGGCGAAATCCACTTTCATAAACTTGTGCCGCTAAACGAAAAGAATCTTCTAGTAATTCTTGCGCCGTAATAAAGCATTTCTCTGACATCTGACCGTCCCCATCTTGGTATAGTTATCTTATTTTGGGTCTCAAAATGCAGCTGATGATCACTATTCCAAACTCTGAAATAGCACCTTGCTAGCGATCTCGCCGCTCAACTGTTTAAAGTGTAGGCACCCACCCGATTTTGGAGGCAAATTTTATACTAAAATCAGGATTAATGCTGCAAAAATGCAGCAAACTTGTGGCTTGAACACAAAAACAAAAACGGCTACCAATGGGTAGCCGTTGAGTTTAACCTTGTTAAAAGCCGATCTATACGGCTGTTAAGCTTGGTGTCCCCGCTTTGGTCACCATAGAATGGTTACGCTCAGTATCTTCAACAAAACCACGACTAACAATGGTATCGACATAACGCCAATCACTACGTACTTCTTCATGAGTGAAGGTTAGCGTGAGTAAGCCGCGATTCATTAAGTTGGCATACTTCAAGTTATCAACTAAACCGATAATCGCCTCTTCAGTCGCGGGAATATCCTTAGCATCAATACCCAAGTAATACTCCAATCCTGGCGATGATACTGAGCTTGTTGCAAATTCAACACCGACCGCATCGCCCGCTGCATCTTTAAGTTCATTTGCCCAAGCATTATGAGTATCACCGGCAATCACGACGAGGTTTTTAGCCAGCGATTTTGCCGTCGCCAGTATGACCTCTCGCTCATAGGCATAGCCATCCCATGCATCTAGGTTATAAGGTATTGCGGGTAGTTGCAGTAACGCCATCGCCTCTGGCGTCAACTTGTGTCCATAAAACTGTAGATATTTAAGTTCATCTGCAGACAAGGTTGGATCGCCTGCCTGTGCTCTGGCGGCTATTTTTGCTAGCGCTGCCAGTTGACCAAACTCTGGAATAGACAATTGCTGCGTGGCGATAGCAGCAGGTAACATCATCTGCCCCATTAACACTTGCTGCCCAAGCACTTGCCATTTAGCCGTTGAGGTTAGTAGTGTTGATTGCAACCATGTTTGCTGCTCTTGTCCCAACATCGTGCGGTTAGTGTCGGTGACATCAGCCATAAAACGTGCGCCGTCGAGTCCGCCGGTAGCAGGATCCATATAGTCCGGATATTCAAGCGGCTTATCTCGCCCTAATAGACGAGTGTCGAGCATATGTAAGTCTACGAGATCGCCAAACTGAAAGCTGCGATAGATCTCTTCATGATTGCCTTCGCGCCAAGGGCGGATTGGCAACCATTCAAAGTAGGCTTGCAAGGCCCCTTCTTTACGCGCATCAAAATCACCTTCATTGTCGTTATGGTTTTCTGCGCCTTCACGCCAGCTATCATTGGCAACTTCGTGGTCATCCCAAACAGTAATAAAGGCCGTTTTGGCATGCAGCTTTTGCAAACTCAAATCACTGCGATATTGGCTATAGCGAATGCGGTAGTCCGATAAGCTAAACAGCTCTCCTTCTGGTAGCACTTCGCGGCCAAATTCAGCAGCACGCTCACTGGCATACTCACCACGCGCATACTCATAAATATAATCCCCCAGATGAATAACCGCATCTAAGTCATCCATTCTCGACGCCATCTCATAGACGTTGAAATAGCCCGCTGGGAAGTTAGCACAAGAAAGCACCGCAAACTTGGCTTGCGCTAACGCACCTTGTGGCAAAGTTTTAGCCATTCCTGGCGGTGACATATTTTTGCCAGCCTTGAAGCGATAGTAATATTGAGTTCCCGCTTCAAGCCCCATGGCATCAATTTTAACGGTGTAGTCTCTGTCGCTATTGGTGATCATTTCACCGTTAGTGATCACTTGAGTAAAGGCACTATCGGTCGCGACCTCCCAAGTCACCTTAATGTCGCCCGCAGACAGAGGCGTCACTCTGCTCCATAGAATGACAGCATCGTGGCTTGGATCGCCACTGGCCACACCGTGTAAAAATTCTGCTGGGATCACATATTCATCATCGTCGCTACTACAGCCCATCAAGCCATAAGAAACTACGGCAGCGCCAACGCCTTTGGCTGATATGGCTAAAAAATCTCTTCGTGAAAAAGGTCGTTTCATTATTATTATTCCCTTAATATTATTCTATTTTAGTGGTACGAGGTCTAATGAGTCGAGATGGTAAACCGCTACTATTACACATACGTGACAATTTGGTAAAGTATTTGTTAAGGAGATTCTTAAACAGGTCTTCATTGCTGTAGAACTCAATCAAACAGCAAACTCAGAAAGAAGAGATAGCGAAGGTGTTACCGCTATATAATTGATAATAATAGGTTATCGACGTGAACAGAGAGTACATACCACTGGAGCATGATCGGTACTGTGGCTATCTCGATCATATTGAGGATTGATTAAATGACGATCTTCAGTATGGTAATGGCTCACCTCAGCAGTGCTAGTGTGAAAAGCGGGATTGAAGTCTTGTGACAGTAAGATGTAGTCGAGCACATTGCCTTGAGCACCGTAATAGTGCGTCGGTTGTCTTTGGCTGAGGGGCATTTCCTCGTCAGGAGTTTGCTTATCAATCGCGGCTGATACACTTTGGCAATACAACTGATAAGCATCGGTTAGCGGGTAACTTGCAAGCTCACCCAAGCCATCTTTCTCAAACCTTAACTCTTTGGTGGTTAAAAAGGAAAGTACCTGATTGTTAAGGTCGTCATTAAAGTCTCCCATTAACATCATCGCATTCTGAGTCTCTACTCGACGCTGCATCATGCTATGAAACAGTAATGCCGCTTCACTACCTCGTTGGATACTTGACGCCCACTGCCCCAACACATTACGCCCCAGTAACTCGCCATAATTGGCTCGATTAGCTCGATTTGTTTGAGTTGCTTGACCTTCAGTAGCGGTTTTAGGCGGGGGAAGTTCATCCACCGATGGCCGTTTAGATTTAAAATGTACCACGTAAATGTCGCAGTGACCGATATCAGGCAGCACCACAGTCACTCGCAGTGGCTTACGGCTGTAGTTAAACTCACTTTCGAGTCCAAGCCCTTCAGCATAAGGTTTATCGACCTCAATCGAAACTACCTCTTCAAAAGCGAATTTAGAGGCGATTGCGACAACCGGGTCGCGGCAGATAAAATCATCAACAACGCTAGGCTTGTCCATTACTGCAAAATGGCTTAAGCCAGCATCACGAACTTGTTCTGCAAGTGCAGATGCTGAAAAGACCTCTTGAAACCCAATAATGTCGGGTTGCTGCTCAGACAAAAAATCATGCAACCAGCGCTGTTTCTTTACCCATTGCTCACTGGTGTAGATATTTTCAAAATCATAATAAGCCAGTGGAGGTTCAACGTAATTAAACAGATTGAAACTCGCGACCTTTACTTTAAAAGGCGTTAGCGCGACTTGCTCTATGTTTGTTTCCAACAAGATCATTCCTTAAATAACCGTCTTTAATGATTAACCGGTTTATCGCTTTTCAATTTGAGGACCAGTTGCAGCAACATAACGGCGATGGCACCTGCAACCACACCAAAAATAGAATTTAAAATACTCGGCGTGATAAATGATAGCGTTGGGCCGACCACAGACAGACCCTCAACCCAGGTCGCTACGTGGCTGATCTTATCGCTTACCCAGTGCAGCCCGTGAGTTAATATACCGCCACCGACCATAAACATGGCGATGGTGCCGACAACGGACAGGGTTTTCATTAAATAAGGCGCAGAGCTCAGCAATATATGCCCTAAACGGCGTTTAACTCGAGCCGCTAAGCTCTCTCCTTGGCGTTGACTTAAATACAAGCCCGCATCATCAATTTTGACAATACCGGCAACTAACCCATAAACACCGATGGTCATCACAATCGCGATGACACTCAAGGTGAAAAACTGAGTTATTAAGCCTTTTTCAGCAACAATACCAAGCGTAATAGCGATAATCTCCGCAGAAAGCACAAAATCAGTCCTAATGGCGCCTTTCACTTTTTTCTTTTCGTACGCTTTGAGATCGCCAATCACTTCGTCTGGTTGTTCATTGATGACGTTAGGCTGCTTCTTCACTTGGTAACTATGGTAAATTTTCTCAAAACCTTCAAAGCATAAAAACAAACCACCGAACATCAATAAAGGGGTTACCGCCCAAGGAATAAAAGCGCTAATGAGCATTGCAGCAGGAACCAAAATGCATTTATTTTTAAAAGACCCTACGGCTACAGCCCATACTACTGGCAACTCTCTATCCGCTGAAACACCAGTGACTTGCTGCGCATTTAAGGCTAAATCATCCCCGAGCACCCCGGCAGTTTTACGCGCCGCCACCTTACTCATTAAGGCAACATCATCCAAAATAGTGGCGATATCATCTAATAAGGTTAATAAACTTGCCCCAGCCATACAAACTCCTTTTAATAGCGTTACCTGAACGAAAAACCGATGTAGATGAGTGCTTATCAATGCTCATTGCCTGCCAACGGTAAATTAGCCTAAGCGCTTTTTAATCTAATTTTTATCTGTTGAGCCAAGCTAATCATGATATCGCCAGCTTGTCACTTTAAAAGCAAATTTCAGACACGCTTTAGTTTAAAGCGTATACTATCGCCAATATTTTTAACCTTTGCTTTTAAATAGGATTTCGTTATGACTCAAGATGAAATGAAAAAAGCCGCCGCTTGGGCAGCACTTAAGTATGTAGAGAAAGATAGCATTGTGGGTGTAGGCACTGGCTCTACCGTGAATCACTTTATTGACGCACTCGCGACAATGAAAGCAGAGATCGACGGCGCTACATCAAGCTCTGAAGCCTCTACTGAAAAAATGAAAGCACTTGGTATTCCAGTATATGATCTAAACAGTGTCGATGAACTCTCCGTTTACGTCGACGGCGCCGATGAAATCAACGCCCATATGGACATGATTAAGGGCGGTGGTGCGGCATTGACTCGCGAGAAGATTGTTGCGGCAGTGGCTGAAAAGTTCATCTGTATTGTCGATAATACTAAGCAAGTTGATATCTTAGGTGAATTCCCATTGCCTATTGAAGTTATCCCAATGGCACGTTCATACGTAGCACGTCAGCTGGTGAAGCTTGGTGGCGATCCTGTTTATCGTGAAGGCGTAGTCACTGATAACGGTAACATTATCTTAGATGTCTACAATATGAAGATCATCAATCCAAAAGAGCTTGAAACTAATATCAACGCTATTGTGGGTGTTGTGACTAATGGTTTATTCGCCATGCGCGGCGCTGATGTGCTGTTAGTCGGTACCCCTGAAGGGGTTAAAACCATCAAATAGATTGGCGACTGTCTTTTGCTGTCACTAAGCACTATTTTGCACCGCTAAAAAAGCCACAATACATTATTTGTATTGTGGCTTTTTTGATTCAGTATTAGCTATTTGCAGATCACTCTACTTGAGCTGTTTCGCCATCGCTAACAGACTCATCTTCAACTACCTTGTCAATCTCAAGTGCCTTTAACGTTGCAGCAATATCTTCAGCGGCAGTTTCAGCATTGATATCATCATCAATTTTTAAGATTTTGCCATCTTCACCGATATAAAAAGTCACCCGGCTGGCAACGCGCACAAAATTAAGCACATCGTAAGCTTTAGCGGTTTCTTTGGTCGGATCGCTTAACATTGGAAAGTCTGCTTTCTGTTCTTTAGCAAACGCTTGGTTATCTTCAAGGTCGTCAACGCTGGCCATCATGTATACCGCTTTGTACTCGCGAATAAGATGTCCTTTTTGCACCAACGATTTACATTCTAGTGTGCAACCATGGGTGTTAGCCATTGGATACCATGCCAATACTAACGTTTGCTTACCTTTATAATCACTCAGCTGATAGAAGTGTCCATCTGTGGCTTGTAACTTAAAGTTTGGTGCGGTATCACCCACCTTCAAATCGGTTGCCATTGCACTCAATGGTAAAAGTAACGCTGCAGCTAAAAGCATCTTTGACGTTTTCTTAATCACTGTTTTAATCATTGTTTTCACCTAAGTTTCCCTGTGTCGCCTTTCACTGTTATACCACTAATACGTGCGTAGAACTAAATAGATCACCTTAAGTGACCAGCAAGCTTTAGCTTAAACATTCAAATGCTAAATCGTAGGCCTTACCCAAATCAACCGTCTTAGGACGACAGTTTTTAAGCTCATTATGCTTCTTGTCTGACGCACGTAATGTCGCGGGGTGAATAAACTCCACCTCACAAGCACATGTTGCCAGAATCGCCCCTTCCATCAAAAATGTTCCCGCACCTCCCGCACCTTGCCCTGTGGTCGCACGTCTATTTAGCACCAACTTATCAATAGCATGCTCACTAACATGACCATTAATCTGCGCTATAAATGCAACCACATCTGCTTGAGTCGGGTTTTTCAACAAAGCAAATTTAGTCACTTTAGGCGCGATCACACTATGGCTTATACGCTCACCAGTGAGAGTCACTACTCTGACCTCATTAGCTTTTAAAAAGAGTCCTGCAATAATCAAACTAATTCTCCTGAATCGACATTATCTTTAAGATGGAAATAAAAACGCCAGTTTTTATAAACTGGCGTTTTATCAGTGCGTTAAACGCTATTTTAAAGGTTACTTGCTCGCACGTGAATTCACCGATGAATCAATAACGATACCTTTATCATCCACATCAAGCTCAACTTTAACGCGCATGTCATAATCTTTCATCGCCTTGAACTCCTCTGGAATAGGCTCTCCAGTGAGCTCAATAAACTTAAGCAAGGGCGCAAACATTTTCATATAGTCTGCAGACATTGTCAGCAGACCATTGCTGGCCAAAGCTTCAGAGCTCAGCGTATTAGCAACGGCTTCACCCTTATCACCGAAGAACAACACCAAATGGTTGCCCTTCACTGCCAACTTGGCGGTGACTTTCATCTCTGGTGGCATGGGCAATACATCGTTCAAAATAATCGCACTGCCATCTGTCGGCAGTTGAATATTAGCGAGTTCTGGAGCAAATGGCTTAACCATATTAAACAACATTTCTGGGTTTTCGGCAGACAAGGTCATCACGGCATCTAAGCTTTCGAGTTCAGGAGAGTCAATATCATCATTGATTTTATAGTCAATCACTGACACACCGACACCTTTGACTCCATTAGCCATTCCAGTAAACATGCCAAGCATACCTGGGCTTTGTTGACTCATTTCCGCTTGCATCTCTTGCAATGGACCACACTGATACTCTGGCGTTAACATTTCGTCCCAAATGGCCTGTAAAGATGGCACCATTTGGTTAATATCTATGCCAAGCCCAAGAGTCGCAACGCTGTTATCAATATCTTGTACATATGCAGGAATATAACCGCGCATCTGTTGATATGCATTGAGCATAATCTGGTTCTTACTTTCAAAAACCACTCTATAACTCAGTGAGCTTTCACTACTGGTGATATCTATTTGATCATAACCGGCAACCGTGCGCGGCCAATTTGCGGCTATTGCCGACAACTCTTGGTCACACGCTGGCGATCTAAGCTCTGCAAAAGGGTCTTCTTCAGCCATTGCAAATAACTTAGTTAGCTGACGCGCCAGTTGATTACCATCAGTGCTAGTGAATGCTTTGACTATCTCTTGATGATTAATATAACTGATACCTTCATTGGTAAAACCATGTTTAGCAATGATATCTTCAATAATCTTAGCGTCGACAATCGAGCGTTCAACGGGCGTAACTGCCAGTGCAGTTTCCAGTAATACGGGCTCACTAAACGAGGCGTCTAGTGTCATCGTTAACATTGAGTCATGTACCGCTATAACCAGATTTATCTGTTCATCTTCAGTGCCATCAAGCAGCGGATAGCTACGGTAATTAACCCCTTTTAATTGAGCGGGCACATGCGTTAAGCCACTCTCGGCTTCTGCTTTATCCAGCAATGTCCAAATCGCATCTTCGTTGGCCACTTCAATCTTAAGTACAGGCATTACGCCTAGGGTATAAAAGTAACTACGGATATTTTCAGCAAGACCAAATGTACTAATGAAAGTATCACCATCTTTCATTGCAGCTAAATACGACTTCGTTAGACTGAGAAAAAACTGCGCACGTGGATCTTCTTCCGTTTCCCACTCGCCCAGCGAGTTTGCACCTGATTGCTTGTAGGCATCAGAAAGAGAATCGATATATGACTTGATCGGAAATGGCTGCAACTGTCCAGAAAATATAGGCGTATCAGCCGGAATATAAGCCATTACAGCGTTATCACTCGCCGATACTTCAGCATCTTGCTGACTGTACCAATACCCACCAGCACCAACCGCCACTAAGGCAGCAACTAGCATCTTATTCATTTAAAAACTCCATTTAATAATTCCATCAATCCAGTCATTGACGCTTTTGTTTTAACTCTGTCACTGCAAGCTAAGCCTAGCAAGCAATAACTTACTCATTATATTAATAACTTCGCGGGGTATATTACATCATTATTGACTGAGTTATATACCCAAGCCACTTCAACATGCTTGTTTCAGAGTTCCTGTAAGATCGGCGCTGAACAAGGCTGTGATTGCGATAATGCTTGCTCCCTTTTTTCAATATCACTAACGCAGAGCAGGCAACTTAAACGATTGATTTAATATCGAGACATTTGGCAAGCATCGATAGCCCTATTACGACCTTTTTACTGATAAATAGCCCAATGACTAAAGGGGAGATAGAGGGAAGGAGGTAAGTCGGCAGGGCAAATGAGGCCCTTGCAGTAAGGGGGGACACATTAAAAGAGACATTAACAGCACAAAATAAGTGATAAACCCCAGGCAGCCTAAACAGACTACCTGGGGGCTGTTTGCTTGGATAAACAGGCGCTAGCAAGTCAACCTAAGCACTCAATAAAGCCACCTAATGGTGAGCGAAACTGAGCTTGGTTTGTTTGGTTACTGACGGCTCTGTCTGCAGTATTTAGCGAAGCTTCATTTATAGGAGAATTAACAAATATCTCAACTACAAACTAAGCCATTGGAAGACTAAATATTGCTAAGCCTAAATAGGCTTGATACAGAACAGTTACCTAAAACCATCTACGGGAACGTTGAACTATAGTCTAAAAAAAACCGCTGTGCATAACCTTGTTAATAAAAATGTACAATTTATTATCCAACGCAGTAAAAGATAACCTAAAGCATTAATATTTATATTATTAAATATTTATAAATAGAGCTAAAAATAGCGTTTAACCTCTCCCTTCGCCCCCCTTAAATGAACATTGGCGCGCTGCTAAATATCGACATACGCGCCTAGGGGTTATATATCGTAATGTAAGCCACATTCACGTTTAATACCGTTGAATCGGGTCTCCTCTTCGGTCATTCCCACTTCAAGCGGTTTACTTGAGTGAGTATCACCAACGGAAACATAACCTTGGTCCCATAACGGGTGGTAAGGCAGGTCAAAAGCGGTTAAGTATTCATGTACCTGTTTATTGTCCCATTCAATAATCGGCAGCACTTTATAACGCTTACCATGAATCGCTAGCACTTGTAGCGCTTCGCGAGTACTCGATTGCGAACGTCTAAGTCCGGCAAACCAGGTTCCCACTTCAAGCTCCTTCAATGCTCGCTGCATCGGCTCCACTTTATTGATTTGGTTATAGCGATCTAACCCATCAATGCCTTGCAACCAAAGAAAACCAAACTTGGCTTCTTGCCAAGCAGCACTTAGCGGCGAAGCATATACTTTAAGGTTGAGCTTCAACCGTTCAGTCAATTCATCAATAAACTGATACGTTTGGGTAAATAAGTAACCAGTATCAGTCAAAATGACCGGAATATCGGACTTTTCAGCGCTCAGCATATGCAACATCACCGCCGCTTGAATACCAAAGCTCGACGATAATGCAGCATTACCCGGCAGATATTCCAGCGCCCAACGTACTCGCTGCTCAGGCGTTAGCTCATCTAGAAAACGGTTCACTATTTCAAGCTCAATCTGCTGTTCAATTTTTGGCGCGGTCAGCAAAGCGGCTAGCGCCTCTTTAGAGATAACCGATTTAATCTGTAGATCAGCCATGGAAATCCTTAGCAGCATCAAGCACTGCGGCCACTACGCCGCTGCGAACGGTATAATTACCAAACGTTTCACCTGCTTCTCGCTCTGATACATAACGAGCAAACAAGTCATCAAGTTCAGCAAGAATTTCAGCTTCCTGAATATTCTCACGATAGAGTTTATTAAGTCGTGTGCCTTCGAAGCTCGCGCCAAGATAGAGGTTGTAACGACCTGGGGCTTTACCGACTAAGCCAATTTCTGCTGCAAATGGGCGAGCACAACCATTAGGGCAACCTGTCATGCGAATAACAATGCCTTGATCTAAGAAGCCATGCTTATCTTGCAGCGCTTCAACTTTGGTTAAGAAACTAGGAAAATATCGCTCAGCCTCAGCCATTGCTAGGGCACACGTTGGTAACGCGACACACGCAATAGAGCGGCCACGCGTTTCGGTAATAAGCTTACCCATTAACCCGTGTTGTCTTGCCAACGCTTCGACTTTGTCTTTATC
Source organism: Shewanella sp. Choline-02u-19 (assembly GCF_002836205.1). Lineage (NCBI taxonomy): Bacteria > Pseudomonadati > Pseudomonadota > Gammaproteobacteria > Alteromonadales > Shewanellaceae > Shewanella > Shewanella sp. Choline-02u-19. Next base: position 2,939,930 of record NZ_PJBE01000013.1, read on the forward strand.
TGCTGCTGGCACGCCAGCAATAATAATATTCTGATTAGACGTCATGCGGAAGTCACCTTGGTGAATTTTCGCTATCTCTCTAAGCCCAGTTTGCAGAGGTTGACCAGGCAAGTCTTTAACACGGCCACCTTCAATAAATAGGGTTAAATGCCAGTTGTCATCAACGCCCTGCTTCCAACCATATCGGTCGCCACGGTCACCAATAACAACATCACGCTTTGGTTGAAACTTAATGCCAGTACGCTTTTCGACTTCGGCTTTAAAAGTGTCGTAGCCATGCTTAACAATGGTGTATTTAAGGCGCGACAACTTACGATTTTCTCGGTTACCCCAATCACGTTGCACCGTCATTATCGCTTCGGCAAATTTAAGCGTATCTTCCGCTTTAATATAACCAAAGTCATCGGCCAAACGCGGGAAAGTCGCCACTTCACCGTGGGTCGTTCCCATACCGCCACCCGCAACCAAATTAAAGCCAACGAGATCGCCATCTTCGGCCACTGCAATAAACCCTAGGTCATTGGTGTACACATCAACGTCGTTATCTGGTGGCACTGCCACTGCCATTTTAAACTTACGCGGTAGATACGTTTTACCGTAAACAGGCTCAACCACTTCACCCTCGGTTGTCACTAGCTTTTCATCGTCCAACCAGATCTCTGCGTAAGCTTTGGTGTGTGGCAGCATGTTATCTGACAACTGCTTGGCGTAAGCATAAGCTTGTTGATGTAACTTAGACTGCACCGGATTGGGATTACACATCACATTACGGTTCACATCACCACAAGCAGCGATAGAATCTAATGCTTCTCGATCAAGATCTTGAATGATGGTTTTCAAATTACGCTTTGGAATACCATGGTATTGAAACGTCTGACGCGTAGTGAGACGGATACTGTTAGAGCTGGTCAAGTTAGACGCTATCTCATCGACCGCTAACCACTGCTGCGGTGAACAAACGCCCCCCGCAACACGTGCACGTAACATAAAGCTATAAAGCGGCTCTAATTTTTGCTCTTTACGTTCGTTACGCTGATCGCGGTCATCTTGCTGATAAAAGCCATGAAATTTAATTAGCTGTTGGTCGCCTTCACTAAAAGCACCGGTGACAAGGGTATCCAAACCTTCTTGAATGGTGCCACGCAGGTAATCACTGTCGGTCTTTAAATACTCATTTATAGCTAACTTTTTCTCACTCATAGCAAGATACTCTCTATTATTCTTTTATATTTAGCGCTGACTTGGGTTTTGCCAGCGACTCATTAATGCGTTCTTTGTCATCTGCAAAAAAGCTAGTAAACGTCTTTTTGGTAGCGTTTAGCGACTCGCAGCGCTTCGAGGTAATCTTCAGCTTGCTCAGCGCTCTTACCGCCAAATTTTATGGCCACATCCAATAAGGCTTGGTGAACATCTTTTGCCATACGCTCTGCATCGCCACAAATATATAAATGAGCACCAGATTCAAGCCACTGCCACAGCGTCTCACCTTGTTCAATAATTTTATGCTGCACATACACTTTATGGGCTTGGTCGCGCGAGAATGCTAAATCAATGCGCGACAGCTCTCCGCTTTGTATGTACTGCTGCCATTCTGTTTGGTAGAGGAAGTCTTGCTCAAAATGGGGGTTACCAAAGATTAACCACGCATTGCCTTCAATACCCTGTGCTGAACGTTGCTGCATGAATGCTCTAAACGGAGCGACACCCGTACCCGGACCTACCATGATAACTGGGGTATCAGGATTTTCTGGCAGACGGAAATGATTGTTTGGCTCAACGTAGACATTAACTTGTTGACCCTCTTCCGCACTTGCTAGGAATTGAGATGCACCGCCAAATCGAGCAACACCAGCGCGCTCGTCTTCAACTAATGCCACGGTTAGATGAACTTCCGATTCCACTTCCGCTTGGCTAGAGGCTATCGAGTAAAGTCTTGGAGTGATACCACGAAGCAGGCCAATCAATTGCTCTGCGCTGACGCTCGCTGGATACTGATGGACCAAATCGGCAACTTGGTTGTTATTAATATACTCACGCACAAGCACTTTGTCGGCACTGATATCAAGCAGTGCTTGGCTTTGGCTCAATTCAGCCCAACCTGTGACTAAACCAGGATAAAGCTGAGTTAACTCTTTTTTATTAATTAGCGCATCACGCAAGCTAAGCGTGTTGCTTCCAATGCTGACCTGCTCATCACCATTAAGGCTTAAATGCGCAAGCAGCTCATTAACCAGCGCTGCACTGTTGTTAAACCACACTCCTAATGCATCACCCGCTTGATAATGAATACCTGACTCGCCTAGCTCAATTTCAACGTGACGCACATCTCGGTCGGAATCCCGGCCGGTCAGCTTTTGACTGACAAGCAGCTCTGCAGCGTATGGCTTTTGTTTGGTAAAGCTAGAGGTTACAGACTGAGCCGTGCTCGCAATTGACACCACACTGGCACCAGCACTTTGGATCAGCGGCTTAACGGCTTCAAGTACACTGTCTTGCCACGCTTCTGCGTGTTCTTCATAATCCACATCACATTCAATTAAGGGCGAAATTGATGTTGCACCGAGCGCGGTAAGGCGAGCATCGAAATCTTTACCGGTTTGACAGAAAAACTCATAACTTGAATCCCCCAGTGCCAATATCGAGTAGTTAAGATTATCTAACTTAGGTGCACGCTTTGAGGCTAAGAACTTGTGCAGCTCTATGGCGTCATCAGGAGCATCGCCTTCGCCATGAGTGCTAACGACTAACAGTAATAATGACTCTTGCTTTAGCTGACGCGCCTTGTAGTCACCCATCGATACTAAATTAACCGCATAACCTTGGGCTTGCGCCTTTTCAGCAAGTGCCGATGCCACGCCACGACCATTACCGGTTTGACTACCGTATAAAATAGTCATAATTTGCTCTGCACTAGCTTGTGGTACAACCGAAGTTCCCTGTTCAGATGTTGCAGCCAAATAGCCACTAACCCACGCAAGTTGTACGGCACTCAATTCAGCGGTGAACTGCTTTAGCTTATCAACTTGCCCAGAAGACAAAGGTGATGCGAGTGATGAAAGCTCTTTTAACAACATTAGAACGGCCCTGTATCAGTTTAGTGTTTGCAAGCTTAGCGCCTCTCACTAAAAGTAAAAAAGAATAAAAAATGATTTTTAATTCCATTTTGGAATATACAAAGGTTGAAAAGTAAGCTACAAAAGTAACTGACATTTGAATGAATTCACTTTTAGTGGGCTTGATGACAGCAAACTTCCATTTAAAAGTGTGGCCTAGCGCAAATTTTTCAGTCAGACCAGTACTGTAAACACGATATTGAAAAATATCAGCTTGTGTCTAAATTCAGAGTCGCCACAATATGAGACCTTACAAATAAAAATGACATCTGTCCCTACGAATGTCCTCAACGAAGAGGTTAGCCTTTGTGAAGTTAGGTATCCCCAAAGAAAGTCATGCTGGAGAAAGTCGTGTTGCACTTATTCCTGCCAATGTGGCTCGTCTGCTAAAGAAAAACGTGCAAGTGCTTGTTGAAAGCGATGCTGGAAGTCATGCCGGGTTTACCGATGAAGATTATGTTGCAGCAGGTGCCACGATTGCACCTCGCGAACAAGTCTTGAGCGACTCGGATGTAATTACTGTCGTCAATGCTAAAGATGAGCAACTCGCTGAACTTAAAGCCACCATTAAACCGAATCAAATCGTGATCGGTATGATGGACCCACTTGCGCATCCAGAAAATGCCCAGGCGATTGCCGAAACGGGAGCGACTGCGATTGCACTTGAACTCGTGCCGCGGATCACGCGTGCACAAAGCATGGACATTCTCTCTTCAATGGCCACTATTTCGGGTTATAAAGCCGTTTTGCTTGCCGCGCATAAAGCTCCACGTATATTCCCAATGATGATGACAGCCGCAGGTACCCTCAAACCAGCACGTGCTTTTATTATGGGAGTTGGCGTTGCAGGCCTACAGGCTTGTGCAACCGCGAAGCGCTTAGGCGCTGTAGTTGAAGCTTACGATATTCGACCTGCCGCACGCGAGCAAATCATCTCAGTAGGCGCTAAGCCCGTTGAACTCGATTTGGAAACTGAAAATACCGAAACCAAAGGCGGTTACGCTGCAGAGCAAACTGATGACTTCCTTAAGCGTCAGCAACAGGCAATGGCAAACGTGTTGGCACAGCAAGATATCGTCATTACCACTGCCGCTATTCCAGGTCGCAAAGCCCCTATCTTGATCACTAAAGAGATGGTTGATGGTATGAAGAATGGCACCATTATTGTCGATCTTGCCGCTGAAACGGGCGGTAACTGTGAACTCACGGAAGTCGATAAAGAAGTGGTTTACAAAGGTGTGACCATTCTTGGGCCATCCAATGTACCGGGTAGCGCGGCCAACCATGCTAGCCAGATGTATGGCACCAACATTGAAAATCTACTTAAACTGCTTGTCGATAAAGAGGGTGTTTTAACACTTGATTTTGAAGATGAAATTGTTAGAGATACCGTTGTGGCACACCAAGGCGAAGTCGCCAGTGCACGCTTACGCGATATATTAGGTTTACCCGCATTGGAGCCTGTCATAACGGCTGCTACACCGGAGGAAAAATAAATGGAAATTTTACTCTTACTGACCCTATTTATGGTCGCAGTATTTCTCGGCGTTGAGGTCATCACCAAAGTACCACCCACCTTGCATACTCCGTTAATGTCAGGTTCAAACGCAATTTCAGGGATCTCACTCGTCGGCGCACTATTGTCAGCAGGTTCTGGCGCCGGTATTTGGGTCAACGTTTTAGGGTTTGTCGCTGTGGTACTTGCCACGATTAATGTTGTCGGTGGCTATATGGTCACCAACCGCATGCTAGCTATGTTCAAAAGGAAATAAGCCACTATGAGTGCGACAATTATTTATCTCGTCTATTTGGTGGCTGCGAGCTTATTTATCCTTGGGATAAAAGGCCTGACAAAGCCGAGAACGGCGGTCAGGGGTAACCAACTCTCCGCATTAGGTATGCTCATGGCGGTCGTTGTGACTCTGTTTGACCAGAGTATTTTAAGTTACGAGTGGATCATTGCGGGTGTGCTATTGGGGGGAACTATCGGCGCAGTTATGGCGTCCCGAATTCAAGTGACCTCGATGCCACAGATGGTCGCAATGCTAAACGGTTTTGGCGGTGGAGCATCACTCTTTATCGCCTTGGCTAACTTCCTCGATCCTCAGTCTGCCACACACACCGTCGCCTTGATTTCCATTACGGCAACCGTGATTATTGGTGCCGTGACGCTGTCAGGTTCATTTATTGCGTTTGCTAAGCTACAAGAGCTTATTTCAGGCAATCCGATAAAGGTGCCTGGTAACAAGATATTCAATGCATTGTTGTTGTTCAGTGCCATTGGATTGTCTGTTGCTATCGTGATGGACCCAAGCAATACTAATCTGATCTATGCGTTAGTTGCTGTGTCAGTGGTACTCGGTTTATTACTCGTCATCCCCATTGGCGGCGCTGATATGCCCGTTGTCATTGCCCTGCTTAACTCATATTCAGGTCTTGCTGCGGCAACGACTGGTTTTATTACCGGCAACACCGTCCTTATCGTATCGGGTTCACTGGTCGGTGCATCAGGTATTATTCTGACACGGATCATGTGTAAGGCAATGAACCGCTCACTGTTTAATGTGCTCTTTGGCGTTATGGCCGAAGGCGGAGAAACGATTGATGCTGACGAAGTTTATGCCGGTAAAATCACCTCGTCTTCACCAGAAGAAGTGGCGATGTTACTCGAAACTGCCGAGCGCGTTGTTATCGTGCCAGGTTACGGACTGGCAATGGCACAAGCGCAACATGCTGTACGTGAGCTAGCCTCGGTGATGGAAGCGCGAGGCACCAAGGTGCTTTATGCCATCCATCCCGTAGCGGGTCGCATGCCAGGCCATATGAACGTATTGCTAGCAGAAGCTGAAGTGCCTTATGAGCAGTTAATCGAGATGGATGAGATTAACCCTCAGTTTGAGCAAACTGATGTGGCGATTGTGATTGGTGCTAACGATGTAACTAATCCTATGGCACGAGAAGACAAAGGCAGCCCAATTTACGGAATGCCCATTCTCAACGTCGACAAAGCTAGAACCGTCGTAATTGTAAAGCGCTCATTAAGCCCAGGCTTTGCAGGGTTGCCTAACCCTCTGTTTGCGATGGACAACTCGGTCATGTTATTTGGCGATGGTAAGAAAGCCATTGTTGAGCTGACAAAGAGCTTAAAAGAAGCAGATTAATTATTAGCTTCAATGATTAAGAGACCGCATTTGCGGTCTTTTTTTTAAGTCTAAATTAATACAATTTTGTTAAACTTATGTATGTAACCTGCTTTTTTCTCTATACTTCGCTCAGCGCTAATCTAAGAAAAATAATATGAAATTCAATCTATATTCAACAACTTTTGTCTGCTTGTTAATGCTTGTGCCCCAAGGCAACGTTAACGCGGCGAAAGACCCTGCATTGGCAACGACAACAGAATCGGCAATCGCGGTGACAGCAGAAGAGCCGACAGCCAATCAATGGAATAACAGTTGGGGCATTGGTATCGGTAAACGCCGTGGCGATATTCCCTTCGCCACCGAAGAAGATGAGGTGTATGACACCTTGCCGCTCATCTATTTTAAGAATGATTATTTCTATATCAATGGAATGGAAGCTGCCGGTCACATCTGGAAAAATGACAACCATCAAGTCAATCTATACACCCGTTTCCGCTTTGTTGATATTCCCCAAGAATTGCAAAATGACACTCAATCTCAAGCCTTTGATTTTGGTTTTCAATACCGTTTTGTCAAAGATCAATGGGATGTCGATTTAGCCATTCTCTCTGACTCCGACAAGCGCAGTTATGGCTATAGTCGCACTCAATACCTTTGGCAGTCTGGAGATTGGCGCCTATTACCTTACGCTGAGTTTCAGTGGAAAAGTGCCGATTTTAATCAATATTATTATGGCTTAGATAAATATGAAGTGGGCGGTGGGGTGAGCTTTAATGCGGGCATAAAAGCGCGATATCATGTGTTCAGAAACCTGTATTTATTGGGCCAGTTTGGCGTAGGACGCTTAGAAGATGATGTCTACAATCTGCCCAGTATTAATAACCGCTTTCAGTATGAGTCCTTTTTCGGTTTCGGCTTTTTTCCCGAACCGGATAAAAAGAATTATTCGGCTAAGCCTGTTGTGACTAAACAAGAAAAACCTACCCAATACCTGCGTATTGCTCATGGCTGGGCGACGCCGTCGAACCTCAATGCGATACTCAAATGGCAAACCGCAACCGATCCCTATAACAACCAAATGACCTCGGCTTTTTACGGTACTCAGCTCACCGATACCCTGTTTACCTTACCGATAGAGCTTTACTTGACGCCGGGCTTAGTCTGGCACCATGACTCTGAAGTACAAGATAATATTGCTGAAGCCATTATTGCGATTAAAGCATACTACACCTTTGAAATTGGCCCACGATTTAGACTCGGTGTCGCCGAAGGTTTATCTTACGCCAGCACGGTCACTTACATTGAATCTAGCGAGTTAGAAGAAAAAGACTATAAGCCATCCAAGCTGCTTAATTACTTAGATTTTTCTTTAGATGTTAATGTCGGAGATGTGTTCAATTCAAGAAAAATGGAAAACCTTTGGTTTGGTTATAGCATCCACCACCGCTCAGGCATTTTTGAGTCGAGCTCGGCCTTTGGCCGCATAAGTGGTGGCAGTAATTATCAAAGTGTTTACCTGCAATGGCACTTTTAAGCTAGATTAGTTGATTGGTAGTGAGTTAACAAAAAGGCCGCATTCGCGGCCTTAATTTTCTAAACATGCGTAAACACACACAAACTATCGAGACACTTTCACTTCGGGTGAATTAAGCATCGCCAACATGGGGTTAGCCAACATGACTCGCTGCTTAAGCGCGATACCGATAATCAGACCTGCGATAAAACCGCCAATATGCGCCCAATAAGCCACGCCGCCCTCAGCAAACCATACCCCTACAATATTGATCAATAACCAAATCGCAAAGAATGCCATCGGCGACAATTTCTTTTGAAAGACAACAAACATGAATGTCAGACTGGCATGCCGAAACCACAACAGATACATACCAAACAAGCCCGCTATCGCCCCGCTCGCGCCAACCATGTATACGGTCGATGTTGGATCCGATGCAATTTGAGCAAAGACGGCAGCAAAACCGCACAGTAAGTACACCGCAAGAAAACGAGAATGACCGAGTGCATCCTCTAAATTGTCACCAACCACATAGAGAAAATACATATTCCCCAGCAGATGAACGATATCACCATGAAGAAACATATGACTTAGCAGAGGCAATACCTGCTGCCCTTGCATCACGAGTGACGCCTGCATGGCAAAATGATCAAACACCCACACAGTAGCGGGGTCACTATAACCGTAGGCAAAAAAGATGATGATATTCAGTGCAAGTAAACTATACGTGACCCAAGGTTTGCTCTTGGTTTTTAAGTTGTACTCTAACGGCATTTGCAGTAAAAATTGAAACAGCCACGTTTTGACATTGGTTTTTTGATTGAGTCGTTCTAATGCCGCTCTAATTTGCGGGGACTGCAGCACTTTCTCTCGTTCGTGTTCATCAATCCATACCCCAGTACAAGAGTGGCAAACCTCCACCTCAACTTGAAAGTCGTCCATTAAAAAGTAGTGCTGCATACTGCACTGACAATGGCTGCATTGTCGGAGTGACACCCCTTGATGTTCACCGAGTGAATTTTCAATGCCGACGCTGTCATTGCCATTGTCTGCCGTTGAAAGTGCACCGTTAAGCTCACCACTATCAAACCATATACCACCGCACTCAGTGCAGCTATCAACCTCTTGACCATGAAACTCGAACACTCGCATCGCTTGGCTGTTACAACCGGGGCACTTAATCGTCATTTAAATATCCTTATTCAACCGTAATATTGGCAGCGTCTAACTCTGCGGCGAGTGCTTGATAGTTTTTTTGCAACATTGGGAGGGTTGATTCAGACACATTTTTGGTTAACTCTTTGAGTTTTTCAGCGCCAAACTTTGCACCATAGAATCGACTTTCCATTTTAGAAATAATGTTTGCCGATGTCATATAGAATCGCCGAGTCTCAGTGAGAATTTGCGTTGGAGTTTCCAATGTATTGGCTGAGTAGCGCATATTCTCCCAGACGAATGTTGCCATTGTAGGGTGAATACTCTTTAAGTCATAAGGGGAGCTTTTTGCCACTGTATCGGCATACTCATTGATGATAGTGACATTGTCATTCACTTCGTCGAAAAGAGCATGTCGAAGGTAATAGTTATCTTGTTTGTTTGATAAGTCATCGAAGATAATCGCCTGTGACAAGCCCTCTTGCGCAGCCAAATAGACACCAACAATGGTGGCAATGATCATAAACACTTGGCTTATCCAAAAGCTGGGTTTGACTAACTCTTGATTATCTAATTTGGGGAAACGTTTGATCGATTCAGCGGCTACTGAGATGTTAGGTTTGACGTCCATATCGTGCATCACTCATTACAGGCTTAAAATATTTATTGGCCGCTAGCATATAGAAAAACTGACTTCGTCGCTACAGCGCTAGCACCTTAACCTTTTGCTTTTTATACTTAAGCAGCATTGGGCTATCCGTTACTCTATGTGGGTCATGCTCTCAACCGCTACGCCCTTGCTAACCCAGAATATCAAAGGCGAATCATAGATAACAAAGATGAGATTAATTTTAGCCCGAATAGCATACACAAAGAAAATCATTAGCTTTATAGGTTCGTGAACTATTTATTGCCTATTTTGCTTAAACAGAAATATTGCGCTTTTACCTAATAGCGTATCGACAGTTGTTCTCCCCGGCTCCCCAAACTCAACGGCCACTTTGTCATGTAACAAAGTCAGTGTCTTATATTGGGCTGTATTCAACTGATTGGAGCCACAAATAGCAAAGAACAGTTTTATAATCGCGCTAAACTGAGGGGTTTCTAATGCGTAAAGCCAAGATTCCTGCAGCAATTCTGCGCTGCTAAAGTCTAAATCCTCAATTAACAAGGCGCCGAGTTTCGGTTCTAACAGGGTGAGAAAATCCGCTTTATAAGGGAAGTGATGGCTGATCCCAGTGCGGCTGATCCCTGTTGCTTGCGAAAGGGTGGAGTAGGACATCGCGTCATAACCCATATTCAACATCTGTTGCAGTGCAGCTGCTGTTATTTGTTCTATGGTTTGCTTGGTTTCAGCTCTTGAACGCTTTGGCATTATACGGCCCCATTGATTCGACGTAAAATGACTCTATCAAAAGCCGTTGCCAGAAACCCACTCCTTATGAAGTAATCAGTAAAGTGTTCAGCCTAGGTTCAGCAAAAAATGGCTGAACAGTGGTTGTCTGCTATTCATTAGCGAGCAAGCTAGAGCTTGGTTCTATGTTTTTACATTACTAGATATTAAGCTGCGCATACGCTGACTTCAGGTCATTGGAACCACTTTGGTCAGCAGCTAACGCATCTATGCCCCAAAACAATTTGGCTGTACTATCAGTTATTGTTTTTCAAAATCAAAATCGAAGTCGTGGTGCTTCGCCCACACCAGAGCCAAGGGGCAAAGCGCTTGCGCCCCTTGACAATCCCTCAGCGCCCCGGCGAAATTTAAACAGCAAAATTTCCAACGGGGGAGATTGGATTCTGTAATCAATGTTTATTCTGTTTGGCAATATTGCTTAATTTAAGGCTTATGTCTTTAAATTTAAAACTAAAATGCCGAGAGTTTGCGCTTTTATAACCCAGTGTAGATGCGGCTGAGGCCGTCGAAATCAAGGATGATTTCGTTGAGCCTTCAGGGACGAACTTGCGGCGAGCCTCGGCAGTGACTGCACATGGGCCGACCGCAGGTCATTGGAACCACTTTGGTCAGCAGCTAACGCATCTATGCCCCAAAACTTGCTAGGGATACAGCTCGCCAGTTAACCGCAGCATTGCTTTTCTTATTGAAGCTAGGATCCGGCTCCATTCGATTCGCACCCTGTTAATAAACGAAGCGCTTGCGGATGAACGGCTAGGGATGCCAATTCGCTGATTTCAACTTACTGAATAATTTCAGTCCATTCGGGTAATAAAGGTTTGATCGTCATCCACAAAAGCCACAAAGCCGCCGTGATAGATAAACACCCGACCACGCCCCTCAACTAGGCAGGCAAGCTGTGGGTTCAAATCTTCTTCGTTATCCTGACTTTGAAAAGTGCCGGTATCAGTGATTACGCCGCTGCGTGTAGGCAAATATCCATAAGTACTCTTGGCTTGATCAATCAGGTTCAATTCGCTGACGGTAGAGAAGCAAAAGGGAATCGCAGCGGCTTCTTCGATAAATTTAGTTTTCAGTTCTTCAAAAGCTGTAATCACAAGCCAGTCGATGCCGTTAACATGATGGATAAACATAGAGTTCCTCGGTAATTCTGATGCGGAGATTTTATCACTATCAGAGGAGAACGTAGTAGTGATTTAGTTGCTAAAGGCGGTAATTCTGTGCCATTACCGGACATTCACTAGGCCAACTTGAAACACGTTTTTGTCCCATAACGAGTCAGAAATGAACTCAAATGGCATAGACGCAGCAGCATTGGATTAAGTAAGAAAGTGTGGTTGGACATACAGTATTATTGGCTTAATTGTGGAAACAGATCATTTTCTTAGATTCAATTCACGCTTTACTATTGTGCAGTGTTAGTAACTTGTATAAATTCAGTAAGATGTAAGTGTGCGTTCATGAAAAGTTCAGATAACCGGAAAGCAAAGTGTGCGACTCACTTTTCTCCCTAGGTGTATTGGATACAACTTTTAGCGTAAGTGTTTAATAAGCTGTTATTAATAAACTTTTAAGGCTTTTTACTGTGCACGCTTTCTCAACATGGCTTGGAAAAACGCGCAAGCCGTATATTAAAATGTTAGGCGCCAAGGAGTTTCCATGTATCCCGCAGTTAAAAATTACGATTCATTATCTCCTGAACCGTTTGAAGAATATTTTAAAAGATGGCCTGAAGAACTTAGTCATATTCCCAAAGAAGTGATCGAATCATGGATTTATAGACATTGGAGTGACTTCCAAGATTGGATTCCATTACAACCTGAAAAATGGAAGTATGAACTTCGTGAACTTAATAATGACCAAATATTAGAAATTGATCATGTAGGTGATTGGCTTCCTCAACTTAAATCTTGGGGTAAAGAGTTATTAAAAGGTAATCACAGAAAAACGACTTGGCTTGGTCAATATATGCTTGAATATGGTTCTACGCCAACGCCTATTATAATAGGAGAAAATTTTAGTGAGATTTCTCATCCAATCGAGTTTGGTGAGCAAAAAATGAAAGCCCCTTATCAACTTATTGAAGGGCACCTGAGATTATCATACCTTAATGGGATGATTTCTGAGGGGTATAGTAACCTAATGAAAAAACATAAAGTATGGGTCGTAACGTATCCATAAAGCGCCTAACAAGGGTTTTCAAGTCGGACAAATCACAGTTGGCTTTTTGTTCGTATCTCACTTATTTTAGCCAACTGCAATTTGCCGCTTAAAACGGCGTTAGGTAACTACGGATGGTTAATCTTCTGAATCCAGAATTGCGAGTGAGAGATCTGAGGAAACTTGTTGAACCTCATTTACATGAAGTAGATTGGGATTGTGGTGTTGACGACACTAGTGAATGGGTTATTGCTTCTTTCGAAGATAGTGTACATAAACAGAAACTAATTACTTGGTTAAAGAGTAAGAGTGTTTCTGATACCTTTGAAATAATTATCACTGATAAAGCTTGGTCATACTTAAGATATTTAAGTTGGTCTAAATTGCTGTCCGAATTGGAATATTACCTAGACCAAGAAAGTATTCTGATTATTGCTTCAGATCGAACATGGGTGATGGAATATGCGCCTCAACAGATAGTCAGATTTGGGCAGTGGGTAAAAGTTACCTAACGAATAAGGATAGGCCGCGCGTAGCCGCGTCCTTATCCCGATTGTTGAACAAGCCCGAGTGATACCTTTATTGTGTAAATATCGGCGTAAGATCTTACGCTTTTTCGATGTGTGCTGAGCAGTAGCATTTTTTACTAGCCGCATCTATCCCTTAGCATCGCCAGCTAATTTCGTTACCTCAACATATCAATGCCTTAGCACCTCCTTATACTTTTCTTGTTCCGCATCTTAAGTGTTAACTTTTTTATCCTTCCGCTTAAACAGTGGCGTTAGGTGTCGTTGGTTTTTGCCTAAGAAAGCTTGTCAGTCGTGCGTGCACTCCCATAAATGTCATCGGCTGCTGGCAGCAGGGACAAGGTCGTATAGCTTTGGTTTTGGTAGCTTTTTCGAACGGCGCAAACATCGTTCCCGCAACCGCTAGCATGAGCTGTATTTGCAGTCTTAGTTTTCGGCAACTTCCTTGCAGTAATCCATAGTCTCTCACTCGACGTAATCCCTTCGGTAGCACATGCTGAAGCACTAACCATAGGAACTCCACCGTAGGTAAAGTGCGTATTTCAGTGGCTTTGGTTTGGCTATTTTGATACTCGAAGGACACTTGATCTTCGGTTGCACTAATGATGCTTTTGTCAGACAAAACGCCGCGATAGAGGTATCTCGACAGGTACTTTAGCGCAGGTAGCCCTTTGCCAACATGCTGGCAGTCGACAACCCACTGTTTCGGGATGGCTGCTGGCAGCTTGATGTTGAGCTTGTCTGTCAATTGCTCAAGCAAGCGTGCTCGCCATACTTTGGCGAGGTTAAAACTGTTAAACAGGTACTTGCCTTTGTTCTTGTGCCACTGTTGTTTGGCTTTGTTGAAACTCCCCGCGGGAATGATGAAGTGAATATGAGGATGGTAGTCGCGTCGCCGATTATGGGTATGTAGCACGCCCGTAAAACCGATGTCACCACCGAGTTTTTTTGCGTTTTTAGCAAATTCCTTGAGCACGCTAGCAGCGACGGTGAACATGGCTTGATAGACAAGTTCAGGCTGATGTTTGGCGGTAACTCTAAGCTCATAAGGCAGAGTGAAAGTGACCATGTAATACTCCACGGGCAACAGTTTAGCCTGCTGTTTTGCCAGCCAGTCGCTCGTGGTGTTGTGCTGACATTGCGGGCAACTGCGATGACCACAAGACAACGGAAAGTCAGCATGATGAGGGCAACTCTGACACGCCCACTGACTCGTTCTCTCAGTATTGGTGCGACAACTGAGCATGGCGAAAATAGCTTGCCGCATCGAGGTTGTGATTTGTTGATCAAAAGCCTGATTAAAGGTATCAAGATGGTCGCGTAAAATATCGATGAACTTCATACGTCGCACTCCCACTTCAAGATTAAATCATCAGCAAGTTTGTTAATTGCCTCAGCGGTATTTTTACGGGTGATGTGGGTCAGTTTGGTGTAACGAGCGGTGGTGTTGAGGCTGTTATGACCGAGCAGGCTTTGCACTGAGCGCAGGTCTAGTCCTTGCTCTAGCAGATGGGTTGCGTAGCTATGTCGCAGATTATGCGGACTGATGGATTTATGAATATTGCACTCAGCAATGACTCGTTTTAAGGCTTTCTGAATGCCGCCTTTATCTATCATCGAATCCGGTTTACCGTCTTTACCAGGAAACATCAGGCGTGGATGGCGATGAGTTTGCCAGTAATATCGCAGCGCTAATAAGGTGCGTTGTGGTAGAGGAACCAATCTATCCTTACCGCCTTTAGCATTGCGAATATGCACCTGCATCATCTGTGAATCCACATCACCTATTTGCAATGAAATGGCCTCGCCGAGGCGCAACCCCATACTGTATAGGGTCAGAAAGCAGACCTGATATCGCAACTTATGTGTGAGACTTATAACGATGGCAACTTCAGTTGGGGTTAGGATATCGGGCAGTCGGTTGACCTGTGGAGGCTTAACGATGTTGAGCCACTCCCAGTGTTGGTTGAGCACATGGCGATAGAAAAACTGTAAGCCGTTACGGTCAAGCTTAACGGTGCTCCACGAGTGTGATGCTATCAGTTGAGCAAAGTAACGCTTTAAATCATCGGTGGTAAGGTTGTCGGGACAACGGTCAAAGAAGGCGGCAATACGCCGTACTGCACGGCTATATGCATCGATGGTGGCGGGTCGCTTGCCTTGTAGGGTTAAGTTGGTAAGATGTTGTTCATAAAGAGAATCAAAGCGGTGTTGTTCGAATGTGTCCATGATAATACTCCTAGTAGTAAAGACCTAACAGGGTCTGTACTAATAAGTATTTAGGATGGGAGATAGAGAGGGCTTTTATCTTTTCTGCCGCAGAGCGGCTTCGTTCAACAAGAATTTCAAGCAGGACAAAATGGGCGTTAGGTGTATATGGATCGTACTTTTAAAATAATTATTAATTTAAGCATGCTGGCTTTAGCTATCAGTTCAGCGCTTCACTTAATTTTACTTAGTTCTGACAGTGAAACTTATAGGCTGTGGGTGCTCACCCAAATCACGATACAAATCGTAGGTATTCCCTTACTAATATTTGTTCGTAAATTCAGTCTAATCGCCTTAATAGTATTTTTCGTCGTATCGATCCCATTTGTTTTAATTAACGCAACTAAAGTGAATTACAGCCACATCACATACAACGCCACTTTGTTCTTCTTATATTGGGTGGTAATTGGTAGTCTAGTTTACTGTAATCGTGCTCAATACAAACAGGTGCATCATGCCAACTAAAACACCTAACAAGGCGTTAGGTAACTAGATGAAAACTGAGCTTGATACCCACAATTATCAGGATTGGTTCCTTGATAATTTACAGTACCAAAATGGATTGCTAACTTTGACCCTTGAAGAAGGGAAAGGGGCAGCAGGAAAATTTGATCCTAAGCGCTTTCTAGTAGTTTTTACAGACACAGTCCAATTTCAAATTTATGATGAATGTGACCATTCAGAAAATTACCACCTCAATAGAGAGAGTGGAGTTATTGGTAGGTATGATAAATCGAGCTTAATAGATTATCTTAAAACTGAAACCATACTATATGACACAACTCCAGGAGAGCTGGCTCATTTCTCAGTTATGACTTCAAATGAGTTTATTCATGTGGTTACTCGTGAGATTCCGAAAGTGCTTAATGTTACCTAACAAGCTGTTAAAAAAGGACAAAATACAGTTGGCCTGTTAACAGGGCGTTAAATGCCTAAATAAAACATATCGCATTCAGGAAGAATAATTATGAATCTATGCAGTATCCTCGGTATTGAAAAGCCAATAATTCAAGCTCCAATGGCTGGAGTACAAAACTGGGAGTTGGCTGCTGCAGTATCAAACTCTGGTGGGCTTGGCTCTATTCCTTGTGGGAAAAAGACAGGACAGCCATATCTTTAATAGACTTTCTATTTCAAACTTAAATGCCGAGTGATTGTGCTTTTCTAACCCAATGTAGGTGCAGCTGAGGCCGTCGAAAGCAGGCAATTGGAACCACATGCTTCAAAAATAACCACTTCTGCCCAAGGGGAAATAGATAACCCTCTACCTTAAAGGAACCCTGCTTACAAACCCTACAGCCTGGGCTTTAGACTCGAACCATCTTGATCCATACTTTGATCTACAAGCCACTGCACTGCATCAGTCTGTCCCATTAACTTAATCAATGTCGGCTTAAAATAATGTCCTAAAGCGGGTTTGCGCCAATACATATATTCCGGCAGTGGTTGCACTGTCCCAGCACCGAATGTACGCTGAATCAGGCTTGAAAATTCAGCTAAACTATCAGCGGTTGGCAGTGCTATCGTCGGCCAAAAGTCAGCTAAAAATGTATTAAAACTGTTGAACGCGGTGAGCTCTTTGACGCTATAACGCGCAAGAGCTTGCGACATGATAGGCACACTCCAATGGGACATAAATGCCACATTTGCCATTACATCAATGTTACGACGATGATATTGCTGCCACGCTAAGCTCAAGCTATTAGTTTCTTTGGCGATACGCCAAATCAGATAGAGATCCGCTAACCACTCATGTTGAAAAGGACTGGAGATCTCAGCATTCATGGTCTTAAGCGCTTCAATTGCTTGAAGGTGGCCTAATTCATGCCAATAGGTCAGTTCATCCTGCCGATTAAGACTCAAAGAAAAGTCCCCTTCTCCCCAATTAACACTGCGTTTGAGGGGAAGCTGGCTAAAGTCGGTTACTAATACGCCTGCGACGTCGACATGCTTGAGAGGTAACACCATCGCGGCGCGCGCGCCCAATGACATTTGTATCAGCTGAGTGTTAGGTAACTGTTTTCTGGCAGAAGGAGGGAGTTGACTTAAGCAAACTTCAAGCTGCTTAAGCTCGCAAACAAGGGCTTTCTTAGAACCGATATCATCCCAAATAAAGCCACTTGTCAGCGCGATGCTAAAAACTAATGAGTTCAGCATTGATTAGATAACATTATTGATCTTTACGCATGGCTTTCACTAGCGATTAGCCATGATGTTTTCAATAATCGCCGTGGTTGAAATACCCTCTTCAAAGCCGAGTACTTTAACCTTGCCCCCCGCAGCAATCACCTCTTCGCCACCCGCAATATCTTCAACCTTGTAATCGCCGCCTTTTACCAGCAGATCAGGCAACAAGCGAGCAATCACGCGTTGTGGTGTATCTTCACTGAATGGGACCACCCAATCAACCGAAGCAAGACCGGCTAACACTGCCATTCGTCTGTCTTCTGGGTTCACCGGACGCCCTTCGCCTTTCAGGCGTTTGACTGAAGCGTCGCTATTAACAGCAACGATTAATCGATCACCTAGGGCTTTGGCCTGTTGCAGGTAACTAACGTGTCCAGCATGTAAAATATCAAAGCAGCCATTGGTCATGACCACACGCTCACCACGCAGCTTAGCTTGCTCTAGCGCGTAAACGAGTTGGTCTTCACTCACTGCACCGAAACCTGATTCACCTTGATTCAAAGAGAGCGCTTCGATTAACTCAATTCTGGTCACTGTTGAGGTGCCTAACTTGGCAACCACTATTCCTGCTGCCGTATTAGCAATGGCGCACGCTTGTGGTAAATCACTGCCTGCGGCAATCGCTGTCGCTAGCGCTGAAATAACGGTATCACCCGCACCCGTCACATCGTAAACCTCGCGTGCAACCGTGGGGATATGCAGCTCAGGCTGATCTTTAGTGATTAATGTCATGCCTTTTTCTGAACGCGTTACCAACATGGCATTGAGCTCAAATTGCGACAACAAAGACTGGGCTTTAGCGACTAAGTCTGCTTCTGATTCAACCTTGCCCACTACCGCTTCAAATTCACCCATGTTTGGCGTTAATAGATAAGCACCACGGTAACGAGCAAAATCACTGCCTTTAGGATCCACTAACACTTTGACCCCTTTGTCGTTCGCCGATTGAATAAAGGCTTCAGGAGAAACGAGGGCGCCTTTAGCGTAATCAGACAGCACTGCCACATCGACATTGTCTAACTGTGAAATGGTTTTTGCTAGCAGCGCATCACTTTCTACTTTCGAGTAACTCTCTTCAAAATCCAAACGCAGCAATTGCTGATTGCGCGACATCACTCGTAGTTTAGTGATCGTCGGCTTGCCAGCAACTCGATGCCAATTAGGCTCAACGCCGAATGCTTGCACACCAATGGTCAATGCGTCAGCCGTTTCGTCAACACCGACGATGCCAGCAAGACTCGCTGCGCCGCCTAGCGTGGCAATGTTAATCGCCACATTCGCCGCGCCGCCAGGTCGATCTTCAATCTGTTCGACTTTAACAACGGGGACGGGTGCTTCAGGAGAGATACGCGCAGTCGTGCCCGCCCAGTAGCGATCTAACATTACATCACCAACGACGAGTACCTTGGCGTTTTCAAATGCTGGCAGAGAAATCTTCATAATGGCCGTGTGTTTTGCAAATTTACTGATGATTGTACCTAATTTTTAATGATTTTGAGTGAGTTTGAGTGAGTTTGCGTTAGAATAATGAGTAATTTTTCAATGTATTCGAGTTTTCCGTGGTAGAAAAAGCCCAGTTGTCATCTCATCTTTATCATCCTAAGTACTGGCCCCTGTGGCTAGGCGTTGCGATGATGCGCTTAACACAAGTGTTGCCATTACCTCTCCAAATGAGGATTGGCGCGGCTATTGGCAGAATTGCCATGAAGTTTGCCCGCAAACGGGTTAACACTGCCAAGCGTAATTTGCAGCTGTGCTTTCCTGATATGGGCGAAGCAGAACAGCAAACGCTATTACGCGAAAACTTTGAACAAACAGGCAAAGCGATCTTCGATACCATCAATGCATGGTGGTGGTCGGATGAAAAAATTCAACAACATATGAGTATTAAAGGTCAAGAGCATGTCGAGCAAACCCTGAACAGTGGCCAAGGGGTCATACTGTACGCCGTTCACTGCCTGCCTTTAGAGATGGGTGCTCGTATCTTTGGCCAGTTCCAGCCAGGAGTGGGCGTTTACCGACCGCATAATAATGCCGTAATTGAGTATCTGCAGGTCAAAGGTCGATTACGATCTAATAAAGCGCTGGTGCCAAAAAGAGATTTACGCCAAATGGTGCGTAGCTTAAGAGCCCCCAACGTCATTTGGTACACTGCCGATCAAGATTTTGGCCGTTCGAGTGCCACATTCATCCCTTTTTTCGCGGTTAAAGAAGCCGCCACCATTACCGGTGCCACCACACTGGCAAGGCTGGGTAAAGCCAAGGTTCTGCCCTTTTTTGTTGAACGAAACAGTACCGACACAGGCTATAACATCGAAGTCCAAGCGCCGTTAGAAGACTTTCCAGGCGAAAATGAGATTGAAGATGCCAAGCGGGGTAATCGAATTATTGAAGACATTATTTGCCGTAATAAAGGTCAATATATGTGGCTGCATCGACGTTTTAAGACCCGCCCAAAACCTGAAGACCCGTCCTTATATAAATAACCCCCTAGCCCTTTGCAGCATTTGCAAAGGGCTTTGTTTAGCTCACTTTCGTTCAACAAGTAGCCCTTTCTACATTCTCATACTCCAATGTCCTCATGCTTAGCCATACTCGACATTCTCAGCCCGATAAGTATTTATTTCCACACGATTTCCTACGTCGATTACTTTTCGAACGCCACGCTAATGTCAAAAAGACAGCTAGGTGTCATAAAGACACTTAAAGCGCTGTCCTTATGACATTATCACTATAAATAAAAACAACAATATCCTTTTAAAACAGCAGCTTCAACTATTGGCATGCTATCTGCTATAGCAAGCTACGCCTGAATAATAATACCGTTGCGCTAAGAGGACTTATGAGCAAACAAAGACTAACGGCAATTGCACTACTACTGGTGCTAATTGCTTCATTTACTGTACTACTGAGTATTGGTAGTGAAATCTATCGAGAAAAGCCGCCAATACCGACAGCTTTTGTTGATAGCCAAGGACAAACACTATTTAGTCAAAATGACATCGAACAAGGACAATTGGTTTGGCGCTCTATGGGGGGGCATCAACTGGGTTCTATATGGGGACATGGTTCATATGTTGCTCCAGACTGGACTGCAGACTGGTTACATAAAGAAGCTCAGGCTTGGCTAGATATCACCGCAAAGCAGCGTTTCAAGATCCCGTTTACGCAACTAAATACCCAGCAACAAGCAGGACTAGAGCAAGGCTTGCGCGAAGATATTCGCCGTAATACGGTTGTTGAGCAAGCTAATGGTGATACCTATATCACTCTTTCAGACACGCGTATTGCAGCCATTAAACAGGTAGAGCAACATTATTTAGCGCTATTTGGTGATGACCCAGAGTTATCATCTCTTAGAGAACAATATGCAATGAAAGAGGGTACCGTTCCGAGCTTAGATCGCCGTGAAAAGCTCAATGGTTTTCTATTTTGGGGCGCTTGGGCTGCAATAACAGAACGTCCAGATGCCGATTATACCTACACCAATAACTGGCCATTCGATCCACAAATTGGTAATACGCCAACGTCAGACAACGTGGTTTGGTCAATCTTAAGTTTTGTGACTCTTATTGCGGGTATTGGTGCATTAGTCTGGCATCACGCGAGCTGTAAACATGACAGTTTGCCAAAGCCTGCCGAACAAGACCCACTCTTCTTCACTAAACCCACTAAATCACAACGCGCTGTAGGGAAGTACTTCGTTACTGCGATAGGCTTGTTTCTATTGCAAATATTACTCGGAGGGATCACCGCACACTACGCGGTTGAAGGGCAAAATTTTTACGGTATTCCACTGTCAGAAATTCTCCCTTACTCCGTCACGCGTACTTGGCATACACAACTTGCCGTATTCTGGATTGCAACGGTTTGGTTAGGTACAGGTCTTTATATTGCCCCTGCATTATCGGGCTATGAACCTAAGTTCCAACGCATCGGTGTAAACGTACTTTGGGTTGCACTTCTGGTGGTTGTGCTCGGCTCTATGGCAGGGGAATGGATTGGTGTTCAGCAGTATTTTGACCTAGACATGAATTTCTTATTCGGTCATCAAGGTTATGAATATATCGATTTAGGCCGAGTGTGGCAGATATTACTGCTGGTAGGATTATTGATCTGGCTTGCCCTTGTGACAGCAGCAATGCGTCCCGCGTTAAAAGTTAAAGGCGAGATGCGCCCGGTTATTTGGGTACTGTACGCCTCGTGTGTAGCGATTGGTTTATTCTATGGTGCTGGCCTATTTATGGGTAAGCATACCAACCTTGCGATTGCTGAATACTGGCGCTGGTGGGTGGTTCACTTATGGGTAGAGGGGTTCTTCGAAACCTTCGCTACCTCTGTTGTCGCCTTAATGCTTGTGCGCCTTGGACTTATCCGTGCTCGCAGCGCAAATGCAGCGGTACTCTTCACCACGGTTATTTTCTTAACCGGTGGTTTAATCGGCACCTTGCATCACTTGTACTTTACCGGTACGCCAACCTCAGTGATTGCATGGGGCGCGATTTTCTCGGCTCTAGAAGTGGTACCACTGGCACTGATTGGTTTTGAAGCGGTTGAAAGTTATCGCTTACGTGCAGCAAGCCCTTGGATGATCCGTTACAAGTGGGCGATTATGTTTTTCGTGGCAACCGCATTTTGGAACTTAGTCGGCGCTGGGATCTTGGGTTTCCTCATCAATCCACCTATCGCGTTGTACTTTATCCAAGGTCTAAATACTACCGCAACTCACGCCCACGCAGCGTTCATGGGGGTATATGGAATGCTAGGTATGGGACTGATGTTATTCTGCTTACGTGGATTAACAGGACAAATGCAGTGGAATGAGAAGCTTCTAAAAGGCGCCTTCTGGACCATGAATATTGGCTTAGCCGCCATGGTATTTATGTCTCTACTGCCCGTTGGCATAGTGCAGTTCTTTGCCGTTATCGACAATGGTTACTGGTTTGCTCGTTCACCAGAAGTGATCCATAGTCCACTGGTTGAAACACTGGTTTGGATGCGTATGCCTGGTGATATTCTATTTGGCTTTGGTGGCTTATTTATGGGCTACTTCTTCTTTGATATTATCAAAAAAGCCATTGTTAAGAAGAAAACAGCGAGCGCACTAGATGACAGTCAAGCATCAGCTAACGCTTAACAACGTTAAATGATACAGACTCAAGGGCGCTATTTGTAGCGCCCTTTTCTTTATCTAATACACGGTACATTTGACACTGTTCATCATTCGCATTAATGTCAAAAAGACAAACACCTCCCATCGCTCAGAAAGTATGAGTTTTGTTGTAATACTTTATGGAAATTCTCTATGTCTTTAAGCCAAACTGATCTTACCCGCATCGCCTTAGATATTACTGCTGGGCTTTCTGATCATGATAGATTCTCGCGCTTACTCGATACCATAAGGCAAACCTTGCATTGCGACGCTGCCGCACTACTGCAATTTACCGGACAACAATTTAACCCTCTGGCAATTGATGGCCTCAGCCCAGATGTACTCGGGCGACGATTTATTATCAGCGAACACCCAAGACTCGAAGCCATTGCACGCGCTGGCGATATCGTGCGCTTTCCAGCTGACAGTGAACTGCCTGATCCTTACGATGGCCTGATCCCTCACCAAGGTGATAACTTAGTGGTGCACGCTTGCATCGGACTCCCCTTGCTTGCTAATGGCGACCTGATTGGCGCTGTCACCATCGACGGTTTTGACCCTAAGCAATTTAACGATTTTAGTGACAATGAGCTGCGCACACTCAGTGCGCTTGCGGCAGCTTCGCTTAACAATGCCTTGATGATCGATAAACTCGAGAAACAGGCTGTCCAGTCACAGGAAATACCCTCTGCGAGCCGTATTAACGCTGATACTCGTGTAGAAATGATAGGCCACTCAATGGCGATAAATTCACTTAAAAATGAGCTTAACGTGGTCGCGAATACCGATCTAAACGTGCTTATTTTAGGGGAAACAGGTACAGGTAAAGAGTTGGTGGCAAAATCGGTGCATCAACTTTCGCATCGTGCAAAACAGCCTCTCGTCTACTTAAATTGCGCAGCGTTGCCAGAATCCGTTGCTGAGAGTGAGCTATTTGGTCATGTTAAAGGCGCGTTTACCGGTGCAATAAGTCATCGTAGTGGCAAGTTTGAAAAAGCTGACAACGGCACCTTGTTTTTAGATGAAATTGGCGAACTGCCATTAGGGTTACAAGCCAAGTTATTAAGAGTATTGCAGTACGGCGACCTACAGAAAGTAGGTTCTGATAAGAGCTTAAAAGTTGATGTGAGAATCATTGCCGCAACCAATAAAGACCTTAAAAAGGAGGTACTTGCAGGACGCTTTAGAGCCGACCTTTACCACCGACTCAGTGTATTCCCAATCGTCGTACCGCCCCTAAGAGAACGTGATGGTGATGTCACTTTATTAAGCGGTTTTTTTGTAGAACGCTGTCGCCAAAAACTAGGCCTTAAAAGCCTTAGATTAGATGCAAGCAGCCTTGCCATTCTCAATGGCTACGACTGGCCCGGCAACATCCGAGAGTTAGAACATGTGCTGCACCGAGCATCGGTGCTATCTCGCGCCCAATCATCATCGGACAGCTGCCTTATCTCGCAGCAACATTTTGACTTCCATGTGGAGCCGCAAACCAGCGTCACTAACACTAAAATAGTCCCTAGCCATACTGCGCACCCCAGCCATCAAACGTTAAAGCAAGCTACCGCAACTTTTCAATCACAGTATATTCAGCAAGTATTAACTGAAAACGAAGGTAACTGGGCGGCAACAGCGAGATCCCTTGCACTCGACTCTGGCAACCTCCACCGACTCGCTAAACGCATTGGGATAAAATAATAAGTTAAACCACATCAAAATGCCCATTGGGGTTAATGACAATAACTGCTATAAATGAGTGTAAGAGATAAATCCGCCGTTGCTTTAATGGGTTATGTTACGTTGCAAAAGGATGAAGCACATTGAGAAAATCGGCAAATAAGCACCTTTTCATCGGCCTATTTTTTGCCGTAGGTTTTATCTCAAACGGCGCTATTGCTGCAGAGCAACAACCTCTAACTGCCATTGAGCACAGTTGCGATCTAACCACCCAAGCAGCTCCGCTTTATCAAACCGAAAAGCGTATTCAGTATCGTCAATTAAGCAACGGCTTACAGGTGAGAACCTTAGCGATTACTGACTCATCATCAATTTCAATCGCCAGCCAGTTTGATGTTGGCTCTCGAAACGAAATCAAGGGGCAAACGGGTTATGCGCACCTGTTTGAGCATATGCTCTTTAAAGGCAGTCAGCATGCCCCCGGTGACCGTTACACTCAAACTATGAGTGAACTCAGCGGCCAGTTTAATGCCAGTACCTTTTTTGATTTCACTAATTATTACTTAACCATCCCCGCCCCAGCACTGGAGCTAAGTTTATGGTTAGAAGCCGATCGTTTTAGGTATCCAGCGCTAACGCCTGCCACCGTTGCTAACCAACAAGGCGCAGTGCTCGAGGAGATGGCCACCAGCATTGATAACCAACCTTATGTGCGTAAAGCAATGGAGTTTTTGCTAGCGCAAGTTCAAGGTACGCCCTATGGACATGCGGTTATTGGTAGCATTGCTGACGTAAAAGCCGCGACACCTGAATCGCTCAATCAGTTTCATCAGCGTTTTTATCGCCCCGATGCAATGCAGTTAAGCTTAGTGGGTAACCTCCCCGCAAACACCAATACCTGGATAGATAATAGTTTTGCCAGCTGGCAACAGCCGCTTGCCGCTAAAGTCGCCATGTCAGATCTCATCATTGACACAAAGGCGGTTCACGGTGAAATAGTTGATGAACGCGGCCCGTGGCCAGCGGTGTTACTCGCTTGGCATACAGCAGGAACTGATTCGCCAGATGCCGCTGCACTGGCGTTACTCGAAGCGTACCTGTTTCAAAATAAAAGTAGCTTGATTGAACGCACCAGTCTCAGCGATCCCGACCAACTCCTTAGTTATTCAATTCCACTCAAAATGCAGCATCATGGCGTGACCAATCTGGTATTAGTCCCCCGAGCCCGCACTTCACTCGATACCTTAACCGAGAACGTTGAAAAGTTAATTGGATCGGTAACTGTAGAACCCATACCTGCGCAACAACTTTGCCAACTAAAGCAGATATGGCTAGATAAAAAGCTCTCAATATTAGATAGCCCATCGGTACTGGCTCGAACCCTTTCAGCGACGCTACCGCAGGATAGTTCAGCACCATTAACAGCCCAATGGCAGCGAATAAATGCTGTCACGGCTGCGGATCTACAGCGCGTAAGCGAGCATTATTTTAAGCACAAACGCGTCCGGCTCGACTTGCTCCCTCCTTGGCACATACGTGCTGCCAAAACGATTCTAGAGTGGTTGCCAAAGGGAACAGCGGACGATCTTGAAGAGAGTGTAATGTGATGAAACATCGGATACGCATTATCTATATAAGAGTTGCCAGTGTAAGTTTAATGGTTTACTTAAGCCTATACCTACTGGGCTGCCAACAGACTCAAATAGACTTTACTGCGACAGCTGCAACCAGTCTCCCAAAGTTTAACCCCATTCACGGGGCACCGACCCTTGAGTCCATGCGTTTTGAGCAAACACAGAGCATTCAACAACAAATAATGCCTAACGGCAGTCAGTTATTTAGGGTTAACGATCCAAAATCAGGTTTAGATCACCTCACTCTCGTGGCTTATAGCGCTCGACAGCCGTTTAAAAATGTAGACGTGTTGATGAGAGCATTTGAAGAAAAGCGCCGTTGGCTGGTCGCGAGCCAAGCGCAGAGTTGCGCCGAGAGCCTAACGTTTAGCCCGTCACTGCACAGTATCGCGATTGGTATTAGTTGCCACCAACTTCCCACAGAGGCCACTGAGCTGCTAATGAATTTTTGGCGCCCACACAGCTTTGATGACATCGACATTGCTAATGTTAGGCGGCAATTAAAGCTCGCTAAACATATCAATGCTTTTAGTGGCGCAGAGATCAATACCGTCTGGGCGAGAACTATTCTCGGCGAAGAACATATCTATAACCAAGCGCTCAACGATAGTTCACTTGCCGATAGCTTAACGCTTGATAGCCTTAATAACGTTAGAGAGCAGATATTATCTCAATCGAGTTGGGCTGTATTAGCTAACCAAAGACTAACTAATGCTAAAGGTAAGCCACCACAAGCATTACTCTCCCGCGCAGTGGCGTTAAATAGCACCACCAACATAACCCAAGATACCCATAATCATTCCAGCACACAGATAATGCAGAACATGCCTGTTGTTCCTTTAGGCAATAGCAGTAAAACGATCTACATTATTGACGCCCCTGGCAGTGTACAAACTCAAATCAGAGTCGGCTATCCAATGGTTAGAGACTTAAAT
This sequence comes from Shewanella sp. Choline-02u-19, assembly GCF_002836205.1. NCBI lineage: Bacteria > Pseudomonadati > Pseudomonadota > Gammaproteobacteria > Alteromonadales > Shewanellaceae > Shewanella > Shewanella sp. Choline-02u-19. The sequence goes on from NZ_PJBE01000013.1 coordinate 2,966,805, forward strand.
GACACACAGGTAAATCAAGCATTATTACCCAGTGATGCAAGTGGCAATGCTCAAGATTGTCAGTTACTTGCAAGCTGGTTAGGGCGCAGTTTTTCGGGCCGATTATATTACGACTTACGTGAGGTTCGTGGTTTAACTTACGGTATTTACGGTCGCTGTTATGACAATCCTCTTTCGCGATCTATCAAGTTTTATGGCAGTACTAAACTTGAGCACACTGGCGCCTTTATCGATGGTGTACTCAAGCACTTAGCACTGGCCGCTGAGAGTCCACCCAGTCAAGCAGAGTTAACCGCAGTAAAAACCTATAACACCAGTAAATTACTGCTGCGCCAAGATAACCCCATGGCGCTAGAGCTTGATACTATTAGGCAGCTCACCTCTGGGTACTCACCTTTATACCAGCAAGCATTCGCCGACAAAATCGAGGCGCTCACCGCGGAGCAACTGCAGTCCATTGCCGCCGATGTATTTAGTCGTCCACCCTATATTGTGATCCGTGGCGACGCAGAAAAAATCAATGCCGATCTTAAACAGAAGCTTCCTGACTGGCAGCTGATTGAAGTGTCTGCTAATGAGTCGTTATAATACGTGCAATTCTAATTAAGATACGATGACCTAGATGACATTGTTAAGCGCGCTAGCAGCAGACCCAAAAATAGAGCTTGAATCATTACAGGCTGGCCCACTTGCGCGCTACCAGCAGCAACTAGCACACACAGAATTTATCGATGACCCGAGCCAATACCAAGCGATTGAAGCCTTAGAGGCATTGTACCTTGCGCTCACATCCTCAAACTCAAGTCGCCCAGCTCATCAAGCGTTAACCGGGTTGTATTTATGGGGGGATGTCGGCCGTGGCAAAACGTTTTTAATGGACCTCTTTTATAACAGTATTGAAAATACCCCGAAATTGCGGCTGCACTTTCATCGTTTTATGGCTCGAATTCATCAAGAGATGATGGCGGAATCCGGTAACAGAGAACCGCTTGCCCGAATTGCTAAACGGATTGCTGGCGAATGTAAGCTACTGTGTTTTGATGAGTTCTTTGTATCTGACATTGGCGATGCGATGATCCTAGGTAAGCTATTTGAAGCCTTGTTTAATGAAGGGGTGACGCTGGTCACCACCTCAAATATCCCCATTAATGAGTTATACCGAAACGGCTTACAACGCCAACGATTTTTAGCCACTATCGACTTATTGAATCAGTTTACTCAAGAAATTCATCTCAACGGTGAAGCTGACCATAGGCTGCGTCACTCAGTTTATCAACAGCGCTATTTTATTAATAACACTGGCACTGCGCAAAGCCAACATCGTGCCTTCGCAGAGCGCTTTAGCACGATGACAGCATCGGCAAAGCCTTGCGCTGCCAAACTCATGGTGCACAGCAGAGTGATTGATACTATAGAGTATACCAACAACATCGCTTGGTTTCGCTTTGATGCGCTATGCGATGGACCACGTTCTCAGCTAGATTATATTGAAATAGCCACGCGCTTTAACACCGTCATGGTATCAGAGGTGCCTATTTTAGGCGGTGAGCCAAGAAGCTGGATCCGTGCACGCGGCACAGAAGATGGCGTTATCGCCATCGAAACGGGTGAGCGACAGTTGTCGTATGCAGTAAATGATGACCCTGCGAGGCGTTTTATTAGCTTGGTCGATGAGTTATATGACCAAGGCGTAACACTCTATATTCAAGCTGATGTCGCGATGGAAGATTTATACACTGGCGGAGCGTTAAGCTTTGAATTTAGACGCACTTTAAGCCGACTAACCCAAATGCAATCCTTAGCTTACACGAACGATTAAGCTAGCGGCCGACACCCCTAAGCCACCAAACCGTCGTAAAAGCTGATTAAAAAAGAGCTAGACTGCTGGATTGCTCTCGGCTCATAGCCCGCTATTAATATTACTGGGGGCTAATCTGATAATGCCTTTCGACATTCACAGTCACCTCGCCCCACGTTGAATTGGCGACTCTAGATTGATGAGCAGCAAATGAAGCATGATCAACAAACTCCTCATAGACATTAAAACGACAGCTATCCTGACTATCTTGGGTCACTTCAAATATCAAGCAGCCGAGTTCCTGCTTTGTTAGCTCTGTATGCTGCAATAGCGCATCTTTTACCGTCGCTAGCTCGGATATAGCCACCAAGATATAACCCGATAAAATAACCTTAGCCAATCGTTGTTCCTTACCGTACAAAGCCTGTTTACTGGGCGTTAAGCGTTAATGACATAATCAAAATGATAATGGTGCACTCCAGCTTCTATTTTTATCGTCATAGAGCCTGAAATTCCCGTTAACTCACCCGTTCCAGAATCAGGTACCACTAAAACTGACAAAGTATCAGCCCCTCGATTCATCACCCCAGTATGATGAAATGAGACCTCTCCCTTGAGACCGTTAATAACACCCGAGAAGGACTCCATGGCCACATAAGCCGCGGAGTTAGCGACAGAGGTACGCTTACTTAGCATTTGCCCTTGGCTAACACCGCTTATGTCGCCTTCAAATGTTTTAGTAAACGACATTCGTCCAGCATCAATAACGTCATCAGTTGCAGGTGTAAACGCTATTGAAAATTGTCCACTCACCATCATGTATTTCTCCAATCTTTAATTGAACCATTACTGATTAACCCGGTGTATTTACGCGACCGTTTCTATTGCTGCAATAACAACAATCCAGAAAATTACGCCATAGTGTTAAGGCCTACTCATGATATTTACGTATTACAGCCACTTTGCCATGTTCAATCTCTAACACTTCCATCATGGTTGATGTATATGTGATCGCTTGATTACTTTGTGGGTGGATCCCTTTCGCACTATGGCTGTAGCGGATCGCTATTGCGCTGTCATTAAAGGTAAATAGGTTAAGCAGTTCAGCTTTATATTCAGTATGCGCCCCAAGGTAGAATGTCATTCCTTTGCGCATACTTTGCTTACCATCAGCTGAACGAGAGTCGTCTGTTTCATAAGGAAGATGTTGATGGCCAACGTCATCCGTCAGCAGAGCTAGGTAATTTTCTAACTCTTTTTCTGTGGCATCAGGCGCTTGTGACGCAACCATCACCTCGAAATAGTTTTGAGCAATCTGCTCCATCTCACTTTGGTTGCTCTGTGCTTGTACTGAACAGACAACCAATAAACTTAATGCGATAACAACCAAACGTTTCATAACAAACTCCCTTTTGATGACGATTGAACCTCATAGCAGACAAATGCTTTAAGCTACAAACAAGCCATATGGCCTGTTGTAGTACCTTCAAAAGGTAGGTTCACCAGCCTTGGAGGCCTACCATAACACCCCTCTTATTTGTTATTCAATTGTTACATAAACAGTAGTTATCGCGATGGATGGCACTTAATAAAGATGAAGTTGGGTCGATTGCTGAGTTTTTGATAAGTAACGGCGGAAATGCCTTTGACTTTTTCTAACACTTTCCCTTCGCAGATTTGGCTAATGACTAAGCCGTTGGATGTTATCGCATCACTGATCTCAGTGAGTGAGCGACGGTAAAAGCTCACCGCAACAGGCTTACCTATGGTATTCCACTCTTGCTTAACTAACTCTCGTTCAAAATAATTACCAGATTGCGAACATTCAAAATCAGCAAAGGGATGATGAGTTGAAAAGACCATATAGCCAGCTGGCTTTAAGACCCGGTGGATCTCTTTAAAAACAACGGTTAAATCTTCAACATAGTGCAGTACTAGTGGACACACAATAACATCGGCACTGGCAGACTTTTGCTGCGGCAACCCTAATGATAAATCTTGTACGTAAGCGGTGACTCGTTGTCCTAACTTGGCACGCACTATCTCAACCATAGATTCAGACACATCGACGCAGGTAAGTGACCTAACCCCTTGAGCGATAAAATACTGCGCATAAATTCCTGTACCACAACCCAAGTCGACGACATCGAGCCCTGAAAGGTCATCAAGTAACGCTTGTAAGGACGGCCGTTCTAAACACGCATTGTGAATATTGTCTTGTATTGCTGCATCATATTGCTCAGCATATTTTGAATACAATTCTGATTTCATAAGAGTCTCATCAAATGCAGTTAAACGGGGGCAAGTTTATCATTTACAATGACGATGAGTGGCTAAAGTAGCCGGGGAAATATCTAGATTAAAAGCCTATAGGAAATTTAAAGCTTATATTGGCAGGTTTTCCAGCACTTTCCATTACAGATTATAGCGCTTGTTGAACGCATTAAAACGAGCATCAACACCGCCACGAAGAACAACCAAAAATGGCTAATGCTCAGTTGAAGCTGTGCGTGTTAGCGAATACTATCAGGATATGATGCCGCTAAATAAATAAGAGATGAGGACGGTCATTACCCGTTCTAAAGCATAGGGTTAAACATATAGCTTTCAAATGTGGATATCAGAGTGCTATATGACAGAATCATGTACGACAAACACGAGCTTAAACAAACATCGCAATCATGCCACCTATCGTCGCAGCGGCTTTTACATATTGGCCTACAGTGTACGAAGAGTCTTCCTTATCTTCTACTTGATCTGGATGATCTAAGCCTAACGCTCCAAAAGCAAAAGACTTTAAATCGGTTATCTCATCAGTATCCGCTGTAGCAGCCGTTTGTTGCTCAAGCATTAGCTTGTCTTTCGCCGCCTCTGAAAGCGTCACTGATGTATCAGGTGCATTCGATTGAGCCGCAGGCTCCACTCGCGGTTGCTTGGTCGTTTCGGTCATATTTGCGGCCGACAATCGGCTGTTAACGCTCGCGAGAGCATCTAAGTTATTAGCCAAATTACTGCTTACACCGCTGACGTATGTCATCAAATAGTCCTTTAAACAACTGCAGGTTATATTGGTGTGTATAGTAGCAGCAAAACGATCAAACCCTCGTTAATGAAAAGTAAAACATGATACAAAACGTATCCTTGTTACAGACTGATTTAACTAAAAAAAGCGTACAGTATGACGTGAAGACAGATAGTGGTGTTCAGTGTCACCATAGGCACTAATATCCAGCTGAGTCAGGCGCGTAATCAAGTGTAATAGTTGATCACCTTTTGGGTTGGCAATACTGTCGTTAGTCAAAATCATAAACTGACTGCTTGCGCTAAAGTGAGCTCCAAACTGGCTCACGCTGACGCGGTGATTAACCAGATACTGCTTATCAATCCAACGCCCGCCTAAATAAATTGCATCACTGGCCGCAGAAGCCACCATAACCACCCCAATATAACTCGGCTCGTTAGCGATAGCTTGATTGATTTGAGCAAATGGCTCTTGGCCCTCGTCAAGGATCAATAAGTGCACCTCTCCCCTAACGTTCTGCAATAACCCCTCTAGATCTTGCACTGTGTTGTCAACAATGACTAACACGGCTGAGTGCTCAACATTGAGCAAGGATGTTGTTGGGCGCTCATTCGCTGTAGCTTCATTAACAAAAAGGAGGCAACACAGCAAAATCAGCCACGTTAATGGGAACTGTCTAGGAAACTTAATCTCTGCAGATGCTGCTTTTATATCGAGTGCTGGATTGAGTTCAGAATCCAGTGTCGAGTCTGACGTATCAAATAAACTGAGATGGGTCAGGCTGTCATTGAAAGTGGAGTATGTTGAAATGTGCTTTAGGCTATCCATGTCAGGCCTCCTACATAGGCTTAGATTTCCTCGGTGTATGTAGGTAATGCATAGAACAAACCAGTTTTATAATTAGTTAAATTTCAGTTAGATAACTCAAGACCATCCAATGAATAGCAATACGTATCGCGATTATTTCTATTTTGCTGCGCAATTTGCGATCAAAAAAAGACCAGACTAAGTCTGGTCTTTTTTGTTTAATTAGCGCTATTAATACAGTGGTTTGATGTTATTAATTAAGAATTCTTTGGTAAATTTCTAGCACTTTTTCAGCATGCTGTTTCACTTCGCTAAAGGGTAAAGTCGTTGCTACCTGTTGCAAAGTTAATCGATGGCTTTCGTCACGAAGATGACAATAAGCCTGAGTTAACGATTGAGCGCTAGCGATAGGGATAAGTTCAAGCTCTGCAAGTTGTTCAAAAATACGCACATTGTCGGACCAAAAAGACAGCGACGGATACTCACTGGCATTAGCAAGCACAAGATATTGCGCAATAAACTCGATATCGGCGATACCACCGGGACTCTGTTTAAGATCAAACATGCCTTTACCCACTTTAAGCAGATGGTCACGCATTTTAAGTCGCATATCCCGCACATTTTTTGCCAGTACAGCATTATCACGATTCGACTCTAACACCTCAGATCTTAACTCATTAAAACGACTCGATAAGCTATTATCTCCAAACATAAAGCGGGCTCTTACCAGTGCTTGATGCTCCCAGGTCCACGCTTCTTTTCGTTGATAATCGCCAAAGTGCTCTATCTCGCTAACCAGTAAACCCGAAGCTCCAGAGGGACGTAGGCGCATATCGACTTCATACAACTCGCCCGATGTCGTGCGCGTCGAAAACAGGTGCAATATCCGCTGTGCCAGCTTTAAATAGAAGTGACCCACATCAATCGCTCTACCACCATTGGTTTGCCCACCCTGCTTAGCATTATGTAAGAACACTAAATCGAGATCAGAACCATAGCCAAGTTCTAAGCCACCAGCCTTACCGTAGCCTATCACCGCAAAGCCCATCTCATTAGTCTTGAGGCCTTCGGGCACCCCATGACGAGTGCTCACCTGCAACCAAGCTTGCTGCACCACTTGTTCAATTATCGCCTCTGCTAGAAAAGTAAGATGGTCGCTCACTTGCATCACGGGTAAGACTCCCGTGACATCAGCCGCCGCAATTTTTAACTGTTGTGATAACTTAAATTGTCGCAACGCTTCCATCTGCTGCTCCATATCATCTTCAGGAACACGGAGCAGGTATTGCCTTAGCTCACTACTATAATCATCAAGCGAAGTGGTATCGTAGAGCTGCGCAGGATCAATAAGCTCATCAAGCAACATGGGAAATTTTGCTAACTGCTCTGCAATCCATGGGCTGGCACAGCAAAGACTGACGAGTTGTTGCCGCGCTCCTGGGTTTTCACAGAGTAACTCAAGGTATGTTGTGCGAGTTAAAATCTGATCTAGCACTTTAGAGACGGGTTCAAATGCTTTAGTGGGTTGCGAATGTAACGACAAGTCACACAATAATCTTGGCATCAGTTTGTCGAGTGTTTCTCTGCCGCGTGGCCCTATGGTCCTACGCACTACCGTGTCGTGCCAACGCTTTAACATGGGCCACAATTGCAACTCAACCTCTTGTTCATCTAAAATCGCGAATGCGGTTTCTTCCTCCTGCGCATCCCATAATTGCTGCGACCAAGTTTCACTTTTGTCATCTTGATTATCACCACCAACAGTCTCTTTGAAATGACGATGAATACAGGCCATTGCACCTTCAATTTGTTGCCTTAGATCCATCTCATTATCGGCATTTAAGGCCCAACATAAACGGTCCCAATCCAATTCTTTAACTGGCAGGGTTTGAGTTTGCTCATCATTAATGGCTTGCAGTAAATTTTCGACTCGGCGCAACATTAGATAGCTTTGCTTAAGTTCATCAAGCGCGAGATACTCAATTTGCCCAAGCTGATATAGCGTCTCAATAGCGGCGAATAAGCTTTGCTGCCTTAATGAAGGCTCTCGCCCCCCGCGAATAAGCTGAAAACTTTGTACCACAAACTCCACTTCGCGAATGCCACCAGCACCCAGTTTTATATTGTCAGTTAGCTTTCTACGTCGCACCTCTTGAGTGATAAGGCCTTTCATTTTTCGCAGTGATTCAATGGCAGAAAAATCAAGATAACGGCGATATACAAACGGTCTCAATAAATCATGCAGTTCATCGGAGTCGGCAGTCCAGGGGCCTAACGCACGCGCTTTTACCATCGCGTAACGCTCCCAATCCCGACCTTGCTCTTGGTAATAGTCTTCAAGGCCACTGAAACTAACCACTAAAGGTCCGCTTTCGCCATAGGGACGCAAACGCATATCGACCCGATAAACAAAGCCGTCAACCGTCACTTGATGCAACAGATTAACTAAACGTTGTCCCATACGGATAAAAAACTGTTGATTGTCAATTGAGCGTCGTCCGCCAATCGTTTCACCGTGTTCAGGAAAGGTGAATACCAGATCAATATCTGACGAAAAGTTTAGCTCACGGCCACCGAGTTTCCCCATGCCAAGGATCAATAGCTTTTGCGCCACCCCTTCGGGGCTTGTCGGTGTACCCAGCGTTGCGCACATATCGTGATATAGCCAATCACGCCCCGCAATAACCAATGCCTCAGCTAATACTGATAGATCTAATAAAGATTCTTCCAGCGAGGTGTATCCCATAAAATCTCGCCAGGCGATACCTACCATTTGGCGGTTACGATATTGACGCAAGATTTGCTTAATCTGCTCTTCGTCATTCACCGCACTTAACAATTCATGCAGATCGCTGGCGAAAAACTTTCGGTCAGTGCCATTAAGCTGAGATTCAAATAGCGCTGTTATCCATTGCGGGTATCGACATAGTTGCGCGGCAACAAAGTCACTTAACGCCATGATGGTCTTAAGCTCTTGTTGCTGCTCATTCGACAAGGAGGCTAGCGCCTCAGGAGAGGTATCGACGAATCTTTGCCAGTAGTTTTCAACGTTAGCAGCCATTTGAGTGGAAACTTCTTTTTTACCCCGTAAAGCCGCGCGCATAATAATCCCTAACAATTCTTACTATCGACATATTATGTCCACAGTGCTATAAAAATGTGATTGAGTTTTTTAAATGATGTTGGCTAGATGAGCAATTAAGTGCTTATAGCCCTTTGAAACATCAATCATTGTATTTTTGTGCTTTAATACAGAATACTATACCCAAAGCTGTAGTAATTGCAGTACAGCAAGGCTGTTTCTCTAGCAAATTCAATATTTCAGCACATGAAAGATTAATTTTATGTACTTAAATATCAAGTTAAAAAGAGAATATAATCCCGAGTCGCTGCTAATCACTAGCGCTTACCTTAACTGATTTTTGGAGAAAGCATGGCAGGAATGCTAATTCGTGTTCTCACCGTTATATTGGCGTTATCACTCGCAGGATGCGGTGATGATAGACCAGAGCAAATAGCAAAGTACCAGCAGCTCAGTCAGCAACGCTTGGATACGCTTAGCACCATGCTCAATGACGGCCAAGTGCGTAATGCCAATTTATTGCAGCAATATACGCGTATTTTATCTCAGCAAAAACCTGATCTGGTGCCACTGCTTAATCAGCTCGCTACTGATGCGACAGCTCGAGGCCCGATGTTTACTTCGCTAACCCGCAGGTTAACTGAAGCTCAGAATGCAGCGAATTTTGTTGATCTCGATCAGCAACTCGCCGAAGTTGAAAACCTATATCAGGCAATGGACCCAAGTCTTTATAACGACATGCTGTCAGATCAACTCAATGTGGTTGCAGATATGTCTGATGGCGCGCTTGCCCGAGTCAATTCCATCAGTCGCGAAGCTGCTACTTTGGCGAATGGCTCTGAAGACTTTGGCGCTGGCAGCCAGTTAGTGGGCAACCCGTCTTACGGCAACTGGCAATCAGGCTCGAGTGGGATGTCAATTTGGGCTTGGTACGGCATGTACTCAATGTTCTCGAATCTAACCCGAGGTCCTATCGGATACGATCGCTGGTCAAGCCGTCGTAACTATAGCTATTACAATGATGTTGGCCGTTATCGTTATACCTCGCCTAAACAAGCCAGATCGCAAACTCAAACCTTTGAGCGCACCAAAAAGCAATTTAGTTCTCAAGGTAAGAAGTTTGATAGTCCATACGCCAAATCGCGTACGGGCTCTACCAGCTTGTCGAGACAAAGTACCAGCACGCCTAAAGCTAGTTCAACAGGACGCACTGCGAGTAGCAAGAGCAAGTTCCGCTCAAATTACTCTAAAGACAGTAGCTTTCGTAATTCAAGCAGTCGTACTACTCGCGGTGTTCGCCGAGGCAAATAATTAAGGGACTTTCATGACATTTTTTCAACACTACGGCATCACGCCAGAACTACTGATTATTTTGGCAATTGATCTAACCATTGCTGTGTTACTGCTGACATTAATGCGTTACCTGCAAGGCTGGACTATCAAGGTAAATAGTCGTAAAGAGCTTGCTGAAAACGACAACTTTGCTTTTGGTATCAGCACTGCTGGCGCGGTTGCGGCATTAGGTATTGTGCTGACTGGCGCTATCACCGGAGAGGCAGCTGAATCCTACCTAGTCGAAGCTATTGGCATGTCCGCTTACGGATTATTTGGGCTGATACTGATTAAACTAGGTCGATTTTTACATGACAAAGTGGCACTAAATGAGATTGATAAAAATGCCCTGATCATTAAAGGTAATGTCTCAGTCGCCATTGTTGATGCCACTGCAGCCATTGCAACCGCCATCATCATCCGCTCAGTGCTGATGTGGGCGGAAGACCTTACGGTTTATACCTTTATCGCTATATTTAGTGCTTTTGCTATCTCGCAGCTCATGCTAGTCGTACTGACGCGTGTGCGTGCCAAGCGCTATGCCGACCGTAATCAAAATGCTTCTATGCAAGCAGCACTGGCTCAAGGTCATATCGCTTTGGCTATTAGGCATAGTGGCTACATGCTAGCGATGGCATTTAGTTTTAATGCGGCAAGTCACTTTATTATTTTCAATCCAGAAGCTTATGTTGCCAATCTATTCGGTTGGTTAATGTTCTCTGTCATTATGCTGGTGTCCTTATCTATTTTGATAAAGATTGTCAAAAAGTTAGTCCTCGCCAACATTGATCTGTTTGATGAAGTAGAGAAGCAAAATAACATTGGTGTTGCTGCTGTTGAAATGGCAATCAGTGTTTCAATCGCGCTTATTCTCGCGGCGTTAATGGCCTAATGTAAGCCTAAAGATGGGAGCGGTTATCATCGCTCCCTTTTTCATACCATAGATAAACCAATAGACTCACCATGCCAAACACCTCTCACAGCGACACCTTAAATCCGAATACAATAAAGCCGGCAAAACTAGGCTGGTTTGATGATCTATTACTGCTAGGCATTATGGCCGTTTTGGCTGGCTGCGGCTTAATCTATGAGTATCTACTCTCACACTATGCTGGCCGCATACTCGGCGCGCTTGAAGCCGCTATTTACACCATGATCGGCCTGATGATCGTATCCATGGGTATTGGTGCCTTTGCCGCGCGGAAAATTCGCTGTGCCTTTACCGGCTTTGCCGTACTTGAGCTCAGCGTCGCGCTATGTGGCTCGTTAGCCATCTTGATCACCGCTAGTGTTATTGGCTTTGGCCAACAGCTACCGTTAATTGTGGCTCAAACACTCGGTCTTCCAAGCGATCAACTCCCTAATGGCGGGTTTATCGCAACCTTACAAAAACTCAGTGAGTACTTACCTTATTTTTGGGGAGTATTACTTGGATTAATGATTGGTATGGAGATCCCGTTAATCGCTAGAGTTCGCCAGGCTTTGTCTGACGAACACTTGATGCATAATGCGGGCACTATCTATGGCGCTGATTATATCGGCGCAGGCATTGGCGCAGCCATCTGGGTAGGCTTTATGCTTGCCATTGATATTCAGTTAGCCGCGTCGTTAACCGCCAGCTTTAATTTACTCGCTGGCTTTCTATTTATTTGGCGTTTTTGGACTAAAATCCGCCATGTAAAACTGCTGCTGGTCGGCCATATTGCTGCAACAGGTGTACTTCTCTTATTAGCACTGCATGGCCCTTCTTGGGAGCAAAGTTTTAATAACTTACTCTACAAGGACAATGTGGTTTACGCTAAAGCAACGCGTTTTCAGCAACTCACTTTCACTGAGCGCTTAAGAGGAAATGGACTCGGCCCAGTTCACTCGCTCTATATTAACGGTCGCCTGCAGTTTTCCAGTAGCGACGAACACATATATCACTCCTTTTTAGTCCACCCTACGCTTGCAGCCAGCGCGCGTCATGACAAAATTTTAATCATAGGCGGTGGAGATGGTTTAGGGCTTGCTCAAGTGCTTAAGTGGCAGCCTAAACAGGTCACATTAATGGACTTAGATAAAGAGCTGGTAAAGCTATTCAAAACGCCAAACACCGATATGCCTGCACATCTAACGAAAGCATTAATGGCACTCAATAAAGATGCACTGAATGACCCTAGAGTCAGACTGATATTTGACGATGCTTTCAATGGGGTAGACCAATTACTTAAAAATGAGGAAAAATTCGATGCCATTATCGTTGACCTTCCCGACCCAAGCCATCCCGATCTTAACAAGCTTTATTCAGATACTTTCTATCTGAAGCTAAAGGAACTTATGAGTGCGGATGCTGCCATAACAATACAGTCAACATCACCGTATCATGCGCCTAAAGCATTTATTTCAGTGGGTAAGACTTTGGAGTTAGCTGGCTTTACGGTGGATCAATACCACCATAATGTGCCCAGTTTTGGCGAATGGGGTTGGACTATTGCGACATTAAGTGGCAAAAGTGCCAAATCTAGACTAGATGAAATACAGCAATTACCCATAGATGATGCTTGGTTTACACCAGAATTAATGCATGCCGCTTTTGCATTCCCGGGTAATTTTTATATCGATAAACAGGCTATCAAACCAAATACCTTGGGTTCGAGTCAGTTATACCAGTACCACCAGCAAGCTTGGTTAGAAAATCAGTAAAGCTTATTTTTTACACCGCAAAGATAGCACTTGACATATTATGTCCTGATGTTATCTTTAATCGCAGACATAATATGTCAATAAGGACAAATATGAATATCCACAACATTGCCAACCATCTAAATGAACTTGGCGACAATGGCCATACTGGCTTTCAATTTGATTGTTATCCAATTGATGGCGACGTGGAAGTCTTGCAGGTTAACATCGTTGGCCGAGAAGAGATCCCGGTGTTCTTATCGGTTACGGACAACCAGATCCTTTGCATCAGCTATTTATGGGGCGAGGATGAAGTGAATCAAGAGCGTCGTAGTGAGATGTTTGAGACCATGTTAGAACTCAACATTCCAATGCCACTTTCATCGTTCGCCAAGATTGATGACAAGTATGTGGTATACGGCGCACTATCAGTACAATCAAGCATCGAAGAGATAGAACAAGAACTATCTGTTCTATCTGACAACTGTCTCGAAGTAATCGACGAACTCGCCGATTACCTTAAATAAAGGAGCCACATTATGGGCATTCTAAACAAGATTCTTACTGCTTTTCGCGGTGGCGCAACTGAAGTTGGCCAAGGTATTGTAGACGCAAACTCAACACGTATTTTTGAACAAGAGATCCGTGATGCAGCGAAACATCTGACTAAAGCTAAACGCGACTTAACTGAAGTGATGGCAAAAGAGATGCAAGCCAGCCGTGAAGTTGACCGCCTTAAGCGTGCAGTTGCTGAACATGAAGGTTACGTAGCACAAGCACTTGAAAAAGGTAACGAAGCATTAGCACTAGAAGTTGCTGAGAAAATCGCTGAACTGGATCAAGAACTTAATGACCAGCAATCTGCCAACGAAAGCTTCAGCGCACATGCGACTCGCCTAAAAGAGCTAGTACGTAAAACTGAACGTCAAGTCACTGATTACCAACGCCAACTGACGATGGTAAAGACGACAGAAAGCGTACAAAAAGCGACTGCAACAATTACCGATTCGTTTGCGGGCAGTAACTCAAAGTTACTTAACGCTAAAGATTCGCTAGAGCGCATCAAAGCTCGTCAGCAGTCATTTGATGATCGCCTTAAGGCATCTGAGACGCTAGCGGAAGAAAACAACGACAAAGCGCTGCATGATAAGCTAGCGGAAGCAGGTATTGGTGAGCAGAAGTCTAACGCTAACGCTGTACTTGATCGCATTAAAGCCCGTAAAGGCTAAAGGAGTATGACGTGGGATTTCTAAGTGGCCTATTTGGCAAGAAAGAGGAACCTAAACGTCAACTCGACCACCCATCAAAGCTAGATAAGGGGGATATGATCTCCCTTGATGATAGCTTTGCGCTGCCACCACAATTACGTGGGCAGCAGCTAAGAGTTGAAGCGGTTAATACTTATGAGTATGAGCGCAAACAGCAAACGGAATGGGTGCTAAAAGGGCACGGAAGTGACACCATCTTTCTCGGCTTAGATGAAGATGATGAAACTTACCTCGCGTTGTCGATAAAGGTTAATCGTGGTTTAGTCGAGCAGCTATTCAATCTAGAGCAATTTAGCGCTATTTTTGAAGAACCTGGCAAAGCAGAGCTAACCACCAGTGAATTGTCACCTGAGCTAGCAACTGAATTTGAACAGTGGTTGTCACCTCAATATCATCAGGTCACATTTGCAGGTTTTGGTTACTTTCACCGTCAGGATTATCGGGGCAATAAGCCACCTCAAGATGCCGATGGCCCTACAGGCGATCCTTTTGAATCATACCAATTACTGGATGACGATGAAGATAAGGCCATTGATATCGAAGTCTATGATGGGGGGGAAACAGATGTCATGTTGACACTTTACCGCCCTCTATCAGACATCCGGGACTATTGGCCTGGCGCATAATTTAAAGGTTCTAACGTGACTCACGTTAGAACCTTTTTTATTTCTAGCGCTATGAGTGATAGCATTAACCTATAAAGCCGTTTCTATGGATAGGTAATATCTTACGCATGAGCAAGCAAAAGAATCCGTTGCCGGAACAGTGGCAGCAAAATCAAAAAGCCGCTAAGGCCACTCAAATTGCCTTTGATTTGGATGAGAAATTTCAATATTCCATCCGTAAAGCCGCGCTTGATGCCGGTGTCAGTCCTTCAGATCAAATTAGAGACATTCTCGGGTTAAGTGTGACTAAACGTCCTAAACGCCCTCGCCTTACCGTATCCTTAAGCGCGGAAGACTATGCCCAGCTCGCTGAAAGGTACAACTTAAAAGCAGAGCAACAGTTAGAGATCAAAAAACACGTACTGGATGATCTCATTAAATTCAGTGCCGAAGACTAACGCCCCGAAGACTTATTTTGCTTCCCGGTTTAGGGAAAGTGCAGCAAGAACGATGGATCGATAAATGACTAACGAAAAGCGCTGGATCATACAACCTGAAACGCCGCCAACACCATTCCAGCTTGCGATGATGCTGTTGTCGTTGCTCTCTGTCGTTGTAGTGCTCGTGCTTACATTTGGCGGCCTTGATGGCGAGACTAGGCGCTTACTGTTCTTTATAGATACCTGTATTTGTCTTCTCTTCATGTCGAATTTTTTCTATGGCCTATTCAAAGCAGAGAGTAAAAAAACTTACTTTAAGCATCATTGGATAGATCTAGTTGCCAGTATCCCAGCAATTGAAGCACTGAGAATGGCACGACTTTTTCAGATCCTTCGTGTTGTCAGACTCATTCGTATGACCCGTTCCCTAATTGTCCCTATGGTCAAACAGCGTCGCCAAGCCACTCTGGCAAGCTTGTTAGTGGCTTTAGTGACGATTCTTACCTTTGCCTCTGTTTTGGTACTTATTGTCGAGAGCGGTGTTGAAGGGGCTAATATTGAGACTGCTGAAGATGCTATTTGGTGGGCTTTAGTCACAATATCGACTGTCGGTTACGGTGACTACTACCCAGTGACCACAGCTGGACATATTATCGGTGGTATGGTCATTGTGTGTGGCGTCAGCTTTTTTGGTATTATTTCTGGTTATATGGCCTCAGTATTTGTCGCCCCAGACGAAGCCGAAAAACTCGAGAGCCACAGTGAAGAGATCCGCTCAGAGCTGCAAATGAGTCTTGCTCGCATGGAAGCCAACCAACAACAGCTGCTTAAAGAGATAGAAGCGTTAAAATTAGAGATGAGAGACGCCAAAAAATAAGCCCGCACATTGGCGGGCTCAATCATTAAAAACGTGTCACCAAAGCGTTAACGCCAGTACGGTTCGTTCTGCATTGCACTACGACGTGAAAGCTCCATTGCCTGCACTAAACTCAGCTCTTTATTTTCAAGCCAATCACTAATATCAATATACGCCAGTTCACTAATCACCTTAAGCTGCCGATAAGCCGCTAAAGTTCTAATACCTAACGCAAGGTCTTGCCAAGGTGCCCTAAATTGATCACGTGATTTGTTTGAATAAAGCTGACCATATGCCACACCAACAAACATGCTGTTATCTAACGCCTTTGCGACAGCAAGATAGTCGCTACTGCTTAAATCATTATTTAATGGCATAACATCCAATATCTTTTGCCATGATTTTTCTTGTAGCTCATCGGCAAATTGCTTCAAACTGAGTGTTTTATCAATAACAACGTTGCCAACACTTATTTGCATCAACAGATCAACAAGATGTACTTGCAGTCGGCCATAACAAATATCGTCTAACAGCGCGTCGAAATGGGCAGAAATATTCAGTTGCTGCAATTTAGCATTGGCTATATCTACCAGGGCATCCGACATCGACAACTTAGCGATAAGGGCGCCGTTTTTCTCCACAATAGAAAATAGACTCAGCGACTCTTCGATAAAGTTAAGCCGACGCTCAATACAGCCAAAGTCTTCTTCAAAAGAGTCACCTAACAAGGTAAATTGCGCCAGCGTGCTTTTTAGCAACCGAATACAAGCTCTGAGTCGATAACAGAGCATTGGCAGTTCATGGGGGTTCTGCGCGACATCAAGGATCATCGCTTCTAGCTGCTGCCATCTTTCTAGCCCAACTTCGAGCAAGTTTATGGCGACTTGTTTTAAGTTTTGTTCAGGCTTTAATGCTATAAAATCGAGCACTTCCAAATTAAACGGACTTGCTTGAGCCGCTAACTGATAGCCTCTTTTTGCTTTACTCGCGTTGCCTAATCGAACCGGTACTTCTCTGCTAACAATACCTGCTAAAACAAGTAGGGCAGCAGTATCACCAGCAAGTAATTCAAACTCTAATTCACAGATGGGTTCAGAGCGGTCATCAACACAAATATGACCGATATCAAGCGCCACTTCGACCAAACTATCATCAACAAAAATATGCCATTTTTGTCGTTCAAAATCAGTATTGAACAAACAACGCAACTGTAACTGCACTTGTTCAAGATCTGCGCCTTGTGGCCAAATTTTACTCGGGAATAAATTTAATTTTGGAAAATCGTGATCTATATCGACATTAAATTCAGGCCGAGAGTGGATCCCACCGACAACCTGTCCAGCAGTCTTAATAGTTTGCTCTCGGTGAGTATTTATCCCGCGAACCCGCAATCCCATGTCCCAATGACGCAAAGTAAGGTCAGGGGTTTCAAAATACCCATTAGTTAACTTTTCGCTGCCTTTACTATCGGAATTAGGAATGCTATCCAACAGGTTTATAAGGGTTTTTCTTTTATTTTCATTAAAGAAAAGTTTGAGTTCTATCTCTGCTTCCATCTGTGTACTATTCGCCTTGTAATCAAAATTTAATCAATCTGTCATTAATTCGACACAGTGTAATATTTTTGTAATAAAAACGCCGTAGGATTCGCTTTGCAGTTAAGATATAACTCGTTAGAATAAAAAACTGTTTAGTTAATTACAAAAACACAGTTTTCTTACGCGGCCGCTTGGGTTAACATGCGCCCGCTTTTTCCAATAGTGGAATAACCTAAATAGGTAAACGGCAATGCCAGTAAACTCTATTTTGGGCGTGTTTGCAAAATCGCCAATTAAGCCTCTCCAAGAGCATATAGACAAAGTATACGACTGCGCGTCATTACTTGTCCCATTTTTCGAAGCTACAGCCTCAGGTGACTGGGACAAAGCTGTTCAACTGCGTCAGCAAATAAGCTTGACCGAGCAAGAAGCAGATTCACTAAAACGTGAAATCCGCTTAACTCTGCCAGGTGGTTTGTTTATGCCCGTTGAGCGTACTGACTTACTGGAGCTACTCACCCAGCAAGATAAGATCGCTAACAAAGCGAAAGACATTTCCGGTCGAGTTATTGGCCGAGAGCTCGTCATCCCTCATGCAATCCAAGAATCCTTCATTGCTTATTTACAACGCTGTCTTGATGCAGTTGCGTTATCAAAGCAAGCAATTAACGAACTCGACGACCTACTAGAAACTGGTTTTAGAGGCCGTGAAGTGGATCTTGTGGCAAAAATGATCAGTGAACTTGACTCTATCGAAGATGACACTGATGTTTTACAAATTAAGATACGTAGACAACTTTTGGCTATCGAATCTGATTTTAACCCTGTAGATGTAATGTTCCTCTACAAGATAATTGAGTGGGTTGGTGACTTGGCAGATCTTGCCGAACGAGTCGGTTCCCGCCTAGAGCTGATGTTAGCTCGCGTCTAATCAAAAGATTATCAAGGTAATAACATGGTTGATGTATTAGTCACCAACGGCCCATGGCTTATTGGCATGGCAGCTCTATTTGGTTTTTTAATGGCTTGGGGTATTGGCGCAAATGATGTAGCCAATGCAATGGGAACCTCTGTAGGTTCCAATGCGATTACAATTAAACAAGCGATTATTATCGCTATGATTTTTGAGTTTGCAGGTGCGTATTTAGCCGGTGGCGAAGTCACCAGTACAATCCGCAAAGGCATTATTGACTCAACTTTCTTTATTGAACAACCTGAGCTTCTGGTATACGGCATGATAGCGTCTTTGCTAGCCGCTGGTATCTGGCTTATCGCTGCTTCAGCACTTGGTTGGCCAGTTTCGACCACTCACTCTATTATCGGCGCCATTGTTGGTTTCGCTGCAGTAGGCGTAAGTGCAGATGCGGTTGAATGGGGCAAAGTAGGTGGTATTGTAGGTTCTTGGGTTGTCACGCCGGCAATATCGGGCTTTATCGCCTTTATGATATTCCAAAGTGTCCAAAAGCTTATCTTTAATACCTCTAATCCACTTGAAAATGCTAAACGTTATGTTCCTTTCTATATGGCTCTTGCTGGTTTTGTAATGGCACTTGTCACCATCAAGAAAGGTCTTAAACATATTGGCTTGCACTTTGACAACCTAGAAGCTTATTCGTTAGCGCTCGCTATTGCAGCACTTGTAGGAATTGGTGGCATGATCGCTATCAAACGCCTAAAAATGGATAATAAAGCAGATCGTCAAACCCAGTTTGGTAACGTTGAAAAAGTCTTCGCTATCTTAATGGTTGTCACCGCATGTTGTATGGCATTTGCGCATGGCTCAAATGATGTTGCTAACGCTATTGGCCCACTAGCGGCGGTTGTTTCAATCGTTAACAGTGGTGGCGAGATCAGCAGTAATGCCGCTCTTGTTTGGTGGATTCTGCCATTGGGTGCAGTGGGTATTGTCTTAGGACTTGCTATCTTTGGTAAGCGTGTAATGCAAACCATTGGTAAGAATATTACTCACCTGACGCCAAGTCGTGGTTTTGCGGCAGAGCTTGCAGCAGCATCGACGGTGGTTATTGCATCGGGTACTGGTCTACCAATCTCAACGACACAAACCCTAGTGGGTGCGGTGTTAGGTGTCGGCATGGCTCGTGGTATCGCTGCAATCAATATTGGCGTAGTGCGTAATATTGTTGTGTCTTGGGTGGTAACCCTACCCGCTGGTGCCGCGCTATCAATCATGATCTTCTTCATGATTAAAGGTATTTTTAGCTAAATACTGAGCTTTATCGCACCAAAAAGTACTGCGATTCCTTAAGGGAGTTTGATAATATTTGTATCAAGCTCCCTTTTTGCGTTTTATCTCCCTTAATGCCACTTGCATTAAGTCCTCTAAATCCATAGCATGTTGGCTAAATTTCATTGATGAGAATAGATTGGTGTTAAAAATTCTAACTATTGTGGGAGCGTTATTACTTTCCCCCTCTTTATTTGCGGCAAACCAAACAAGTTACATCTCTGATGATGTTTTTATCTATCTCCATGGCGGACCGGGTACCCAGTTTCGGATATTGGGCAGCGTAGAAGCGGGTCAGAAGATAACTTTATTAGGTGAAACTCAAGGTGACTACAGCAAGATAATCGATCATAAGGATCGTGAAGGCTGGGTTCAAACTAAGCTACTCAGCTCAGCTGTAAGCTTGCGTGAACAATTACCGGCGGTGCAAGCAGAGCTAGCGCAAACTAAAGCTGACTTAACCAACGCACTCACGACAACAGATTCGAGTGTACAAGAGTTGAGCCAGATTAAGACGCAATTAGCTCAAGCACAAAAAGCACTTGCAAGTGCTAGCCAAGAGCGCGATAGCGCTCAGGTAAAACTGGCAAGTATGCAAAGTAATGAGCGTTTTGAAATGTGGCAACAAGGTGGCTTTATCGCCGCTGGCGGCCTGTTATTGGGCATTATTTTAGTTTACTTACCACGACCACAGCGTAAACCTAAAAATCACTGGTAAATAGTAACCTGTTATTTTTAGTTCTTTAGCCAGTGTTTTTAAACGCTGGCTTTTTATTTTCTAGCCTTCCCCCCTTACCCAGTGGGGCCTAGCACACGCCCCACCACCCCCAAGTCAAACAAAGATCACATTCCTTCACGCAAAGGTGTTCCTTATCACATTTTACAGGTACAATCACCCGCGCGGAGGCCTTAGATTGTATACAAAAAGATAACAACAAAGATCTTGTCGCATTAAACATCCCTGCAATATACCTTCGGCCAAGATGGAAGTTATTAATATGTTCAAAGCGAGTGAAGTACTAGCTGGTCGTTATGACTCAGCCGATCTCAACGAACTGTTCAAAGCGATCAGCAATAATTATATTGTTGATGAAGAACTATATTTATCAGAATTGATAAAACTGGTTCCGTCCAGCAAAGAAGAGATCGATCGTGTGACAAATCGTGCATACGAATTAGTGAATAAAGTACGTCAATACGACAAGAAAGGCCTTATGGTCGGTATTGACGCATTTTTACAGCAATATAGCTTAGAAACACAAGAGGGCATTATTTTAATGTGCCTTGCTGAAGCCTTATTGCGAATTCCTGATGCAGCAACCGCTGACGCCCTGATTGAAGACAAACTCTCTGGCGCTCAATGGGATGAACATCTGAGCAAGAGTAACTCACTCTTGGTCAACGCCTCAACTTGGGGGTTGATGCTTACCGGTAAAATCGTCAAACTCGACAAACAAGTCAACGGTAAACCAAGTAAGTTACTTAACCGCTTAGTCAATAAGATGGGTGAACCTGTTATCCGCCAAGCCATGCTTGGGGCGATGAAAATAATGGGTAAACAATTTGTACTTGGTCGCAACGTAAAAGAGGCGCTCAAAAATAGTGTCGACAAACGTAAGCTTGGTTATACCCATAGCTACGATATGTTAGGTGAAGCAGCTTTAACTAAAAAAGATGCGCAAAAATATTTCGATGAGTACTCTAGTGCTATCGCAACGATCGGCGGGCTAGAGTATGACGAAAGTAAATCTCCTCGCCCAACGATCTCAATTAAACTCTCAGCGCTACATCCTCGTTACGAGGTTGCCAACGAAGATAGAGTCTTAACAGAGCTATATGACACGCTGATATTACTTATCAAGCAAGCTCGCTCTCTTAGAGTCGGCATCTCTATTGATGCAGAAGAGATGGATCGCCTTGAGCTTTCATTAAAACTATTCCAACGCCTTTATAATTCAGACGCAGCCAAAGGCTGGGGTCTACTGGGTATTGTCGTTCAAGCTTATTCTAAGCGTGCGCTGCCAGTATTGTGCTGGTTAACTCGTCTGTCCAAAGATCAAGGCGATGAAATTCCACTACGTTTAGTTAAAGGCGCCTACTGGGATAGCGAGCTTAAATGGTCGCAGGAAAATGGTGAAGCGGGTTACCCTCTTTATACCCGCAAAGCGAGTACCGACGTGTCATATCTTGCCTGTGCAAGATACTTGTTGTCTGATGCCACACGCGGCGCTATCTACCCACAGTTTGCCAGTCATAACGCCCAAACGGTTGCTTCAATAACCGATATGGCAGGTGACCGAAATTATGAATTCCAACGCTTACATGGCATGGGCGAAGAGCTTTACGACACTCTGTTAGCAGAACGTGGCGTTAAGACGGTCCGTATCTATGCGCCAGTGGGTGCCCATAAAGACCTACTGCCTTATTTAGTGCGCCGCTTGCTTGAGAATGGCGCAAATACGTCGTTTGTACATAAACTTGTCGATCCTAAAACGCCGATTGAGTCACTGGTGATACATCCACTGTCGACGCTAAAGGGCTACAAAACGCTAGCTAACAACAGAATTGCTTTACCTGCCAACATATTCGGTACTGAGCGTCAAAACTCGAAAGGCCTCAACCTGAACATAATGTCAGAATCGACTCCTTTTTTGGCGGCAATAGAAAAGTATAAAAACCACACTTGGTCTGCTGGTCCATTAGTCAACGGCGAAACCTTAAGTGGTGACATTAAAGAAATTGTTAGCCCATTTGACACCTCTAAGGTAGTTGGTAAGGTTGCCTTCGCTAACAAGCATGCTATTGAACAAGCCCTTGCCGGCGCTGCGGCTTCATTTCCAAGCTGGTGTTCTACCCCTGTCGAGGTGCGAGCCAGTGCACTGCAGAAGCTTGCCGACCTAATTGAAGATAACCGTGAAGAGCTGATTGCACTTTGTACCCGTGAAGCGGGTAAGAGTATTCAAGACGGTATCGATGAAGTGCGTGAAGCCGTTGATTTCTGTCGTTACTATGCAGTGCAAGCAAAGAGAATGATGGCTCAACCCGAGCGACTTCCTGGCCCAACGGGCGAGATTAACGAGTTATTCCTTCAGGGCCGCGGGATCTTTGTCTGTATTAGTCCATGGAACTTCCCATTGGCAATCTTCATAGGCCAAGCAGCAGCAGCGCTAGCGGCAGGTAACACTGTTGTCGCTAAACCTGCAGAGCAAACGTCTATCGTCGGTTACCGCGCGGTACAGCTCGCTCACGAAGCGGGCATTCCGAAAGATGTGCTGCAGTTTCTGCCGGGGACAGGGGCAACAGTAGGTTCAGCAATTACCAGTGATGACCGTATCGGTGGTGTTTGCTTTACCGGTTCTACAGGTACAGCAAAACTGATTAACCGCACGCTAGCCATGCGCGAAGGGGCAATTATTCCTTTGATTGCTGAAACCGGTGGGCAGAATGCTATGGTAGTGGATTCCACATCACAACCAGAACAAGTGGTTAACGACATAGTGTCGGCATCTTTCACCAGTGCGGGCCAACGTTGCTCTGCGTTGCGGGTGCTGTTCCTGCAAGCGGATGTTGCTGATCGCGTGCTTGATGTAATGAAAGGCGCGATGGAAGAGCTTACCATTGGTGACCCAAGCTCAGTCAAAACTGACGTTGGTCCAGTGATTGACGCCACGTCTGCTGCAAACCTTAACGCTCACATCGACCATATCAAACAAGTCGGTACGCTAATTAAGCAGATGGAGTTACCTGCAGGTACCGAAAATGGTTACTTTGTTGCGCCAACGGCCATTGAAATAGCGTCAATCAAGCAGCTTGATAAAGAGCACTTTGGGCCGATTTTGCACGTGATCCGTTACAAGGCATCCGAGCTAAATAAAGTTATCGATGAGATCAACTCAACTGGATTTGGCCTCACGTTAGGAATCCACAGCCGTAACGAAGGTCATGCGCTTGAATTAGCAGGTAAAGTTAATGTCGGTAACGTTTATATTAACCGTAACCAAATTGGTGCTGTAGTCGGTGTTCAACCCTTTGGTGGTCAAGGGTTGTCTGGCACCGGTCCTAAAGCAGGTGGTCCACACTACCTTACGCGCTTTATAACCGAGAAAACACGCACTAACAACATCACCGCGATAGGTGGTAATGCCACACTATTGTCTTTAGGTGATAGTGACGATTAATGACTAAAGGTATTGATACCTAAGCCAATAATCTTAAACTAAAAAAGCCAGGTTTTTAATCTGGCTTTTTTTATGCGGCACTGTGGCCATTAATGCGAGCGAGTCACTGAAGCTAATGCCTTAATTAGTTCAAAATGCGTAAGGGTTATAGACTATTACCCTTACACTCGTTTAATCAAATGGCTCTGCAACTTAGGCTAACTTTTGGTATAGACTGGCGTAATAACTATCACTTTCAATTAGTTGTTGATGATTACCTGAGCAACGGATCTTACCTTGCTCCATCAAGTGAATCGTATCCATTCTCGCCATTGCCGTTAAACGATGGCTGATCATCAATACCGTTTTATCACTCGCAAACGCAAACAATAACGCTAAAATCTCTCGTTCTGTTTTCTTATCAAGCCCTTCGGTTGGCTCATCAAGCAGTAACATAGGGGCATCTCTAAGCAGTGCTCTAGCCACGCCAATTCTGCGCTGCTCGCCACCCGATAACTGCCGACCACCTTCACCAATCCAGTTGTCTAATGGCTTATCACCTTGCAATAATACCCCTAAGCCGACTTTTTCTAACACCGCAATCAACTTATCGTCATCTTTACGGCTAGCGTTATCCAATGCAATAGCTAAGTTTTCTCTTAAGGTGCCGCTAAATAGATAGATACGTTGGCTCACGACCGACATTGATTTGCGTAGAGCATCCTCAGAATAAGCATTCGCGTCACGCCCATCCAATATCACTTGGCCATGTTGTGGTAACCACTCGCGAGTAATCAATGACAATAAACTCGACTTCCCACAACCCGTTTGCCCCAGTAAAGCGACCTTGGACCCCGCTGGAATGACGAAGTTAAGTTGTTGCAATACGCTATGCTCAGGGTCATAGCCAAAATCGATATTGGTTAATTCAACACTGCCCTCACTGACTTGCAGATCATTATCTTCTGCAAAGGTAACCTCTGGGGTTTGCTCTACCACTTGATTAAGTCGAGTTGCTGCTGAGCTACAAGCGGAAAGGTGCTGAAATGCCCCCGCTAATGGCATCATCATCTCAATGGTCGCCATCGTTATAAATACAATCATTGCCAGTTTTGGCCCTGGCGGTACAGACTCGCCTACTCCCGCTGCAGCCATATACAGCATGACTAGCACAGCAAAACCATGACAGAAGATGAGACAGGCTTGACTAAGAGCCGTCACCCGATTCATTCGATTTTGACTGGCGATCATTAAGCTCTCTGCACCGTTTAAGCGCTGGCGATACAGCCCTTGTGCACCAAATAAGGTTAACTCGGCTTGGCCTTGCAAGTACTCGAGCAACTGCACCCGTAACTCACGCTTAGTTTCGAGCTGAGCGATACCCGGTTTACGACCGAGAAAGTAAAATACCGTTGGCAGAAGCAACCATACTGCCAATAATATGCTACAGAGTGTGGCTGCCAGTTTTGCATCGAACCATGAAACAAAGAAATACAGCCCCACTAGCATCAATAATGAAGCTAGTAGCGGTGTAAGCAAGCGCAAGTAAAGATGATCTAACGTATCGATATCTGCCACTAGCCGATTAAGTAAGTCTCCTCGGCGGATCCCCTGCAGGTTTTTAGCGCTCAGCGGCATCAGCTTATTCCATACCCAACAACGCAGATCGGTTAATAAGCTAAATGTTGCCTCGTGAGTGGCTAAACGTTCGCCATAACGGCTCGCTGTGCGAACGATTGATAACAAACGAACACCACCAGCAGGCGTAAAATAGTTAAACATCTGCGCCGTAACTACGGTGAGCCCAGCAACCGCTGCAGCGGATAAGAACCAACCGGAAAGCGCTAATAAGCCAAGACCCGCCATCATGGTGGTCACGCTTAAAAACAGTCCGATAAACATCATGAACCATTGGCTTTTAAATCGTTTAATGTAAGGTAATAGCGCTTTCATTACAGATCTCCCTCCGTCTTCGTCGCGAGCTCAATATCAACAGGCGCTGACTCAAGTAACATTCGCTTAAACACCCCTTCAGCCGCTGAAAGCTCAGCAAATGTACCTTGCTGTGCCAATAAGCCATTCTCCATCACTAATACTCTGTCCATCGAACTTAATGATTCCAACCGATGAGTCACCATTAAACAACCCGTTGCTTGCATCGCATCAGCTAATGTCGCTTGTACAGCTTGTTCGCTTAAGCTGTCTAGACTCGCGGTAGGTTCATCTAATATGTATAGTTTAGGTTGCTGCGCTAGCGCTCTAGCGAGTGCAATACGTTGGGCTTGCCCAACGGATAAGCCTGCCGTTTGTTCTTGTATAGGATGGTCTAACCCTAGCGGTTGCGATTCAATAAAATCGAGAATGTGTGCTTGGGCTAACAATGCCTTAATAGCATCATCTGACAGTGCTTGGTCTTGTGCTAACTGTCCTAGCGCAACATTTTCACGCACGGTGCCACAAAACAGTTGAGGCTCTTGCCCAAGCCATGCCAATTTTTTACGCCACTGCGACATCGGCAATTGGCGCAACTCAACACCATTAATCTTAAGCTGGCCTTGATACGGCAAAAAGCCTAATAAGGCACTAAGCAAACTTGTTTTACCCGCACCACTAGCCCCCACGACGGCCAAATGCTCACCTTGCTGCAACGTAAAACTAATCGGTCCAAGCAGCTCGGTGCCATCGACGCTATAAACTTTAAGATCAATGGCTTCAATACTAACCTCAGCCTCAAGTTCATCACCCGTGCCCATTTTTTGACCCGCGTTTTCTTCTGGATGGTCAAGCAGAGCCATTAGCTCTTCTGCAGCACCAATCGCTTGTGCTTTGGCATGGTAATGCGTGCCCATATCTCGCAGCGGTTGATAAAACTCTGGCGCGAGAATAAGAATAAACAGACCGGTAAATAGGCTGATTGAGGTACCGTAATGACCAAAATCCAAATGGCCTAAATAACTGAAACCAAAATACACTGCCAAGACCGCAATCGATACCGCGGCAAAGAACTCAAGCACTGCTGAACTGAGAAACGCCATTCGCAGCACCGACATGGTGCGTTCTCTGAACTCTTCTGACGCTTTCTCTATCGCCTTAGCTTCTTTGGCACCTTGATTAAACAGCTTCAAGGTCGACAAGCCTTTAAGCCTATCCATAAAGTGACCACTTAAACGAGCCAGGGCGCCAAAGTTTTTACGGTTAGCATCAGCAGCCCCCATTCCTACTAAAATCATGAACATTGGGATAAGCGGCGCGGTTGCGAGTAAAATAATCCCTGCCGCCCAGTTGACCGGGAATACAGCCATTAAAATAATCAGTGGAATAAAGCCTGCCAGAACAATTTGTGGCAAATAACGTGCGTAGAAATCTTGTAAGTCTTCCACTTGTTCAAGCACAATGCTCGCCCAACTGCCAGCAGGTTTACCCTGAATAAAAGCAGGCCCTAATGCGGCCAACTTATCCAAAACCGCAGCGCGCATATGCACTCGAAGCTGCGCACCCGCTTTAAAACTTGAACGCTCTCTAGCAAATGCCAATACACCTCTAACAATAGTGAGCAGCAACAGTAACCAGAAATGGTCACTAAAAGTAGCCTTAGGCAGTTCATCGATAATGATGCCTTGTAATATGGTAGCAATGAGCCATGCCTGACACATCAAACTAATGCCGGTTAGCACCCCAAAGAAAATCGATACATTGAGGTAATAACCACAGGCTGATTTTTGCTGTTTGAGCCAGTGAGTGAGTTTTTTCTCTACGGTTTTATCCATTGGATCCCAGATTTACTGTACTTGACAGATAAGCTTAATAAATTAACGGAGTAAGAGTAAGACGCCTGAAGGCCGTCACCAAGAAAGCAGTATTTAAGAGGACTGCATTTAAGTGTAAGTTCCGTAGCCTAAAAAAAATAATATTGAGGCATAAAGGAATGCTAGTATCGCAGGCATTAATCGCAGAATAAAACGCCAGTTGCGTATTTGCTATGAGACTCACATAAATTGAGCTAGATCAATAAAATGGCGACTATGACTCAACATCATTCGCCATAGCTGTTGACTTTTAAGCACAAAAAAACCGCGAAAGCTCAGCTTATCGCGGTTAATTTTATCTCTTGCCTAATAATAGTGTAATAACACTTGGCAAGTTAGCGTCTCAATTAACGCTCGGCGTCTGAGCCGTAATCAAGGTTTTCATCTTCAGAATCACTCTCAGATGCTCTCTTTTCGTCACGAGCGCTGCGCCATACATCTGCTGCAAGCTCTTTAGCGTCAGCCGCTTTATTACGCTCGTCACGCGCTATAGCTTTACGTTCGTTACGCTTAACAAGGTTCTCTAAGAATGATTTCAGCTCAGTTTCGCCCCACGCTATCGCTTCAGCTTCAGTAGCAAAACCTTTTTGGGTTTTTGATACCACTATTTTTCTAGCTGATTGACGACGAGTGATCTGGCCAGTCCAAGTTGTTTTATCTTCAACAACGCGAAAATCATACTTCTTTGTTTGTGTCATGTTGCTTATTTTCCTAACAATAATCGTAATACTTTGAGCTTAATGCGTTAATGATTTAGCTCAATCAATAAGTAACAGCAATCGCCGTTGCTTTGCTGCTACCTTCAATATTCTTTCAGCGTAATAGCGCTTAATTGCCATGCCAAGTCATAGTCGTGAATAATATGTCTGACTGATCAATTCGCCTATTAAGCTATCACTTCAGTTTATCTACCATGTCGAATTCACATAGTTGACATGTGAGTTGATACCCGAGCATAGATTTTCTCCCGCGAGTACTTGTCACCCAACCACGGTTTTCCCACGGTGGACGATGACGCACATGCTGGTTATGACCACAAGCTAACTCTGCAACCCAATGTTGTTCATCATCTTTATGATAATTAATAATGGCTTGTAGCAAGGCATACACCTTAAATAGACCAAAAGCGATTGGCTAAGTTTGAGTTGCAGTCGATAGATAAACTTTCAGGGGCGCGAGATTAACACGTGCAGACTTGAAACAACATCTTTTAAGCGACTAAAAATCACACAATTGAGAAATTTAACTCCATTAGGCTGTTTTCCCAGCAGCTAAGCGGGTAATCATTACCCCGTACTCCCGTTCAAAAGCTGCTATTCGCTGCCATACTCTAAACGATGAGATAATAGCGCTATTGTTTATTAAATGGCGCTTTTTGGGCAGATCCTGTAAGCTGCACGCCCGCCAGCATTAGCCGGCCCTCCTATAACAGCAGTCAGCGCGCTTTACGCCAGCTTGGCTGGCCGAAATGAGACCAATCTATGAGTTTTGCTTCACTGGGCTTATCAGCCCAAATTTTGAAAGCTGTCGCTAGCAAAGGCTATGACACTCCATCTCCAATTCAAGCACAGGCTATTCCAGCGGTACTTGAAGGTAAAGACGTTATGGCCGCCGCCCAAACTGGGACAGGCAAAACAGCAGGCTTTACATTGCCACTGTTAGAGATTCTTTCAAAAGGCACCAAAGCTCCAGCAAAACAAGTGCGAGCCTTAGTATTAACACCGACGCGCGAACTCGCGGCTCAAGTGGGTGAAAGTGTCGAAGTTTACGGTAAAAACCTGCCTCTAAAATCAGCGGTTATTTTTGGTGGTGTCGGCATTGGCCCACAAATCTCGAAACTTAGTCGTGGTGTTGACATCCTAGTCGCGACTCCAGGTCGCTTGCTTGATCTTTATAACCAACGCGCCGTCAACTTTAGCCAGCTTGAAGTGTTAGTACTAGATGAAGCTGACCGTATGCTAGATATGGGCTTTATTCACGATATTAAGAAGATTATTGCCGCGCTACCCGCTAAGCGTCAGAACTTAATGTTCTCTGCGACCTTCTCTGATGATATTCGAAAGCTCGCTAAAGGCTTAGTCAACAATCCGGTTGAAATTTCAGTAACACCTCGTAACGCCACAGCTAATACTGTAACCCAGTGGATCTGCCCGGTCGATAAAGGCCAAAAAGCAGCCGTACTGGTTCAGCTTATCAAGCAAAATGACTGGCAACAGGTCTTGGTTTTCAGCCGTACTAAACATGGTGCAAACCGTTTGGCTAAAAGTCTCGAGGCTAAAGGCATTACTGCAGCAGCCATCCATGGTAATAAAAGCCAAGGAGCACGTACTAAAGCACTGGCTGAATTTAAGAATGGCGATGTACGCATTTTAGTCGCAACCGATATTGCCGCTCGTGGCCTTGATATCGATCAGCTACCTCAAGTTGTCAACTTCGACCTACCAAATGTACCTGAGGATTATGTTCACCGTATCGGACGTACAGGCCGTGCAGGTGCTACTGGTCAGGCTGTATCACTGGTTAGCGATGATGAAGTTAAATTGCTGCGTGATATCGAACTACTGATCAAGCAAAATTTAGAACGTAGAGTTATTGAAGGTTTAGAACCTACTCATACTCTGCCAGAGACCGATTTGACGGGTAAATCTCACGGACAAAACAAAGGTCCGCGCAATAGTAGCCCTCGAGGCACCAACCAAAGACGTTCTAACTCAAGTGCCAAGCCAGCTAATCGCAGCCAACAAGATGGTGCGGGTAAAGTTGAGCATAAAGATGGACAACGCAGCGGAGAAGCGGCGCGTGGCCATAAGCCTACGGATAAAAACCCAAGACATAGCCGATCAAGCAAGCCTGGATCTGCGCCGTTATCAGGGCAGCGCCGCAGTCGTCGCAGCGAAAATAGCCCACAAGGCTAATATCACGCTATTACATTGAATACCAAATAAAAAAGGCTCCCATCGGGAGCCTTTTTATTGTCTGGAATAACGTTATTTAAGCTCTTGCTCAAACAGTTTATAAATACGGCGGTATTCGTCTAACCAGCTCGATGGCTGACGGAAACCATGAGGTTCAACCGGATAGATCGCAGTCTCAAACATCGGCTTTTCAAGCTCAATCAAACGTTGTACTAAACGAACGCTGTCTTGGAAGAATACGTTGTCATCTAACACTCCGCTCATAATCAATAATGGCTTTTGTAAACCTGCAGCATGCTCAATTGGCGAGCTACGCTCATAAGCAATGGGGTCGACATCTGGCGTATTTAAGATATTAGAGGTATACGGTGCGTTATAATGTGCCCAATCAGTCACTGGACGCAATGCAGCGCCTGCTTGGAACAGTTCAGGTTCATTAAATAGCGCCATAAACGTCAAGAAGCCACCGTAAGATCCACCGTAGGTGCCCACTTTACCAGCATCGACATTAGCATTAGCCGCCATCCAGCTGACACCGTCTTTAAGATCTTCAACTTCAGGGGTTCCCATCTGACGGTATACCGCTGTACGCCAATCTCGGCCGTAGCCTTTTGAACCGCGATAATCCATATCCATGACTACGTAGCCCTGTTGGGCAAGCAAGTTGTGGAACATGAACTCTCTGAAGTAACCAGAGAAGCCGTAGTGAGCATTTTGCAGATAACCTGCACCATGGTTAAAAATAACTGCCGGATACTTGTCAGCGTTGTCTTTGCTATATCCTTGCGGCAAATAAACACGAGCATACACCTCGCCGGCACCATGGGTTGATGGAACAGTAACGACTTCTGGTGCTTGCCATGCATAGTTTTTAAATGCATCACTTGTATAATCAGTCAGCTGTTTTATCGCGCCGCCAACAGGTTGTACAAAAAGCTCTGCAGGTTTTGTACGAGTAGAAGCACTGAGCAGTAACTGCGTACCATCAGGGCTCAAACTATAATCGAGCTGACCTTGCCACTGCGTTAGTTGCTCATCTTTACCTGTTGCTATCTCTACCCGATAAACATTATCGATACCTGGGTGGCTTTTATTGGCTTTGTAATAGATAAACTGTGCTTTGGGGCCCAATGTAATATCACTTACCACATATTGACCTTGTGTCAGCGCTTTAGCTTTTTCGCCACTGGCTTTTAGGTACAGGTGTGAATAACCCGTCTCTTCAGAAAGGTAATACAGGCTATCGCTATTAGGCAACCAACCATACTGGTTAAAGTTGTAGTTAATCCACGCATCATCGTGCAGGCGATGTTCAGTTTTCAAACTGCCTTTACTTAAATCAACCGTCGCTATCCAACGATCTTTATTATCGATAGCTTCGAGCATCACCGCGACTTTATCGCCAGATGCTTGCCATTGGATAGCACTTTGTGACCATCCCCAATCTTGAATGAATTGAATTTTACGCGGTGATTTTTCGCTAATATAGCTTTCACCTTTAGCCTTGGCATTTTCTGCCTTAACTGACGCCAGTACGTCTTCATCAAAACCCGTCAGGCCTTCAATGGTAACGTCTTTTTTGGTGTGATTTTGCAGGTCAAGAATAACCATACGCTCACCTGGCGGGGTATCTTCGGCAACACGGGCGCGGGCAGGTACTGCATCGACATAACCGTCTTTACCTAAGTAGTTCGGCATGATGTCGTGCTCTGAACGCCAGCTGTAATCTTTGTCACGTAGTGACAACAATACATACCGTCCGTCAGGAGATAAGCTCAGCTCGGTGACCACTTCAGTATCACCTAAATACCATGTCTTGGCTGCCATAGTAGGATCTGCGTTAACTAAAGCTTCTTTATACTGCTGCTTAGACTTGGCGTTGCTTTGTTGCAGTGCAACATATTCAATAAGGCGATGTTGCTGTTTGGCGATATAGCTTGAAGGATCTTGAACACCTTTAGGGGCGGATGCCATTTTGATATTGGCTATCTGCTCGGATAAACCTGAATCGCGGTGAATTTTAAAAATATTATCACCTTGCCAATAGGCAATATCACCATTGTTCAAAAAGCGGACACCATCAACATTGGTATTTTGGCGGGTGAGTTGAGTGATGACTTTTGAACCGAGATCTTTTACAAACAAGTTACCTTGATAAAGATAGGCTTTACGCGTCTTATCATTATCCAGCACACCATATTCTTGATCGGCTGCATGAAGCTGATTTAACGCAAGCTCGTTGGCTGCAGAACCCTTGCTATCTTGTTGATAGTAATTTTTAGTTGGGTTGCCATGGGCTTGGCGAGAAAAATAGATTGATTGGCTATCGTCACTCCAGTAAGCCCCTTTTGCAAGTAACCCCATCCAATCTGGATTAGCCATAATCTGATTAAGTGTAAGTGCTTGGTCAACTTGTGGAGGCGCTGACAATGCTACAACATTTGTAGCGGAAGTTAGCTCAGGTACAACAGTGGTGTTAGTCGATGAGCAACCCGCTAAAATAGCGACTGTTAGAGCACTCATTCCGATATGACGAATGACGCTTTTCATTATCCATCCCTTTTATTATTGGTATTTTTGCGGACTTTTATATCACACTTTACCAACGGGATTTGTTTAAAACGCAGTTAATTTTGTAACAGATAGTAGCAACTTAAGTAA